>JAFXTS010000025.1 GCA_017535665.1 Bacteroidales bacterium | reverse complement strand
TAGCAATTTGTATAAAAGTTTATTGTGAAAACGCAACAAACACAAACGCCTGCAATATTGTTGATAACTTTTTATAAAAAAATTTGGTTTTAACCTATAATGCGGAAAGCCCGACGGCGACCGCAGGGAGCCGGGCCGCCCCAAAAAGAAAAAAACTACTACAGATAGGACTCCATCACCGTGGCCACATCCACGCCCTTCGGCAACAGATAGGTGCGCAGGCCCACCGCCTTCGCCCCCTCGATGTGGCGGGCCGTGTCGTCGATGAACAACGTCTCCTCGGGTACAAGCCCCTGCTCGGACACCACCCGCCGGAAGGCCTCCACGTGAGGCTTGCGCATGTGCATCTCGTGCGAGAAATAGGCCTTCACAAAGCACTCCTCGAAGATGTTGCAGCCGTACTGCGCCCGCAACTGCACCTGAAAACAGTCGTAGTTGAGCTGGTTGGTGTTGCTGAAAAGAAACAGCCGGTACTTCTTTTTCAACTGCCGCAACATCTCCACACGGTGCGCCGGCAGGTCGATGATAATGGCATTCCAGGCATCATCAATCTGCTGGTCGGTGAGCGCCACCGGCGAGAGCGAACGGATGTAGTCGCGGAACTCGGGCACGCTGATACGACCCTCCTCGAACAGGTCAATCGCCTCAGTCTGAGCCGCCTGCGTGTATTGCTGGGTGAAATGGTGCAGTCCGTAGGTGGCGAAACGGTCGGCGATATTCTCGTAGCGGATGTCGTACAACACGCCGCCCAAGTCGAAGATGATGTTTTTGATGGATGATGTCATGAATATTGTCCTTTAAAAGCCTGATATACCAGCACTTGTCCGCTGTTGTGCAACTCGATGGTGAAGCTATCGCCTAACGACTCGTTGGAGGCGCCTTCCCACAGCTCGGCGAAGGAGCGCTGTGCCACAGGGTAGCGCAGTCCGTGGAAGGTGAGCCTTGCGGTGGGCGTGAAACTGAAGATGGAGACCTGCTCGCCCGCCCGCGACGCAAAGGTGGTGGTGCCGCCGATGGCACTGAAAATCCCGTAGTTGGTGACCATGCGCACCCGAAACCGGCCGGCATAGCGCAGCAGCAGTCCGAGGTTGGCTAACGTATGGTCCTCGCGCAGCCCGGTGGCACCCAGAATGGTGAGGTCGTCCAGACCGTGCGCCTCGCAGTAACGGAACGCCTTGGTGAGGTCGTTGTAGTCGGTGCTGGGGTCGGCATCGATGATGCTGGCATAGCGGTTGCGCTGCTCGGCGGTCAGCGAGTCGCCGTCGCCCACAATCACCGTCGGCCGGATGCCCAGCTCCTCCAGATGGCGGATGGCTCCGTCGCAACAGACGATGGTTTCAGCGTTGAGTATCAGTTCGATACATTGGGGAGCGAAAGGCTTTTCGCCATTGGCGAGGATGATGGTCATAACTCTTTTTTTGAGGGTGCAAAATTACGGAAAAAAGAGCGAATATTTTTTTCATCCCAAGGGTATAATTCAAGAAAAAATGTGTACTTTTGCCGTGCGAAAAATGTGGAGAGATTTGTAATGATTGCAACCACTTGAAAAAATGCTAAACCATTGGTTTCCCACCTTTTTCGTTATAACTAATTTATTAACATTTAATATTTTAAACATGAGCTATCTGTTTACATCCGAATCAGTATCTGAAGGGCACCCCGACAAAGTGAGTGACCAAATTTCAGACGCTCTGCTCGACTCTTTCCTCGTACAGGATCCGAAGTCCAGAGTGGCTTGCGAAACATTAGTTACAACGGGCTTGGTGGTTTGTGCCGGCGAGGTCACCACCAACGGCTACGTGCCTGTAGATGAAGTAGCAAGAAAAGTCATCCAGAAAATTGGCTATACCAAGAGCGAATACCGTTTCGACGCCCAGTCGTGCGGTGTGGTGTCGGCCATTCACCGGCAGTCGCCCGACATCAACCAGGGGGTGGACCGCGAGAATGAAAAAGACCAGGGCGCCGGCGACCAGGGCCTGATGTTCGGCTATGCCTGCAACGAGACCGACAACTACATGCCGCTCACCCTCGACCTGGCGCACAGCCTCATGCGCGAGCTGGCCGCTATCCGCCGCGAGGGCAAGAAGATGCGCTACCTGCGCCCCGACTCCAAGTCGCAGGTCACCATCCAGTACGATGACCACGGCAAACCGCTCGCCATCGACACCATCGTGGTCTCCACCCAGCACGACCCCGATGTCACCACCGAGCAAATCCACGAGGATGTGGCTAACATTCTCATTCCCAGAGTGAAAAAGAACCTGCCTGCTCGTATCCGCAAACTGTTTGGCGATTTCAAGCTGTATGTGAACCCCACCGGCAAGTTTGTCATCGGTGGTCCCCATGGCGACACGGGTTTGACCGGCCGTAAGATTATTGTGGACACCTACGGTGGTCACGGTGCGCACGGTGGTGGTGCCTTCTCGGGCAAGGATCCGTCGAAGGTGGACCGCTCGGCAGCCTACGCCGCCCGCCATATCGCCAAGAACATGGTGGCTGCAGGGCTCTGCGATCAGGTGCTCGTGCAGGTGGCCTACGCTATCGGCGTGGCCGAACCGGTGAGCGTGAACGTGAACACGTACAACTCCGCCAAGGTGAAGATGACTGATGGCGAGATTGCAGAGAAGATTGCTAAGATCTTTACCCTCAAGCCCTACGATATCATCAAGCGGCTCAAACTCACCCAGCCCATGTATCTGCCGACGGCTGCTTACGGTCACTTCGGACAGGAGTGCCGCGAGGAGGAGGTGGAGCTGTTCTGCAACGGCAAGGGCGTGCGCGTGGAGAAATGCACCGATGCCGACGGCCGCGAGTGTGAACGCTACTTCAAGACGGTGGAGCTCTTCACCTGGGAGAAACTCGACTACGTGGAGAAAATCCAGAAGGCTTTCAATCTGAAATAATCAGCGAAATTCTGAATACGGAAGCGGGCAACCCATTGGGTTGCCCGCTTCATTTTACGATAAAGGGCCATTACCATTCGTCGGCAGCCTCTGCGACACGCACACAGCTGTCGTTGGAGTCCCAGTCATCAGATGCTTCTGTCACTTCGGTTTCTACTATTTCTTCATCTTTGGTGAGTTCACGGAGTGCTTTATCATAGGAGTCTTTGTCGAAAAATACCATCAAATACAGTTTGCTGTAACTTCCCATCACAATGAAGTTTACGTTGTTACATTCCACTGTCTTATTGGTTCCATAGGTGTATTCTGTTTCAAAATTTGAAACGGTTCCGCCATAAATGCTCTTCAGTTTGTTGCATAGTGCGGCGGCAATGCTGCCCGAACGGGACTCTGCCTTGTTGTCAAGGTCGAAAGAGTAGGCGACATAGGAACAAACGGCCGAATAGTTGTAATCTTTCTCGTATGACCACCAGTCGTATGAGTAGGTGTCGCTGAGGAAATTGAACTCCACATCGCTCAGCGTGATGTCGTCGCTCATCTCCTCATCGGGACGGAGGGTGATGCGACTTCCCCAAGCATGGGACTGCCATAAGTCGCCGTATTTGCTGCTGGTTGCGATGTCGGAAAGGGTTACTGCCCCGACAGCCGGGATTCCGTCCACTTGGGATGAGTGGAAATTCATCAGGAAGGTACTGAGGAACTTGGAAGCATCGTAATATTCACTTTGTACCATTGAGAAATCCAGATAGGGCGGTCTGATATTTTCGAATTGCGGATTGACGATATAGTTGCCTTTTTTGTTGATGATGCCGTATTTCTCACCCGATCTGACAAATGACATGCCGTCAATGAAGTCAGATGCATATTCAAATTGGGGATTGATGACAGATTTCCCCTTTTCGTCGATGAAACCGACCTTTCCATCCATCAGGACTGCCGCAACACCTTCCCCGTAGAGGAAAAAGCTGGCTCCTTCGAATTGCGGATTGATGATGAAGTTTCCTTTTTGGTTGATGAAGCCGTATTTGTTGTTTTGACATACGAGGGCTTTCTCGTCAAAGAAGGCTCTGGAATCATCAAATTGGGGGTTGATGACATATTTGCCTTTTTTGTCAATGTATCCCCACTTGTCACCTGATTTGAAAGCGGCCATGCCGTTTTCACGGAAATTGCCGACATAGTCAAACTGCGGGTTGATGACGTACAGTCCATCCTTGTCGATGAAACCATATTTCTCTTTGTCGTTGGCCACGGCAGCCAGTCCATTGGAGAAATTGTATGCTACTGAGAACTGCGGATTGATGGCCACATTGCCTTTCTTATCTACAAAGCCCCATTTGGCTTCGTTTTTGTCGTTGAGGACGTAAAAAGGTGCCAGCCCCTCTTGGAAACAGCCCACCCCTTCTGCCATTGAGAATTCGAAGACGATGTCGCCATCCTTGTCGATGCAGGTAGGGTAGCCGCCCTCTTCCACCACGAAGGCCAGCCCTTCGTTGAAAATGGTGGCTTGGCTGTATTGGGCGGGGATTTCATAGTTGCCTTTTTTGTCAATGAAACCATATTTCCCGTCTTCTGCCTTCACCAGCGCCAGCCCTTCGTTGAACCATTCGGCGTCTTTGAATTGCGGGTTGATGACGTAGTTTCCTTTCTTGTTGATGTATCCCCAGTGCTCACCGTCGTACACCGGAATCAGGGAGGTGTCGGGCTTGAAGGGGAGATCGGAGGTGTGAAGAAAGAAAAACAGGATGCCGGCAATGGCAAGCAGGAGAGCCACACCACCGCCGATGATGACAGGAATCAGCCATTTTCTGCGTTTTTTTGCAGGTTTTTGGGGAATGGGAGTCTCTTCTTTGGGTAATGCGGGAGGTGTCGGGACCTCAATGACGGTTTCTTCCATGTTGTGATTTCTTTTTATGAATAATGAATGAAATTGCGTTGCAAATCAGGCGCAAATTTACAAAAATAAATCACATGGTAAACAGAAATGCAAAAAAATCAGCGAATGATGGTCAACGTGCCGGTACGCGTTTCCTCTATGCCATGTATGGTATAGTAGAATTGGTAATAATAGGTGCCGTCGAGCGCGTTTTGTGCATCCCAATTATTCTGATAATCATTGACTTGTAAGACCATTGAACCGCTTTTTGACCGGATGATGAGCTTGCTCTTCTCGCAGTTTTCGATGCCTTTGATGACAAACAGGTCGTTGTAACCGTCACCGTTGGGGGTGATGACGTTTGGGATCTCGATGGCAACGGGCGGGGTGAAGTCGAGGTCGTCGCGACCTGTCAGGACAGGATCTTCTGTCTGCGTAACGGGCTGCTGCGAGGAGGTGGACTGCGTTGCAGTCGGTCGGGAAGAGGCGGGCGTTGCATTTGCTTTGGGCGTCAGGGCTGGTTGGTTTTGAGTGGTGGTTGAATGAGCAGGTTGGGGAGTGGTGGATGGAGCGGATGCGGGGTGTGTTACGGCCAGCGTTGGCGTGGCTGAGTTTTCGGTTGGTGTGGCTGACTCAGCGGCAGCGGGTATGATAGATTTTTCAGGCAGTTGTTCTTGGGCGGTGGGGGATGATGTGCGAGTTTCAGTGGCGATAGGGTTGTAGGCGATGGTGTCAACCGGGGTTTCGGTTGCGGGGGGGGAGGGGAGGGAGGTGGTGTGAGCAGTGAGGGAGGATTCGGCAGGTGTGGAGGGGGTGTTGGCGTTGGGAAGAAGCAGGGCTGCGACGAGCGCGCCGCCGACGGCGATGGTGATCGCACTGCCGGCGATGATGGCCTTGACGGCTACTGACGACAGGTGGCGCGTGGCCTGTGCGGCGGCTTTGGTGGCCGCTGAAGTACCGCCAGCCGTAGTGCCAGCCGCCGCGATACCACTCTCAATGGCATCCCAGCAACGTGCGGAAGGCTGTACTTCCAAGTTTTCCAATAATTGTTTTATCTCGTTGTCATTCATCGGCTTATCCTTTCTTTTAACCAGTTTTTGGCACGTGTCAGCTGCGAGCGTGACGTGCCTTCTTGGATTCCTAATGTGGTTGCGATTTCCTTGTGCGAAAGTCCTTCGACAACAAATAGGTTGAAAACCACGCGGTAGGTTTCCGGCATCCGCTGGATGAGCTGTAGCAGATCCTTCTCCATCACCTTGTCGGATGGCAGGCTCTGCGCCTCGCGCCACTCTGCCTCAAAAGCGTCATCCAACGCCAAAGCATTGTGGTGCTTGTGGTGCATCCTGAAAAAGCTGATGGCCGTGTTGAGCATGATTCTCCGAATCCAAGTTGGCAAAGAACTTTCAAAGTGAAACTCCCCCAAATGAGCGAAGACCTTCGTAAACCCTTCTATGAGAATGTCTTCCCCCTCCTCCTTGGAGTTGGCGTAACGGCTGCAAACACCCATCATTACCGCTGCATAACGGTCGTAAAGCTCTTTCTGTGCCTTGCGGTCGTTTTGCAGACAGGCTGCCACCAACTCTTTTTCATCCATTGGTTTCACAATAGGCAAGACGCAGCTTTTTCAGAAATGTTGCAAATTATTTTACAGATTTTACAATGGCCTCTACCTGACGCATATAGACCCGCTTTTTCTCTTCAGGTGCATACACGCTGCCGTCAATGGTGACACATTCCCCATTGATGTTGATGAAGGAAAACTGGTAGAAGGGGCCTCCCATGTAGTCGTTGGTGGTCTCCCACAATCCGCGCAACTCAGCACCTTCTTTCGACCATATTTTCAAAGGCTGGTGAAGCGGATAGTTGGCATATTCGGTGATTTTGGGATGAATGTCTTTGGTTTCGCCTTCTATGTATTTGCTGGTGATGTAATTACGCTTGATGATCATGGCCTCACGCGTCAACTTTTTGTTGGGACTGGTGTAAATCATGATGAAGCGGTCGTTCTTTTTGGTGCGATAGAGCAGCCAGAGGAAATCATCGCCTTCGCGTCCGATTTCGTATTCCTGCGGAACGGTCATCAGAATGCCGAATTTTTTCTGGATATAGTCTTGCAGTTCCACATTGGGCGTTTTGGCCTGCACCATCTGCAACTTCGCGATGTCGTTGTCGAACATGGCGTCCAGAATCTGGTCGCGGTTGGCGGCCAGACAGGTGATGGCGGCCTCTTTAGTGGGCGCGCAGATATGCGCGTAAATCTGGGGCTTGCTCCACGGATTTTTCTCCATCTTGCATTCTGCTTCTGTATAGGAGGCGTTCACGTCAATATAAACAATGTTGGCTCTCCGGGTGAAGTCCCCTTTGAATAAGTCGTTGTTAATGTGATAGATGCTGAAAAGTGATTCCTCTTGCGGCAGTCCGACCTGCGGTTTTTGAAGCAGGCTGTAGATGGTGTCCTGCACCTCTTCGGGCCAGTTCTTGTCCATCACTAACAGCAGTTCAGCGGTCTTGCCTGTCGAGAGGTTATTGTCGTTTAATGTTACCGACGATTGCTTGAGTTCTTTGGTAATGGTGACTGCGTCTTGACAGGAAATTGTCACGCAGAGTATGACCGATAGTATCAGAACGATTTTTTTCATTTCTGTAAAATTTTTGAATGAGAAATACTTCATATACAACGCTTCGAAAGGAGAAATGTTGCTTGTGAGTTGTCGCTATTTCACGAACTTTGCTGCCACCCAGTGGTTCCGCACCTTGCAGGAGTGGAAGGTGAGTCCTAACGATTCCGCTTTTTCCTTGATCATATCCAGGTCGTGGCCTTCGTAGAAGCCGCTGAAGAAAATGCAGCCGCTGGCATTCAATGCCTTGGCATAGTGGTGCATATCATTCAGCAGGATGTTGCGGTTGATATTGGCGATGATGAGGTCGAAGGTGTCGTCGCCGATGGAAAGGGCATCGCCGAGTTTCACCGTCATGTCGCTGATATGGTTGCGGATGTTGTTCTCGAGGTTGTTCTCGTAGGCCCACGGGTCGTTGTCGATGGCAGTTACTGCCGCCGCCCCGCGCTGATGCGCCAGAATGGCCAGCACGCCCGTCCCGGCACCCATGTCCAGCACCCGTTTGCCTTGAATCTCTTCCGTCAGAAGATACTCAATCATCAGGGCGGTGGTCTCGTGGTGCGCGGTGCCGAACGACATCTTCGGTTCAATCACAATGTCGTAAGTTACATTGGGGAGCGGTTCGTGGAAGGGAGCGCGGATGTAGCACTGGTCGGCAATCAGCACCGGCTCGTAGTCGGCTTCCCATACTGCATTCCAGTCCTTCTCCTCCGTTTTGGAAACCTCGTAACTCACCTCCACATCGTAGTCGTGCTGCGTAAGCACCTCTGCGATGGTCGCTTCGTTGTAGTCGTCTTCCTTGATGTAGGCGAGCAGGGTGTTCTCATCCTCCCCGTCCATAAAACTGTCGCAACCGGCATCGCCCAACAGCGAGGCGAAGAGGTCTTTCCATGGTTCTGGCTGTGAAAACCGAACCTTGATTTCGAGGTATGCCATTACTCTTCTACTCTGTCAAATTCTCCAGTAGCGGTGAACCACAAGTATTTCGGATATTTCTCCTTGTTGGGGAGGATGATAACCTTGTAGTAGTTCTTGCCGTCTTTCTTCACAGAGAAATATTGCTGGATTTCTGTTTTTCCGTAGGTGTCTTTGATATAACGCTCGATTTCCGGGGTGAGCTTGTTGACATCGAGGAAATAGAGGTCTTCCAGCAGCACTCCATTGGGGGTGAAGATGCACATCTCACGACCTTTGGTGCCGAGGAACTGGGCATCGTAGTTTTCGTTTTCGTCCTCATCCCAAACGGCATCCACTACGCGGGGGAATTTGGCCTTGAAGGCGTTGAGCACCACTTCGGGAACCTGAATCTCATCGTAGTCGCCGTATGATTTCACGGTCTTCATGCCGTCGTGGGTCTCTTTCTTGAGGAAGTTGCCGTTCTTGTCGAAATAAAGAATCATGACGCTGTTGCCGGGAGAGGCAATCTCAACGCGGTGAATTTCACCCAGATCCTTATCCTCTTCGGGTTCGGTGCTGCGGATGGTGTAGGAGGGATAGTTGGAGGCGATGTAGGAGTTGACGCCAGCAGGAAGTTCCTTGATGGCGGCCTGCATGTCTTCCTCGCTCATCTGCACATCGTTGAACAAGTCGGGATCGTTGAACGGATCTTCGAAGTTCGGGTCCACGGTGCGGATGAGTTTACGCGTTTTCTCGTCAAACCATGCGCCAGTGGGCAGTTTTTTCTTCCAGTTCTTCTTCTCGTAGAACTCGATATAGACTTTGTTTTTCTTGTCGGCGCGCAATTCTTTGTATGCGAAGCTGAACTTATAGCCTTTATAGTAAGTTTCGATATGCTTCATCATGGAGCTGTTGATACGGTCTTGAGCGATGTAGGAGTAGGTTTTCTTCCACACGCCCTTGGTGGAGATGTACACCTCCATCGGGAACTCTCTCATGATGCATTTGCCCACGTATGTCTCGCCCACTTTGAACCATTTGGTGTTCTCGGGCTTGGTGGCCTTTTTCTTGAAGGTCTTCATGACGATAGCAGGCACATCTTTCTCAGCGATAGCATATTGTGCCCACGGATCGTGGGGGGCTTCAGCCTCTTTTTTGCCCTTCTTGCCTTTGTCGGCTGACTTGTCTGCTTTTGCGTTATCTTTGTCTTGTTTTTCTTCTTTAGCTTGCTGGGCTTCCTTTTCCTTCTTCTTCTCTTCCTTCACCTCTTCGTTGGTTTTGGCACCACGGTCGTTGGAGACCACCTCCACCTTAGCGGGCTTGGAGGGGGCGACATTGTGGTCGGTGGTGGGCTTGGTAGGCTCATCGGTGCGGAGCACCCATCCTTCGGGGTCTTTTCTCTCCAGCAGATTGCCCACGTAGTTGAAAGTCAGCACGGAAGGTTCATCTTTGCCGCCCACTTCGGGGAAGCGGACTTCCAGATAGTAGTGGGTGCCCACTTTCGGCATCTCGCGCAGGTTGCAGACCGAGATCTCATAGTTGGGGTAGTTGCTGGTGACGTAGGTGCTGATGCTCAGCGGGATTTCCGATACGGGGATGGGGTAGATGGTTTTGAGCCATGTGCCGGTGTTGGAAAAATAGGCCTTTCCATCGGAGCCGTCATCCTTGAAGGAGGCCACGTAGTTGTTCGCCTCAAGGCTCCAACCGGTGACTTTTGCATCTGGGTATTCGGATGCAAACGACTGGGTGACATCGCCAGGCACATCGTCAGTTTTCAACTTCTGTGCTTTTAATGAAGAAGTTAAGCCGCACACAAACAGCATGGCGGCGGCAAGAAACAGGACTCTGAATATTCTCATAATGGTTAAGTTTTTGTCTTCAAAAATACAAGCCACAAAAATAGTAAAATTTTTGATACGGCAAACTAATTTTTGAACGTAAAATATTAATTATTGTTACAAAAAAAAGTGCCCTTAAAAAGGACACTTTTTTACAATATTGTAATAGAAAGAACTATTCGACCACGAATTTGCGCACGCTCTTGCCGTGGGTGCCTTCGATGCTGAGCAGGTAGAGACCTTTGGAGAGGTTGCTCACGTTGAGGGTGTGGTGAAGTTCACCGCCGTCGGCATGGATGCTTTCATTGCTGATGGTGCGGCCCGTCAAGTCGGTGATTCTGAAGTTGATTTGGCCTTCATAGTCGGAGGAGAGGTCAACATTCAGGGTGCTGCTGGCGGGGTTCGGATACACGTCAATGTTGAACAGACCGTTGTTTTCGGGAATTTCAGTGACGGTTTCGTAGGTAAGGGTGAAGCCGTTGTTTTCTTCGAAGTTGTCGGATACGAAGCGAATCTCAAGTTTGTGGGTGTTGCCGTCGATTACCAATACATCTTCGGTCGGCCAGTTGTAGGCGTCGATACGATAGATGGGGTATCTCTTGTTGGGCTGAGTGACATCGAAGAAGTCGATGAAGTCGCCAGCGCCGAGCTCGATCTGGGGATAAGAGATGTACAATTTTTCGAAACCGTTGATTCTCCAGCTGCAGGTGGTTTCGGGACGATAGGGAGTGCCTTCTTCGACGGTGGCGTTGCCCTTGTCGGTGATGATGCCGCTGCCTGCGGGCAGAGTGGTCAATTCTTCGCAATAACCGCTCGGGGTGCTGGCGGTGAAGTCAAATACGAAGCCGCGGCCAGTTACGTCATTGCCGTTGGAGACAAAACGTACGAGTACGCTGTCTGCCACGATATTGAAGGCGGTGCTGGGGCAGGTGTTGCCAGAGTAGCGGCCAGCCACATCGTTCAAATTGCCATTCTTGTAGAAAATCACTTCGTCGGCGTTGTTCTCGGTCTCGAGACGGAGGAACTTGATGGTGTAGCGGGTTGCACCAGGAGCTGCAATCATCCAAGTACGGTCAGTATTCGGACGATACATAAGGTTGCCGGCGCCATCGCTGATAGAACCTCGGGTGGCATAAACGGCCACATGTCCAGTGGTGTCTTTCGGTGCTTGGTCGGCGGGATAAAGTCCGATCATCATGGCCTCATTTTGAGTATAGGTGCCAACGTGGTTGGAGCCTGACAGGGTGAAGTAGCCATTGCTGGCGCCGCCCCAACCCCAGTTGATATGAACCAGCGGGAGAGTGTTCAGAACGTGGTAGTCAATTGTGTCATGGATATAGGTGTTCAGACTGTCGGTATGTGAAATGTTCCAAGTGGTATCATAGTCGTAAGTGTAGGTGGTGTCGTATGCATATTCCCAGGTACTATCAATGTCGTTCCATGTTGAATCGATGATATTGATATGGCTGACAGCAGCAGAGTCCACATGGTCAACGGTATAGATGGTGTCCCCATATATGACAGTAGTGTTGACCATTTTGCGCATCTGGTAGCCGTCGAGCATGAAGGCATGGCCACCGCCGCTGTTGGAGGCGGAGTAGTAGATGGGGCGCATCTGGTCTAATTCGTTGGTGACGGAGTCGCACCATTTCACGTTGCTGTAGTCGGTTCTGCTGTAAAGCTGGGCAGTACGGTTGTATCCCCAGTTATTCTTCATGACCGTAATGGCGTAGGCCGATTGTGCACCAGAGCCGTCTGGACCGTAGTCCATCTGTACGGAGATGCCGGCGTGCCACATCAGCTTGGCCACCTCGCCAGTGTAGGCGTTGATGGAGTTGGGCATGTAGTTGTAGTCATGTTTTACATTAAAATTCTGCACCTGCCAAGGATAGGTGATGGTGTCGATGATTTCGTTGTTGTCGTTGACGACGTAATGAATCGGGTGGTATCCCACACCGCCAGTGCCGTATTCGGGATAGCGGTAGTAGTGCATGATGACAGACATGTCGGTAGCCACACAGCCTGCGGGCACATGACCGTCGCAGTCAAGGTTGGCCTGGCTCTGTACGGCGTCAGCTTGTACGGGGCAGTAGTTGTTGTAGTAGGTTACCTGGTTCCAAGTGGAGGTGAGCAGAGGCTTTACTTCTCTTTCAATGTAGATGGTGTCGCTACGGGTGGGAGTGTAGTTGCGGAGGAATTCCCACTCCTTGACAGATTCTACATTGTTTGCGGCTTTGGATTCAGCAATATCAGTCTTGTAGCTTTCCAGCATATAAGAGCATGCTTCGGCGACAAACTCGCTCTCAAGAGAGTAAGCAAGCACCGGAGTTGCTGCATCGGTAGCCGATACAATGATGAAACCGCCGTTTCTGATGCCGAAAACATAGTACAACGGCTCGTCATTCTCACCACGGGCGGTTTGTTTCAGAATCAGGTCGGATTCCGAAATCGGAGTGGTCGGACTGACGGCTGTGATAAAGTTCTTGGAAACCGTTTTGGCCTCCTGTACTGTAATGACATTGTCTGCGAAGGCAAACACGAACAAACAGCAGAAAAGAACAGATAGTAAAGTCTTCTTCATTGGTTTGGTTTTTTAATTTTATTCTAATTTATTCTATTTCTAAATTAAGCGTGCAAAAATACAAAATATTTCTGACACGATAAGGTTTCTTCCGTGTTTTTTTTGATTTTTTATAAAAAAATGTTCTGAAAAAAAACAGAGAGGGGGTGCCCTAAGGTGAACGAACTTTCGTTCAATGTTTTAGAAAGGCTTGAAAGTCTCCACCAGCTGCAGTTTGAACATGTTGTTGCGGTGCATCCGGTCGATTTTCTCCTTGATGTCGGCGGGTGGTGTTTCCAAACCGCGGATGTACTTGTCGAGTGTGGCGTAGGTGAAACCGAACTTTTCCTCGTCGGTTTTGGAGTGAGGCAGGTCATCGGTGGGCACCTTGTGTACCCACTGGTAGGGAATGCCCATCTTATCACCAATCTGAAGTAATTCTGTAACAGTGAGTTCTGCCAACGGTTCCACATCAGAAGCACCGTCGCCGAATTTGGTGAGGTAACCGATGTAGTTCTCGCTGAGGTTGCAGGTGCCCATCACCCGTCCGTTGTTCGACTGGCTGATGGCGTACAGGGTCACCATGCGGAGGCGAGGCGGCATGTTCTGCTCAGCCTGCACCGACATCTCGAAGCCCCACGGCCGGCCATCTCCTTCTTTAAATCTTTCAAACATCTTTCTCAATGCAGTGGTCATCCCGCCGATGTTGGCCTCGAGAAAACGGATGCCCAAATACTCGGCCACTTTGTCAGCTCCGTGCAGGTCCTGCCCCGCGTCGGGCATTCCCACCCCGATCACACGCTCCTTTCCCAGTGCTTCCACGCAAAGCGCGGCCATGATGGTGGAATCTTTCCCGCCAGACAAACCTACGATGGCGTTGCACCCTTTGCCATTTCTTTCAAACCAGTCGACAATCCATGCCACTAAGCGTTCTCTTGTCTCTTTTGCATCAAACTGATACATATTTTATAATTTATTATTGTACAATGAATTTTTTAACCGTCTTCCCTTCAACACTTTCAATATTTAATAAATAAATACCTTTTGCCAATGTGCTGACATTGAAGGTGTGATGTTGCATTCCATTTTCTGCCTTAACCTGTTCTGCGGCAACGGTGCGCCCCGAAAGGTCGGTGATGCGGAAGTTCAGCAGACCTGCCTCTTCCTGCATCCAGTCCAGATTCAACGTGCTGGTGACAGGATTGGGATAGAGACTCAACTGATGTAGGTCAGCATAGTTGTGAATGTCGGTTTGAGTTTCATAAGTGAGGGTAAATCCGTTGTTTTCCAGATAGTTGTCGGAGACAAATGAGATCTGTACCTTGTGGGCTTCCGCTATAAAAACATCGTCATCGGGCCAATCAATCAGACTGATGCGTTTGAGCAGTTTGTACTTGGTGGGGATGGTGATGTCATATATTTCTATATAGTCACCTTCTGCGAGGTCGATTTGGGGATAGGAGAAATATACGCGGTCGGTGCCGATAATTTTCCAGTTGCAGTAGCTGTCGGGACGGTAAGGCACGGTGTCAGTGAGATTCAGGTCGCCTTTGTCGGTGATGACGCCTGTGCCGGTGGGGAGTTGAACGTTCTCTTGGCAGTATGCAGCGGGAGTTCTGGCGGTGTAGCTGATGACAAAGCCGTAGTCTACCACATCATTCTCGTCGCTCGCGAAACGTACCAGCACACTGTCAGCGTTAATGTTAAACGATGAGGGGAGGGCATGTCCAGAATAGCGGCCTATCTCTTGGTTAATGTCCCCGTTTTTGTAGAAGATGATTTCGTCGGCATTCTCTTCGGTCTCCATGCGCTGGAAAGTGAAGGTGTAGCGGTTCGCCTCAGGTGCGCACAGCATCCATGAACGGTCGGTGTTCGGACTATAGCGGCGGCATCCTGACCCGTCGCTGATCGTTCCTCTCGTCCCCGTCACCCGGATGCAGCCTTCGGTGGGCTCCTCGGGGTTGCCGGCCGGATAGAGGTCAATAGCGGCGCTCTCGTTCACAGACCAGCCTTCCACATGGGAATCTGTGAAGGTGAAATAACCGTTCAAGTAACCGCCCCATCCCCAGTTTACGTGGATCATGGTATGTGAGAAAAGAGTGTCAGTGGTTATGGTACTGTCGGAATGGGTCTCTACGAAAATACTATCTAATGTAATGATAGTCACACTGTCAAGCGTTTCAGGATCGATGTCGTACGAAATAAGCGTGTCCACATGGTCAAAAACGAGCAGCGTGTCGGTGTAGTGGATGGTCTTCACCACTCGGTTGAAGTCCTGATAACCATCCAAAAGGAAGGCGTGCCCCACGGTGGGGTCGGAGGTCTCTCTGGCGGAATAGAAAATGATGCGGTGCTCATCAAGCTCATGGTGAAGAAGTTGTGACCATGCGGCTGCATTGTAGTTGCTGCGGTATGCGAAATAGGCGTTGGGGTTGTAACCCCAGTGTTCTTTCAGTGAGTTGACTGCTTGGGCTGAGTAACCGCTGCTGCTGGTAGGGCCGTAGCCGATCTCAATGGAAATACCGGCGTGCCACATCAACTCTGCCACCTCGCCAGTGTGTCTGTCAATGGAGTTGGGCATCATCTCGTAGTTGTGCTCGGTATTAAGATCTTGATCCTGAATGGGATATGCGATAGAGTCGGTGATGTTATTGTCCGCGTCTTTGAAGTAGTAAACGGGCTGGTAGTGGATGTGGCCGTTGCCATATACGGGGTAGCGGTGGTAGTGCAGGAATCCAGCCATGGCAGTGGCCACACAGCCGGTGGGGGTGTGGTACCGATTGTTGTTGCTGCCGTGTGGGAAGGGGTTCTCTACGGGACAGTAGTTGTTGTAGTAAGGAGACTGATTCCATTGGGAGGTGGTGAGCGGTGCGACCGATCCTGTAAGGTAGGTCTCACGGGTGGGTTGTGCATTGAGCAGGAGCTCCCATTCGCGTTCAGCGGTGGGACTGTTATAGTTGAGGGTAGCAGATGTTTGTGCTTTATACTTGTCCATCAGATAGTTGGGTACAGAAGCATCGAAATCATTTTCCATGGAATAGGCGAGAATAGGGGTGATGGCATTGTGTGCCGACACTACTACAAAACCACCTCCGTTGATGCTGAAAACATAGTAAAGCGGGGCGGCATCCTCGTCGGAGACCATTTGCTGCAGGGTGAGGTCTGCAGTGGTGATGGCGCGTGTATTGTTGCTGGCTGTGAGGAAGTGCGCCGCAGCAGTTTTGGCATCTTTTATTGTGACAGGATTGCCGGCGTGCAACTGGACTGCCATCAGCAGTGAAAGCGTGAAAAGAAGGGCTTTTTTCATTTTTTATGGATTTTAATTTTCAATTCTCAATCGATTTCGTCAATTACCACGTCATAATTGCCTTTGTAGATGATGCCGTTGTGACCATCGATGGCGATGGGGTCGAACACGTTAAAAGGCGTTCCGTTGATGGTGAGGGTCTTCTCTTTTTCGTGAACGATGAGGGCATCGCAGTTCACGGCACAGATCTTGCCAAGGGTGGCAGCGGTGACGGCGGCGTGCGATGTGGCACCACCACGGGCGGTGAGCAGACCGTCGCATTCGATGATCAGCTCGATGTCGTCGGGCACCGTGTCGGGACGCACCAGCACGATATGGCGGTCGGGCTCATCGCTGTTGCGCACCTTCTGGATGTCTTCCATGTCGAACACGATGATGCCGTTGAGCACCCCGTTGCCGATGCCGATGCCGTTGCCCACTTTCTCCATCTCCTCAGGATTGGCGGCAAAGGTTTCCACAGCATCCTGGCGAGTGACGTTCTGGTTACGGGTTTGCAGCACATATAAGTCTTCTGCCTTGGAGGTTTCGAAGGTAAACTCGATCTCCTGATGGCTGAAACCGTCCTTCTCCAACATGTTTTTAGCCAATTCTCTCAATTTATTGTAGATTTCGGGATACTGGCTTTGCAAGGAGAATGGAGCATTTTGGTATTCTGATTTTCTCTGGAACTCACTGATAGGTAGTGTGTTAATAAGACCGCCTACGATGTCTTCGCCCTGACTGAGGAAGGAGAAGTCGCCGGTGAGGTGGATGCTGCCCTGGTTGCGCTTCACGTCGCGGGTGAACACCACTCCGGAGCCTGATTCACGGTGGATGTTGCCGAGCACCATCTTCTGCACGATGGCGGCTGTTCCCCACTCTTCGGCGATGTGCATGTGGTTACGATACACCTTGGCTCTTTCCGAATACCAGGAGTCGAAAACGCACAAGATGGCCTGCTTCAGCTGACGGAAAGGATGCTCCTCGAAATGCACGTGATTGTCAATCAGGAACTGCTTGTACGCAAAGGCGATCTCGCGCATGTTGTCGGGTGTGAACTCGATTTTCTGCGTCACACCATATTTCTTTTTATAGTTGAGAATGATCTGGTCGAAGTCGTTACGGTCGAGGCCGTGCGCCATGCCCCAAGTTTGGAGCAGACGGCGGTAGCAGTCCCAAGAGGTCCATGCATAGTTGTCCTGTTTGCTCAACTGCTCGGTGATGGTGTCGTTGAGGCCGACATTGAGGAAGGTGTTCATGGCACCCGGCATGGAAATGGCGGAACCGGAACGCACACTCAGCAGCAGCGGACGCTTGGGATCACCGAATTTCAGACCAGTAAACTTTTCAACACCAGTAAGATGGCGGTGCAGAATTCGGTCAAATTCAGCATTGATGGAGGCCACTTTCTGGATGGCATGGATGCGGCGGAACACCTCGGTGGTGACCACAAATCCGGGGGGTACGGGGTAGTTGTTGAGGAATAATTTCTTGAGGTAATAGGCCTTCGCACCGAGAAACACGCGGTTGTCCACAGCGGGCGTTTCTTTGTTGAGCGGACTGAAGGCCAGCTTCTGGTCGTAGGTCATCAGGTTGCTCGCCTCTTCGGAGGTCAGTAGGTTGGCCTGGTTGCGAAGGTTGTTGAGAATCTCGCCGATGAAGTTGTCCAGCTGCTGGATGAGGAACGAGGAGGAGAGCAGCTCGCGGAAGAAAATCTCCGACTTCTGGGCCACCAACTTCTTCATCTGCGTCTTGTCATCTGGAGCGTCTTCCGTGAGCTGCGGGATGATGGTCTTCAGTAGCGGCTCGTACGGACGGATGAAATAGTTGCTGATGATTTCGTGCAGACTGTTTTCCATGAACTGGAAAATGTTGATATACTGTTCGATAGTGAAACAGCCGGAGTTGAGACTATACTGCAACATCTGAAGGTTGGAGTCGAAGCCTTGGTCGTAAACGCCGTCCAGCATCATGCCTTCGTGCATCAGCTGTATGGTGCTGCAGATCTCTTTGAAAGCATTGAAGGTGAGAACGTCGGTGTTAAGGTTCTCGAGAATGTCGTGGATGAGTACGGTAACGATGCGTTCCAGCCTGAAAATCAGTCCTAAAGCGTCGAACTTCACCTCGCGGTAGTAGCCGTACATGGAGGGGATGCCGAAGGCGATGTGGCGTTTGTACACCACATTCTCCCAGCCCTTGCTCTCTTTGGGATCGAAGATGATGTTGTTGAGTTTCTTCATCAGGTAGAAGATGTGCTTGACGGTGGCGACGGGGTCGTTGCCGTTCAGCAGTTCTTCCAGGCGGTTGGTGTCTTCGGTCTCGAGGAAACTGTCGCGCCGCATGATGTTGATGATGTCGGTGGAGTCGAAAATGTACTTCTCTTTCAGTAGCTGGTAGAGTTCGATGATGAGGCATACGCGCTGGATGTCGATGGGGTCGGAGTGGTCCACCTTGCGGGCAATCTGCTCCACATCATCTTTCTTCATTTCAATGAGTTCGGCAAGTGAAAGACTTGCGAAGTCGCAGAATTTATGGAGACAGTCGTGAACGCCATTCACCCACTGTCCCTCTTCTTCTACTAAGTCGTAAACATTGGGCGGAAGGATCTCTTTGAGTCGTTCTTTTTTCTTATCAAACCAAAAATCAATCACATCGAGGGTGATCTGGATATGGGAGTTGTTGCCTTCGGTATGGATTTGTTTGCGGAGGAAATGGATGAGTTTGTCGTTGCGGTGCGAAAGCTCGTCAATCTTGGTGGAGACATCGCGCAGTTCGCCTTCCGCTCCAATTTCGTTGAAATAGACGGGGAAGATACGCGCCAACTGCTTGGTCTGTTTGTAAACAGGCGAAATCTGCGAGTTGAGCAGTTTGGTGATATCTTTCTGGAAGAAGTCGGTGTCGAAAACGAAGATGCCGCCCACGCGCAAGTTGATGATGAGCGCGGAGAGCAGTTTGTGCATCGTTTCGGGCGCATATTCAATCAGTTCCAGCCATACTCTCACATTCTTGATGTGGCAGGGGTTGACCTTCAGTTCCCAGTCGTTGGTGACATATTTCACCCCCGGCGTCACGAAGCCGAAGTCAATGATTTTCTTTTCTAAATGCTTGATGAGCACGCGGTTGTCGGTGTGGATAATCTCTTTGCCCAATTCGAGGATGGAGTCGAGGATGAGGTTGAGGTGACTGTCGCGGAAATCCACAAACTGCTCGAAGAGGTCGTCCATGGAGGCGATGCACTGTGCCTCGTCCAGCTCGTGGCTCACCATCTTGATGACTTTGTTCAGCTCCACCAGCAACTGCGGATGGTTGTCAATGGTGCCGGGAAGGTGGAGGAGGTAGAAGATGTAGCAGAACTGTTCGGAGGTGTGCTGGAAAATGGAGATTTTGCTCTCAAATGCCTTGATGATGTCGTTGAAGGTAAAGGCATTGTCGCACAGTTCCTGCCAGCTTTTGGCATTCTCGGCGAGCTGGGTGTATTCGTCAAACAGAGCGTCGCCCAGTTCGGCAAGGCTCTGCGAGTAGTCTTGCGACATCTTTTGTTTGTGCTCATCGTACCATTTGACAATCCGAGTGGTCTCTCTCCAGTATTGTATATGTTTGAGCACCAGTCGTTTCATCATTTTGAAAGTAGCCTCTGCGGTAGTGGGGTTGTTGGCCGCGAGGGTGAGTTTCAGTTTGAACTGGCCGATATGACAGAAATAGTCGAAGGCGTTGTCGTCCATATACTTGTCCAGCAGGGCGATGCAGCGTCCCACACCGTTGTCGCACTGGTTGAGTACGGCATCGTTGCTTTCGATGAAGCGGAGGAAATAGGTGACGAGATCCTTAGCCCAGGCGTGTTTCAGTTTCTCCGACAGCAGTTTTTCGTAGATGGCGAGTGCCACGTTGACCACCCGTTTCTGGTCTTCGAGAGGAAGTTCTTTATAGAGCCAGAAGTCGTTGATGGTGACGTTGGGGAGCGCCTTGACCACCTCGGCGCGGTTCGACATGGGATGGTCGTATTCGGCGAAGAACTCCATCACGCGCTTGTGGAGCCCCCACTGTTTTTCAGAGAGCGACATGAACCACTGGTGTTCTGCCGGGATTTCGTATTCGACATTGGTGTTGCGCAGATTGACCTCTAACGCCTTGGATTTGATTTCGTTAATCATAGTTTTGAAGATATTTGATCAAGTCGATGATTCGGGATGAATAGCCGCATTCGTTGTCGTACCATCCGAGGATTTGCACGAAGTTGCCGCCGATGACTTTGGTGGCGAGGGCGTCGAAGATAGCGGAATGAGTGTTGTCGGTGATGTCGCTGCTGACGAGCGGGTCGTTGGAGAATTCGAGGATGCCGTTGAGGGGGCCTGCGGCGTGGCGGCGGAAGGCCTCACGGATGTCGTGGGCTGTGGTGGGCTGCCGCAGCTCGGCGGTCAGTTCCACAAACGAGCAGTCGGCGACGGGCACGCGGGTAGCGAAGCCATCGAAGATGTTTTTCATCTCGGGCAATACGAGGTGCACGGCGCGTACGGCCGACGAGGTGGTGGGGATGATATTGGCGATGGCGGAGCGGGCACGCCGGTAGTCGGCATGGTAGCCGTCCTGCAAGTTCTGGTTGTTGGTGGTGGGATGCACCGTGTTCATAAAGCCTCGGGTAATGCCGAATTCGTCGTTCATCACCTTGAGCATCACAGCGATACAGTTGGTGGTGCAGGAGGCGTTGGAGATGATGTCGTCGGAGGCAGTCAGGGTATGGTCGTTCACGCCCATCACGATGGTGCGTTCGATCGAGGCGTCATCGGGAGGGCAACTGAGGATGACGCGCCGCACGCCGTCACGGAGATGCCCCTGGAGTGCCGGGCGGGTTTTGAAGCGGCCGCACGAGTCAATCACGTGCGTCACACCCGTTTGGCTCCACGGAATCTCTTCCGGCGAGGGGTAGTTGGTGACGAGTATGGTTCTGCCGTTCACAAAGAGGTGTGAGTCATCGCAGGAGATATCGGCATGAAACCTGCCGTGTATGCTGTCGTATCGCAGCAGATGCGCCATCAGGTGCGTGTCCATTTTGTCGTTGATATGGGTGACCACCATGTCGCTCCGGCCTTCCATCAGTCGAAAAACCATCTTGCCGATTCTGCCAAAGCCATTGATTCCGATTTTTACTGGCATTTTTTGCTCCTTTTTTTATTTTATTTATTAATATAAAATATTGATAATAAATAATTTATCTATAAAATCATGGACAATAAAAGTCCCTGCAAATTTACAACATTATTCAGGATTATGATTCCTAACTCCATTTTTTTGTCTATCTTTGCAGCGCTAAATTTTGAGTTCCGCTCATCAATCGAAATATACATGAACACTCGCATTTCACAGGCCATCGCCACCAGTATTGAGGTGAAGCAGGCTCTCCTTGCTGAACCTGCATTGTTGCAGCGTATTGAGAACGCCGCCACTCTCATGTGTACGGCGCTTCGTGCAGGTGGCAAAGTGCATTTTTGTGGCAATGGAGGCAGTGCCGCCGATGCGCAGCACCTCGCCGCCGAACTTTCAGGTCGTTTCTATTATGACCGCCCGCCGCTCAATGCGGAGGCGCTGCATTGCAATAGCTCTTATCTTACCGCGGTCGCCAACGACTACGGTTACGATGAGGTCTATGCCCGTTTGTTGCGGGGCACTGCCCATTCGGGCGATGTGTTGGTTGCCCTCTCCACTTCAGGCAATTCGACCAATATTCTTAACGCCTGCCGTGCCGCCCGCGAGATGGATGTGCATATCATGGGGCTCACCGGCGCCACAGGTGGAAAAATGGCTGAGTATTGCGATGTGCTGCTGAATGTTCCCTCCACGGATACCCCACGCATTCAAGAGTGTCATATCATGCTGGGACATATCCTTTGCGAAATGGTGGAGATGGAATTGTTCCCTCAACCATAGGAAAGAAGGGATTCCCTTTTTCTTTAAAGAATAATGAAGATAAACAGCTGCACGAAACAGATGATTTCGGCGAAAAATACCCATGCGTTATGGCTGCGGTTGGTGGAGTATTTCCAGTTGTAAACCGCCTTCACCCGTGTGCCGATGAGGATGGAACAGAAGTAGATTAACAGACTGGCAATCACCGTAATTTTTGCCGTAATCCACAGATATACAGTGCTAAGCACGATGGCGCCTAAGGCGTTGATATAATGCACGAGGCGCTTCCATCCGTACTTGAATAGGTTTTGGGGTTTGAATTTGGCGACGAGCCGTTTGGAATAGCCGATCAGCGAGCGTACCGGTCTGAAAGGTTGGCGTTCCGTTTCCGCCGGCGTTTCATCACCCTTGCTGATACATTTCACGCTTTCAGGATCTTTCGGTCCCGACTTGTAACATCCACAAAGACCGATGGTTACCATGGCCACCCAGTTGGCGATCGGAAACCACTTGAGGCCGTGCGGGGCAATGATGAACCAGTAGATGCAAAGTGGGGTGGAGGTGACAAAAAACCATACCGCAAATATCCAGTCCCACTTTTTGCTGAGCAGATAGTAGGTCTCAGAAATGGTGGTGGGAATGCCAAATTTGCACAACACGAAGATGATGTAACTCACCCACAATATGATGCTAATAATAGGCAATAGGAGCATGGACGCTGTTGTTTTTTTGCGGCTGCAAAATTAATATTTTTTTTAATTTATTTTTATTCTAAAGAAAAAACTTTTTAACAATCAGCGTGTTGAAGGATTTTCACTTGGTCACCCGCTAACATCATTTCGGAGAGGGTATTACCTTTGATGATGGGTGCAGGTGTGCCAGCTCCCCAACGCACGGGGGCGGTCAGGATGCGTGCCTCGTCCCATAACCCCGCGCCGATGAACTGGTCGAGGGTCTTGCGGCCGCCTTCCACGATCACCGACAGGATGCGCTCGTTGTACAGCCGCTCTATGGCGGTGGGCAGGTCATCGGGCAGTAGCGTGAACCCTTCGATGGGCGTGAGCCGCTCGGGCTGCCGCGCCATGATGTACCGTTTCGGACTGTTGCCCGGATAGTGCCGCGTGGTGAGCTGCGGACGGTCATTCTCGTAGGTGTTATACCCGATGAGGATGGCCTGCTCCTCGCTGCGCCATTTGTGTACCAGCACGCCCGTCTCCGGACGCGTAAGCCAGTATTTCCCATCTGGATTTTGGCTACGGTCGATGTCCATATAGCCGTCTTCGGTTTGCGCCCATTTCAGAATGATGTAGGGGCGATGCTGCCGGTGGAAAGTGAAAAAACGGCGGTTCAGGAAGTCGCATTCTTCCTCTAGAACACCAGTAACTACCTCAATACCAGCGTTGCGCAGTTTCTCAATGCCTTTCCCGTTTACTTTGTCGTGCGGGTCGGTGGAGCCTACCACCACGCGAGGGATTCCCATCTCGATGATCTTGTCGGCACAGGGCGGCGTTTTGCCGTAGTGCGAACAAGGCTCCAAACTCACGTAAATGGTGGAGGATTTCAGCAGCTCAACATCCTTTACCGAGCGGATGGCGTTCACCTCCGCATGAGCTTCGCCATACCGATGATGATAGCCTTCGCCGATGATTTTTCCTTCATGAACAATCACTGCGCCCACCATAGGGTTGGGGGCGGTATGACCCATGCCGAGCTTTGCCAGCTCGATGCAACGGCGCATCATAGAAATGTCGAAATCGTTGACCGTGAGAGGCATAGCAATGACTACATGGTTTTGCCGTTTTCCAGCACCCATTTGATGTAGAGCAGGGCGGCCACGCTCCACGCCTGCGAGATGCAGCCGTTGGGATGGTGGGGCGGTGCACCGTCGAATACCTCTCCGATGGTGGAGATGCCGTAGTCCTTGATGTCGCTTTCGAAATCGTACAGGATTTTCTCCAGCGTGGGGAAGGCTTTCTTCTGGTGTACGGCAATCATGCCGTTGGTGAAGGGCATGAGCAGCCACGGCCAGCAAGTGCCCTGATGGTAAGCGGCATCGCGGGTGGCCTGGTCACCGCCGTAGTACCCCTTGTAGTCGGGGTCGTTGGGCGACAAGGTGCGGATGCCCTTGTTGGTGAGCAGCTCCTCGGTGCATTTCTTCAGAATGAGCTGACGAATTTTTTCGCTGATGGCGGTATAGGGTAGGGAAGTGGCAATCAGCATGTTGGGGCGCACCTGGAAGTTTTTGTAGTCGCCATCCACATAATCGGCTAACCAGCCTTTCTCTTTCGACCAGAAAGTGGTCTTGAAATGGTCGGGGAATTCTTTGATGATCTCTTTCCATTCCTGAACAAAGTCGGTGTCTTTTCCCAGACGAGCCATCTCGCTGGCAAAGCATAATGCATTATACCATAATGCGTTAATCTCCACCTGACAGCCAGTGCGGGGCGTTACGGGCTTGCCCTCCACAATGGCATCCATCCACGTGAGCGCCTTGCCCTCGCAGCCGGCATAAATCAAGCCGTTGTCCAACATCTTGATATTGAAGAGCGAACCATGACGGTAGGCGTCGAGGATGGCGCGGATGTGCTTGCCGTATTCGTTCCATATCTTCTTCTCGCTGTGCGTGTAGGCGGTATATTGCTGTAGGGCACGGATGAACCAGAGCGGAGCGTCCACCGAGTTGTAGGCGGTCTGCTCGCCGTCGCCGATGTTGGGAAAAAGACCGTCGTGCAATTCCTCCAACATGGAGTCCATGATCTCTTTGCAGAGTTCCGGTTTGTCGAGGGCCAGCGTGAGACCCGGCAGCGAGATGAAGGTGTCGCGTCCCCAGCGGCCGAACCATGGATAACCGGCAATGATCTGCGTCTTGCCGTTCCGTTTCACAATGAACTGTTCAGCGGCATTTTTCAAGCAGTTGAAATAGGAACTGCGGTTGGTATGATGCTGAATTTCATCTTGATAGAGCTGGTCGAGCGTAGCGGGGTCGATGGCTTCGGTACCGATGGTGATGTAGAGCACCTGGTTTTTGAGTTTGACATTGATTTTGCCAGGATTCAACAAATCTTCCACCCCTTCGTAGCCGCGTTCAATCTCTTTTTCATATTCAAAATTCTCATACCAAACAGGAGCGTGTTCGTAGAAAATCTCTTCAGAACATTGAATATAAACGGGTGTGTAATTGTCGTATAAACAATACTTTACACCATTTTTGCAACACTCGTAACTCGTGTTAGCGGCATCGTTTTTGTGGGTGAGGTGATGAATCTGACGGAAGGCGAGCAGCGGCTGGAACTGGAAGGCTACCGATTCCACATCATCTAATATAGTATATTTAATGATGAGCCGCTCGTCGTTGTTGAGAAGGAGAATCTCGCTTTTGAAGTTGAACTTGCCCACTCTGAAATAGTAGGTGGGAACGGGGTCGGCCACAAAACGCTGCATGTACTTGTTCCCTTTGGGGTCGATGACACCGCCCTTGTACTGGTGGATGCCCAGCCGGAACTCCATGTCGTTCATGATGACACTCTCGTTCAGGTTGGAGACCAGCACGTGCCGCTCATGGTCGATTTTGTCCTGCGGCACGATGAACAGTCCGTGGTATTTGCGGGTGTTGAGTCGCAGCAGCGAGGTGTTGGCGAATGCTCCCGTGCGGCTGCAGCGCAGCAGTTCGCGTTCCTTGGCGAAAGTGATGTTTACAAGCTTCTCTTTGTCAAACTCTATATAGTTCATTTTTAATATTTTATATTAAAATAGAAGACCGCTATTTCAGTCCCAATTCTTTGAGTTGTGCGTCTGAAATGGGGGTGGGTGCGCCGAGCATCATATCACGAGCCGCATTGTTTTTCGGGAAGGCGATGAAGTCGCGGATGGTGTCAGCGTCGCACAATACCGAGCACATGCGGTCGAAGCCGAAGGCGAGTCCGCCGTGCGGAGGTGCGCCGTACTGGAAGGCGTTCATCAGGAAGCCGAACTGCTTCTGTGCCTCTTCTTCGGTGAAGCCGAGTGCTTTGAACATTCTCTTCTGCAGCTCTTTGTCGTGAATACGGATGGAGCCGCCGCCCACCTCGGTGCCGTTGATGACGAGGTCGTAGGCGTTGGCGTTCACGTGTCCCGGGTCGCTCTCCAACATCGCCTCGTGCTCCGGTTTCGGTGCGGTAAACGGGTGATGCATAGCGTAGTAGCGCTGCGTCTCCTCGTCCCATTCGAGCAGCGGGAAGTCCACCACCCACAGGAGTTTGTACTCACCGGCCTTGCGCAAGCCGAGGCGGCTGCCCATCTCCAAGCGGAGCTGGCACAGCTGGGTCTGAGTCTTCATGCGCGGACCGGCCATGATGAGGATGAGGTCGCCGGCTTCGGCGCCGCACTCCTTGGCCACCGCTTGCAGGTCGTTTTGGTCGTAGAACTTGTCAACGGAGGATTTGAAGTGGCCGTCCTCCTGGCATTGGATGTACACGAGGCCGGTGGCGCCCACCTGCGGGCGTTTCACAAAGTTGGTGAGCTCATCGAGCTGTTTGCGGGAGTAGTGGGCGCAGCCCTTGGCCACAATACCTACCACCAATTCAGCTTCGTTGAACACCTTGAAGTCTTTGTGCTGCAGCACGTTGTTTAGTTCCACGAAACGCATGCCGAAACGGGCATCCGGCTTGTCGCTACCATAATATTTCATGGCATCGTGCCAGGTGATGCGCTCGATGGGTTCGATGTCAATGCCTTTGATCTCTTTGAAGATGTATTTGATGAGTCCTTCGAAAGTCTGGAGGATGTCTTCTTGGGTGATGAACGACATCTCGCAGTCGATCTGGGTGAACTCGGGCTGGCGGTCGGCGCGCAGGTCCTCGTCGCGGAAGCACTTCACAATTTGGAAGTAGCGGTCGAAGCCGGAGACCATAAGTAGCTGCTTGAAGGTCTGGGGCGACTGCGGGAGGGCGTAGAACTCGCCGTGGCTGAGGCGGGAGGGCACCACAAAGTCGCGGGCGCCTTCAGGGGTGGAATTGACCAGCATGGGGGTCTCGATTTCCACGAAGCCGATGTTGTTCATGTAGTTACGGATGGCGATGCCCAACTTGTGGCGGAAAAGCAGGTTGTTCTTCACGGGGTTGCGGCGCAGGTCGAGGTAGCGGAATTTCATGCGCAGCTCGTCGCCACCGTCCGACTCGTCCTCGATGGTGAAGGGAGGGGTGAGCGACTCGTTCAGCACGGTGATTTTCTCCGCGAGGATTTCGATGTCGCCGGTCGGGATGTTTTTGTTCTTGCTGTATCGTTCGGCGACGGTGCCGGTGACCTGGATGACCCATTCGCGGCCGAACGGCTCGATCTGCTTGCACAGGTCGGGGTTAGTTTCAGCGTTGAAGGCGAGCTGCGTGATGCCGTAGCGGTCGCGCAGGTCGATGAAGGTCATGCCGCCTAACTTGCGGATTTTCTGTATCCAGCCGCAAAGGGTGACTTTTTCGCCGATGTTGTTCGCGGTGAGTTCGCCGCAGGTGTGTGTTCTTAAAGATGTTTTCATTGTACAGTGATGGTTTTAGATGTTGAGACATACTGGCTCTCCCACTCGCCGCCGCGGTCAAGGGACTTTAGCTGCTGGCTGTAGTTCTTCCGCACGAGACGGGCGGTATAACTGCCGGGTTGCACCGGCTCTAGCACTTCGGGACTGACAATCAGCCGGCCGTTTTCGAAGTCGAGGTCGATCTCCACGGTCTCGCCATCTTTGGTGAGGGTGCAGCTCACACTCTCGCTCTCTTCAAACGGTTCAGCCTTGACAGTGACTTGGGTGGTCTTGTTTTTGTTGAGCGTGATATTCTCCTGGTTAAATGCTATCGTATTGGTAATGACAGAGTTCTTGAACAATTGTTTGTTGTTGTTGACGTACTCGAATGGTGTGATTTGCAAATGTTTTGGGTTGTTCCACACATATTCGCCCTGTTCGTTGAGCTCCATCTCTTGTCCGTTCACCGTCACCTTGGAGGGTTCGGTGAGGCGGAGTTGGTTGCCGCTGCGGTGGTCGATGTGGAAGACGGCCTTCGTCGTTAGGTTCCCATCATTGGCATCATATTTTACTTGGTAGAGTTGAAAAATATGATTCTGATTCACCTTGTCGGAGTTGGTGAGGTCGATGCTTTTGTGGCAGCCTGACAGCAACGAGGCAGCCAATAGTACGATGGCAAATAGACGTGTTTTCATTTTATTATTTGGCTACGGCTGCTGCGAGGGCGATGGAGTAAAGTTTGGTCTTGGTGGAGTCGCCGCGTGAGGAGAGCACGCAGGGCACTTTGGCACCCACCACCATGGCACCGAGTTCAGCGCCTGCCAGCTTGGTGTTGCACTTGTAGAACACGTTGCCGGTCTCGATGTTCGGGAACACGATGCAGTCGGCGTCGCCGGCCACTTCGCTCTTCACTTTCTTGATCTGCACGCACTCCATGTCGATGGCGAGGTCAACGCCCAGAGGTCCATCGATGACGGCGTTCTTGATCTGACCGCGTTCGGCCATCTTGCTGATGATGCAGGCATCCACGCAGGCGGGCATGGCGGGCAGCACCTGCTCGGTGGCGGCCAGCACAGCTACCTTCGGTTTCTCAATCTGAAGGGCGCGGGCGGTGTTCACCAGGTAGTTGGTGATGGCGATCTTCTGGTTGAGGTCGGGGGCGGGGATGATGGCCACGTCGCCGCAGATGATGAGCTTGTGGTAACGGGGCGTCTCAATCACGGTGACGTGCGACAGAACCGCTTTCGGTCCGGGCATCAGTCCGCGCTCCTTGTTGAGGATGGCGCGCATGTATTTGTCGGTGGAGAGCAAGCCCTTCATCAGGATGTCGCCCTCGCCGTTGTTGATGATTTCGCAAGCCTTGGCGGCAGCCTTGTTCTCGTCGGCCTCCTGGATGATGGTGAAGTCGTTAACGTCGATATTGTTTTCTTTGCAGACCTGCTTGATAGTGGCCTCGTCGCCGACGAGGGTGGCTTTCACCACGCCCATCTTTACAGCATTGTGCACAGCCTCGATGGTGTGTGCGTCGTTGGCGTAAGCCGCAATCAAACGTTTCTGGGGTTTGGTTTTTACTAATTCGATAATCTGGTCTAATTTTGTGATACTCATAGCTTTGTTAATTGATTTTAGGATTGATATTAATAATTGAATAATTTTCTATCGTAATAATTTTGGCGGTGCAAATTTACATATTATTCTGAAATCTTTGCATCCTCCTTATTCGCCTTCCCGGTTTGAGTAGTAGTTGAACATGTCGATCAGCACGCGGGTGCAGACGGGGCAGAAGTTGTTATAGATAATTTCCTTCATGGTGCAGTTCTGCCACGGGCGGTAAACGCCTTTGGCCACGTAGCCGGCACCTTCGTACACGCCCAGCATGTCGTTGTACTCCTTGGTGGCCGGGGTGGGAATCGGGATGCTGGGGTCAATCAGGTCTTTCCATTTCTTCTCGAAATCGACGAGGGTGGTCACGTTGGGCTCCATCGGTTCAATGCCGGCGGGGTAGAAGTCGTTGACGCTGGTCTCGGAGGTGTAGTACTCGTCGGCCAGACCGCCGATGCTGTGGCCCATCTCATGCACAATCACGAAGTCGGCATCGGGTGCGCCGTTGCACACGGTGGCGTAGAAGTTGTAGATGCCACCGCCTCCGTATTTTTCTGAATTACAAAGAAGTACGATAGCATCAAAGGGAGCGTCATCGGCTACATCGTACATCCGCCACACATTCTCGCACATCAGATAACGGTCGGTGCCGAGGGTGTTGTACGAACTGTTGAGCAGGGTTTTGCGTTCAATTTTGTTGTTGGGGTCGGTCACACCTGACTCTTCAGAAAACCCTTTAATAGCATAGATGTTAATGCGTTCTCTGTTCTCTTTGTAGGGCGAGCAGTTGAGGATGTAGGAGGCGAAGTCCTTCACATCGACATCCAGTTTTCCTCTGTCATCTCTTGAATATCCATCGGGAATGAAGAGGATGTCCAAGCACTGTTCGGGGGCGCCGCCTTTGTGCAGGGTGATCAGCTTGAACTCTGTGCTGAAGGGGATGGTGAAGGTGGTTTTGGGATTGTAATAGGCTTTGTATAAGACCTTTCCTTCTCCTTTTCGATTAAAGCAAGTGAAGGTGTAGAAGATGGTATTTTTGGGGAAGGGCATGTTGATGCACTCTTCAAAATCGCGCGATTGTGTGTTGGCCTCATCGGTGGTGCGGTACTCGTTGAAGAGACAGTCGTAGCTGCGGGAGAAAATCGGGGTGTTGGTGGTGGAGTCGAAGGCCTCGAAAAGTACGGAGCCGTAGCGGTGGGGCTCAATCAGGTAGGCGCGGGTGCCGCTCCAAATGCCGCCGGCATGGTACTCCTTGAGGGCGAAACTTTCGTTGTGGGCATCGCCGATATGCAGGTAGTTGATTCTCAGAGTTTTGTTTTCAAAATACTGGTCAAAATTTTGCGCCCAAAGGGTGGCGAGGGCGAAGGTCATCATTACCAATAAGAATGTCTTTTTCATCACACAAAAATTTAGCTGCAAAAATACAATAAAATTGCTTATTATTTTTTGTAAATTTAAATAATATTTACGGAAATTTTCTGTACTTTTGCACTCGTTTTATTAGAATGAATTAATCCTTTATTTATTAACTTTAAATCACTGAAAATGAGTAATGTAAAGTATGTTTACACCTTTGGCGGGAAGACTGCTGAAGGCAAGGCCGACATGAAAAACTTGCTGGGTGGCAAGGGTGCCAACCTCGCCGAAATGTGTTTGTTGGGACTTCCTGTTCCTGCCGGCTTGACTATCACTACCGAATGCTGCACCGCATATTATGCGAACAACTGCCAGCTTCCCGCTACCCTCATGGCCGACGTTTGGAAGGCTATGGAGAATGTGGAGAAAATCATGGGCAGAAAATATGACGATCCCGACAACCCGCTGCTGGTTTCCTGCCGCTCCGGCGCCCGTACTTCCATGCCGGGTATGATGGACACCGTCCTCAACATCGGTCTCTCCTCCAAAACTCTCCCCGGCCTCATCAAGAAGACTGGCAACGAGCGTTTCGTATATGACTCCTATCGTCGTCTCATCATGATGTATGCCGATGTGGTGATGGAGAAAGCCGAGGGCATCGCTCCCGTGGAAGGCAAAGGTATCCGCCGTATCCTCGATGATATGCTGGATGAATACAAGGAGAAGAAAGGCTACAAGAGCGACACCGACATCAAGGCTGGCGAACTTCTGGAATTAGCCACCGCTTTCAAGAAAACCATCAAGGAGAAACTCGGCACCGAGTTCCCGGATGACGCTAAGCTGCAGCTCGAAGGTGGTATCAAGGCCGTGTTCAAGAGCTGGAACGGTCAGAAGGCCATCTCCTACCGTCAGATTGAAGGTATTCCGGAAGACTGGGGTACTGCAGTGAACGTGCAGGCCATGGTGTTCGGCAACATGGGCGACAACTCTGCCACCGGCGTTGCCTTCACCCGTAACCCCGCCACCGGCGACAACCTCTTCTATGGCGAATGGCTTATCAACGCACAGGGCGAAGACGTGGTGGCCGGTATCCGTACCCCCAACCCGCTCAACGACGACACCAAGAACGAGCAGAACAAGCACATGCACTCCATGCAGGAGCTGATGCCCGCCACCTACAAAGAACTCTGCGACATCCGCGAGATCTTGGAGAAGAACTATCACGACATGCTCGACATCGAGTTCACCATCCAGGAAGGCCAGCTGTATATGCTGCAGTGCCGCGTCGGCAAACGTACCGGTATCGCCGCCCTCAACATGGCACTCGATATGCTCCACGAAGGTCTTATCAAAGACGATGAGGTGGTGATGCGCCTCAGCCCCGCTCAGATGGACGAGCTGCTGCACCCCATCCTCGAAGCCGCTGACGAGAAGAAACACGATGTCATCGCCAAGGGTCTTCCCGCAGGTCCTGGCGGCGCCGTCGGCGTTATCGCCCTCGACAGCGAAGTCTCCAAGGCTTATACCGCAAAGAAAGTTAAAAACATCCTCGTTCGTGAGGAGACCAACCCCGAAGATGTGGAAGGTATGCGCGCTGCCGACGGTATCCTGACCGCCCGCGGTGGTATGACCTCTCACGCCGCTCTTGTTGCCCGCGGATGGGGCAAGTGCTGCATCGTGGGTTGCGACGCCCTCAAGATTGACATGGACAAACGTACCGTCACCATCGATGGTAAAGTTTACAAAGAAGGCGACACCCTCGCCCTCAACGGCGCCAAGGGTTATGTCTATGGCGAAGCCGTCAAGATGATCGACTCCACCGAGAACCCGCGCTTCCAGGAGTTCATGGCCCTCGTGGACAAATACCGCAAGATGGGTGTCCGCACCAACGCTGATACTCCGGAAGATGCCCAGAACGCTGTCAACTTCGGCGCTGAAGGTATCGGTCTGTTCCGTATCGAGCACATGTTTTATGGCAAGAACAGCGAGAAACCGTTGGAGAAACTCCGCAAGATGATCCTCGCCAACAACGAGGCGGAGCGCGTGGCTGCTCTCAACGAGCTGGAGCCCTACATCAAGGAGGCCGCCAAGGGAACCTTGAAGGTGATGGACGGCAAGCCGCTTACCTTCCGCCTTATGGACCCGCCGCTCCACGAATTCGTGCCGCAGACTGAAGACAAGCAGCGTGAAGCCGCTGGTCAGTATGGTCTTACCTTCGAGGAGATCAAGAAGAGAATCGACGCTCTGCACGAGATGAACCCGATGATGGGTCTCCGTGGCGTGCGCCTTGGCATCGTTTATCCCGAAATCTCCGAAACCCAGTTCCGCGCCCTCTTCGAGGCCACCGCAGAATTGATGAAGGAAGGTCACGATCCGCACCTCGAAATCATGGTGCCCCTCACCATTGACGTGAAGGAACTCCGTCACCAGAAGGTGATTGCCGACCGCGTACAGGCCGAAGTCGAGGCCAAGTTCGGTGTTAAGATCAACTACCTCTATGGTACGATGATTGAGGTCCCGCGCGCTACCCTCATGGCTGACGAAATCGCCGAGGTGGCCCAGTTCTTCTCCTTCGGTACCAACGACCTTACCCAGATGACGCTCGGTTTCTCACGCGACGACGTGAACGAGATCATCCACACCTATGTTGACCAGAAGATCATCCCTGCCGACCCGTTCAAGACTTTGGACCAGGCTGGTGTGGGTCAGCTGGTGCAGGCTGGTGTGCAGCGTGGCCGCTTCGTGAACAAAAACCTCAAGATTGGTGTTTGCGGCGAGCACGGTGGAGATCCCGCTTCCGTAGAGTTCTTCTACAAGACGGGCATGAACTACGTTTCTTGCTCCCCGTTCCGCGTGCCGGTAGCCCGTCTGGCCGCTGCACAGGCAGCTATCAAATCCAACAGAAGCGAAGGTTGCTGCTGCAGCTGTAACAAAAAATAAGAGGCGCGATGGAACTACAGTCGTACCTCACACCTGTTGATGCCGCGTCGCTGGCGCCCGTTGGGGATGCCGGCGACCAGCATCTTCTTTATCACTATATTGACATCTGGCAAAGTGGTGAACCGGCTTTGGACGGCCACCAGTTCGCCCTTATTGGGGTGCCGGAAGCACGCAACGCATTCAACAACGACGGCTGCCATCTCGCTCCGAACGAGATCCGCCGTTCGCTCTACGCCCTTTACCGCTGGAACAAGCCGGTCTCTATCATCGACCTCGGCAACCTGAAGGTAGGGGAGACGGTGGAAGATACGTATGATGTGCTGACGGAGATGCTCGCTACCCTCATCAACGAGAATGTCATCCCGATAGTGCTGGGTGGCAGCAACGACCTCGCCTTCGCCAACTACAAGGCCTACGAGATGTTGCAGCGTGTCATCAGCATCGTATCGGTGGACGCTTGCTTCGACCTCGGTGGAGAGGATCAGCCCCTGAAGTCCAATGCCTATCTCAACAAGATTATCCTTCAGCAGCCCAACTTCCTCCTCAACTATTCCAACATCGGTTATCAGACCTACATGAACAGTCCCGAAGTGATCTCTTTGATGGAGAAACTCTATTTCGAGACCTACCGTGTAGGAATGCTCCGTCAGGATGTGTCGGAGGTGGAGCCGATAGTGCGCAATGCTGAGATGATTTCGTTGGATGTGTCGGCCATCCGTCATCCCGACGCCCCGGGCAACCCCAACAGTTCGGCCAACGGCTTCTATGGTGAGGAAATCTGTCAGGTGGCGATGTACGCTGGCTTGAGCGACAAACTCTCCTCTTTCGGTATATACGAGTACGACCCGCTGCTCGACTACAACGGGCAGACCGCCCAGCTGCTGTCGCACGTGATCTGGTACCTTGTGGAAGGATATCTGAACCGCTGTAACGATTTGGATTTCAAGGATAATAACAGTTATCTGAAGTATAGCGTAACAGTTTCTGACACTGCCGAAGAGATGGTTTTCTACTGCAGCAAGAAGAGCGGACGCTGGTGGGTTACCGTGCCCGTCATCAACGTAGAGAAGATGACGCAGCAGACCTACTACCTGCCTTGCTCTCTCAACGATTACCATACCGCCTGCAACGACCGTATTCCGGACCGCTGGTGGAAGGCTTATAACAAATTCAATCATTAAAAATTATTTCATTATGAAAAAACTTTTATTCTTTGTTGTGATGAGCATTTTCTGCTTCCAGGCAGTGAAGGCACAGGACAATCCTGAACCGCCCGCCACGCCCGCTGAGGCTGTTGAAGCCGTAGAAGCTGCTGCGGATACGGTGGCCCCCGAGCCAGAACTGACCAACTGGCAGAAATATTGGAAGTTTACTGGACTGGTGACTTTCAACCTCACCGAGACGATGCAGTGGAACTGGGCTGCCGGTGGCAACAATAACGGTAACGGCATCCTCGCCTGCAACCTTAAATTGGCTTACAAGAAAGACAATATCTCTTGGGAAACCACTTTCGACAGCGACTACGGCTGGATGTGGACCCCGAGTACGGCCTTCAAATGGAGAAAATCCAACGACAAGATTGTCTTCAGCACCAAGTTCGGTTGGGAGTTCCACAAGACTTGGTACCTCACCGTGATGGCCGGCTTCAAATCTCACTATCATGATGGTTATGACTATAAGATTGGTGATGACAAAATTGAAACCAAGACCTACGCCTACAACTGGCTCTCGCCTTCGTACAGCGACCTCTCTGTGGGTATCGACTGGAAGCCGAACGACATCTTCACCGTATATCTCTCCCCGGTGGCTGGCCGTATTACCACGGTCTTGCAAAGAAATGATGACTCCCTCCGTACTCTTCATGCCAAGTATGGCGTTCCCGACACGGTGAATTTCAAGGCTGAGCTGGGTGCCACCTTCAAGGCAGGTGTCAACTACTCACCGGTTAAAGGTCTCAAAATCCTCTCCACGCTCACCCTCTTTACTCCTTATAAGAAGGGCGTTTTCGGCAATATCGATGTGGACTGGGATTTCGCCATCTCTTATCAGTTCTGGAAAGTGTTGAACGTGACGTTGAGCACATCATTGAAATACTACGATGCCGTCAATATCGAGTGGACCGACAAGCAGGGGAATGTGCATAACAGTCCCCGTGTGCAGTTCCGAGAGATTATCGGATTGGGTATTGGGTATAGTTTTTAGTTGTATAAATGTTTGAATAGGAGGAGGTTGTCGTAATGACATCTCCTCCATTTTTTTATTATTAAAAATGAAAAAAATCCTCCCTATCTTCCTGACTGTTATTCTGATGTTCTTCAGCCAGAGCTGTGGACTGATGAAGATGTATAATATGACCAACTGTGACTTTTCGTTTCAGCGTATAACGGGCATCTCATGGGCTGGCATTGACTTTATGAAAAATGGTTTTGACTACAAATTGTTGGATGTTTCCACCATTGCAAAATGTACAAAAGCCATTGTCAATAAGGATTTTACGATAAATTGCGCATTGGAACTGAAGGCTACCAATCCTGGCAAAAAGGATGCCGAATTGGAAGGTTTTGACTACATATTATATTATGGTAACGATAAGGTCGGGGATGGGGTGAGTACGAATAAGAATAAAATTGTGGTGCCCGCCAAGGGGGGCACTACGACTATTCCGATGTCGTTTCGTGTGGATTTGGCTGATTTGGTGGACATTAAGCATCCGGTGCAGTCGGGTGAGAAGATGGTGAACATCATCAGCGACATTTCCAAGATGGGCGATGGCAACACGCCGTTCGTCGTCAAGTTGCGCCCGCATTTCCGTATAGGCAACAACATCGTGAATGGTCCCTACTTCACCATCCGCGACAATTAGCAGTCCCGTTATGAAGCGTCTTCGCCGCCTGTTTCTTGTTATCTTTCTGTGTGGTACTGCTTTAGTGCTTCATGGACAGCGCTATACGGTGTCCGGACTGGTGACAGACGCCTCCAATGGCGAGTCGGTGAAGAGCATTTTGGTAACGCTGATGGCGGAGGAGGACAAAACGCAGGTTTTCACCTCTTTCTCTAACCAGGCTGGGTTCTATTCCATTACTCTGCCAAGGGGTCGTTACATTTTCTATATCCAATATATGGGTTATCAGGATGTGTTGGACACGCTGGCTGTGGATCAGAATGTGACCAAAAATGTGGCATTGCTGCCTGATGCGGAGGTGTTGGAAAATGTGACTGTGAGCGACAAGGCTGTGGATCATAATGTTACGAGTGCTGATGTGGGAAAGATGGAGATGAAGATTGAGACCATCAAGGCTTTGCCGGCATTGTTCGGGGAGGTGGATGTGCTGAAGTCGGTGCAGTTGCTGCCGGGCATTCAGTCGGGTGGAGAAGGCAATACCGGTTTTTACGTGCGTGGCGGTGGCTCCGACCAGAACCTTATCCTGCTGGATGAGACCACCATCTACAATGCCGGCCACCTGTTCGGCTTCTTCTCCGTATTCAACGCCGATGCCGTGAAGAACGTGGAAATCACCAAGTCGGGAATGCCGGCCTACTATGGCGGCCGACTCGCCTCGGTGTTGGATGTGGCCCAGAAAGAAGGAAATCTCAAACAGTTCCAGGTGGATGGTGGCCTCGGATTGATCTTCTCTCGCCTCACCGTGCAAGGTCCTTTCAAGAAAGATCGCGCCTCCTTTATCGTGTCGGCTCGCCGCACCTATATTGACGCATTGGTGCAGCCGTTCCTGAAAAAGACCTCCCCACTCAAGGGTACCAAGTTTTACTTTTTCGACCTGAATGCGAAGGTCAATGTCATTATCAATGAGAAACATAGGCTCTTTTTGGGTGGATATTATGGGAATGATGTTTATGGTTTCAAATCGTCGTCGGGCGACACGCGGGCGCAGTTCCGCTGGGGCAACGGTGCGGCCTCCCTCCGTTGGAATTACATCATCAACCCACAGCTCTTCCTCAACACCTCCTTCAACTTTACCAACTATGATTTCTCCACCCTTATGGGCATCAGCGTCTATACGATGGAGATGAGCTCTGGCGTGCGCGACTACTCGTTCAAGACGGAGTTGACCTACGTTCCGGCCTTCCCGCACCAGTTCAAATTCGGCATGCAGTACATCTTCCATACCTTCTTCCCCAACCGCATGTCGGTGGATGCGGGTATCGACGACCTGACCCTGCCCAACGTGGATCCCTATTACGCTCACGAATTAGCCATCTATGCCAACGATGAGTTCGACATTTTCAAATGGTGGAAGGTGAATGCCGGTCTGCGCTACACCCATTTTGAATTCATAGGTCCATTTACTCGTTATGTATTTGATGGACAAGGAGTTTTAAGCGACTCGATTGTTTATAAGCCGGGACATATCATCAAGCAGTATAACTATGTGGAGCCGCGTTTGTCGATGCGTTTCCAAGTGGCGAAGGCTACTTCCATCAAGGCTTCTTATACCCTCAATTATCAGTACTTGCATCAGGTGGCGTTGGCTACCATCTCGTTGCCCACCGACGTGTGGATGCCCTCCACCGAGATTGTCAAGCCGCAGGTGGGACATCAGGTGTCGTTAGGGGTTTACCAGAACTTCCGCAACAATATGTTCGAAAGTTATATCGACCTTTACTACAAGCACATGAACAACATGGTGGAGTATCGCGATGGTATTAATATACAGGATATTACGCAGAATGCCGACCAGATGTATGTGTTTGGCAAAGGCTGGTCGTATGGAGCTGAGTTTTTTGTGAAGAAGGCGGTGGGGCGTTTCACCGGCTTCATCGGCTACACCCTTTCGTTTACGCAACGGCAGTTTGACGACCTCAATGGTGGGAAACCCTTCTATGCCAAGTATGACCGGCGGCACGATGTCTCCATCAACCTCAGTTACGACATTTTGCCCAACAAGTTGAATGTCTCTGCGGTGTGGGTGTTCGCATCCGGCAATACGATGACCATCCCGGTAGGTTACTATTTCCTGGCCGGCACCATCGTCACCGAGTACAGCGACCGCAACGCTTATCGTCTGCCCCCTTACCACCGACTCGATCTTTCCCTCAATTGGAACATTTGCAAACGCAAACATTTTGAGACCAGTCTCAATTTCTCGGTGTATAACGTCTATAACCGTAAAAATCCCTTCTTCATTTTCTTTGAAACCCAAACTAATTATCAGGAGGGACAGAGTTTCGACATGCAGACCAAGGCGTATCAGATGAGTCTGTTCCCCATCTTGCCTTCCATAACGTGGAACTTCAAGTTCTACTAAAGGAGCGAATAAAAAATTTTTCGATAGGGTAGGGTATTCAAAAAAAATCAGTATCTTTGCAAACTTAAAAAAAGTTAAAACGAATCTGATTTTATGGAGGAACCCATTACCCCTTTCAGAAAGAAAACCCGTTTGCGTTACCGTGTCGCTGTGATTGGTGGCGGTAGTTGGGCAACGGCTATAATCAAGATATTATCAGCCAATTTGGAACATATTCACTGGTGGGTACGTGAGGAGGAAATAGTGGAAGGCGTGAATAAATACGGTCACAATCCCAAGTATTTGAGCTCTACTTTTATTAACCCAAAAGATGTTAAAGTGAGCAATGATTTGCGCCATGTAGTGGCTAAAGCCGACTATGTGATTATCGTCACGCCGTCGGCATTTTTGCAGAAAACCCTTGAACCACTCAAAAAAAGCCGCCTCAACAACAAGAAAATCATCACAGCTGTCAAGGGTATCATCCCTGAAAAACTGCAGTTTATCACTGACTATCTACACGATGAGTTCAAGATTCCCATGTCGAATATGGCCATGATTAGCGGCCCTTCACATGCAGAGGAGATTGCGCAGGAGAAGTTCACCTTCCTCACGGCGGCTTCCGTCAATCAGGAGCTGGCGCAGAATGTGGCCAAGATGTTCACCAACCGCTACGTGCGCGCCTCTGTTTCGTCCGACATTAAGGGCGCAGAGCTGGCCGTGGTGATGAAGAACATCTACGCACTCGGCGCCGGCGTGTATAGCGGCCTCGGCTATGGCGACAACTTCATCGCGGCCTACATCGCCAACGGAGTGCGCGAGATGAAGAACTTCGTGCGCAAGGTGTTCCCGGGCGAGCGCTGCCTCGACGACTCCGTCTATCTCGGCGACCTCCTCGTCACCGCCTACTCGCGCTACAGCCGCAACCGGATGTTCGGAAACATGATTGGTCACGGACTCTCCGTGCGTGTAGCCCAGCTCGAGATGAGCATGATTGCGGAAGGTTACTATGCGGCCCGCTGTATCCACGAGATGAACAAGAAGTTTGGCGCCGACATCCCCATCGCCGAAACCATCTATGGCATTCTTTATGAAGGCAATAATGTGAGCTCCGAGATGAAGCGCATTGCCGAATATTATGTATAAGGATTATTGAACGCGCATCAACAAATCAACGAATAAACAAATCAACAAATCAACAATATGAAAACCCATACGATTTCCGCTCAGTTTTTGAGCATCGACAAAGTAGAAAAAATCATTAACTCGAAGGCCAAACTCGCCCTTTCGGAGGAGTCGCGCCAGGCGGTGCAGAAATGCCGCGATTTTCTGGATCAGAAGATGGAGAACAGCACGGTGCCGGTTTACGGTGTCACCACCGGCTTCGGCTCACTGTGCAACACTTCCGTCTCCAAGGAAGACCTTTCCACCCTCCAGAGCAACCTCGTGAAGTCGCATGCTTGCGGCATCGGCGATGAGGTTCCGCAAGAGATTGTGCGCCTCATGCTGCTGATGAAGGTGCAGTCGCTGTCGTATGGCAACTCCGGTGTGCAGGTGCAGACCATCGAACGTCTGATCGACTTCTACAACAAGGGTGTGTATCCCGTTGTGTATCAGCAGGGTTCTCTCGGCGCTTCTGGCGACCTCGCCCCGCTGGCGCACATGTGCCTGCCGTTGTTGAATGAAGGCGAAGTCTATTATCGCAACAAAAAATATCCTGCGTCTGAAATCAATGAGAAGTTTGGCTGGAAGCCCATCAAACTGCAGTCGAAAGAGGGTCTCGCCCTGCTCAACGGCACGCAGTTCATGAGCTCCTACGCAGTGTATCTGCTCATGAAGTCGCGCAAACTCTCATGGCTCGCCGACATCATCGGTGCCGTTTCACTGGAGGCTTTCGACGGCCGTATCGAGCCGTTCAACCTGTCGGTGCATTTCGTGCGTCCTCACGTAGGACAGATCCTGACGGCCACCCACATCAACAACCTGCTGATGGGTTCCGAAATCATCTCCCGTCCGAAAAAACACGTGCAGGATCCTTACTCCTTCCGCTGCATGCCGCAGGTGCACGGCGCCACAAAGGACTCGCTGACGCATATTACCAATGTGGTGGAAACCGAAATCAACTCGGTGACCGACAACCCGACGGTGTTCCCCGATGAAGACCTCATCATCTCGGCCGGCAACTTCCACGGACAGCCGCTCGCCCTCGTGCTCGACTTCCTCTCATTGGCCATGTCGGAGCTTGGAAATATCTCTGAAAGAAGAATTTACCAGTTGATTAGCGGAAAGCGCGAGCTTCCTTCTTTCTTGGTGAAGAATCCGGGCCTCAACTCTGGCTTCATGATCCCGCAATACACGGCGGCCTCCATCGTCAACCAGAACAAGACCTTCACCATGCCATCTTCCTCCGACTCCATCGAGTCGTCGCAGGGACAGGAGGACCATGTGAGTATGGGTGCCAATGCCGCCACCAAGGCCTACAAAGTGGTGGAGAATGTGGAGAAGATTCTCGCCATCGAGTTGTTGAACGCCGCGCAGGCCCTCGAGTTCCGCCGTCCGCTCAAGTCGTCGGAGTTCATCGAAGACTTCATCGAGCAGTACCGCCGTTTTGTACCGTTTGTTGAGAACGACACCATCATGTACAAGCTGATGGCCGCCTCCCGCGAGTTCATCCAGAATGTGGATGTGGTGATGGAGGAGATGTAATTCAGCAAGAAATATTCACCCTTAAAACCAAATATTATGGAAAAACACGTTTGTGATCTTTGCGGTTGGGTTTATGACCCGGCCGTTGGTGTGCCAGAAGCGGGCATTGCCCCGGGCACTCCGTGGGAGGAGGTTCCCGCCGATTTCGAATGCCCCTTGTGCGGCGCCGGCAAGGACCAGTTCTCGAAAGAGTAGTTGATTGAAACAATGATGAGTCAGGGGATTACAAGTCCCCTGATTTTTTATTTGGGGAGGGGGCAGGTTAATGCCGTTTTCCTTTTTTGTTATAGGGTGAATAAAGTTCATCCAGAAAACGGCTCAACGCTCCAACTTCCGGCGGAAAAGTGCAAAGATAATACTCCACGGAATAGAATTGTCCATTAAGTACGTATTCGAGGCGGAAACTTGGGCCATCGATGACGTATTGGATGTACTTGGGTGGATAATTTTGGTGATGAACATTCATCAGCAGTGAGTTCAATTTTTTCATCTCATCGGCATTCAGCGGACGAGAATATGTTTGAACTCCTCTTTTTGTTGAGTAATATGATTGGTTCCTGAAATACAACGTGTTATCTTGTATCCTATATAATGTCCGTCCAGAGAATGGGTGAGATTGTGTGAAACGGATGGTGCCATCAGGTGCTAACGGGTAGCATAGTGATTTCTCCCGCATGCTTTTCAGACCCCAGCAATTATCCATATCGTCCATGGCTATTTCCCATTCCGACAACAGGCAGGGCAGATGTTCACTATTCTCATCTGGCAGAGGGTAGTAAACCGTATCCAGGCCAAATACGGGCGGTTGGATATGAGGTGCCGGGGTCAATCCCAAGTGGAACTCCAATTCTCGAATGGGGTAGTATAGGAAGTGGTAGGAATTGCCCAATTTGCGATAACAGTAGAGAAAATAATGGTAGGCACTATCGGCGGCATGCTCGAAGGTGCGCATGGAGGGGTAATACAATGCCCAGTCGTGGTAGTAAAGACGGGCCAGCCAGTAACATCGTGGATGCTCGTTCCAGTGAAACCATCCGTCGCTCCAAGGGGCATGAAGTGAGTCCATGAAAAAGGTAGCCGCCGCTTTGAAAGTGCTGTCTTTGTGCTTTTTATCTCCAATGGGTTCTGTATGGCTGAAATCGGGTTCTAATTGCAATGCAAAAATAGTGGTGTCGCCCGAAACAAGAAAAGGTCGGCTGAAGTAGGGAGGGTCTAGAATTTCAGAGCAAGTGGCTACGTAGCAGTGGCTTCCCACCGGCACGCTATCAATGAAACTCCATCCGTCAGGATTTGAGGTTAGAGGAATCGCATTTTCAAGACCTTCTACAAAGAGCATCGGCTTGTCCCAACTATTCTCGACGATGATAGGGTTAACGTCGTGGTAGTAGCATCGAATTTGGAGCGAAGCATAATGGTCTCGCTCCGTGCTGGAACTTTGCGCTGATACACTCAGAATGGTGCAGACCAGAAGACACAACAGCAGTGGGATTTTTTTCATCTTTGTGGAGAAGGATTTTGAGGGCAAAAATAGAGAAAAAATCAATTGTTTGTTCTGCTTTCCTCGAGATATTTTTTGATTTTGGGCGAACGCAGATGGTGGAGCATCATTTTTCGTGCTAACCGTTCATCCTCAGCATCATCACACTTTTCACCCTCTTTATAACGACTTAAAACCTTTTGGTCATACATGAACCACGCCCAATCCTCTACTGCACGCTCATTGGTTTTCTGTCTTTCCGCAAAATCACAAACTGCGTTGTAAAGGTTGGTCCTGAAATCCCGTATGTCACATAATGTGTACAAAAATTCGTCTATGTAATGCAAACCTTCTGTGTGATTCTCATCAAACACTCCCGATTGAAACAATGAGAAAATCCCTGTAGCATAGTAGTGCTCGAAATCAATATCGTCAGGCGGAAACATCAATTCTTCAAAATGAAAGACTAATTCTGGATTTTCCGCATCGTGATAGAGGTAATGCGGCACGTTAGGCTCAGTGATGCATCGTTCTGTCCATCTCAGCAGGTCGGCTACGGGATCGCTCCACACGCCCGACAAATGCAGTTCTGCAACCACTTCACCGTCAATGCGGATGGTCGTATCCACCCAGCCTGCTTCGGGGTCATCGAAATGGAATTCCACTTTTTTCACTTGTTTGAAGTCGCTTTCCGCAATCGCGGCGTACATTTCGGCTCGTTTCTGGAGCCAAAGGCTAAGGTTAGTATTTTCCATCATTTTTCATTTCTTTAATATTCAAATCAGACCATCCGTCTGCTTCTTTATAGCGTTTCAGACTGCCTTGTGGCACATATACGGTAAAATGGCTGCAACAGCCGTAATCCAAACGCCACATCCTGTCCACATGTGATATTTTAGGAGGTGTACTTGCGTCCACAATTATTTTGCGCAATGAGGTACATTCGTCAAAAGCCCTGTAATCAATGGTTCTCAAGTAGCGGGGCAGATGAATTTCTTTCAAGGCAGAGCATCCGTCCAATGCGCGGTGGCCAATTTTCTTCAACGATTGTGGGAACACCACTTTTTTCATTTTTGAAAACTCTGCCAAAGCGAAATCACCTATTTCTTCGGTACCCTCTCTCACCACAAACTCTTCACGCCAAGCGTTGGGCACCGCAATCAATTTCTTTCCATCCTTGGAATAAATAGCGCCGTCCATCGTGCACAAATAAGGGTTCTCTTTTGCCACAATGAACTCTTTTACATCAGGGCATTTGCGAAATAATCCCCCAGACATATACCGCAGGGTGCTTGGAAAAATAGCTTCTTTCAAATTGCCTTTTCTCACTTCAAGCCAATATTCGTTTACAATTTCCTCCAACCCTTCATGAAAGGTAATGTGTTCTAGCGATTCGCACCATTCCAATGAAGTCTCATGAATTCTTTTAACAGAAGAAGGGACATCCAAAGTTTTCAGTTTTTTGCATGCGGATATCATTTGCATCGGGATTTCCTCTAGTTGGGAGGAAAGTTTGAGGTGTTCCAATTCTGCGCAATAGCGGAATGCGAGGTCGCCGATGGAGGTCACACTATCAGGGATTTCTAAGCTACGGATTTTACTGCTTTGGAATGCCCATCCTTCAATTCGGACAATTCCGTCCGGCAATTGAATGCTTTTAATGCGGCTATCCATAAAAGCCCCAAATCCGATGACTTTTGTACTGGCAGGCACGGTGAAATGCTTGTGTGGGTAAGCTGATGGAAAAGCCACCAGTGTGGAGAGATCTTTGCTGTATATTACACCGTCAACGACTGTAAAATAAGGGTTTTTCTCCGCCACCTCAAAAGCTTTTATCTTGCAGTCTGCAAAACTGCTGCCGTCCATCTGCTTCACTTTTGCAGGTATGCGGATAGAGGTGAGAGATGTGCATCCGGAAAAAGCGAAACTGGAGATTTTTTGCAAACTGTCGGGTAGTATCAGTCCTGTCAGATTCGGACAATTTGAAATTCCTTTTACTGTCTTCAGACCTGAAGGAAGAACCAATGTCTTTAGCTTTTCCGAGTTTGAAAAGCCTGCGTCTTCGTGCTTGCCTGCCGTGTTTTGGATGCCTTTTGGAAGAATTAAAGTTTCTAATTGGGCTTGATATCCAAAATGAGGCAGGTCACTGCCATCAACGTATGTGGCTTCACCCATATCAAGATGTTGGAGAGGTGCTGCGTTTTCATAGTCTGGAGTGCCCTCTTCGTCATTCTCATCTTCAAAGTCACTCCAAACCGTACACATTTCATCCAGCACATCATAAAAGTCATGCCGCCCCAATTGTCCTGTAATTTTCAATGAGACAACATTATTACGGTCTTTTTCCGGCAATAATTCCGAAAGGGTGTTGGGCTCCTCTAAATGGATGACCATTGTATCTTCCATAAAACTGTTATTTAAGAATCACGCTGCAAAAATATACGGGCACTGCGCCAAAAAACGGGCCAGTAAATCCGTTTTTCAAAAAATGTTGAAATACTGTGAATTGAACTTTAGAAGCTTTCCGCAAATTGTTCAAGTGTTATTACATTGACTTTTGGAAATGATATGGTTTCCAATATTTTAAAATGAGAAAAATCTCTGATTTATTGGTGATACGGAGTCCTCATGTGTTCGTTCTTCCATCCTTCAATCACCTCTTCGTTGATGACACCTTCTTCCCAAAGGCGCTCCATTTCACTGTCTGCACGTTCTGCGAAGAAATTTGAAATAGCTTGTTGCAATTCTCGCAAACCTTCTTCTGATTTCAAACTGGCCATAGCATTCAGAATCTCAATCTGAGCTCTATTAAATGGCTGGTTTACTACAGTTGCCATAATTCTTTTGTTTAAAACTTGCGACTGCAAAGATACTGAAGAAAATAATTCTACAAGTCATCCTTCAATTTTTGCACCATACGTTTGGCCCGTTTAGGAATGATTTCGTGGCACATCTCAATGCATTGGTTCAAGGCTTTGAAATAAACATCGGTAGGAATGTCGGCATTGAGTGTGAAATCGTTAAAGAAAGGTTCCGGATTCCAATAATAGTCAACAAGTCCTTCAATGAGCCACCGCTCCACGAGCAGTTGCCATCCGTCCGCCCCCCGATAAGGTTCGAAGAATTTTTTTGCCTCTGCCACCACTTTTTTCATCAATGGGCTTCCCGACTTTTCATCCATCAGCGTGTTGTAAAGGTCATTGAGTGCGTGGTCGGAAAGGAATCGTCCCAAAGTGTGGCTGTGCCGGTAATCGGCCAAAGGGTAGGGTTGCAAATAGAGGTTGCCAATTGAGTTGCATAAGGCTGCACAAGGAATGATGCGGGGTGCCCATTCTTTTTGATTGTGGCAAAATCTTAAAACAGAAAACATTACAAATTTGTCCTCTATTTGTTCTCCCCATAAATTCTCTGCGATTAGTGGTGACGGGGCAAGTATCAAGGTTCCACGTTTCGGGTGGAACATCACTTCCTTTGGGGCGATGTCTTTGAAAACAAGGGTAGCGATGGCGCGTACCAGCTGGGTGCGATAGATGTCAAAGGAGTAGCCTTCTGTATCCCCGTAACGTTCAATTCCTTTCAACTGGCGGAAATCGTAATCAATCAGTTTGTTGATGTTCCCGTTGAGATGTTCGTTGATGAAGTCGTTGACTAGCTGTCGCGGTTCGCGGAAGGGGTCTGTGATAATAGTTGTTTTTATTTTTTTTGTAGAAATTTGCGTTTGGGGAGAACATAAAATGTGTATCAGATGACGAGCTTGCGACAGCGGATGTTCAGGAAATAGATGGTCATATTGTTCTAATTCAGATAGATTCATCAGATAATGGCGTTGAGAAAGTTTATCGTAGGGATCAAAAGTCCATGGAATCTCTTTTTCAGGATATTTGCGTCTCACTGCCTCGTAAATGGTGTTATCTCGAATTCCAGTTGTTCCAATTTCATCAAAAAATGCATTCACTTCAATCATACCATTGTTTGTTTCAAGGGATGCTCTTAAGAAATACTGTACACTATCCAAGTTGATCTGAAGTGTTTTTACAATGCTATAAATGTACTTTCTTCCGTCTTCTGTGCACCCTCTGTTCACCTCTATTAGCGCTTGATTGTCATGCAAGGCATCATGTATACCATCAATTATCACTTGAATGTTATCAAAAGGCATTGCACGATGTATGTCAATAGGAAAGAGAAGAGCAAAGCATTGTGCATTTGGCGTTATTTTTCCTATTGAAACAGATTCACGAGGGTCTTTTGGCAGACTTTGAAGACGCTGCCAACCATTTTGAAGTAAACCGTCAATTTGCATTTTCTTTCATAGATAGAATCGTATTATGTACACTTGCTATACAATAAACGACATACTCATCTTGGATTAGTTTTTGATAAGATTGTTTTGTTGCAAATACTTAATAAAACCATTAAAAATGTCATTGTTTCGGGATTCAATATCAGATTCAACAAAATCTTTATGAGTTTCAGATAGCTTGATTAATTCAACGATTTTGGTACCTGCTTTTCTATTTTGCCTTCTATCAAGTAATTCGCCTTTGTAATATTTGGTCTTATCTTCGAATCTATAGTCAGATGCACGAATATTAATTTTTTTCTCAAGAATTGATTTATTTCCTAATACTTCGAGATTTTTTGGGTTGCGAAGCTCTTTAAGACTATCTTGCCTCTTGCGGGCATAAATGTGTTCAATTTCAATTATAGTATCTAAATCGAGGTACGGTTGTTCTGCATCGTTGAAAGCCCACCATGTTAGCATTGATTTGGTAATAGCACGATTATTGGCAAACGAATAATTATTGAGCATGGATTTTAGAGTAACCGAATCAAAAATCCATTCGGAGAAACTAATATCGCGGCCTTCAATAATGTTTACCATCTCTGCATATATAGGCGTGCGAAGGGCATTTACGCCAGGATTAGTAATCGCATACGCCCAAATGAAAGCTGTGATTTTATTGAGAAAGGTATAGAATTTGTCATTATCTATGTTGTTATTATTGTCTTTGTTTGCCAAGAAATATACAGATACTATATATGCCCACATTCCATTAGGAGCATAATTGAGAACGTAGAGGCGTCTCAATACCTCGTCCGAAAAGCGAGCAGTATTTTGACTTAACACATCATCCCAAAAGTTAGCAAGTATTTCTAAATTATTCAATGCTTGTGAATTGTTTAGCAATGCATATTTGTCACGTTCATAGAAACGACGTAAAGCTTCTGTAGTAGAAGATTTGTTTCCCTGTTTTGCACGCAAGTAGTACATATATCGGGTGAAAAGTTCGTCCATCGGTGTTCCCGTTGATGGGTGAAAATTTTCACAACACAATTCCTCTAAAGCACGCCAGCGTTTAATGAATTCATCTTTTTTGCCTATGTGAGAATAGTATTTATAAAATTGAGCCTTGAAAATATCAGCATCGGACAGGGGCATTCCACGATCATTAAGGGTTGAAAAAATACGAAGTGCTGTATTTTGGTTGTCCGCTTCGATAGGAAGTAGGATGCAATTGTTAAGGAGTCTATTCGGAAAATATGCGAAAAAACTGGGAAACTCATTCAAAAAGATATTTATTTTTTCTTGAAAAAATCGATAGTTTTGGGCATAATTACTTTTCATTTCAGGTTTAGCTACCCCTGTCCTTAAAATCTCCAGAAATTCGTCTTTATCGTTGTCAGTGGCTACTTCGGAATCAATTTTTAGTTTATCCATTACAGGCTTCCTAAATTCATTTGTTTTCCAAATACAGAGAGCAAGGTTATCTCGGGTGTTTTTAGAGTTTTCATCTTGCATTCTCCCAAATTTCTCATAAAATGCTCTCAACAGAAGCATTAGTGTCGTAAGTCTCTGTTGTCCATCGATTATCTCCATTTTTCCGGATTCATTCTTGAAAGTCACAATAGGGCCAAGATAATATTCATCATTGTCACTATCAAATTTTGAATAGTCGTTTTCTGGGAAAGAAAACGCAAAAACATCATCCCACAATGTTTGGCACTCCTTTTCACTACGCCATGCGTACGGCCTCTGATAATCAGGGATTAAAAAATCCGATTTTCTATCTGAAAAAAGATCAAAAATTGTCCTCTGATCAACATTTAATTTGCTCATATGAAAGTGTGATTTATATAATTATCAATTGCAAAAATACAATTATTTTCGCTGTTACCGAAAGATTTTGACGGAAATTTTGTGAGAGAAACAATCGAGGCTCCATTATTTCAACTCCCACTCTACATGAACATTATCGCTGACTACGAGGTCGTCGGGGGTGATGTCGAGGCTTTCGGGGGTGCAGTGGCTGGCCTCTTCGCAGCAGATGTTACGAGCTTGAGAGTATATGGAGATCTCCATTTTCCCGTATTCAATACTCTTTACCTCTCCTAATTCACGACCCGCTGCTTTTGCCATAATCTGGGCTTTGTCGTGAGCGTCTTTAACAGCTCGTTCCAGCATTTTCAGCTGTGTTGGACGCGGGTCTTGCTGTGTATAGCCAATATTGATCTGTGCCTCTTTGATGAATTTGCCGACACCACGCACAATATTATTTATCAAATTATTGTCCATCCCAAGATCTATCTTGATTTTTTGATCCAACTCATAACCATCTTTTTTTGTGCCTGCATACTTCCCACCCTGATAAATGTTCATCTGATGTTCTGAAATATCCATGCGGATGGTTTTAGCCAATTTGCCCGACATCTTGTTGTATTCCAATATTTTGACCATCCAAGCACTATTCTCCTTGGCACATTCGTATGCTTCATCATAACTTTTCAGAACACGGTCAATGCTGATTTCTAACCGCGTTACATCTGGCACCACATGAATACTGCCGGTGCCCACTACTTTTATGGTTGATTCACTCATTATCTGCGACTTTTACGGGTTGAACGATTGTTAGTGTTTTCAATTTCAATAGTGGCATCCTCTTCTTCCTTCCTCCGTATCCGTATCGTCAGCTGTACCTGCGCTTCGGGATGGGCGTCCGGGTTGATGCGGTTGATGCGGCACTCGAAAAGGTCGTTGTGACCCATGTCGAAGAAGGGTGAGAGTTGCTGGTTGTCGCCGCGGGGAATGTAGCCAAGGAGGAAATCTTCACCGTCGCTGTTGAGGATGACCTGCACAGCTTCGGGGTCGTAGCGGTTGTCGGCTTCACGCTCCAAGCGCAGCGGCATTCCTATTTTCAAACGGTCCCAAACAAGATCTGCATCGTGAAACTTGCGACCAGCCAAGTGGCAGTCCATGTAAAATTTGCTTTGTGCTTTCATAATCTGTTGTTTTAAATTCACGCTGCAAAAATATACAGGCACTGCACCAAAAAACGGGCCAGTGGTGGTTTTTTTTCAGAAAAAAAACTACTCTTCCGCTGCTTCCAGGTGCATCTGTTTGATTTTCAGCGCTATTTCTTTCGGTTCCAACACCTTCAGCCAGCGGCCGCGGGAGAGGATCTGCGCCAAGAAGTCGCTCGTGGGGTGCAGACGGACCTCAAAGTCCACGTAGTCATCGCCTACGGCCAGCTCCTTTTGCGAGTGGTGCAACGGCAGGTCGCGCATGGCAAACCGCTCGTTGCCGAACGCCCGCAGCACCATCCGCTGTTTCGGCTCGCTGCCGCCCTGCATAACGCCGTAATAGTTGGAAAAATAGGTCTGTGCATCAAAATCCGGGGCCAGTTCAAACGTCTTGTCCAGCATGGCCATTTCGGTAATGCGGTCGAACGAGAGGGTGAGGAAGCCTCCATCGGCCATACGCCCCAGCAGATACCAGCGGCGCCGGAAAAGTTTGATGCAGTAGGGTTCTATCACCCAGTGGCTTACATTATCCTTCCCATAACGCTGGTAACTGATGGAAAGGCATCGGTTCTCGCGCATCGCCTCCACCACCATCGGCAGGTGCTCGCTCTCGCTGGGGATGCTTTCGAGCAGGATGCGGTCGTGCAGACCACGCGCCTCGCTCACGATGTTGCTGACCGTGAGCGTGTTCAGCATCCATTGCTGCACACTCTCCTCGCGAAACAGCTCCGCATCGTCGATGTAGTAGCGGTTTTCGTTGTCGCAGTCGATGTTGATGCCGAACATCTCTTCCACTTCGGTGCGGTGCCGGCGGAAGGTGGTGCGGCTGAACTCTACGCCGTCGCTCATTTCTGTGCGCAGCCACCGTTCGTTGATTTCGCGCAGGGTGATGCGCCCCGCCCGCCTGATGGTGCCCACCAGCCATACATATTCTTTAAAAAGTGCAGAAGCTTTCATGTCTCGATAATTTTGGCAAAAATAAGAAAAAATCCGTCAGCAACGACTCCATCGCACGTTTTTGAGGGATGCTTCCAAACCTGCGAAGTCAAGCGAGGGCAGCGGCTCCTTACATGGGGCAAAACTGCACGGGGCCGCCTTTTTGTCCCACGATACGGAGCAGAAGTTCTGCGGCGGGCGGCACTCCAAAAGGCAGGAAGGACTCTGAAAGGGCTTTCCGTCGGCAACGGCGGCTAACTGTTTAGATGTAGGCGTGTTGGAAAACCGTTGCGGCACAAGGATAATCTGATCGGGAGTCAGTATTTGCGACAACTGCTGATAGACGGTTGCGGCTTTATCGATTTTGTCGGTGCCCACCAGCAAGTTCACCCCCGGCTTGATTCCGATGCCGGCAATGCGTTGCACGAGGTTCAGTACTCTTTCCACTTCCTGCGGATTCTCGGGCTGGTGGATGGTGACGTGGATTTTGTCGGGCTTATGGGCAAGCAGATTGTTCCAAGCATTCTCTTTCTCCAATGGCAGTCCGTTGGTAGTGACAGAGAGATAGCATTGTGGATACAAGGCATCGATAACATCAAAAACACCTTCATACTCAAAGGGTTCGCCGCCACCGAGCGAAACGGCCTTTACGCCGTTGCGGATGCAGTCGGAGGCAAAAGCGATCACTTCCTGAGGTTGCCATAGGGTGTTCCCTTCCCGCGTGCTGTGGTTGTAGCAGAACGGGCACTGCTTGCTGCAGTAGTTCGACAGGTCGATGGACAAAAGCTCTATCATTGTTGCCGCTTAAGTTTCTCCATTTCCTCCACAGAGATGATATGAGGAATTTTCTTCCCTTGGTAGGGCATTGCCGCCAGCCGTTCAATCTCCTCGCGGTGTGTTTCCACCTCCGGCAGTAGGTACGTCGGATAAGAGACGCCATTGATTTCTATGCGGTTATCTCTTATGGGATAGACTGCTTCCATAATAGCCTCCGCCGCGCCGCTGATCAGGATTACTCGCGGGTTAAACCGTGCCACTTGGTCTTCTAACCACTGCTTGTTCTTCCTGAACAGTCCCAAAAGCCTGCGACCGCTGACGTGTTTTAGTATATCCCTTTCGGAAGGGTCAAATTCGTATTTTTCGGAAGACAATTCGCTTGGTTTGAGGCGTTTTTTTATTTTATAGGGAATTTTGGGAAGAAAAGGCAGCCATAAACACCTCGATGCGATTGCACCGATCCCCTCTTTCAAGGCAGGAGTCCAATCGTAAAGCGGCTCCAAGATGGCAAGCACGGTGGGATGATTTGTGTCATTGTCGGCATATCTGGTATAGCAGTAGTTCCTGCACTCGCTGCAACCATATTTCTCTTTTTCAGAACAGTATTTGAAAAACTCAGAAGCAAGGATAATCTCCGTATTGAGATACGCCTTCTCTCCTCCAGTCATAGGAAGCAACATATATTCACAGCCATCAACCACATTGATTGGGGAGTCATAACAATGTGAAAGATTGCAGGGATGCCATTCGGCAATTTGGAACTGTTTCGTTTCCTCAAATCGAATTGGCAATTTAAGAACTCTTTGTCGGAGCGATTCCGGGAATTGTTCCAGTTTCACGGGATGTTCTGGTACATTCATGCATTCGGGAAGAAGATCATACCAATAGGGTTGGTGGAAAATATAGTATGGGGCTTTGTCAAACACTTTTGTATGAACAAATTTTTCATCTTTCCACTCGTCATCCATCCAAAAAGATTGTTTCTTGAATACTTGCAAAATGATGTTTTTGTCAAGCATTTTTCTGAGAGAAGATGTTTCAAGAATCTGGTACTTTCCATCCTTGTGGGGGGCTGATGTACAATGATAGGCATCTATACTATATAAACCACGCTTTTTTGACACGCAAAATTCAAGGTCAAAATCGGAGTCTTTTGCAAGTTCCAGAAATGCGTTTTCTTTTTCTACATCAATTTGGATGATACAATCCATCCAAAGATCTTCCTCCTCGGGAGAATGAGGGGTATGTATCAACTCGTCTATTTGCGCATCTGTCAAGCTTACCAGATTGTATTCCTTTGTCTTGTAGTCCTCCTCGTAACCAAATACGAGTTCCTCCACACTGGCTTCTTCCGTTTTCCACGGCACTGGGCCGTTCTCGTTGAAGTCCATAATGCCCACATTGCCGTCCTCGTCGGCGACATACCATGCGGTGGACATCGAGTGGGTGGCGGGATATTCTTTGTGTAGTTTCATGGTCAGCTATGCTTTACAATATTGCTTATTGCAACATTCGTTTTGTCATCAACATTCAACATCTTCTGAACATACTTGGAGAACAAGTTTTCCAATTTCTTTGCCTGTTCTGTATTCAATGGTTGGCCAGAATGTCCCCTGCGCCACTCAAAGTCAGGAATAACTTCTTGTAGTTGTTCTGTGGTAATGATAGTTTGCTCTTCAGGATTTACGATGAAGTTGGGCTTCATATCCATATAGTGGATTTTCCGTCTGTTTCTGTTTGGATCCCAGTCTTCATCGGCGTATGGCTGCGAAGTGAATATGCCGCTCATCACGACTCCCGTGTTCCCTTCACCCACACGTATCATATAAAAGCGGTCTCCCATTTTGGCCTTTTCCCACTCGTAAACGCTCCAATTGAAACTATAGTCATTAATATGGCCGATGCTTTCTATATGGTTTTCCATGGAATTTGAAAAGGCTGGATTCCACATCAGGATAAAGGTCTGCTGCTTATCATTATACCCGTTGCCAGGATAATTGTGAGGGTCTTTTTCAAACTGGCTGCTCGTTTTCACAATCCTTCTACCCTGTAACCAAAGGTAGCCACGAACAGAATCCTCTTTGGATGGTTTCTCATCAAAGAATGAGGTTTTTGCAACAAGCGGAATTATCAGATTCTCGTCTTCTTCGTTGTAATGAACAGATATCTCCATGCGGTAAAAATCACGTCCGAGTAGCTTCGTCTTCCTCACTTTGGATTTGACCGGCGACCAAAATTCCGCATCATCGGGGTAGCGGTCATCGTGTTGGAGACATGTCACAAACATTTCCATGCTCATCTTCATGGGCAAAGCCTTGCCATTGCTGTCACGCCGAACAACAGAAGGATCTGACCTATGCATCTTTTCAACGGTTTCAGGGTCAATTTCAAATGACATTTCACTGTCAGGCACCTTCTCTGCATTGTATGCGATGGCAGACAAGGCGAAGTTGTATGTTTCTCCGATTTTGTATTCGGCCTTGTGCAAAGGGTAGTCCGCATCAAAGAACCTGAATTCCATTTCATCCTTATAATCGCAGCAAAGCACAGCCTCAATTCCGTTGGAGAACTCATAGATTTTCGTCAGTGTCATGGGTACACCTGTCTCATTCATAACATAGGGGAAGGCACTCCTAAAAATGTTCCCGTTTTCTTCTGCCTCCAATAATGTTCTGATTGTAAAGTCTTTGGATTCGTCCAGAGATATGGCCAATATTTTGGCATCATACTCTCCATTATCATCATTAGCTTTAATGCTCGCGTCCCCAATGTAGTTATTGGAAGAAGTAATCACTTTAAAAAGGTCATCTGTTACATTTTCAATGTCTTCGACCACACAGTCCCAATGGGAGCCGTGTCCTTGGTCAGGGTCAAATCTTCTATCTTCTTTCCTTGACTTTTTTGTTCTTTTATCCGCTTTTTCGTTTTGGGGTGTCACGCTTACTGATGGAATGTTTTCGTCTGTATTTCCGATTACTTGCGAGTCTAAAAGTTCCACGTCAAATCTAATGTTCCAAACACAGGCATTGCCTTTGGGGTTCGTTTTCAGGGTGTCGTCTTCAAGAAAATCACAACGCTCAACCGCGCTTTCTGAATGACCTGTTATTTTCATAGTTAGCGACCTGTCTTCATTTTTGAATATGATGTATTTCAAACTATCTTTCACCCAATACGGGAAAACACCATTGTTCCAAAAATAGCAAGCGAAAAAACTTTCTGGCATTTCATCGCAGTTCAGGATGAGATTTCCGTCAATATTCTCCAATATAGTGGAATATGAGTTCAGATGAATAGGAATGTCAATGTGTTTCAAGATGCCGTTTCGCAAATCATCGAATAACATTTGAGGAACTTCAAGGATCATGCTGTTGCCTTCATCGGGCACTTCATTTTGATTATTCATTGCAATGGTGTTCTTCTCTTTCATAACATACTATTTTAAATCACGCAGCAAAATTACAACCCGACTGCGCCAAAAACCGGGCCATAGTGAAGGATTATTCCGAGATTACCCCTCGATTGGCAAATCCTCTTTGGTGATTTCCGCCAGCTTTTCCGATGTGAGGTTCACCTCCGATGAGAGGCGGTTGGCCTGATGCTGCAGGGTGCGCTCGAAGACGTTGCGTACGAAACGGGCGTTGCCGAAGTTCGCATCCTTATGCGCCACCGCCTCACTGAAATATGCTTTCAACGCCACCGCTGCCTCTGGCGTGATGGTGTATTCGAACTCCTTGAGTCGCTTAAGAAATATCTGGTAAAGTTCATCGGCATTGTAGTCCGGAAACTCGATGTAGCGGCTGAACCGAGACTGCAATCCGGGGTTGGAGTTGATGAACGCCTTCATCTCATTCGTGTAGCCGGCTAAGATTACCACCAATCGTTTGCGGTCATCCTCCATGCGCTTCAGCAAGGTTGCGATGGCCTCCCTGCCGTAATCTTTCCCGTCGCCAAGCAGAGAATAGGCCTCATCGATGAAGAGGACACCACCTAAAGCGTGGTCGATGACCTTGTTTGTTTTGACGGCCGTCTGACCGACATATTCTCCGACAAGTCCAGAGCGATCGGTTTCCACCAAATGACCTTTTGACACCACGCCAAGTTCCTTGTATATGTTGGCAAGAATCCGGGCCACGGTGGTTTTCCCGGTTCCGGGGTTGCCGGTGAAGACGCAGTGGTAGGTGATGGGGGAGGCCTTTAAGCCCTTTTGGCTGCGGGCATTCTGAATGCGAATATAGTTGGTGAGTGCCGTCACATCCTGCTTCACACTTTCCAGACCGATTAAGTCGTCCAAGGCTTTCCGCGACTTGAAATCTCCACTCAAAGGCGCTTTATAGTATTCTGTCTCTGGCATGTCCACGTCTCCTGCTACCGCAATGTTGTTCCCATCGCTTTGCAGTTGCATGATGGAATTCAGAAACTTCGCCTCTTCTTCTGTAACTGTATTGTCAGCTTTTGCCATGATGGAGGCGAAACGGTACAGCAGCACCAGATATTTCTGCTTTTGAAGCTCGTCGATTTTGTCCAAGATATGCGCCACCATGAAAAAAATCGAGTCTTCGGCGTCATGATATGAAAAATAGCACTCTTTGAGGGCAGTTTCCGCCATAATATGGTTGGAGGAACGATACAAATCCCGATAGTTGTCGTAGGAGAGTCTCTTCCCTCCCATTGTCCGCTCCATGAAATAAAAGAGCGCATAACTGGTCTTGTCGAGACGGTCATACGGGAGGTGAAGCCCTCTGCCGCAATGTGCCATGTCTACCCAAAAAAGATACTGAATTTTGTTGGTAGGGTCTTTAATCGTTTCATCGCCATCGTGCAACACAATTCCTTCAGACGCAGCATCCCTGAACTCCTGCGAGGAGATGGCGGAATCATACACAGTCATCATGTCATCCACCACTTTGCTGATTTTTTCGAAGTAGTCGCGGTCGATTTCCTTGTCCTGTCCAGTCTCAGAATAAGTGGCCTTTCCAGACTGACTTTTTGATTTTGTGGAGGAAGTTTTAGGTTCCTTAAATTTACTTTCTATCCAGACTAAAAACGATACAACCGCAACAAAAAGGATGCCATAGAGCACAGGGTGATCCGTGCTTAACAAGAGAACTGCCAAGATGATAAAAACGATGAAGCATCCTACTTTTTCCATTTAAGAAGACCAATTGATTTTGAAATTGCAAAAATACAAATAATATCGCACCTGCTTCATTTTTAATTTCAGTTCGGCCTTCCTGCCTTGCCCAGCACCTCCTTCCCAGTCGCACGGCTATACAGGATGCCGCCTTTGGAAAAATAGACCGGGTTGTCGGGGTGGATTTCTACATAAGGTTTGTCTTCTTCGGGGTCGTCAATCATCTCCTCGAAATAAAAGTCGTAGGCGATCTCAGTCAAGGTGGAGGGGAGGGAGACTTTTTTTATAGCTGTGCAGCAGAATGATGCTGATTCAATGATTTCAACGCCTTCTGGAATGATAAGTTCCTCGTCAAGTATATTGCCCTCAAAGGCACAAGAACCTATTCTTCGTACATCTAGCGGGATATCAATGCGTTTTATTTCATTAAAGAGAAAAGCGCAATCTGGTATAGCCATTAGGGAATTGGATAGATGAAGATTTTCAATCTCGCAATTCTCAAAGCTGAATTCGCCAATGGATTCTATGCTGTCGGGCATAAACACATTCCGTAGTTTTTTGCAGTAGGCAAAGGCGTAGTCATCGATGATGCGGACATTGGCTGGTAATTCAAGAGACTCAATCGTCTCATTGCCCGCCACTGCGCACCTTCCGATAATTTCCACATCAGAATCATCCACAAAGTCAAAGTCTTCAGGAATATGCACAAGTACACGCCCATTGTCACAGGTGACTACGCTACCCCATTTCCTGAAAATCGTGCCGTATTTTCTGTTGAGAATCATCTTTTCAAGGAGATTGACAACCTCATCCTCTCCCAATTTCATGAGGATTTGCTCTTCGTATGTTGTTTCATGGGGATTGTCTTTTGCCCATCGGCCCACATTCAATCCGCTGATATCCAGTTTCCAACTATAATCATATTGGAGTACATTGGCCATTTCAGCCAGTTCGTCATCGTCGTATTCTCCGCAAATGGCAATGGTGTCGGCGCAACCATACAGACTGCACCACATGTCAAAATCTTTGGCAGGTCCGTGGAAAACCGCCCGCTCCCATTGATGCTTCTTTTCATCCAGATAATGATATGCTTTCAAATCTTGTAAAAGACCTGTACATTGCTCCAAAGTGAGTTCGGGACCATCTTTGATGTCCAGTCTGTTCTCGACAATATCATAGAGAATGCTTGCCACGGTAGGATTCTCACCGATACGTTGAACGTACTGTTCGAAACTTTCGCCCTCTTTCTGATGCAGAACTTCAACGGCATCCACTACTGCCTTGGGAATTCCCTTCTGTATCAGTTTATCTGTGGTGAAATTAGGATTCATCAAAACGTAGTGCAACAAGCCCACCAGAATCTTGGCATCCGAGTATAAATTATTGGTTTCCCTGAGTGCACGTTTGATATAGGGCTCGCCATACTCATCGGTCATTCCATAGTATGCTTCTTTTGCAATATCCAATGCTTTTTGAAACAATTCCTGATTGTCAACTTTCCAGACTTTGAACTCAATGGGAATGATTTTCCCTGCCTCTTTCATTTTTTTAGCGAACTCTTTTTTTACGGTTTCCAAGTCGTCACCAACTACTTCCACATCATCCTTCACAGAATAAATTAAAAATTCGCCATCATCCGTAATTCCAATGCTGGCACGATAGGGTCCGAAATCATCTTTATCAGGCATAACGTCCTTATCAGTGACATGCGATTTGAGCGTCAGCGTACCAAACATGGGCTTGTTTTCCTCCAAGAAATCCTCCCACAATTTCTCCAGTTTTTCGGCATCTTCGGTGGGGAGTAAGCGTCCCGAATGTCCGCCACTCCAGTCGAAAGAGGGAATCTCCCGCGACAGTATTTCGGTGGAAAGGATGGGCAAGATGTCGGGGTCAATGACCGTGTCGGCCATTAAATCCATGTAATACACTTCCCGTCCTTTTCCCGACCAGTCCTCGTCTATATAGGGTTCGGAACGGAAGCGGCCGCTCATACAGATGCCGGTTTTGCCCTCCCCGCAACGCACCATAAAGAAACGGTCGCCTTGGTGCGCTTTCTCGTGCTCCCACACGCTCCAGTTGCCGACATGTTGCTCCATGTCTAAATCCTCGCGCAGACGCTCAATGGTGTAACTCGAAATTCCTGGATTCCAGAAAAGAATGATGGTGTTCATAACCTACTTTTTTTATTTCAACGCTGCAAAAATACGAAAGAAGTGCGCCAAAAAACGGGCCAGCAGAAATTTTCTGAAATTTTTTCTTATCTTTGCGGCGCAAAAACAAAGGGCTTCTGCCCACTGAACCTGAGACGAATGAAACACCTTGTCCCTTTCCTGATATTGCTGCTGGCGCTGACCAGCTGCGGCGAACGAGAGAAGTTCCCCGTGGAACCGGAGATCACTTTTGTCAGCCTCGAAAAGATTGACAACGGCACGAACGTTGATGACAAGGCAACGCTTACTTTCCACTTTCAGGACGGTGACGGCGATATCGGACTCGGCAGCAACGACCTGTCAGCACCATTTGACAGTTCGTCATACTATTATTATAATTGTTTTATCGATTATTATAAAAAGATTAATGGTGTTTTTCAAAAAATTGAATTTCAAGGGATTACATTTAATCAAAGAATTCCAAGACTGAGCAACAGCGTGCCAGAGTCAATAGAAGGCGATATCAGTATCAATTTGAATATCAACGACTACGACCTGACTCATCCCACCGACACCATTTTGTTTCGCTGTCATATAGTTGACAGGTCCCTTCACGAGAGCAACGAGATAGAAACCACGCCATTGGTGGTGCGGAAGCGATAGTTTGGCATTTTGGTATGGTCTTTGCATACCCTTTCCATTGTAATTTTATGCCAATGGAAAACGAAAGAGGGAATATCATACAGGAGGTGATGTTGATGGATGCCGACTTGCGCCGGTATGCCGCTTCGCTCACTCCCGTTCGGGAAGATCAGGAGGATTTGATTCAGAATACCTATCTGAAGGTGATGCTTTATAGCAACCAATACCGCGAGGAAACCAACCTGAAGGCATGGGTGTTCACCATCATGCGCAATACTTTTTTGAACGAATATCGCAGGAACCAGCGCAACTTGGTGGTGTCGGAAACGCATGTGCCGCAAGGGTATGAGAATTATCGCTATAATCCTGCTGACAGTGCTGATATTCAGTATTTTGTAAAGGATATAAATGGACGCATTACCGCGAAAGACCCCGACCAGCGCAAACCGTTCGAGATGTTTGTGGATGGTTATAAATATCAGGAAATTGCCGATGAGTTGGGACTGTCAATTGGTACGGTAAAGAGTCGTATCTTCTTCATTCGCAAGAAGTTGATGGAAGAGCTTCGCGATTATGTGACGCCGACTTTTCCACGTACGGCTTAGTTGGTGGCATACTGCAGATAAAGGCAGTAAGAATGGGGATGAGGGTTGCCCCCGCATATCTTTCCAACATACATTCTACAAATAAGTTAAGGGCAAATGTCGCGATGATAATGGCACCGGCCAGATTTCGTTTGCGCACGCAGATGAAAAAGGCAATGCCAAAAATGGCGACAAACAGGAGCAGCCCGGGAACTCCGATGCCCAACCACACCTGCAAGTACTGGTTGTGACAGTTGAACTTGCCGGATGAAATGTGTTTGTACTGATGCTCAACAGATTTCTCGTGCAATTCATCAATCACATCGCCCGTACCGATGCCACAGAACCAATGCTCTTTGCCGATTTCCATCGCGTTCTTCCACAACGCTATACGGATGGCACTGCTCTCACGCGGGTCGTCGCGGTCGGCGGTCTTCAGGTTGATGAAACTGTTGGCGATGCGGTTGTCGCAGTTCTTGGTCACCCGTCCGTGTTCCTTGTAAATGTATCCGGCCACACTTCCGATGATGGCGGCCAGCACCAACGCGGTGAGCACCCAACGCCGCTTTCCGCGGTTCAGGGCAATCACAACATAGATGAGCAGAGTGACCCCGAACAGCACAAAACCCATCTTCGACTGTAAAAAGAAGATGTGTATGGGCAGAAATAGCAGGGTGATTCCCATCAACACCGCCACCCCGATGCCCACTCGGCGATGCTCTGCCCAATCGTTTTTCCGCAGTAATAACTCCGCTGCGATGATCCATGCAATAATCTCATACATAGCAAAATAGGAGGGGTGACAGAAGGTGAGCGGAATGGAGGTTTGCAGGCAGGCATGTTGGTAAAACAGGTGGAAGGTGAAACCGGTCTGGTGGTACATGTAGGCGGAGTGCGCCATGCTGATGATGGCCCACAGCAGGATGGGCACCACGAAAAGGATGAGGCTCAGCACAAACTGCCAGCGTTTTAGCCTCGGGATGAGTGGCATGACACAGATCGGCGCCACCAAAAACCAGATCTTGTATTCCCAGTCGGAAATGGCCTTCCCCACATTGGCCGACAGCAGCGGACTGAACACGTAGCAGAGGTACAGCCCGAGGAAACAGGCGGCAAGCGGCAACAAACGACTCTCTTTCAGGGTGTTGTAGCGCTCCTTCCAGTTCCACTCTATCATCGCCATCAGCAGCCACAGGCACGCAAGAGTCAGAAAGAGAAACTGACTCGCGATGAACGCCCCCGCTGTGAGAAACAGCAGGGCAACGTTGATGTGGTGGAAGATTTCTTGTCGGCGGGTGTTGGACATGGTGGGTTAATCGTGAAAACGCCAGGTGATGCCGACGGAGAAGCCGGGGCTCTGCATCGGATAGTCGGGCGTGGTGAAATAACGGAACCCCATCAAACCACAGAGCAGATGGGTACCTTTGAAGAATATGTTGATACGCTGAACGCGGATGGCAAGGTAAAGGTCAAGGTAGCAGTAGTTGCCCACCTTCACCTCGTGCTGGTGGTAGAACTGGTGCAGTAGCGGGTAGTAGGCATCCGCATAGTAACTGGTGTTGTAAGCGGCGTTCAGCCCCAATTGGAGTTGGGCTTTGTTTTTGAAGATGTTGAAACGGTAGAAAAGGTCGAGTTGGCCGGCAAAAACAGGCACCTGTATCACATCCTTGTTGGAGTATTGCAGGTATCCGTTGAAAAGGATGCCGAGCCCTTTATAGCGGAAGGGAGCGTAGAGATGCAGCTGGATGATATTGGCGTAAGCATCCAACAGGGTAGGGGTGAGTTCTTCATTGAAATACACGTAGTTGTGGAGCATATAGTAGTTGAACTCTATGCGATAGTCCTTGTACTGCCAGTAGGGGGAAAGACGTACAATGTTCTCCTTTTTCCATTTCAAATTCCAATAAAATTTATTGTCAGAAAAATGGGAGAAGATGTAGTCGGGGGTGAGGTAGAAGAAGTCGAAGTCGCAGCCGATATGGTGGTTCTCTTTTTTGTCTAATCGAGCCTGGATGGCGGCGGAAAAATAGAGGTCGTTTCTCTGGTAGCAGCCACCCGACACGCTGGCACGGCTCTCTTCGTTGGGCTTGCGCCCTAAGGTGTAGGCGAGTTTGGCGTGCAGGTCGATGACTTTGAGGAGACGGATATGGGCTTGTGCAAAAGGTATAAAGGAGTTGCCGAAGTAAAATGCCGACTGGAAATGGGTGTACTCATGCGTGATACCGCCAGTGAAATGCACAAAGTTGTTTGGGTTGATCGGCTCTTTGTATGGCCTGAAGGTCGAATACTGTAAGGTATTGCAAATGGTGTAGAAGGTCAGCGAGTCCTTGATGGAGTCGGTGGCGAGAGAGTAAGGACTGTTGGGATAAGAGAGGGAGTCGGTAGGGGAGTCGCTGAAAAGATAACTCTGGTGCCGGAACTGGAACGTATGGGTGAAGGTGCCCCAGTGCTTGTCGTTGCCGCTCTTAGTCTTCTTCTTCGATTTGATGTTCACATACTGCTGGAACATCAGGTCGTGGGTGAGGGTGCGCGAGGTGGCATCGTAAAGTTTCATATTGTAGCCCGACAGCAGTTTGGAGGTGTGGTCGTAAAAGTCCTGTATGTTCTTCAAACCGCCGTTTTCCTGCATATTGAAAAAATTGATGATGTAACTGATGCGGAAACCATACACCTCGTTGCGCGTCTGGAAATGACCGAGTATGTCGGCTACGATATTGCGTGTGTTCTGGTTGCTGAAATACCCTTCATTGAGATAGCCGCGCAAGTTGAACGCGATGTTGAAAAGGTCGCGGATGTTCTGCGCGTGGGTGGCATAAAGGGTGTTCTCGGTCTCTAAACTGTAGGTGTACGCAATTTGGGTATAGGAAGTCTTTAGTTTGTAGTATTTTAAATCGCTTTGATTTTTGAAATATAGGGGATAGGGATTGGTGAACAGCGAAAAACCGGGCTCTTTGGTGAAAGAGAAATTCATCGGCTTGTGTGCCTGTCCGTGAATGCCCAAAGATTGGAACAGGTTCTCATTTCGTAAGAGGGGGTCGAACTGATAGACCAATCCGATGGTGGTGTCAATTTCTTTGTAATCAACAGGTTGGAAGAAAGTGGTGCCGCATTGGGTGTAGGATGTGGGAAGATAGGAGGGAGAGATGGCCATTGCGGAGTCCACCTCATGATGGAACGGGTCTTCCGCCTCCTCTTTCTCCTCCTGGGCAAAAGCCGGAAAAGCTGCCAGGGGAAGCAGGAGAAGAAGGATGAGATAGCGGTAGTGTTTCATAGAAAATGCTAAAATTGGAATCCGACCATCACGTTGATAAACGATTGTTTTACTGAGGTTCTGTCTTGGAAGAAAGGTCTGATGGCGCGCTTATATGCCACCTCCACGGTGAAGAATTTGATGCGGCAACCAAATCCCGCCTGATAGAGGAACTGGTGCTGCATGAGGTTGTGCTTGCTATATTTGATGTCGTTGTTGGTGACATGGATGAGCGGCTGGTACATGATGCCGATATGGGGCATGAGGGCCACAATTTTGCGCTGACCTACAGGGAAATAGCCGAGCACGCGGAGCGGAATTTGCAGGTAGCGGCTCTCCACCGTCTCTCTGCCCATGAAGACGGAGTCAAGGGTGTAGGCTTCATAATGCCCTTTGAAAAACATGTACTGAAGTCCCAACTCTCCAAACACATACTGGTAGCCGCCTCGTGCGAAGAAGCCGAAGGTGCCGGAAAAAACGCTCTCCAACTTGTCGAAGTTCGACAGCTGGCGGTTGCTGATCACGAAGTCGGTGCCGAGACGGAAGCCGATGTGCAGATAGTTTTCCAACTCCTTGTTCTGCAACTGTATCTCCTGTCCGCCCATCGGGGAGGGAAGGGGAAGGGCGCGCTTCAGCGAGTCGCCGTTGGTGGCGTGGAGGGCGGAAAAAGCCGCCGTCAGCACAAATATGAGGGTGAGGACTCTATTTCTCATCGGTGTCGGGGGTTGGTGTGGGTTTCTTTTTCGGGGTGTTGAACTGGCTCATGGTGCGCTGGAGGCCTGCTGTGGCGAACGAAAGCACCATCTCGGTGGCGGTCTCGATGGCCGGTTCGATGGTCTCGGTCATCTCTTTCTTGTCGAACCGTCCCAGCACATACTCGATCTGGTAGCCTTGCGGGAAGTCGTGGCCAACGCCGAAACGCAGCCGCGGGAAGTCGCCGTTGCCCACCCGCTCGATGATGTCGTTCAGCCCGTTGTGCGTGCCGCCGCTGCCTTTTCCTCTCATGCGAAGCTGTCCGGGCGGCAGGTCGATGTCGTCGCAGATGACCAAAATGTTGTCTTCCTCCACCTTCTCATGCTCCATCCAGTATTTCACCGCCTTGCCACTCAGGTTCATATAGGTGGTGGGCATCACCAAGATGAGCGTGCGGCCCTTGTATTTCCCCTCCGCCACGTAGGCATGACGGTCGGTGCGGAAAGTGACCGACAATTTCTTCGCCAAAGCATTAACTACCTCAAAACCAATATTATGACGAGTGCCAGTATATTGGTCTTCAGCGTTCCCCAGCCCGAATATGATGAATTTTCTGCTATTTTCCACTATACAAAATTTGAACTTGCAAAAATACATCTTTTTTCCGATTACTCCAACCGATGAGCGCAGATTGCACCCCCCGTGAAACAAAAATTGTGAATTTTCGTATGAAGGCTTGCAAATTGAGAAATTTTGTTTACTTTTGCGGTTCAAATAATTTTATAAAAATCTGATGAAAATGAAGAAAATTGCAATTGCTTTTTATGCGCTGGCCGCCATCTGTTTCGTGACGCTTTTCACACAGTGCAAGGAACCCGTCTGTGATTTGGTTCTTCATGTCCATAAAACCACTACTGGCATCGACACCGCCGACGCACTGCCCCACTGCATGGTGCGTGTCGGCCTGGAAGACAATTATGCCGACTTCGCCAAAGCCGAAGGCTATACCGACCAGAATGGTGTCTTCACCCATACCTTCAAATACGAAGCTCTTCTGGATGTGGAAGCCGTGTACGACAGCTCTTGGATCGATACTAATAATATTCAGCATCGTGATTATTATGTGGGCACCGGTCGTGTGAAACTTGAACCTGGTGAGGCCGTCGAGCAGTACATTTTGGCTACCGAAGCCCAGTAGTTTTGAACAAACGTTCCGTTTTTCTGTACGCCGCCTTTGCCATCGCCACCGCCGTGGTGATGCTGTTGGTGTTGTGTCGTCCCCAACCGGTCTATACCCCCATCCCAAAAGATGACGTGGTTTATGTGGAGAACCGCACCAACACCCTTCACGTGCTGCTGTTCTGCCACTCTTCCGATTACTTTCTTTATCGTGGTACGACAGTCGGCTTCCAGTACGAACTGCTGAACATCCTTGGTGACTCGCTCCAGAAAGACATCCAATTCACCTTTACCACAGACCCTGAAGAGGTGCGCTCCCATTTCTTCACCAGCGACTTTGACATCATCGCCTTCGATGTGGACCCCAACCAGTCCAACCGCGACAAGCTCTGCTTATCAGAACCGCATTCCACTTTTCATCCAGTGCTCCTTCAACATCGAAAAGCTCTCCCCGATACAGCCGATGTTATCCATGTCCCTTCCCATTTCCCCTGCATCATCAACAACGACTCGCTTCCGGTAGTAAACGGGAAATGGCAGTTCTGCTCCGATACGCTTCTGGCCGAGGAACTGGTGGAACTACTGCAAGACGACAGCATCCACTATCTCGTCACCGACTGCAATACAGCCATCATGCTCAACCCCTTCTATTCTGATTTGCAGATTGTGAAGAGTATCGGTCCAGAGGTGGAACGCCGCTGGGTGCTCAATCCAGCCAACATCTCCAAGAATGACAGTATTAACAATTGGCTCGTATCGTTCAGACAGACAGAGAAATACGCCAAACTATGCAACAAGTATTTTCATCCTCACTCCCGTTATATTCTGGGCGGTGGACGTGAAAAACGCAAGCGCAGCATCTCCTCTTACGATGCCGTTATGAAGCGTTACGGTACGAAATATGGTGTGGACTGGCGGTTTGTATCTTCCATCATACGGCAGGAGTCGGGCTTCAAGACCGACTTGGTGGGGATGGGAGGAAGTTTTGGTGTTATGCAGATGATGCCTGCCACGGCAGCCAATTTCGGGGTCAGCGACACCTCTTCGGTGGAGCAGCAGATCTGTGCGGGGGTGCGGCTGTTGGCCCGCCTTGACCACATGTTTGCCAAGTATGTGGAAGATGCCGACGAGCGGCTCTATTACGTTGCGGCGGCCTACAACGCCGGCAGCGGTCACGTTGTGGATGCCTGCGAGCTCTGCATTAAATATGGCGGCGATGTCACCTTATGGAAAGAGGTCTCCCAGTATCTTCTCTTAAAAAAGGAACACAAATACTACTCCGACCCGGTTGTGAAATGCGGTTACTATCCGGGGCGCCATACCGTCAACTATGTGGAGGCAGTGATGAACCGTTACCACGGTTATCGGATGAGCCTTCCGGCGGGGAAGTAGCCCTCTCCTTACCCCTTCTGTGTCATGATGTCCAGCACCAGACTGTCGGTGGCGGCCATGCCCTGAAGTCCGATGTTGGCGAGGTTGCGGATGCACTTCTCAATGTCTTCATCAATGATGCCCTCCACGGGGCTTACGGTTTTGTCTTCCATGGCCAGCATGGCGGAGAGCACGGCGGTGGACACGCCCGTCGCCACCTTCAGGGCGCAGCTGGGCTTGGCCCCGTCGCAGATCATGCCGGTGATGTTGGCGATCATATTCTTCACGGCATAGACCACCTGCTGGTAGTCGCCGCCCATGAGGTGGGTGATGCCGCAGGCGGAACCCGTGGCGGCCACCACACAGCCGCACAGCGGCGAGAGGCGTCCGAAACTCTGCTTGATGTAGATGACCGTCAGGTGGCTCAGCATCAGTGCGCGGATGAGCTCCTCCTCGCTCTTCAGCCGCTCCTTGGCATATACCCATACCGGCAGCGTTGCGGCGATGCCCTGGTTGCCGCTGCCCGAGTTGCTCATCACGGGCACCTTCACGCCCGCCATACGCGCGTCGCAGGCGGCGGAGGTGTAGGCGAGAATCTTCGAGTAGATGCCGTTGCCGAAAAACTGCTCCTTCGGCTGCGTGAAGATGGTGCGCCCCAAGGCGTGACCGTAGTTGGCCAGCAGCGACATCTCCGCCGCCCGCTTGTTCAGCTCGGCACTCTCCAAAATGAAACGTATCTCGTTGACGGGTGCGGTGGTGGCAAACTCATACACCTGCCGCATCGTGAGACGGGGCGCCTTGCCCGCCTCCGCTGTCGTGGAGGTCACTCCCTCGTCAAGCAGCACCTCGCCGTTCTTCGACAGGTGGCTGAAGTGGGTGTGTTCGCCGCGGATCACCACCCGCGCCTTGTCCTCCCCGTTATGTCCGACCACCTCAATATACAGCTTCTCTTCGGTGTCTTTTTTCTGACTGATATGGATGCGCTGCTGGGCAATGTAGGCCTTGGCTTTCTCCACATCCTCGGGGGTGATGTCGCGCAGCACCTCCAACTGGTATTCCGACTTGCCGGCCATGGCGCCTAATGCGATGGCGATGGGCAGTCCCACCATGCCGGTGCCGGGTATGCCGACCCCCATGGCATTTTTCAACATGTTGGCGCTCAGCTCCACGCTGATCTGTTTCGGCACACTGCCCAAAATCTCAGTGCAGCGGGCGGCGGCTAATGCCACAGCCATCGGTTCGGTGCACCCTATGGCGGGCACCACTTCGCGTTTCACTAATTCGATGATAAGGTTTCTCTCTTCAGGGGACATTTTTATAATTTACAATTTACAATGTACAATTATTTTGAGCGGGAAGATTTGAGGATGCTTGTTATTAGATCTTTGTTTTCTGTATAATGCTTTCAAAAGAAGCCTCCATTGCATTTGCACCGATACATGTACTGCTACGGAGCACCTGTTTAGACAACACAAACTCCTTTTTCTCTTCACACAGATATTTATACAGCCGTATTATCCTCAACGCAAACGCCTTGCTCTTCACCAGTATCAAATTATATTCCGACTTTTTCATAATTAAAAATTTACAATGCTCATCGTTCATCGCTCCTCATAATAGTAAGAATAATCAATCCCTTTCATAAACAGCTCGCGGTCGTAGATCTTGTCGGTGAGGGTTGACAGCAGTAATTCTTTTATGCAAGCGGCATCCACCACGCTCTTTCGCATTGCTTCCAAATAATCGTTTTTATTGATCTTGCTCCAATCCACACATTTCTTCAATGAACGTTTCAACATTAAATCTAACCAGATGCGGGTGCTGCGACCGTTGCCTTCCATAAAGGGGTGCGCCACATTCATCTCCACGTATTTATCCACTATCTCGTCAAAGGTGGTTTCGGGCATATTTTCAATGTTAGGCAGAATAACTGAAAAATGTAATGCATTAGCAAAGGTAAATCCTCCCTTGCTTATATTTTTCGATCGTATTTGACCTGCGAAATCATAAAGTCCGCCAAAAATATATGCGTGAATTTGTTGCAAGCACTTAATGCTTCCCGGTTCCAACGATTTCAGTAATCCGCTTTCAAAAAGAGCGTAAGCTTTTTTTCGGCTTTTCCCGTCAATGGTGTTGTCGCTGTAGGTGAACCAATCCAAGAAAGCGTTTGCACGATTGTTGGGATAATGCTTTGCCAAGGTTTGCACACATTTATCATCAAGTGCATCGGCAGCACGTTTTTTCCCGTCCGGTGCCTCAAATTTGAACTCGTGAGTGACGCTCACGAGTTGGACACCATCAGCCTTGAGTTTCTTTTTCAGCCAGCGCCAGTAGTTTCCTGCCTTGACATAGTCGGGTTCATTGTTGATGGCCCGTACAACATCGGTAGCCGAGAACCACCATTTGTTTTGGCTCTCGTCCCACACAGCCCGCACCTCGCGGTCGTTATAGAAGCGGATGGAAGTCTTCATATCAATTGACAATTTACAATTAACAACGGGATTATCCCCTTTAATCTTGCAATAATTCAAGTTCACACATCGCTTCGAAGTTGTCTGAACGGCCAATTGCAATGCAAGATATTCCGTTCACAATGTATTCTGATTTGATAAATTGTTCACTCAAACAGCTGTTTATAAATCTCCTCGATCTTGGAGATGGGAATCAGTTGGATTTTATAATTCTTTCGCTGGATGCCTTTCAGGTTGTATTTGGAGAGGAACATGCGGGTGAAGCCCAGTTTGTCGGCCTCGGCGATGCGTTGCTCGATGCGAGGCACGGGACGGATTTCGCCGTTCAGTCCCATCTCGCCGGCGAAGCAGGTCTTGGTGTCGATGGGAAGGTCGGCGGCGGAGGAGAGGATGGCGGCCACAATGGCGAGGTTGATGGCGGGATCGTCAACATGGATGCCGCCGGCGATGTTGATGAACACATCCTTCGCCCCGAGTTTGAAGTGGCACCGTTTCTCTAAGACGGCCAGCAGCATGTTGAGCCGGCGGATGTCGTAGCCGGTAGCGGCACGCTGCGGTGTCCCATACACCGCGCTGCTCACCAGCGCCTGTATCTCGATGGTCATGGCGCGGGTACCTTCCATCACCACTGAGATGGCGCTGCCGCTGAAGTCTTCGTCGCGGTCCGACACGAGAATTTCCGACGGGTTGAGCACCTCGCGGAGGCCGTTGCCCTGCATCTCGAAGATGCCCAACTCGGAGGTGGATCCGAAGCGGTTTTTGATGCACCGCACGATGCGGTAGCCGTAGTGGATGTCGCCCTCAAACTGCAGCACCGTGTCCACAATATGCTCCAGAATCTTCGGACCGGCCAGCGAACCGTCTTTGGTGATGTGGCCGATGAGAAACACCGGCGTACCGGTGCTTTTGGCGAAATGTTGGAACTCAGCGGCACATTCACGGATCTGTGAGATAGAACCGGCGGCCGAGTCAATTAGTTGGCTCTGAAGGGTTTGTATGGAGTCGATGATCAGCAGGTCGGGTTTTACCGACTTGACGTGCTCAAAGATTTGGTTGGTGTCGGTCTCGGTGAGGATGAGGAAGTTGTCGGGCTGGTGCTTCGGGAACAGCCGTTCGGCGCGCATCTTCAGCTGCGACTCGCTCTCCTCGCCGGAGATGTACAGGATTTTCTTGTCGGTGATTTGCAGGGCCATCTGGAGCAGCAGGGTGGACTTGCCGATGCCGGGTTCGCCGCCCAGCAGGATGATGGAGCCGGCCACGATGCCGCCGCCCAGCACGTTGTCGAACTCGCGGAAACGGGTCGGGATGCGTGGCACCTGCACCAGCGAGATCTCCGACAGCAGTTTCGGGAAGTTCTGCGCGCTCTTCACAATCGACGACTTGCCCTTGCCGGCGTCGCCTCGGTCCACCACCTCCTCTTCAAAGGTGTTCCACTCGCCGCAGGAGGGACATCTTCCCATCCATTGCGAGGATTGATAGCCGCAGTGTTTGCAGAAAAAGAGACTTTTCGATTTTGCCATGAGCTTGTGGTTTTAGGTTGCAAAGATACATGATATTTTGGGAATTACCAATGGCTAATCTGTTTCTTTCGGCTTCACAAATCCTATTGGATTGCTTTTCGTTGACCGCTGCCGTTCGCACTGTAATTCGGACAACGCCATGCTGATGGCATCCAGCTGGGCACGAGTCTCCTCGTTGATGTCGTTCTGATCGGCTAGAATTTCCTCCATCTCCTCGCGCAACGTCTGAATCTCCACCCGTAGTTCTGCATTGTTGTCGGGCATGGGTTGCTTGATTATGTGACGGAAAATCACGAAAGCCCGCATGATTTCACGGTTAATGCTAATCGCTGTTTCTGATTTCAGTACACTGCTGAGCATCGCCACTCCCAGTTCGGTAAATGCGTTGGGAAGGTATTTGGAGTGTTGCCCGCGGCCATTGTTTAAGGTCACAATTTGTGACCTTAAACATGCTTCTTGTACCTCTTCTTTTGTAAGTTGGAACATGAAGTCTTCACCCTCAAAACGTTTGATGTTGCGTTTGACCGCTTGATTCAGGGTTTTAGTCTCCACCCCGTAGAGCGCCGCTAAGTCTCTGTCAAGCATTACGCGCTGGCCTCGTATCGTGTGAATTTTCTGTTGGATTTGCTGTAAATTGTTGGTAATCAAAGTTAGTTTTGCGTTAGTCATGGTGTAAAAGTTGGGTAATAATTACTGGTGGCAAAATTACAAATATTTTGTTAATTAATTAAATAATTCCAAGTTTTTTTATTAAATTCATTTTTTATGGTGAATTTCTCAAAAAAAAAACTATTTTTGCAAGCGAATTTTTAGTTTCATCATCCATGAAAGGGAAATCGATCTGCCAATACCTGAAGTCGGTGCGCCGCACGGTGGCCGAGGCCAATAACATCGATTTGGAGATCCCCGAATGCACGTTTGAGGGAGAGTGCAGCGGTACTTGTCCGCGCTGTGAGGAGGAGGTGCGCCTGTTGGAGCGATCTTTGAAGGCCCGCCGGATGATGGCTCAGAAAGTGGCCATTGCTGGCGTCGCTGCTGGCTTGTCCATCATAGGTGGGACGGCCGCCGCGCAGAGTATCACCCCTGCCGATTCTGTAACAACCTTAGACGGCATTGAAGTCATCTATACAAGGCCGTTGATTGAGCCGGATGGTACGGTGACGTATGCCCCTCGACATCCGGTGGTCATGAAGCGCAAAAATAGAAATAAGACTTGGTATACCCGAGACGGCCGTGTGGAGGCAAAATGCGAGGCAGCTCACTTCCCTGGGGAATGGGGATGGGGATGGAAGTGTGATGAATATATCGATAAGAACATGACCTATCCCGAAGACTGGGGTCCGAAAGGGTGTGCTTATGGTGTGGTAGTGGTGAGGTTCTTGGTCAATGCCGACGGCCATATCTCAAGAGTGAGAGTAGTGAAGAGGCTTCACCCGCTGTTGGACAAGGAAGCCAAGCGGTTGGTCGCTAGTATGCCGGCGTGGGAGCCCACCAAGGTGAAAGGCAAAAAAGTGGCCCGCTACTACGAGATCTCTATCAATTTCCTGCCGAAGTAGGGGGGCATTGTAATTAATTTTCAATGTGTTAGTATGGTGCTACAGTACAGTGATGATATCTTCTCCTAATGCTAAGGAAATGTGAGCCAGTGTTTTAGTTGTAAAATTATGGCGTCCTGTGAGCCATTTTGATACCTCCGATTCTTTTTTGCCGAGCTTTTCTGCCAATGCTCGTTGTGTCATGCCATTTTTTTTCAGCAGGCTGTCGATTTTTTCAGCAATGGCAAAAGACAACTCAAACTCAGCTTTTGTTTCTGGCGTTACTTGAGCCAGACATTCTCTGAATAAAGGATTTGTTATCATAATTCAAAAGTTACTCCTTCCAATCCGATTATATAATTTTTGTCAATACTTACAGTTCCATTTTTCTGTGCTGCTTTCAGAAGTTTATCAAATTTTTGAAGTTCCATGACATAGCCACACAATTCTGTATCTTCCTGATATGTCCTTGTGTCTTTTATGCCTCCATTTCCTAAAATTAGAATCTGATTGGAGATGCGGAGGCAATATAGACGCAATTTGTGAGAATCCAGAGATAAGGCACATACATCATCATTCATTTTCCCTTCCACTCTAAAGAATCGTTCTAAAGCTCCACGTTCTACGATTCTTGAAAGTGCCACTAAAATCAGTTGAAAATCCTTATTTAATTTTGACTCATCTTTGAACTTGATAAGAAATTTCTCAAATTCACTCTCGTCAGATCCATTGAAGCAGATGGAATACAAACTGACAGAATCGTTACTCTCAATAGTTTTTAATGTAGCATTTTTCATAGTTGTTTTAGTTTAAATTTTGACGTTGCAAAAATAAAAAAAATAATAATACTTAACTCAAAAGTGAAGTTTTTTTTAAGAAATTTTTCGCTGAGATTTCACATCGATCCGACGGAACGAACCATATGCAAATTATAGGCCTTGGCAGTGTACAGTTGTTTCTCGTCATTCCCCATATATTCCAAAATGGAATAAGCGCTATTTTCATCCAATTCGCCTAATTTGTAAATATTTGCAATGTGCTTTGAGATAGCAGGTCGCTTTACGCAAAAAAAACCGCAATTTGCTGCTGAGTAAGTTTCATCCCCCAACCACTCTGTAACTTTTGGGCATAGAGGGGGTTGTGAATTTTGGAATTTTTGTACGAAAAATGGCAGAATTTGTCTTAAAAAATGCAAAAAAGCGACGTTTCCTGCTGTTGAAAACCTGTTGGTAAATTGTTGATAAAAATTTTCAATTTTCCATTCTCAATTCTCAATTCTCAATTCTCAACTTAAATCAGTCCCAGCGGCACGACGGCGTTCAGCACCTCGCGCTTCATCTCAATCTCCACCTTCTCCACCAGTCCGGCCGTGTCGCCGTCGATGTGCAGGTAGATGGGGTGGGGAACCGCCGGCTCGATGCTAATGCGCTGGCACGCCAGATATTGCACGATGGACGATTTGTCGAAACGGCTGTTGAGTAGCTTGGGCAAATCTACATTCAGCATCTTCAGCAACATCTTGGGACGTTTCACCATGCACACATCCAACAGCCCGTCGTGCATCGAGGCCATCGGCGCAATTCTCACATTATACCCCCACTGCGAGGAGTTGGCGAAAGTGATGAAAAATGCCTGTGTGTCAATGTTTTGTCCGTCGTAGATGATGTGGTAATCGCACGACTGGTATTGGAAGTAGTTGTGGAGGATGTGCTTGAAGTAGGTGAAAAATCCTCGGCGCGGGTCAGCCTCAAAGTCGTAGGCAACCTTGGCGTCGAAGCCGATGCCGGCAATGCTGAAGAAGGGCTTCCCGTTGACATACCCCACGTCCATCTTCTCGATGCGCAGGTCGTTGATCACGGCGAGGGCTTTCCTCACGTTGATGGGAATCTGAAGGTGGTAGGCGAGACCGTTGCCGCTACCGTGCGGGATGATGGCGAGCGCCGTCCGGCTGCCCACCAACTGCGAGGCTACCTCGTTGATGGTGCCGTCTCCACCCACCGCCGCCACGATGTCCACCCCCGCCGCCACCGCCTCGCGGGCGATTTCCGCTCCGTGACCTTTGCGCTCCGTGTAGCGCAAGGTGAGGTCGAAACGGCTGTTGTCGAGGGTGTTACGTGCCAATAACCCGATATCTTCACCATGACGGGTGCCTGATATCGGGTTGATGATAAGCCAGATGCGTAGCCGCTCTGCCATAAATTAGAACTCTGCGTTTTGCGGCGTGCGCGGGAAGGGGATGACGTCGCGGATGTTGGTCATGCCGGTGACAAACAACAGCAGTCGCTCGAAACCGAGACCGAAGCCTGAGTGCGGGGCGGTACCATATTTGCGGGTCTCCAAATACCACCACACATCTTTCTCGGGGATGTGCAGCTCCTGCACGCGCTGCATCAGCTTTTCGTAGCTCTCCTCGCGTTCCGAACCGCCGATGATCTCTCCAATCTTCGGGAACAAAACGTCCATGGCACGAACGGTCTTGCCGTCATCATTCAACTTCATATAGAATGCCTTGATCTCCTTCGGATAGTCGGTCAGGATAACGGGCTTCTTGAAATGATTCTCCACCAGATAACGCTCATGCTCCGACTGCAAGTCGATGCCCCACTTCACGGGGAAGTCGAACTTCTTGCCCGATTTCTCCAAAATGTCGATGGCCTCTGTGTAGCCGAGACGTACAAAATCGTGGGCGACCACAAATTTCATTCGTTCAATCAACTCCTTGTCAAACATGTCGTTGAGGAACTGGAGGTCATCCATGTTGTTGTCCAAAGCGTATTGTACGAGGTATTTGATGAAATCCTCTGCGAGGTCCATGTTGTCGGTGATGTCGTTGAAGGCCACTTCGGGTTCAATCATCCAGAACTCGGCGAGGTGGCGCGGGGTGTTGCTGTTTTCGGCGCGGAAGGTGGGACCGAAGGTGTAGATGCTGCCCAACGAGAGCGCACCCAGCTCGCCTTCCAGCTGTCCGGAAACGGTCAGACTGACATGCTTCCCGAAGAAGTCCTTGGTGTAGTCCACCTTGCCGTCGGGAGTCATGGGCAGGTTGTTGGGATCGAGGGTGGAAACGTTGAACATCTCGCCGGCGCCTTCTGCATCGGAGGCGGTGATGAGCGGTGTGTGGAAATAGTAGAACCCTCTGTCGTTGAAATATTTATGGATGGCAAATGCCATGGCATGACGCAGACGAAGCACGCAGCCAAAGTAGTTGGTGCGGGGACGCAGATGGCCGATCTCGCGGAGGAACTCCAAGCTGTGGCCTTTCTTCTGCAACGGATAGGTCTCGGGGTCGGCGGTGCCGTACACCTCAATCTCTTGGGCCTGTACTTCTACCACCTGTCCTTTGCCCTGCGACTCCACCAGCGTGCCGGTGACGTGCAGACAGGAACCTGTGGTGATTTTTTTCATCAACTCCTCGTCAAAACGGGAAAGGTCGGCCACAATCTGGAGATTATGCACGATGGAGCCGTCGTTCAGTGCGATGAAAGCTACGGCGTTGTTGCCTCTTTTCGTTCTTACCCAGCCTTTTACGCTGACAGTGCTACCTAATCCAATCTCTTCGTAACGCTTGATGGCGTCAATGATTTTTGTGCGTTTCATTATCTTTTATTATGAATTTTGTTGTTTAAATTTTGAGAGTGCAAAAATACGATTTAATTCGGAATCGGGAATTCGCTTTCGGCAATTATTTTCACCTATCGTACCACTACTATTTTGCAGGTTTGACGGCCTCTGTCAGAACGTACTTCGCAGAAATAGATGCCTGTCGGCCACCCGCTGCAGCCCACCATTACGGATTCATTCTCCGTCACCTCACGGCGCAGAATGAGCCGCCCCATGGCATCGGTCACGAGGAGTTGTCCGCCGCCTTCACTTACCAGGGTAAAGTGATCGTGGGTTGGGTTGGGGAATGCTTTTATTGATGTAATGAATTGTACAGTAGGATATTGTGTAATGCTGACAGGCGGAGGTGTGGTGCCAGAAAACAAAGTCACGCCGCCCGCATAGTTGCCGATAGCCACTTCAAGATAGCCGTCGCCGTTGAGGTCTGTTACGGCCGGCACGGTGCGCAGCCCCTCACGGTTGTAGGTGTGCCAGTCGGTTCCCATTTCACTCCAGGCCACTTCATCCTGCACGAAGGTCCCCGTAAGGTTGTTGTCGATGTTTTGGTAATAGAAGATTTCGCCCTGCTCGCTGCCGCAGAACAGTACGGTTTCATCAGCCTGATTGCGGAAGAACCATGGCGCGCAGAAACCGAAGTAGGAGGACTCTGCATCGCGCACATCCACCCCGCCTAAAGTGTCGGTAACGAATTGAAAATTACAAATATCCGTGTTGGAGGTGTTACGAAAATACGCGATGCGTCCGCGGCGGTTGCCTACCAGCAGGTCGGTATGGCCGTCACGGTCGAGGTCGAAAAGCTGCGGCTTGGCAAAGTCGCCGAAGTCGTGGCTGATGAAGTCGCTGTTGGGTGCTTCGAAGTCGGGGAGGGCAGGCGGCAGATTGCGGTTGCTGAACAGGAGGATATTCCCGTCGCTGGTGCCGCACAGCAGGTCTGTGGTGCCGTTGCCGTCAAGGTCGCAGAAGGCAGAATGCAGTCCGATGAGACCATACTGCCACAAGCCGCCGAAGTCGTCGGTCACCCACTCGAAGGCGGGCTCTGTCTCGCTGCCGCTGTTGTGGTAATAGGTGATGGACGAGATGAAGGAGGAGGTGAGAAACCCATTGATCAGCACCGAACCTTCGTACCGGCCATAGTTGCCGATAAACAGATCGGCAAGCCCGTCGCCATCCCAGTCGTAGAAAACTGGCGCGGCACCGCTGCCCACATCGATCATTTCATCTTGTAGAAAGTTCTCTGTAAATTTTTCATACTGAGATTGTTCATTGATGCGATATCCCCATACGCTGTTCAAGTCCTGCGACTTGTTTAGTACCGGGTCGGAGGGGGAGGCCAGCAGTTCCTCCACACCGTCGTTGTCGATGTCCACGAAGCTGAGCACCGGCATCGAGTAGAGGCGCACGGGCTGCTCTGGGTTGGGAAACAGCGTGTCGATGGCCACCATCAGTGCATCATCTAATGTGCCACCGTTCTGCAAAAACACGAGGTTGGGGTAGTCAATATCGCCAAGCACCATGTCGGGCAGTCCGTTGCCGGTGAGGTCGCGCACCACGATGGTGGAACCGACGTGCCGGGTGGGCTCGCTCTTCCGCCCGCAACTGCTGTTCAACAGAATGCTGTTGTCTTCACCGCCTTCCTCAAAATGTCCCCAGCATTCGTCTTCTAACTTGAAATTCAGATGGTTGCAGTCGCCATAATTTTCCATCGAATAATTCCGATGAAGATGCACGTATTTTCCTAATAACCAAAAATTTAAGATGTCCAAATCACCATCGCCATCCACATCTTCAATGGCCAAATAGTCATCGGGCGAGGCATACAGGTTCGTGAGCTGCCCATACTGCTCCGACTGCAATTGCGTAGTCACGCATTCGAACTCCAGTTGTGTTCCTATAGATATATTATGGTATATGGTGATGCCGGCGGTGCCGTAGGTGAAGATGTCGAGCCGGCCGTCGGTGTCGTAGTCGCGAAAGATCACCCAGTCGTGCAGGGTGGGGAAGCGCTGGGCGTATTCTAACGCCAAGGTATAACTGCAACTGTCATCGATACCGTTGTTGATGAAGGTGAGCAGACGGTTGCCGTGCTTTTCAAACAGGATAAGGTCAGGATAACTGTCGCCATTCAGGTCGAAGGGGGAGCAACTTACCGAGTTAATTCCGCCGCCCCATGAAAAAAGCAACAGCCTCCCGTCGTGATGAACAGGGGGCTGCTGTGTTCTGATGAATCCGAAATCGTATAATGTTTGGGCATGCAACACCGAGCTTGCTAAAAGCAGGGTGCAGAGTGCCACCAATCGGGACCATCTTCCCATTTTAGTAATGGTAGGTGGTTTTGCGTTTGCTTCTTACAACGTATGTGGTATTGATAGGACGCGAGCTCTTCGATTTGGCAGAGGTGCGTTTTTTGTAGGCTTTGCTGCGCTTGCTCTGCATTTTTTTATTCTTTGAGATTTTTCTCACATTGCGATAAGCAGGCTTGCAGTTCTCCGCCATGATGCCGGAAGTGCAGAAAATCAAGAGGATAAGAAGTATGAAGTATTTTTTGATTTTCATATCGGTTGATTTTGTTGATTTCGTCAGGCAAAAATACAAATTTTTCTTTTCAACCTACGTATGTTTATAAAATTTGTTACAAAAAATATATCCACCCCGCATTCTTACCACGCTCCGTCAAACTTGGTCCAGATGAGGTCGCCAGTCTGCCATGCCTTGTCTAATGCAGTTTTGCACTGATTATTAGTGTATTGCGTAAGGAAGCGGATGGCTGCTGTACGGTCCTTTTCCAACAGCTGGAGCGCCTGCTGCTCGGTAGCCGTCTGGTTGTCGAAGAACTCTTTCTGTAGGGGCTTCCAGGCATTGTCGATGTATTTCCGCATGTCGCCCCAACGCTGGCAGGCAAGTGTTCCCAGGCGGTTAAATCCCCACCAGGCGGCATCGCGGCTGAAACCGGTCTCGCGACCGCAGGTCTCGTACTCGTCCGGCAGATCGCTGCAGTTGGCGTAGATGGGCACATATACCGAGGAGGCCACGTTGTCGAGACAGAACCAGCAGAGCGCGCCCACCTCGTCGGGCAGGTCGGCACGGCACTGCAGAATGGTGGCATACACCGTGAACCATACCGCAATGTTGCGCTCGCCGTGCTCGTGCCAGCCACCATTGATTTTGTGCAGCTTCAGCTCGTCGCTCTTCATGAACGGATTGGCCAGCGGCGACATCACGCTCTTGCCCTCTTTGTCGGTCACTGTCAGGTTTTTACGCATGTCGTACTCGGTGCCTTCATAGTAATCTTGGAACACGCGCACCATGTCGGAGAGCTTCACCAATGAGTCGGGCTTTACCGAGAAGGGGTAGTTCTCCATGTTGGGATCTAACTTGAGCGAGGGGGCGAGCAGGTCAAACACGCGCCACTCCCTGCGGCGGCAGGCCATGTGCTGGCGACTGTCGGGCGCATAGGCGTAGGCGAAACGGAAGGTCTCTTTCTTTTTGTCGTACCAGCCGTTCTCCTCGGCCACACTGTACACGTTGTCGGAAGCCATGAAGTAGTCCTTGTCTTTCAGGTTGATTTCGCGGATGGTGGAGGCGTTGGCGTTCACTCCCACATGGTCGTCGGGTACGCGCTGAGCCGCCCAAACGGCGCCCATCTTGCCCTTGCCGGGACCTACAATTTCCAAATGCCACACCTCGTTCTTGTCGGCAATGGTGAGGCACTCGCCTCCGTCAATCCAGCCATACTCTTTCAGCAACGCGCCGGCTGTACGGATGGCATCCCGCGCTGTGGTGCAGCGCTGCAGCATCAGGGCACACAGCATCTGACAGTCGATCATGCCCACGTCGCTCTTCAGCTCGCTACGGCCTCCGAAAGTCGATTCGCCGATGGCCAGCTGGTGCTCGTTCATGCAAGGATAGGCGGTGTTGAGGTACTGGTAGGTATGCGCCACCTGCGGTATTTTGCCGGTCTCCTCGTAGCAGTAGGTCGGCATCGGGGCGGTGCCCGACGGACAAGCCTTGCGCTTGTACAACGTCACCATCTCGCCCGCCGCATGGTCGGCGGCAGGCTCCACCATGATGTTGGTGCGGCTGCGACCGCTGTCGTCGGTGTGCGAGGTCATCACACTGCCGTCTGCCGAGGCCTTCTTGCCTACCGTGATGGTGGTGCACTCCATGTTGTCGATTCCATACTCCCAATCCACCTGTGCATAAAGCGTGCAGGTGAGCAATGACAAAATGATGGTTGCTATTCTTTTCATTATTAAATGATTATTGTTATAAAATTAAAAAAGTAAATTGCTAAGATATGCAAATGAATCTACTATTGTTTCTTGCAGCTGTATTCTTCGTTGTACCCGCCGCCGGGACTGTAATTGCTGCAAAAAAAATATAAACTGTCAGGGCTGATAAAACAGCCCCCGAACCCTCTGTAATCTATTTCGCTGTCCACTAAATTGAGTTCCATGTCTGCCGTGAGAGCACATTGCCATGTGTGAGAGGAGTCTGGCAATAATGCAATAAATACATCCTTGCTGCCTTTGACTCCTGATACAAGTAATTCGCCCTCAGAATAATAGGTTGTGTCATGATAATATTGCCCAGCACCGGACCAATGACTGGTCTTGCAGACGTAATGATAAGTTCCGTGCCACTGGCGGTGGAAGTTGTATTTTGTGCAGCTTGTGAGGCTTAACAGAGCTACGACAACCAATAAAAGTCTTTTTTTCATATCTGAATTCGAGTTATCTCACCTTTCAATTCTCAATTCTCAATTCTAATATAGAGGGTTCTGATGCCATTCCCTTCACTTAATTTCACCATTTTCTTCATACAACTTGACTTTCCAGCATCTATATGTACAAAGTAAATGCCCGCTGGCCAATTTCCTGTGCCAATGGTGTAATCCCCATATAGCGTTGGAATGCCACCATGTGGTCGGGGAATATCGCAGTAAACCAATTCTCCAATGCTGTTGAATATTTTGATGGAATGGTAAGGAACATTCCCCTCAGAACGTATGGTCAGCTGGTCGTTGAAGGGGTTGGGGAAGATGGTGGGAGTGGAAAGGGTGAGACCGTGGATGCCAGTTGTGTCGATCGGCGGGTCTTCCGGATCATCAGGATCGTCGGGGATGACGGTGGTGGTGTCATCCACATACAGCAGCAGCTGGTACAGCGAGTCGCAGCGGTCAACAAAGCGCACGCGCCGCTGGTACAGGTACTCGCCGTCGCCATACAACCCTTGCAGGAAAAATCCGTTCTCGTAGTAGTTCTCCCCGCTGATGATGGTGTCGTGCAGCACCAGCGTGTCCATGCACTTGCTCCCCATGAAGGTGAGGTTGTCGAATTTGATGTTGCCCTGATATGCCGTCGAGAGGATGCTGTCCACGGTGATGCGAAGGTAAATCATCGGCTGGTCCTCCAGTACGGCGAGGTCTTCCAGGTTCAGAAATTGAACCTCAAAATCAAGGGGTTCGCAAGGTTTCTCTTGGATGAGATGGTAGGTGCTGCCATCGGTACTCCATTCGAAGATCATCTTCTTGAAACCGGTGTTGGAACGGGTGACAGCGTAGCGCAGCGAGATCTTGGAGTAGAGGGTGGTGGGGGTGGAGAGCACGATGCGCCGCCCTGCTGAATTGGGGTGCTTGATGCCCAAGCAATAGCCGTCGAAGGGTTCATCACGAGGGTCGCCCAGCTCTGTGCCGGTCCAGTCGTTTTTCAACATCTGGGCATAGTTGGTGGTGGTGACGGTGGCGAACTGCGACGAGCCATGGGTGCCATCGGCATACAGCACGGCGTTGCTGAAGTTGCCGAATCCTGCTATGAAAGAGGTTCCGTACCAGTACTGCGGCTCCTCCGCCTCATCGAAGGTCCACGAGGTGAAAGCCTCCGGTGTGGGCTGCGCCATACCAATGCTTCCAGCAATCCCAAAGACGATTGTTGCTAAAAGATTGATGAACAGGTTTTTATAATTCATTTTGAAAAGGATATAGAGGGATTTATTTTAAATACTTTCTTGTAAACCAATTATATTTGATGATGCAGTGGATGGCTCTCACCCCATCTTTCCAACCAATATGTTTGCCTTCTGCATAACTTCTTCCATAATAGGAAATGCCAACTTCGTAAATGCGGATGCCCTCGCGCTTGGCGATCTTGGCGATTTTGGCCGTCACCTCCGGCTCGAAACCGAAACGGTTCTCCTTGAAGGCGATACGTTTGATGATGTCGGCGCGGAAGAGCTTGTAGCAGGTCTCCATGTCGGTGAGGTTGAGGTTGGAAAACACGTTGGAGAGCCATGTGAGGAATTTGTTCCCTTTGGTATGCCAGAAAAAGGAGATGCGATGGGGCTTTCCCCCGCGATAGCGCGAGCCGTAAACCACATCGGCGAAACCTTCTACAATAGGGTGGAGGAGGAGGTTGTACTCTTCCGGATCGTATTCCAAATCAGCATCTTGCACAATTACATAATCTCCCGTTGCCTCCTCGAAACCACGGTGCAATGCCGCTCCCTTGCCTTTGTTCACGGGCTGGTCGAAATAGCGGATGTCCGCATCGGGATGTGCCTCCGCATAGCGGGCAATCGCCCCGCGAGAGTCATCCTTCGAACAGTCGTTCACCAAAATCAACTCTTTTGTAAATCCACCTATCAGATTTACTGCCAATACTTTATCAAGAATGAGATGGATGGTCTTCTCTTCGTTATATACAGGAATGATGATGGAAAGTTTCATGATGGAGTGGTGTGATGATTTTTTGCATTAATTCGGCAAAAATACGCATTTTTTTAGAATAATAGTGGTGTTTTGTCAATAAAAAAGGCCGACTTATGCCGGCCTTGCTATGGGAGGGTTGGATGACTATTTTTTGGAGTCAATATACCACTTGCCATCTTTTTTCACGGTGGCAATCTTTTCGTCCTCGTCGGTGGTGCCGTCACCATATTTTACAACACCATGAACAATGGCTGTCTCACCATCCATCTCCACTTCGCCGAAGCTGAATGATTGGATGCCTTGGCGTTTTTCCATACCCTGGATTCCCTTTTGGCACAAGGCAGTCATTGTTGCGCGGCTTTGTTCCTGCTCCTCATCGGTGCCTTCATAATAGAAACAGTCAGCTGCCTTTTCAGCATCCCCTTTCTGGAGGGCATTGATGTATGCTTTCGCAATGCTTTTTGGTGAACTGTGGGTGCAACCTGCTGCCAGAACAGCGACCATGACAACGGCAATTCCTAAAATAATTCTTTTCATGTTGATAAAAATTTGGTTAATAATGGGTTGATTGATAATATGTTTCAAAATTCTTTTTTCTGAATGATGAAGGGACTCTTCCAAATATCCTCTGGATAAATGACTTCACCTTTGGCGATGATGGGCGCTTTGTGCCGCCGCTCTTCGCACAAGTCCACCCCACAATCCGCATACACCAGCCGAACCAACTCGGTGCAATACAACTGGCTGCTGTCCTCAAGGTCGTAGTCGTTGTCAAATTCCACCCGGCGCTCCACCAACCGCATCGCATGACGAGCCGCTGCATCTGCCAAAGAATCAGCACAGTGCACCCGCGCACAAGCCCCCGCCTTCGCCCTGTCGCAACGATAGAACTCGGCAATGGACTCACACTTGAGCACCTCCGGCTCACCCTCCTCCGCCTCGCCCGGCACCGCGTGAATCACACACCACCCCTCCGCCGTGCGGTAGGCTATCCCGATATGCGAGTAGTCGCCCGCACTCATGTTCGTCACCACATGACTCTCGTACCCACAGCCGTTCCGAAACAACAGGTCGCCATTGCGCAAACCCACCGTGTCGTACTGCACCCGTTCGGTCGTATTTGCCGACTTGGAACATGCCGCCATGAGTGTGCACAACACGGCACTCAGCATCAGCACATTCACCAAGATGAAGCAATATAGGGCTTTTGGGTTCCTTCTCATACAGCGGCAAAAATACAAATTATTCTGTAACAGAAACCTTTTGAGAAAATTTTTATCAAAAAACTGCGGCTATCGTTCGTCAGCCCCTTCTTTTTCAAAGAAGTTGTCCGCAAAATTGAGCAGATACACCTGCGAACTGGCTCGGGTGATGGCGGTATAAAGCCAGCGGAAATAACTCTTGGTGAGCACCCCGTCGCGAATGAGCCCTTGGTCCAACAACACCACCGGCCACTGCCCGCCCTGCGTCTTGTGGCACGTCAGCGCGTACGAGAACTTCACCTGTACCGCATTCAAAAAAGGATCTTCCTTCATCTTCGCATACCGCTCCCGCTTGGTGGGAATGTCCGCATAGTCTTCACTGACAGCGTAATACAATTTCTCTAAATCTGCTCTGCTTAACGATGCCCCCTCACAGGTCAGACTCTCCAAAATAATCTTGATGTCGATATCACCATGGTTGGGATAATCGCACAAACGTACGGTCACATCTGCAAAACGGAAGCCGTAAAGCTCCTGTATCTTGTTGATGGACAATATCTCCAGACTGTCGCCATTGGCTATAAATCCCACTTCTTGGTCATCTTTGATCCAAAAATAGTTGTTTTTCACGGCAATCACCAAGTCGCCGGCGGCAATCTCTTCCTCTTTGTACAGAATTCGATGACGAATCTCTTGGTTGTAGATGTATGCCCTTTTGTTGGAATAGGTGATCGTGACAATCTCCTCGGGCGTGTAACGGCCATAAAGTTCATTGAACAGTTCCTCGAGGTCTTCGCCGTTAATGCGCTTACAATCAGGGAATTTTGGAGCGGGAAGTATCGGGAAAGCGAAGGCTTCGTCCTCCATGCGCTGACGCAACTGAGAGGCATTGCGCAAGATGCCCGACTCGATATTCTGCCGCGTCACATCGGTCAGCGTGGCCTGTCCTGCTGTCAGTGAGAAGTTGCGCTGGATGTACTCAATGGAAAGTGCCGGGCTCTCCTCGAAGTTGACGGGTGGCAACTGTGCTCCGTCGCCCACCAACAGCAACTGGCAGCCACTCCCCTCAAAAACGTATGAGAAGAGGTCGTCCATCAGACTGTTGTTGCCGAACAGCGACGACTCCGACACCCCGTCGGCAATCATCGAGGCCTCATCCACGATGAAGAGGGTGTTCACCAGTCGGTTCGGACGGCGCGAGAAAACACTCATCCCGTCTTTGTTCTTCACCCAGTAAAGACATTTGTGTATGGTGTAGGCCTTCATGCCCGAATAAATCGAGAACACCTTCGCCGACCGCCCCGTAGGCGCCAGTAGGATGCAGTTCTTGTGCACCTGCTGCAACGACCGCACCAACGCGCTCACCAAGGTCGTCTTGCCCGTTCCGGCATATCCGTTCAGAATGAACAACTGATGACCTTCCGGCTCGCACACAAACTCGGTGAGCGCACGTCCCGCCACCGCCTGCGATGCCGTCAACTCAAACGGAATCTGATTCCTGAATATCCTTGCAAACTCCAACGGACTCATCCCATTCCTCATTTTACCGTGCCCCCTAATTCTTAACTCCTTAACTCCTTAACTTCTCAACTCTCAACTCTCAACTTTCAACTTTCAACTCTCAATTTTCAATTTTCAATTCTCCATTCTCAATTTAAAAAGCGTGTCCGATACCAAATATGATATTGATGGGCCTGTTGAGCCACATCCGCCCCTTGTCGGTGGGCGCGACTCCAATCCAATGGTCGCCTTCCGCCTTGCAGGGGTCGTAAATCGGCACAGCCGCATCCACACGGATGATGAAGAAGTTGAAGTCCAAACGGATACCCACGCCAGCCCCTAAGGCAATTTCTTTGTAGAAACGCCCGAAGTTGAACTCAGCATTTGGCATGTCTTCATCTTTGTGTGTCAGCCAGATATTGCCGGCATCCACAAAGACACCATACTTGATGAACTTGTACAGCGTGCCGCGGTACTCGAGGTTCACCTCTATCTTCATGTCGCCCGTACGGATGTCGTTCTTAAGATTCTCATTGGCCTCGTTGTAGTACGAGCCCGGACCCAGCGTGCGGTAGTCCCATGCCCTCATGCTGTTCGAACCACCCAAATAAAAGCTCTTTTCAAACGGCATCGTGTGCGCATTCCACAACGGGATTCCCAATCCGAAGTTGAACCTCGTGGCGATGGAGTTGTTTTTGTTGATGGTGTAGCTGTACCGCAGGTCTATCTCAGCCAACTCGAAATTACCATAGTTGCGTTTCGCAATCAGATAGTGCCCGTATTCATCCTTGGGAGCCTTAGCCATCGCGCAGATGCTCGACAATAACATGCCCGATGACTCCAACTTCAAACGAATGATGAGCGAGTTCCGGGTGTTGGCAAAAGGATGGATGTAGGTGAGACCGTATTTGAAGGATAATAGGATGTTGTCCTTGTATTTTGATTGGAAGTCTTTGGAATAGAGTGACATGACTTCATAAAACTCATCGCCTTTCGGACGGATGTCGATAATACTCAAATCAGCCGGTGTGATAGTATGGGTGAGATTGGCGGTGTAGGCTAGTGTGTAAATCAAGGCTGCATTGTAAATGCCGCGGTTGAATAGGTAACTGTCCTCGTAATGTGCACCGAGTTTAATGGAGGTCTTGTAGGTGGTGGCGTCAATTTTTTGCGTTTGTCGGAAGAAAAGAAGACGCGGGAAGTCCATTGAGACTTCGGCACCTATTTCCTTGTTTTCCCAAACGAAAGCAGCCGGCTCTTCCTCGGTCTTAGTACGAATACGGAAGCCTAAACCACCATAAACGTTAATGCTGAAAAATTCAGCACTGCGAAACAGGTTTTTGTTGGTATAGGTGAGCGACAAGTCGGTTTTGTCGCTGCGGGCTTCAAATTCGATGGAAAGAGAGTGTAACTTGTTGCGTTTCATGTAGTAATAGGTGTCCAACTGCCCTGTCCTGTTGGTCGAATCGCGCTTGCCGGGATTTTCCATCAACACCACATCAAGGTAGCTGAAGTTGCGTAAGTCGTTGAGCTTCTTGCGCGAACGGGTGACCAACGATTCCGAATAGGGCTCGCCCTTCTTGGTGAGGATGTTGTCCACCAAGATTCTCGGACGGATGTCGCGTACTGGCTTGTCCTTGGCATTTTTGGGGATGGAGTCGCGACGTGTGGAGACGATGTAGTAGTTGGTGTTGTCGCTCTTGCTGCGGTGATATTTGGTGGTCAGTAACTGCGACGAGTCAGCTTGTGTGTTGAAATTCGGATAGATGGTTACATCGTTGAAGTAGAACTTGTAGGCGTGATTTTCCTTGATAGCAGGGTCTTTGATGCGGTTGAAGTTGACGAGGATGTTGACAACCAGCGTTTTATGTCCCTTCTTGTCGCGGTAGTCTGCCGCATGAATGGTGTCAATGCTGAAGGAGATGATGTCGTTGGAAACATAGTAATAGCCGTTGTCGCGGATGTTGCCAACGATGCGGTCTCTCTCTTCCAACAATGTCTCGGCATTGTATTTGTCGCCCGGGTTGATGAGCCGGTTCACCGTATCTTTCTGGATGATACGCTTGTACTCGAAAATATCCACAAAATAACGGATGTCCCTGATATAATAAGGCTCACCAGCCTCCACATAATAAATCACTTCGGCCTTGTGACGGCGCGGATGCAGCTTGTTGGGGTCTTTGTAAATGATGGTGTCCCACGCCTTTGCCTCGAAATAGCCCCAGTTCTTGGTGGCCGTGTATATCTGGTCCAAGGAATAGGAAATCATGCTGGTGTCCAACAATACTGGCTCTTCACCCGCATTGCGCATCTTCTGCATGAATTTCGTGTCCTTGATGACATTTCCCGCCGAGTCGGTTTTGGGCAGGTTGTTGACATACAGACTGGTGCGAATGGGGAATACATCCAAAAACTTCTTGTTGGTGATGGGACGCACCATGTAGCTGAGGTCATCCAACAGCACGTCCCGATTTTTGTCCACCACCTTCACGCTGTTCTTGGTCAGCATGTACTCGCCATCCGCCAAATGCCTCGACGGATTGCAGGCACTCAACAGCAGGCCAAGAATAATAAGGGGGAACAGGAGTCTTCGCATCGTTATCTCATATCATTAACTTCAACTCCCGGGTACTTCGACTTGTTGAACTTGAAGGTGCTGTCGTCCATGGCAGTGTTGGTGGTGAAAGTGTCGAAATAGTAGGTGTAAATGGTGTTGTCTTTTTCGTAAATGGAGGTGCGCACAATCTCTTTCTTCGCCTTGTCCACCACAATTCTGATTTTGTAGTACGACTGCCCTTTCTTCGGCGTAAGGTCGATGATTTGCACCGCCTTGTTTTTTTCGGTATCTTCCCGTATGAACTTGGCAGTGAACTCTTTCGACCACGTGGCCAGCATCTTGGCAGGATTCAAAGCGTCATCGTCGCTCTCCTCGTAGTCGTAAATTGAAACCTCGTTGGTGGATTTTTGGTAGTTCCACATCGTCGTTCCATCGCAATAAAACACTTGGTCGTCGAAGGTGATGTAGTATTGGTCACCTTTGATGAGCGCCACACCCGACAGAGCCGACAGGATTTTTTTCTCTTTTTCGGCTTTATAGGTGTAGTTGATCTTCATCGTGGTGAAACCTTTGTACTTGGTGTCCAGCTCTTGCATGATGGCATTGGCGCCTCCGTCGGTCTTTTGGGCAACGCCCACCACCGTGAGGCTCAACATGATCAGGATGACGATAATCTTTTTCATAACTGTACTTTTTAGAAGGTTATCGAATGTCGTTCAAGAAGTTATGGCAGATTTGCGGGAAGACGGCTCGGAGACTGTCCCGCCAGTCGGGAATGTCGAAGTGGAAGTCTTGTGCCGTTTTAGACAGGTCGAAAAGCGAAAAGTTGGGTCTTGTGGCCGCCGTGGGATATTCAGCCGTGCTGATGGGATTGACTTGGCAGCGTTTTCCCATCTCCTTTTCTGCCAACTGCATAATCTCACAGGCAAAGTCATACCACGAGCATTTTCCGCTGTTTGCAAAATGATAGACTGATACATCTTTCAGATTATCAGATTGTTGCAGGATGCGGATGAGCAGATTCGCCAAGTCGGCCGCCAAAGTGGGACAGCCTACCTGGTCATTCACTACCCCAATGCTTTCTTTGGTGGAAGCCAACCGCAGCATGGTTTTCACAAAGTTGTTGCCGTAAGGAGAGTAGAGCCATTCGGTACGCACAATCACGGCCTTGCAGCCGCTGCGCATGATGGCCTGCTCGCCCGCCCATTTCGACTTCCCATATACCGATAATGGATTCGGCATCATGTCGGGCGTGTAGGGCGTTTTGCTCTGACCGTCAAATACATAGTCGGTGGATACGTGTATGAGTAGGGCATTCGATTCTTGTGCAGCTTGGGCCAGAAGTGAAACCGCTGTCTCATTCAGTAGGTAGGCCTTTTCTACATCACTCTCGGCCTTATCAACCGCCGTGTACGCCGCCGCATTGATGATGCACTGCACCTTTTCGCGCCGCATCATCTCCCGTATGGCATCCGGCTGCGTGATGTCCAACTCTTCCACATCCGTGAAAATGAAGCGGAAATCTTCAGAATATTGGGGTGCAAGGGCTTGTAAGCTTTTGCCTAACTGACCGTTAGCACCGGTTACGAGGACGTTTTGCTGCATGTTAAAGGTGTAGAAATTTTCAGTTTGCAAATGTACAACAAATCTTCCAATGCACCGCAGCCACAACTCAATTCATCCCTGAAATTTTACGGAAAACTTTCAGTGCGTAGCGGTCCGTCATTCCCGACAGATGATCCACTACCACGCGCAGTTGGTAATAGTCGGGCTGCTCCTCAAATCGTGCCACCTCACACTCTTTCAGAGCCACCTCTACAATGCTATTAGACAGTAGTTTAAGCGCTCTTTTCCGATACTCTTTTCCTTTGATAAATAATGAGGTGATGAAAAAGTCCAAAAGCCCCCTCAATACATTGCTGCCCAACATCTCCAATTCATAAATGCTTTCAATGGAAAAGATTTTTTCAATGCAGAATATCTGTAGATGATTCGCCAATGGAGAATCCGCAAAGATAAGTTCTTGATTGTAAGTGCCTTTCTCAATCTCTTCAATATGAACTTCAAAATTACGGAATGCAGTTTCTACTAATTGGGTAATCAGCGAATTGCGAATGTTGGTAATTTTGGCTTTATCGGGAATGTCCTCTTTCAGAATGTCGTAAATTAGCGGAAAATCTTGCCCGATGGCCTCGCTCAGCATGTTGAGACTGTACAGATTGTTCTTGAAACCGTCCTCCAAATCCATGGTGAGATAGCAGATGGAATCGGCGGCCTCCACCAGATAGCACAGCGGGTGGCGTACCATCCGTCCATTCACCATTAATCCGCATTTTTCTGCAATTGACTGTAAATAAGATTTTTCCGATTGAAAAACGCCTACCTTTTTGGTCTCAATGCGGCTTTTGTCTATCGCACCAAAGTTGGGATATTTGACGCAGGCGGCCAACGTAGGGCAGGTGAGGTTCAACCCATAACAGTCGTTCACACTCTGCAGTTTGGTGAGCACACGCAGCCCCTGCGCATTCCCATCGAAATGGATGAAGTCGCGCTGCTCCTCTTCCGTCAACTGCAACGGCACATCTTTCTGACTGAAAAACTCCTTGAAATAGTCCTGGATGACGGTCTCTCCGAAATGTCCGAACGGCGGGTTGCCAATGTCGTGAATGAGACAGGCGTTCTCCAAAATGAGGGTGATTTTGCGGAAAAGTTCCAGCGTGTCGCAGTTCGCACGTTGCTGTATAACAGGACTTTCGCAGCAACGGATGCTAAAAGAATGCCCCACCGACATCACCTCTAATGAGTGGGTGAGGCGCGAGTGGATGTTGTCGTTTTCGGTCAGCGGAAATACCTGCGTTTTGGCGTGCATTCGGCGGGTAGCCGGACTGAAGATGATGCGTCCGAAGTCGCTTTCGAAGGCGTTGCGGGCATCGGTCTGCCGCTGCGACGGACGGATGCGTTCGGTGGTGAGGAGCCGGTTCCAGTCCATCATTATAGCTGTACTAAGGCCGCTGCGCCGAGGATGGCAGCGTCGTTGGCGTTGAGTTGGGTGGGAAGGATGGTAATTTTGCCCTTTTGCATACAGAGCAGGTGCTCGTTGAAAATCGCGCGCAGCGGGTCGAAAAGCCAGCGCCCTGCGTTGATGATGCCCCCCATCAGGAAGATAGCCTCCGGCGCTAACGTAGTGGCGGCATTGGCAATACCGATGCCAAGGTGCCATGCGGTAACCTCCCATGCGCGAATGGCCATCATGTCGCCCTTGTTGGCCGCTTCCGTCAGCCAGCGGCAGTCAGCTTCGATGTAGGCCTCACGTCTGTTTTCTTCACATACCTCTCTGTAATTCTGAATGATGCCGCGTGCTGAGGCGTACTCTTCCAAACAGCCTTTCCGGCCGCAGGTGCACAACCGACCGCCGGGGTGTAGGATCGTGTGCCCCACCTCGCCGCCAAAACCGTCGTGGCCATATACCAACTTGCCGTCGGCGAAGATGCCGCTGCCCACGCCCGTGCCGAGCGTGATGACGATGAAGTCGTTCATATTGCGAGCCCCGCCATACACCTTCTCTCCCAAAGCCGCCGCGTTGGCATCGTTGGTCAGCGCTACCGGCACCGGCAGTTGCTCGCCCAACAGTTTCGCTAACGGAACCACCCCCGTGAAGACGAGGTTGGAGGCGTGCTCAATGCAGCCGGTGAAAAAGTTGCCGTTCGGCGCCCCGATGCCGGCTCCTGCTATCTCGCTGAAGGTGAGGTTTCTATCGGCTACTAACTGGTGAATCGCAGCCGCCACGTCGGCTACATACGCTCCGATTTCCGTGTAACGGCCCATCGGCAGGTTCTTGCGCGCCAGACAATGTCCGTCGCGGTCCACCAGCCCGATGTCGGTGTTGGTGCCGCCCATGTCAATGCCGATCGCGTAGGGTTTGGTTTCGTTGCTCATCGCAGGTGTTTTGGAATGGTTTATTCTTCGTTGGCGGCTTCCGCACGCTGGCGGGCACGCTTGCGCTCAATATCGTTCAAGATGATTTTTCTGACTCTCAACGACTTGGGAGTGACTTCAAGGTACTCATCGTTGGCGATGAACTCCATGTACTCTTCCAATGAGAGTTTCACGGCAGGAGCAATGCGCATCTTTTCGTCCGAACCGGCTGCACGCATGTTGCTGAGTTGCTTCGACTTACACACATTAATCACCAAGTCGTCCTGACGGATATGCTCGCCGATGACCTGTCCCTCATACACCATGTCGTTGGGCTCGATGAAGAATGAGCCGCGGTCTTGCAGCTTGTTGATGGCGTACGGGAACGACTGGCCGGTCTCCATGGAGATGAGCGCGCCGCAATGACGGCCTGGAATCTCGCCCTTCCACGGCTGGTACTCCAAGAAACGGTGCGACATGATGGCCTCGCCTTCGGTGGCGGTGAGTACCTGGTTTCTCAAACCGATGATACCACGCGACGGAATCTCAAAGTTGAGGTGGATGCGGTCGCCGACGGTATCCATGGAGGTCATGGTACCTTTCCGGCGCGAAACGTAGTCGATGACACGGCTGGAGAACTCTTCGGGCACCAGCACGGTGAGTTGCTCAACAGGTTCGCATTTTACCCCGTCAATCTCTTTTACAATTACTTGAGGCTGACCTACTTGCAATTCGTAGCCTTCGCGACGCATGGTCTCGATAAGCACCGACAAGTGCAGAATGCCACGTCCGAAGACGTTCAAACGGTCAGGGGAGTCGGTCTCTTCCACGCGCAAAGCCAGGTTTTTCTCCAATTCGAGGAAAAGTCTGTCGCGCAAATGTCTGGAAGTTACATATTTACCCTCTTTTCCAAAGAAAGGTGAGTTGTTGATGGTGAACAACATGCTCATGGTGGGCTCGTCCACCTTGATGGGCGGCAGCGGTTCCGGATTTTCAAAGTCGGCGATGGTGTCGCCAATGTCGAAGTTGTCCAAACCTAACACGGCGCAGATTTCACCCGGGTAGATGGTCTGTTTCATCTTCTCTTTTCCCAACCCCTCAAAAACATATAACTCCTTGATTTTGGATTGGATATGGGTGCCGTCGCGTTTTACGAGGGTGACGTTCTGCCCCCAGTCCAAAGTACCTCTCTTCAGTTTGCCGATGGCGATACGTCCTACATAGGAGGAGTAGTCCAAGGAGGAGATCATCATCTGAAGGTTACCCTCTTCCACTTTCGGGTCGGGAATCACTTCGATAATCTTTTCCAAAAGATAGCTCACGTCCTCAGTAGGCGTTCTCCAGTCAGGACCCATCCAGCCCTGCTTGGCCGAACCATATACAGTGGGAAAATCCAGCTGGTCGTCGGTGGCACCGAGGTTGAACATCAGCTCAAACACAGCCTCTTGCGCCAGTTCCGGGTTGCAGTTGGGCTTATCCACTTTGTTGATGACCACGATGGGTTTCAGTCCCATCTCGATGGCCTTCTGGCATACGAAGCGGGTTTGCGGCATCGGGCCTTCCAAAGCATCCACAATCAGCAGTACGCCGTCGGCCATGTTCAACACGCGCTCCACCTCACCGCCAAAGTCGCTGTGGCCGGGAGTGTCGATGATGTTGATTTTGTAGTCCTTATATCTTACGGAAACATTCTTCGACAAGATGGTGATGCCGCGTTCGCGCTCCAGATCGTTGTTGTCGAGCAACAACTCCTGCTGTTGCTGGTCCTTGCGGAACAGGTTGCTCTGGTAAAGGAAACGATCCACGAGCGTAGTTTTGCCGTGGTCAACGTGGGCGATAATGGCTATGTTTTTGATTTTCTGCACTGTATGTTGTTTTTCGTTATGTTTATAAAGGATGAATTACTTTTTATTGCCCTGATTGGCGACTGCGTCCATCAGCGCTTTCACTTTCTCCTCATCAGCGAGGAAATAGTCCTTCTGAAGCTGCATGTTGTCATCGAATTCGAAGACGTACGGGATGCCGGTGGGCAGGTTGAGACCGATAATGTCCTCGTCGGAGATGTTCTTGAGCACCTTGATGATGCCGCGCAGACTGTTGCCGTGGGCGGCGATGATGATGTCGTTGGAGCTTTTCACTCTGGGAAGAATGACGTTCTCCCAGTAAGGGATGATACGGGCGATGGTGTCGCAAAGTGCCTCGGTGTGAGGCTTGGCCATCGGGTCGTCGATGTTCTTGTAGCGCGGGTCGAGGGCGGGATTGCGCTCGTCGTCGTCGGTCAGACTCTCGGGACGGATGTCGTAACTTCTGCGCCACTGTTTGATCTTTTCAGGACCATATTTCTCTGTCATTTCGGCTTTGTTGAAACCCTGGAGGGCGCCGTAATGTTTCTCGTTCAAGCGCCAGCTTTTCTCCACAGGAATCCACAGCTGATCCATCTTTTCCAGAACGATGTTCAAGGTCTTGATGGCGCGTTTTAAGAAGGAAGTGTAAGCATATTCAAATTGGAAACCAGCCTCTTTCAGTGCGATGCCAGCCTCTGCAGCCTCCTGTAATCCTTTTTCAGAAAGATCTACATCCGTCCAACCTGTAAAGAGATTGGCTTTGTTCCATTCACTTTCGCCGTGGCGAATCAATACTAATCTGTGCATATCTAACAATTAATAATTTACAATGTACAATTTACAATTATTTTCAATTTTCAATTCTTATTTTCCCACTCGGTTGTTTTCGGGGAAGATGACTGTGGGTTTGAAGGTTTTGGCTTCTTCGAAATCCATGGTGCAGTAGGAGATGATGACCACGATGTCGCCCACCAGCACTTTTCGGGCCGCCGGCCCGTTGAGACAGATGACGCCGGAGTCGCGTTTCCCTTTGATGACGTAGGTTTCAAACCGTTCGCCATTGTTCATGTCAAGAACCTGAACTTTCTCATTCTCAATGAGATTAGCGGCCTCCATCAAGGTCTCATCAATGGTGATGCTTCCCACATAGTTGATGTCGGCTTCGGTAACTGTGACGCGATGTATTTTTGATTTAAGAACTTCAATCTGCATGACCGTAGTGCTTGTTTATTTTATTGATTGATAATTATTTATAACGAATATTGTCGATAAGTCTCACTTGGTTGGCCCACACGGTGATGCAGCCCACCACGCCGTTGCTGTCGTTGAGATCGGCGACGGGCTGAAGAGTTTCATCATCCACAATCTCATAATATTCCAGGCGGAAAAGGTCATATTTGTTGATTTCCTCTTCCACAAACTTTCTGATTTCCTGTGTGTTGGTGGTTTTGAGCTGGGTGGAGGCTTTGAGGATGCGGTAGATGTTGGCGGCCGTTGCTCGCTCTTCTTCAGAAAGGCGGCGATTACGCGAACTCAATGCTAATCCGCTGGCTTCCCGCACGATGGGGCAGGGAACAATCTGCAGGTTCAGTCCGCATTGGCGCACCAGCGTCTTGATGACTGCGATTTGTTGGAAGTCTTTCTCACCGAAGTAGGCGCGGGTCGGCTGCACCCAGTCAAAGAGTCGCTTGACGATGATGCCCACGCCGTTGAAATGGCCGGGGCGGGCGGGACCTTCCATCACTTCTGCCACCGGTCCGAAGTCGTATTGCTCGGTGGCGGGCACGCGGTAAACCTCCTCCACAGAGGGTGCGAAGACGATGTCGGCATAGTCGCTCACCAGTTGCAAATCCTGTTCTAATGTGCGAGGGTATTTCTCCAAATCCTCCGCATTGTTGAATTGCGTGGGGTTTACAAAGACGGAGACCACGCAGAGGTCATTCTCTTTTCTTGCACGTTTGATAAGCGAAAGATGGCCTTCGTGCAGAGCCCCCATGGTAGGCACCAGTCCGATGGTTTGGTGGGTGCGGTGTGCCTGTTCGAGTTTATTTTGTAAATCTGAAATCGTTTCAATCAGCAGCATAATTCAATTTGATTTTTATAAAAAATTGAATATCAATATATTATATTTTTTTTTTATCAAAAAAAATTAACCGACAAATTTACACGATTTTCTGAAAAAAATTGATGATTTTTATTACCAAATATCAATTTTTCACCTTCGAAAATTTGCTTTCAATTTTCAATTTTCAAATCTCAATTTGTCAGAGGTCGTCGGCGATGATTTCGCCTCTCGGATTCCGCACGGTGTAGTGGGTGAATCTCTCGTCGGCATCGAATCCGCTGCCGTTGTAGATGGTGCCATCGGAGCGCACCTGCCGTACGGGCACATCGGAATAGATTCTGCGGAAGCGTTTGTCCCACACGATTTTTTCCGTGAAGATGGTGTCGCCTTTCTTAAGGTTGGTGATGACCACATTTTTCTGCGCTTCCATGCGCATATCCCTTTCAGCATTGATGGCGTAATCGGCTTTCATCACGGCCTCTGGATTTCCGAAAACGTCGTAAGAAATGATTTCAATTCCCTCAGGACAATCCATGTACGTATGGTCGCCATAATATTTGTTGAGGATGGGGGTGCGGATTTCAAAATTCAGTCTTCCCGAGTCGCTATAGGTGAGGTGCAGGTCTTCTGCCGACTCGTCGGGATATTTGCCGTGATAGGAGAGGAGCTTGTTTTTGGAGAACTCCTCTTGTTTGCATGAAACAAAAATCACCCCCAATGCCAGGAGGCAGGGGGCGATTTTTATGAATGTTTTTAAGATACGCATGGTTAGCGTACGGTGGTGTTCTCGTTGATCCAGCCGCCTACGTGGTAGCTCTGGCCGGGTTGGAGGTTGTTTTCCACGAGGGTCTTACCGCTGACTGCGGGGAGACCGGCGCGTTTTCTGGCGCATTCGTTGGCGAGTGACGGGTCAACAGCTTGTGCCCTGTTGTACTTGTCGGCGGCTGCCCAATACACGGCGCTTGCGATGACACCCTCACCACCGTTGGTGAATTGGTTGTAGGAGTTGCGGTACATGTCGCCAATCAGGATGTAGGGACGACCGAACTTCGGGTTGCATCTTGCGGCCTCTAAGGCATGGGTGCGGGCGGCTGAGAAACTGCCTCTCACCGATTCGATAGTGGCGATGAAGTAGTAGGGTTGAGCTTTTTCTTCGTTGGTGGTGTACAAACGGATGGCTTCATTGAAGAAGTTGATAGCATTGTCATATTTCTTCTTCTGGAACTCTTGTACGCCAAGGAAGAAGGCGACTTTTCCGCTCGGTTCGGCCTGGTGCAGGATGTAAAGAATGTCGCTGTACATCTGTGAGGCGCGGCAGAGGGAGTCTTTGCTCAAAATACCAAGCATCTTCTTGAGGGCCTTCAGGTCATCCTTGTTCTCCTCGAACTTTTTCTCGTAGATGCCGAGCAGGATGCTACCGTTAGCGTAGGGGCCGAAGCCGTTCTCCAACTTGGCCGTCACTTTTTTGTATGCGTTGATAGCATTGACACGGGTAGTGGTATCTTTCACCAGTTTCTCCACGGCTTTGTCATACTGCATTTTACCAATCTGGTTGTTGGCCAGCTGACTGTCAAGAGTGTCGAAGTCGGCGAGCGCTTTTTCGAAAGCCTCTTGGTTGGAGATGATGGCGTCGTCGATGTACTCGGTAGCACGCTCGTAAGCATCAATCACGTAAGTGGTGTCTTTCGTCTCCTTGGTTTTGTGGACGGCTAATTGGAAGTAGGCTTCCCAAACTGCCGGCTGAGTGTTCTCTTTCTCCAACTCCACAGAGGTGACGAAATCCTCGAAAGCCTGGTCGCGGAGTTCCTTGTTGGAAGCGCGGTATTTGATGGTGTAGTAGGCCTTCCATCCCAGACCTTTACCGTAGGAGTAGTACTGCGGATGATAGGTGCTGTACGCGGTCTGTGCCCAGATCAAGGTGTCGATCAGGTGTTCTTTGCGTACGGAATCTTTTTCGGCTTTGACCATCTTTTCGAGCATGGTTTTGCCATAGTTGAAGGTGCCGCTCCATGCGCAGGGGCAGGTGTTGACGATGTATTGGAACGGAACGTAGGCCTCTTCGTACTGTTTCTGGTTGTAGAAGGTGCGGAAGAGGGTGACTTGCTCGGCGCATTTCAGCGAGTCTTCCTCGGTGGCGCCATACTTGAACGGGCAGGGGTTCTGCGCGGTGGCGGTCAGAGCTACGATGACCGCAACTAAGGTTAACAGTGTCTTTTTCATAGTCATTATAAATTTTGAATTATTCTAATTTCACTCTTTGATACCATTTTTCTTGCAAAGTAAAATGCAAGGAGAATCTAAAGTAATTTTCTCTGAGCAATTCGTTCTGTAAAGTGCCCATCTGTCCGTATTCGAAGAGGATACCCATTGAGGAGTTGCTGTTGTACATCCTGAGGGGGAATCCGAGTCCAACAGAAACGCTGAAGTCGTTGATTGAGCGCTCGTTGACGAAAATCTGTCCGGTGCAGTAGCGGAAACCGGCACGGAATCGGATCTTGTTGAAATAGTTGGTGGAAGCGGAGTTGGGAACAAATTGGAAACCCGCTGAAACGGTGATGGCATCCTGAAGGTTGCCGTTATTGTTTTCGTTGAGATAATAGTGCGACCAATCCTGCCATGTCACATCAGCTGTCACTAACCATTTGTCGCGGTATTGGTAGGAAAAGCCTCCGCCAATGGACTGTGGTGTCTGCATTCTCCCTTTGTTTTCTTTGATATCCACGGTGTCGTTAGGCGAAGCGCTGGCACCTGTCCCTTCGTAGTTGTAGGTGAGCAGTTGGCTTCGTGTCTTGATAAAGGCACTGTTCTCGTACACTACGCCCAAACCGATGGTGTGAATTCCCTTAATGGTAGCAAAATATTGAAGGCCGCCCGACAGGTACAGACCATCTATGTTGGTGGTGTTGTCCACCATGGAATGGAAGAAGTAACTGCCGTCAAATTCGGCGGTTTTGGTGTAGTTGAGCCGTCCGAACAGGTAGGAGACGTTGAGACCGATGGAAAGACCTTTGCAGATTTTGAAGGCGTTGCCCCAGTACAGTTGCAGCAGGCCGCCACTTCCTTTGTAGTTGTAGGTGACCGTTACGTCGTTGGGCAGCACTTTGCTGTCGGCGATGTTGTAACCGAGATTGCTGAAGGGCAGGATACCTGCAGATGTGCGCCAATGCCTTGTTACCGGCAAGCCTAAAGTGATGTAGGCAGGGCGTGCGAAGGTGGTCTTTTGGGTGACTTCGGCCGTCTTTAACGTGCCGGAATAGATGCTGAAAGAGGCATCCGCAATGAAAGAAAGCGAGTCAAAGGCAACGTACGAAGCAGGATTCTTGAAGTTGATGAGATGGGGATGCTGAACCGCATATCCCACTTTGCCCATGGCATCGTAAGCTCCTGAGGTGATGTTGCTGGGCAAACCGTACCCATATTTGGAATATGGGGTGCTAATCTCGTTCTGCGCATGGGCATAAATGCAGAATGCGACTACGAAAATCGCGGACAAGATTATCTTATATTTTGCCTTTAGCATTGAATATCAATATTTTATAAAGTCCATATAGGACGATATTAGAGGCGGCAAAGATAGGAAATTTTATTGAATTTTGCAAATCATCTTTATTTCCACCTGTAAACACCACTTTTATGGTCTCATATTGCTGCTGATAGCGCTCGATAATGCCGTTAATTTCATCCACAATTCCGTAGGTCACACCATTCAGAATGCTCTCTTCGGTGGTGGTTCCTGTCAGCTTACCTACGGGCTGTCGCTCCACTTGCGGGAGTCGTTGGGTGAAGTGGTGCAGGGCGGCGAGCCGCATGTCCAGTCCGGGCGAGATGGAGCCGCCGAGATAGTGGCCGTCGGCAGTGACGAAGTCGGTGACAAGGCAGGTGCCGGCCTGGATGGTGAGGACGTTCTCGTGGGGGAAGAAGGAGTGGGCGGCCACAGCGCTGGCTATGCGGTCCAAGCCGAGCGTTTGTGGCGTTTGGTAGTCGATTTGGATGGGGAGGGGAGTGGCGTGGGTGAAATCGGTCAGCAGCGTGAGTTCGGCTAACAGTTGCCGGATGTCGGTGCGCTCTGCCCCCACACTCGACAGAATGGAGTGTGTAACTTTGTATTCCTCAATTAGTTGTGTAATTGTTTCAGTTGGCAGCAACTGCTCGGAAACCACGGCTAACTGCTCCCCTTCGGAGGAGAATACTGCCGCTTTTTGCCGCGTGTTGCCGATATCGATGGCGAGATACATATATTACATGAATTTTTTCAGAATCGTTTTGGCCTCCTCCAATTTGGCATCCAGCAGTTCACGGGTTTGTGCTTCCATTAGGAGTCGGAGATAAGGTTCTGTGTTGGAAGGTCTTATGTTGAACCACCATTCTGGGAATTCAATTCTATATCCATCAAAATCCATGTAGCGCGTACATTTTTCTTGGGCCATAAAATGCTCTTTCATCGCTTCCATGGCCTCTTTTTTCTGTTCAATTCTGAAGTTGATTTCGCCGGAGTTGGCGTAGGTGGCAATTTGTGCGATGAGTTGGGAGACCGAGATGCCTTTTCTTTTCATGCCGCTGACAATGTGCAGGATAACCTGAGCGGCGATCATGGCGGAGTCGGAGTAGTAGAAGTCGCGGAAGTAGTAGTGTCCGGCGAACTCTCCGCCGAAGGCACCGTCGATCTCGCGCAGTTTCATGGCTGCGTAGGCGCGCCCCACACGCCAGATTTCCACTTCGCGTCCGAGTTTTTCAATATATTCGGTCACTGATTTGGAGGTGCGAATGTCTTGGATGACTTTTCCCTGCACGTTCTTTTCTTTGATGAAGTAGAGTCCTAACACGGCAATCATCAGATCCGGTGGGATGAAGGTGCCTTTTTCGTCCACGAACATCACGCGGTCGGCATCGCCGTCGAAGATGACGCCAATGTCGGCTTTTTCCTTCAGCACGAGGGCTTGGAGGTCTTTCACGTTCTGGGGTTCGAGCGGGTTGGCTTCGTGGTGGGGGAAGGTGCCGTCCAATTCATCATACAGATATACAGGACTTTGTCCAAAGATGTCCTTCACCAGTATCGTTGCCATACCGTTGGAGCAGTCCATGGCAATCTTGAGGTTGCTGGTGTCGTGGGCAAACTGCCGTTGGAATTCGAGGTATTCTTCCTTGACGGGGTGGGGGATGATTTTCCCTTTCGGTCGAGTGGGGATGGGCGTTTGTTGGATCATCTGTTCCAGTTTGCCGAGACCGGTGTCGTAGCCGACGGGGAGGGCGTTGGTGGTGGAGACTTTGAGCCCGTTATGTTCTTTGGGGTTGTGCGATGCGGTAATCATGACGGAGGCATCGAAGCCGTGGCGGGCGGTGAAGTAATAGACCATCGGGGTGGTGGTGAGTCCCATGTCGTAGGCATCGGCGCCGGCGTCGGTGATGCCGCGGGTGAGGGCTTCGAAGATGGCGGGTGAGGAGGTCCGCATGTCGCGGCCTATCAGCACTTTGTTGACTTTCAGCAGTTCGGGAAGGAAGAACCCGATGCGGTAGATGTCGTCGAGGGTGAAGTCTTTTCCGAAGACTCCTCTGAAATCGTATGCTTTGAATGCGCTCATAGTGGTTGAAATTATGGTTTGAAGTGGGTTATTGTACTATTGTTCTTGACTGACGAGGTTTTCCCAGCGGTAGAAGGCGTAATTTTTGATGTCGAAAAGGATGTTGTAGAAGATTCGTCCCCAGTAGTTTTTGGTACCGAAGCCGCTGGGCAGTTTGATAAATTTTTCGCAGAGGACGATTTTTTTGGTGGCGGTCTCCGCTATGGTCACCCAGACGGAGCCGGTTTTGCTCACGGCATCGAAGGATTCGACGATGAAGAGGAGGGCGAACCGGTGCTGTTGAGGCATCTCTATGGTGTTGATATACTGTTGGATGTGCTCTTCATCGAGGAGGTCGTTGAGGTGGATATGTTCGCGGAGGATGCTGGAGAGGCGGATGGAGCGGTTTCTTTTGGAGAGGGTGGAGAGGTCGTACGACATGATCGGTTTGCGGAAGCTGAGGCGGATGTCATATTTTTTCTGGTCGGAGATGATGAGGAGGTTCCACTCGTTGAAAAGCTGGCGGAGGTTGTCCTGCGAGATGTCAAAACCCTTCTTGGTGAACTTGGCTTTGGAGAAGTCGATGCCGAGCCACAAGATTTCTTTTTCGGAGAGAAAGTCGGTGAAGAGTTTTTCGTTGAGGAACATGGCGGTTTATTTAAGCCGTTGGAGCCAGGAGTTGGGGTTGAGGTAGGTGGTGCCTTTGGTGATGAAGAAGGAGAGTTCGTAGGTGCCGGTGGCAGATTTCTTGGCTACGGTGCCGATTTTCTGTCCGGTGTTCACCTCTTGTCCTACCTTGACGGTGACGCCGGTGACGTTCTGGTAGGTGGTGAGGTATTCGCCGTGGCGGATGATGATGAAGTAGGAGCCCTCGAAGCTGCGGATGGTGGAGACGGTGCCTTTGAAGACCGCCTTGACGTCGGCGTTGGCGTGGGTGAGGAGCTCGATGCCGTTGTTGTATAGGGTGACGGAGGGGGCGTCGGGGTGTTGGTAGGTGCCGTAGTCGAGGGTTTTGGCGCAGGCGGAGACGGGCCATGGGAGTTTTCCCTTGTTGCTGGCGAAGCTGTTGCTGAGTTGTTGTTCGGCGGGGGTGAGCACGATGGTGGGGGTGGTGGACTTGCCGCCCGACTTGCCGCTGCTGCTGGTGGTGGTGCCCGACTTGCCGCCGGACTTGTTGCTATTGGCCTTTTGTTTTGCTGCAGCTGCAGCTATTTCCTCATTGATGGCTTTCTTGATCGCGGCATCAAGGCGCCCCTTTTCCTGTTGTTTTTTCTTGATTTCGGCTACAAGGTTTGACTCTTTTTTCTTGAGTTCTTTGGAGAGTTTCTCGACCTCCCGTCGTTGCTGTTGCTGCTTGGCGTTGGTGGCCTCTTGTTCGCGCATCACGCCCTGTTTTTCGTTTTCTATCAGCGTGAGTTCCTCGCACTTCTTTGCGATGCCTTCGCGGGTGGCGGTGATTTCATCCACCTTCTGTTTCACGTCTTTCGAATACTCCACGTAGAAATGTATCCGTTTGAACATGTCGTTGTATTCCTCGGCGGAAAGGATGAACAGCAGCGGGTCGTTTTGTCTCCTGTTTTTGAAGGTGTTATAGACCACGCGGGAGTAGTCCTCGCGGAGGTAGGTGAGTTTGCGGGTGAGACGGGAGGCCTCATTTTCGTTCTGTCGGCGCTCGTCGGCGAGGAGGTCGATTTCGTTTTGCAGCTCCGTCATGTACATTTCACGAGTGGCAATCTGGTCGCGGAGCACGCACAACTGCTGCTGTGAGGCCTTCTTGTTTTTCCGTGTCTCGTCAAGCAGTTTTTGCTTTTTGTTGATTTCGGTCTGTATCTTCTGTTTGTCCTTCTTCAGCTGGTCGCTCTTCTTGCTTTGCGCTACGAGCCCGCAGTAGGTCAGCGAGAAAAGTGAGAAGATGAGTAGAATCCAAAATTTCTTCATATTGCTTTCTTAACCAAGTTATTAATACCCAATTTTACAATTTACAAAGATAAAACTATTTGTATCATATTTTTATTGTAATTCCTGAATTTTTTACACAATTCATTGTGAAAAAAGATGTATTTTTGCAGCAAATTTCTATAGATGAAAAAGCACGTTCCAAACCTCATCACCAGCTGCAATTTGGTCTCTGGCTGTCTGTCGATTTTGTTCGCTACGCGAGGAATGTTGGATGTGGCCTCCCTGCTGATTTTGCTGTCGGCGACCTTCGACTTTTTCGACGGTTTTTCGGCTCGCATGCTGAAGGTGCAGTCGCCGATGGGTGTGGATATGGACTCGTTGGCGGATGTCGTATCCTTCGGTGTGGCTCCTACGACCATCGTGTTCGTATTCCTGACGCAGTTGGTGGACACGCTTTCGCCGGCGCTTCGCGACAGTTGGGTGCACCTGTTGCCGTTCTGCGTCTTCGTGGTGCCCGCCATGTCGGCCTTCCGTCTCGCCAAATTCAACCACGATGAGCGGCAACATGAGGAGTTTCGCGGTCTGGCCACCCCCGCCAACGCGCTTTTTATCGGCTTCCTCCACTTCTCGGCACGCTCCATCCCGCTCTTCAGCAACTTTTGGGTGGTGCTGACGCTCGTGCTGATTTTCGCTGTGCTGTTGGTGACCGACCTTCCTATGTTTTCGCTCAAATTCAAGAATTTGCGCTTTAAGGAAAATTTAGTCCGCTACATCTTCCTGCTGATTGCTGCCGTACTTCTGCTCATTTTCCGACTTGGTGCTTGTCCGATTATCATCTTGGTCTATATCTTTACCTCTCTGATACTTATACCCATTCAACATTTCAAACATACGGCTCATGAATAATTCTCACATTCACTCTATCGCTCTTTTTTGTGGTTCAACGGCAGGCCATGATGTTCGGTACCGCGACCTTGCCGCCGAGTTGGGTCGGCAGTGCGCGAGCCGTGGCGTGACGCTTTACTATGGCGGAGCGAAAATAGGACTGATGGGAGCTGCCGCCGAGACCGCCCTCGCTGGCGGAGGCCGTGTGGTGGGGGTGATTCCCGATTTCTTTTCCGGAGATGCTGTTGTGGCACAGAATATTACCGAGCAGATCTGGGTCAAGTCGATGAGTGAACGCAAACAGACGCTGGAGCGGCTGGCCGATGCCTTCGTGGTGCTTCCCGGCGCTTTCGGCACCATGGACGAGCTCTTCGAGGTACTTACGGATGCACAGCTCGGACTCCATCGGAAGCCTATCGTCGTATTGAATGCTTTCGGCTACTATGACCATCTGATCAAACAGCTGGAAATGTTTGAAAAAGAAGGATTTCTGAGAACTTTCCACAGCGGTTTGCTCCTCATTGCCACGAGTGTGGAAGAGGTCTTTACGGCCGTGGAAGGCTTCTCCTATTCCAATGATCCGGCTTGGTTGGAAAAATATATGAGACTCAACAAACGCTAATTTTCAAATATGAAGAAAAGTGATATTATAACTATTGTGTGTGTGGCTGCAGTGGTGGCCCTATTTGCCTTTGTGCCCTGTGTAATGGATGGCTTCAAGGATGCTACGCGTGAGCATGGCATGATCATGAGCTTTTTCAAGTTTGCCATTCTCGCTTCGTTTGGCGAAATGCTGGCACTACGCATCCGCACGGGCAACTATTATGTGAAAGGTTTTGGTATCCTGCCCCGCATGTTGGTTTGGGGTATCTTGGGTATGGGCATCGCCATGGCGATGAAGATTTTCACGGTGGGCACCATCGGTTTCCTTTCTTATCTCGGACTGGAAAATTCAGCGATGTGGTTTGCCGGTGATTTGTCATGGGGTAAAGTGCTGGTGGCCTTCTGTATCAGTGTGCTGATGAACAGCATCTTTGCGCCAGTGTTCATGACTTTGCACAAAATCACCGACATCCATATTCAGGAGACGGGCGGCTCTTTGATTCGTTTTTTCAGGCCCATTCCCATCGGCGACATCATGGCGCACAAGATCAACTGGGAGGTGCAGTGGGGCTTCGTTTTCAAGAAAACCATCCCGCTTTTCTGGTATCCCGCGCATACCATCACTTTCCTGTTGCCTGCCGACTTCCAGGTGCTTTTCGCAGCCTTCTTGGGGGTGGTGTTAGGATTGATTTTAAGCATAAAAAAATAGAAATTCATATTAAGTCAAATTAAACATAAAATCAGATGAATTACGATGTTATCGTTATCGGGAGCGGTCCCGGAGGTTATGTGGCGGCCATCCGTGCCAGCCAGTTAGGAATGAAGACGGCAGTGATTGAAGCCGGCGAACTGGGGGGTATCTGCCTCAATTGGGGCTGTATTCCCACCAAGGCTTTGCTGAAGTCGGCACAGGTATATAATTATATGAAACATGCCGAAAATTACGGCATTAAGCTCGATGCACCGGCCCAACCCGACTTTGAGGCCATCGTGCGCCGCAGCCGTGGCGTAGCAGAAGCCATGAGCAAGGGCGTTCAGTTCCTGCTGAAGAAGAACAACGTGGAGGTCATTGAGGGATTTGCCACTTTGACGGCCGACCGTAAGGTACAGGTATTCAAAGAAGAAGGCACGGTCACCTACGAAGCTAAACACATCATCTTGGCTACGGGCGCACACTCCAAGGAGCTGCCGCACATCAAACAGGATGGCGAGAAGATCATCGGCTACCGCATGGCGCTTACCTTGCCCAAACTCCCCGAATCGATGGTGGTGATGGGCTCGGGTGCCATCGGCAGCGAGTTCGCCCATTTCTATTCTTCACTCGGCACGAAAGTTACCATCGTGGAATTTCTGCCCAACCTCGTACCCGTTGAGGATGAGGAGATTTCGAAACAGCTCGAGCGTTGCTTCCGCAAAAATGGCGTGAAGGTGATGACCTCCTCTTCCGTGGAGAGTGTGGATACCACCGGCGAGAAATGCAAGGTGACGGTCAAGGATGCCAAGGGTAAAATCGCTGAAATTGAGTGCGATATCGTTTTGTCGGCTGTTGGCGTGGTGACCAACATCGAAGGTATTGGTTTGGAGAAGTTAGGCATCCAGACGGAGCGCGGCAAGGTGGTGGTGGACGAATACTACCGTACCAGCTGCGAAGGCGTGTATGCCATCGGCGACATCGTGCCCGGTCCGGCCCTCGCGCACGTGGCCTCCCACGAGGCATTGGTCTGCGTGGAGAAAATCGCCGGTCTGAATCCTGTTCCCGTTGACTACGCCAACATTCCGGGTTGCACCTACACCACTCCGGAAATCGCCTCTGTGGGTATGACTGAGAAGAAGGCTCTGGAGGCCGGCTACGAGTTGCGTATCGGCAAGTTCCCCTTTACCGCATCGGGTAAAGCCACCGCATCAGGCAGCCGCGATGGTATGATCAAGATCATCTTTGACAAAAAGACGGATGAAATTCTGGGCTGCCACATGATTGGCGAAAATGTCACCGAGATGGTCTCCGGCATCGTGCTGGCTCGTCAGCAGCATGTGAAAGGTCCCGAACTGATTCATGCCGTACATCCGCATCCCACTCTTTCAGAGGCTATTATGGAGGCTGCTGCCGCCGCGTACGAAAAGTGCGTACACCTTTAATCTTCAAATCTTAGAATTACAAATCTTCAAATTTTTAAATCATCAAATCTTAAAATATTATTTGTACTATGAACGCAAAATCAATGATCAGAGTTAGAATGAGCGCAGGCGATGCTCATTATGGTGGAAATTTGGTGGACGGTGCCCACATGCTGGCTATTTTCGGCGACGTGGCTACCGAGCTGCTCATCATCCAGGATGGTGATGAAGGACTTTTCTGCGCTTACGACAATGTGGAGTTCTTGGCTCCCGTACATGCTGGCGACTTCATCGAGGCCGTTGGTGAAATCACCCATGTTGGCAACACCAGCCGTAAGATGGTGTTCGAGGCCCGCAAGGTCATCACCCCCCGCACCGACATTTCCGACTCGGCTGCCGACGTGCTCGAAGAGCCCATCGTGGTTTGCCGTGCTTCTGGCACCTGTGTCACTCCGAAACAGTGCCAGCGCAAGAACAAATAGTCGGATTCTATTACCGAAATTCGTATGGACCACCGCCGATTATTCGTCGCGGTGGTTTTTTATTTCTGGATGATGCGGTCTTGATTCTGGGTGAGGAAGGCCGCCCAGCTGTTGGCTTTCGCCTTGCCGCCCTCACCGAAGCTGACACGATTTTGCAGGTGATGGCACACAGCCACTGCCAACGCGTCGGTGGCGTCCAAGAGGTTGCTTTCGTTGGTGAAATCGTACATGCGGTGCAACATGGCGGCCACCTGCTCTTTCGAGGCAGCCCCCTTGCCCGTGATGGCCTGCTTCACCCGTCGCGGCGTGTACTCAAACACCTGCAGACCGGCATGCAGACAGGCTCCCATCACCACGCCCTGCGCGCGGCCCAACTTCAGCATCGACTGCGGATTTTTTCCATAAAATGGCTCTTCAATAGCCAATATATCAGGATGATACTTTTCGATAAGCTGATTCGCACTTTCATAGATGGTGGTCAGCTTGGTGTTCTGGTCTGCGGTGCGAGGCATCTTTACCACGCCAATCTCCACAATGCTGCTATTTCTGACATGCGTTCTCAAAAGGGCAAATCCCATGACGTTGGTGCCGGGGTCGATGCCGAGAATCGTTTGGTCGTGGAGCATTTCGGTGGGCATGGCTGTTACTTTTTTAACGTCAGTTCAAGGGTTTGGTAATTGATAACCGCCTGATATTGGCGAAGAAAATCGCCGCCAAGGATGCCTTGGATGGGTTTGAAACCGACCGATTGGTACATTTCGCTGACGGCTGACAAATCCAGCACGCGTACATCCATCTCCTTGAATTTCATGCGGCCGATTTTCAATCCGGAGATATGGATGATGGAGGTCTCAAAATCATTGCCGCCTATCCCTACGTTAATTTCATCGTGACCGACAACAGATGATTGCTCTTGGAGGGTTTCTTCCACAAATTGGCGGTCGAAGCAGATGTGATTGGCTCCCGTGTCCAACAGAAAGCGAACTGGCTGCCCGTTGACTCTGCCTTTCACCACCAGATGATACCCTTGTTCATCCAGCTCCCATAACTCCATTTTGGTCACCATAGCGAGTGCGGTTATTTTCTTTTCTTGGGTTTGCGGATGCTCTCGTTGCCGAACGAATATTTCACGCCTACGAGGGCATTGATGCCCATGTTCGGGAAGTCGTAGTATTTGGAATAGTACTGGCAGCCGATGTTGTTGATGGTGGCGAAGGCCGAGAAATGGTTGTTGATGAGGTATTCGAAGCCGATGCCGAAATCAAGGGTGGGCTTCATGTCGACGGCTGTCCAATGACCTTCTTTAGCACTGAAACCAAGGCCTTTGCTGAGGAATCCGAGGTTGAAATTCACATCAAACACAAATTTCTCTTTCAAGGTATAACGACCGTCAAAGCGGAACTCAAGCATGGGTTTGTGGTAGGGAACAGCCTTGTCTTTCAGCACATAAAGCCAGTAGTTGGCATCGAAGGCGAAATGCAGGTTAGAGAGGATTTCGTAGTCGATGTTCAGATTGACATTCAGCACGTTGCCATTGTTGTAGCAGACGTCAAATTGGTTTTTGTTTTCGCTGAGGGTATCGATGATGAAGAATTGAAGATTTTTGGCATAGCTGTAATGAGCGGAGAGGTTGTAGTTCAGCTTTTTGACGAGATTGCCCTTCACACCACCATATATATTAATATAGTTTGTGGTGAAGGCGGCAGTGTCGAGGTGGGGTTTGAGGAAAGGATTCTCGTAGAGCATGTCTTTGAGCGAGTTGTACTGGCAGTCGCCGTTCACGCCGGCATAGATGTTGAGGATGAAGGGGATGAGGCCGAGCTGGAGTTCTGCGATAGGATAGGCTGTGCCACCCACTTTGCCGTCGAGTGCGTTGACGATGCCGCCCACACCGAGCAGGATGTGGTACTCTCTGATGGTGAAGTGGGCATATACTTCAGGGTTGAATAGGAAGGCGTTGCGGCTTCCCTTGTAGTCCATGTCGTCGTTGAAGTAGTCGAAATTGAGGTTGAGCCGATAAAGTTGGCTGCCGGTGATCTTGGCCCAGCGGGCGTCGTAGGCGAAGAAGGAGGTGAGACCAATATGGTTCTCCATATCCTTCCAGTTGGTGTACAGGAAGTCGTAGTCGAGGCGTACGTCCTGTTTCAGTTTGCGGTCTTCCAGCACGTAGTTGGAAGCGATGCCGATGCGGGCGTTGAGGTGGTGGAAGTTGTTCTTGAGAGAATCCACGTTGTACTCCTTTTCAGGATTGACCTTGAAACCATAGAAGCGGGCAGCTTCATGGTTGTAGTTGATGGCACTGTAAAGAGTTTGGTTTTTGAAGAAATGTTTGAAATTGAGGTGGACGCGGGTGTCGGAGGTGGGGTAGTAGGCATACTGTTTCATGAACTTGCCGATAGGTTTGGCCCATGAAGAGAAATGATGCACATTGAGTCCGAAGGAGTTGGGGTTTTTGCGGTCGGTCTGGAGATTGTGGAAAGAGAAGTCGAGCAGTGGGGTGACGGGGTAGCCGAAGCCGACCTTGATGTAGTTGCGGTAGAGCACCTCCTGAATGTCGGGCGATACTTTGTTGTACTCGATGGGGGTGGGGGTGAAGGTCGCATCATAGCGTTGCGGCGTGATGTAGTAGTTGAACTGTACCTTCTCGCTCACGGTGTCGGTCATGTTAGGGCTCTCGTTGATTTTCTTGAAGGTTTTCAGTTTGGGGGTGTACTCCATCTTGATGTAGAAGGTGTCCACTTGGGCGCTGAGGCAGCTGGCGGCCAGTATCAGAAGTGCGGTTGCGATATATTTTTTCATTGCTGTGATGTTTTACAAGGTTAATCTTCGGGGTTCAGGGTGTCGTCATCGTCGTTGTTGGTGGGGGCAGGCTTTTGAGGTTGGGTTGTCCCCTCCATTTGGGCGATTCTTTCGCGGGCGATCTGCCGCAGGTCTTCGCCGTCGTAATTGTCCACGATGCTCTGGTAGGTGTGGCGTGCTTGGAATTCGTTGCCCACGGCGCGGTAGTAGTCGCCATACAAAATGAAGGTGTTGGCAATCCAATAGGCGGAGGTGTAGCGTGCTTCGATGATCTCGGTGATTTGTTTTTCGCAGGCGGTGTAGTCGCCCCGTTTGAACTCGGTCAGCGCGCAGTAGTAGGCGGCCTCTGCGGAAGTGCTGTTGGTGCTGGCGGTGGAGAGCGGCTTCAGGTACTTGATGGTTGCGCTGTAGTCGCGGAGCTCGAACGACGACTTGCCGGCGATGAGGTTGGCATCATCCATCAGTTCGGGGTCGGCCTTGGGGGAGGCGATGTAGCCTTTGGCACCCTCGAGGGCCTCCCGGTAATTCTTCATCTCGTAGGCGCAGCGCATGATGCCGTTGTAGGCATACGAGGTGTTCTCTTCGCTGGTGGAGAGGGTGAGCAGCTCGTTGAAACGGGTGATGGCACGCTCGTATTCTTTTTTGTTGAAAAGAATGGTGGCAGCCCGCTTGGCGGCCATCTCGTTGTTCTCGGTGCGGAAGTTGTTGAGCAGATATTCACAATCTCTCAAAGCATCTTCGTAGTTGCGGTCTCCATATTCGCATTCACTACGTTTGAAATAGGCATCTGCGATGAAGAAGCCATTGGGGAACTTGTTGATGTAGTCGGTGAATCCGGCCACGGCCATCTCGCAGTTGCCCTGCACAAACTTCGACTCTGCCGACTTGTAGGTGATGGAATCCTGTCGCTCGGGCGAGATGGAAATGTTACCCTTGGAGGTGACATAGTCGAGGAAGTCGCCCGGACGGCCCATCTCGGAGTAAATGTCCTGCAGATTGGAAACAGCCTCTTTCGCTTCTTGTGACCCCGGATATTTGTCCACCACCAACTTGAAGGTTTCGATAGCCTTGTCCTTCTGTCCGGCACCCTGATAGGCCTGTGCCAACTTGTTGTAGGCTTTCGGCACGTAGGTGCTCTTCGTGTATTTGCGGATGAAACTGTTGTAGGAGTTGATGGCCAGATTATACTGGTTTTGAGTGAGATAGATGCCTGCTAATTCATATTCCACATCCACAATATAGGGTGATTTGCTATAGTATTGGGTGAATTTCTCGAGCAGTTCCACCTTCTTGGCGCTATGCTGCTGGTAGCCGTGGCACAATGCCTGCTGGTAGAGCGCATAATCGGCATTGCTGCCTTTCAGTTGTTCGCAGCGTTCGTATTGTGTGATGGCCGATTTGAGGTTGCGCTGCATGAAGTAGCAGTCGCCCATACGAGCGTATGCGTCAGATTTGTAAGAACTGTATTTGTCTGTGTTGCAGAAGGTAATAAATTTTTCAAAGGCTTTCTGAGCCTCTTTGTACTTCTCGATTTTCATGGCGGCGTAACCCAGCGAGTAGAGCGACAGCGGGTAGTTTTCGTCAGAGGTCACTTTGTCGCTGTTATGGTACAACAGGAAGGAGTTGTAGGCGTCGCGGTATTGTTCGGCGCGGTATTCGCACTCGGCTTTCCAGTACAGGTTCGAGAGGTGCAACTCCCTGTTCAGCGGCGTTTGTAGCGACTTGTCGAGCATCTTGCCAGCGTCGCGGTATTTTTTGTCGCCAATTAGCTCCATGGCGCGGAAGTGGGTGCAACGTTGGTACGAGCGCAGGATTTCCGGACTGCGGTGGGTCCGGTCGAGTTTCTCAATGGCCTTGATGGCTTCAACGTAGTTTTTGGTGGAGGCGTAGATGGCGGCGAGGTAGGAACTCATCTCCTGTGCGCGGGCGGTGTACGGGTAACGGTTGATGTACTCTTCGATGGTGGAGAGCGCCTTTTGCTGGTTGAGGGCATTGGCGGCCTCATATTGCAGTTTGGCATAATTGTAGAATGCATCTTCTTGAATGTCAATAGAATAATCCATCTTTGAGGCCTCGTAGAAATAGTTGGAAGCATCGGCGAGTTTGTTCTGCTTGAGGAAACAGTCGGCGATGATGTAGTAGGCATTCTGTGTCATGGCATCCACCGTGTCGGTCACCTGCGAGAGTTGGGCAATGGCCTCGCTGTAGTCGCCGGTCTTGTAGAAGGTGTAGCCGAAGGCGTAGCGGTCGGCACGGCTGTAGGTGGAGGCATCGTTGGCGGACTTCTTTTGGAGAATTTGCGCGAAATAATTAGAGGCCTCCTGGTAGTGGTTGAGGTTGTAGTGCGACAACCCCACGATGCGTTTCAGCTCGTTGGGGTCGCCAGCTTGCGCACCAGCATTGCCGGCTTCCCTTACCACAGTCTCGTATTCGCCTTGCATAAAATGAATCTGCATGATGTATGCAGGCACCACTTTTGAATACTCCTTCACATCCTTGATTTCGTTGAAGTCGGCCAAGGCTGCCTCATACTGACCATCCTCATACTCGAGGTGTGCCACATAATAGGTGGACTTGTCCTTGTACTGGCCATCATACTCACGGGCTTTTCTCAAATAATACTTGGCTTCGTCGCGATCCTTTTCGCGGAGTAAACAATAGCCTTTCTTGAAATAGAATTCTGCTAAGTCTTCTTTTTCTATCTTTCTCTCATCCAAATCATTGAAATACTCAAGCGCCTTCTTGTACTGCTTCTGGTAATAGTAGGAGCGAGCGATGTACAGATAGGCCTCCGGCACGCGCGTGTGGATGGGATACCGTTGCACAAAGTCGCGCAACAGGTACATGGCATTGCCGTGGTTCAGCTTGGCAGCACAAACCCCTTGGTAGAAGTAGGAGGTGGACTTCATGTCGTACTGCTCGTCGGTCGTGTTCTCATACACGTATTGGAAATACTCCTGAGCAGAGCCATATTCATGCATCTGCATCAGTTCCAAAGCCGTGTTGTACTGGCGTAAAGGAGATTCGTAGTTCAGCGGTCTCTGCGCATCAACCGAAATGTGGGCAAGCACCAACCCGATAATGAGGATGCTTTGAATGATTAACCTCTTCATAATCAGTGATATTCATTTTAAATTCTAATATACAAATTTATAAAAGAGATATCAGCTGACGTGCGAGTTTTCAACAAATTATCAACAGGATTTTTTTGAAAAACATTAGTACATGAGGTGCTTCTTTTCCTGCTTGCGCCAGCCGGCATCGTACTTGTAATCTGTGAAATAGATGACCAGATCGGCGTCGTATTTGTAGTCCACGAAATAGATCTTTTTCTTCGCGTCGTACTTATAGTCGCAGAAGTACCACAGCCCTTTGTTGTCGGTGGCATCGTATTTGTAGCTGCATTTATATACCACAAGATCTGCATCATATTTGTAATCAGTTACATACACCTTCACATCTGCATCGTATTTGTAGTTGCAGCTATACACGGTCTGACCTTTCATATAGCCTGCGGTGAGGAGGGTGAAGATGAAAAGGATAAAGATTTTCTTCATATATAAATGCTTAATTAATAATGATTTATTGAATATTTTGAAGGGAAATTTTTTCCAAATGGATGCCACGCGAACCCTTGATGAGGACCATGGCGTTGCGGATGGGGTGTGCAGCAAGGTATTGGTTGGCCTGCTCCACATCTTCAAATGCTTGATTGGGTGTGAGTTGGTGGAAGATATGCCCCACAAAGATGGGATGGATGTGATGCTGTTCGCAAAGAGTGATGATGTTGCGGTGCTCCTGCTCGCTGACGCTGCCCAGCTCGAGCATATCGCCCAGGATGGCGTACTTGTCGGGGTGGGGAAGATGGGCGAGGTTGAGGATCGCCGCCGTCATGCTGGTGGGGTTGGCATTGTAGTAGTCGGCGATGATAGTGCTGCTCCCGGCCTCGATGATTTGCGAGCGGTGGTTGCTGGGCATATAGGCTTCGATGGCCCTGCCGGCTTCCTCTGTGCTGATGCCGAAGAAACGACCTACTGCAATGGCACCGAGGATGTTGTGCAGGTTGTACTCGCCGGTGAGGTGGGTATGGATGGTCGTATCCTCCACCTGTACGGTGAGACAGGGGTTCATGTCGGTGATGGTACCGCGACAGCTGCTGTCAGAAGCGTCGCCGTAGCGCACCTGTGGCTGGTAGCTGCCTGCACACTGCGCTAAAATTGCATCACCTGCATTGACAAAAATCGTGCCTTGGCGTTGCATAACCGACTCGTACAAAGCACGTTTAGTGGTGATAATATTCTCTGGCGATCCGAAACCTTCGATATGCGCCACCCCGATATTGGTGATGAGGCCGTGGGTGGGCTCGGCGATGCGGCACAGGTCGGCGATTTCGCCCGGGTGGTTGGCTCCCATCTCCACGATGGCGATTTCGGTGTCGGCTGTTATGGAGAGCAGCGTGAGCGGCACGCCGATATGGTTGTTGAGGTTCCCTTGGGTGAAGGCCACTTTGTATTTTGTTTGCAGCACTTGGGCGGTCAGCTCCTTGGTGGTGGTTTTGCCATTGGTGCCCGTAATGCCGATGAAAGGGATGTGTAGCTGCGTCCGGTGGTGGTGCGCCAGCTGTTGCAGGGTGGTCAAGGTGTCGTCCACCACAAAGCAGCGGTCATTGTCCTTTAAATCCTGCCGGTTGGTGACCACGTAGGCGGCACCCGCCTCCAACGCTTGCAGCGCAAAGGTGTTGCCGTCGAAATTTTCACCCTTCAAACAGAAAAACAGACTGTCAGTCTGTATGTTGCGGGTGTCGGTGCAGATTTTGGGGTGTTTCAGATAAGCCTCATAGAGTTTTGCAATCATGGTAATCAAGGTTATGGTCGGTTTAATAGGCGGGGAAATAGGGATCGCTTTTGATGAAAGTGCCTTTCTTCCATATCAGGTCCAGCATCACGCCGTCCAAATACTTATAAATACGCTGGTATTCTTTTTTATCTAACTCATCTAAACAGGTGAAAATCACGATAATGTCGTGGCCGGTCTGCGGTAGCATGAACTGCGTCTTGACTTCAAAATCCTTCAAAACGGTCTCTGTGGTGAGGTAGTTCTTCGAGAGTTTCTGCTCGTTGAAGATGTCGGACAGGGTAAAAGTGGGGATATAGTCTTCGGTGGGAAGCGGTTGCCAGGTGTCCTCTTCTGCATCCTTGGTGACGGCGTAGAAGGAAATTTTCGAGCCGCAGCTGTTGCCGCAGCGGGTTTCGCAAAGGGCCACCAGCAGGTCGCCGTGTCCGTCGCGCCGCCATGTGGCAATCTCGTAGGTAACATCTAATGGGGTGCGAAGCTGGAGAAATCCGGCGCGCTTGTCGTACACCAACAGCTTGTAGTTGTCGTAGTTGAGCAGCGTGTTTCCTTTTTCGGCCACCATCTTTTCGCGTACGCTCATCGGCACCTCCATCTCCTCTTCCGAAAAATGAAGCAGAATCTCATTGAGCACTTGTGCGTGTACAGTGTTCGTTATGAGAAACATGCCCAGAAAAATGGCGATCAGAATGGCGGTGAAACGTCGGTACATGGTTTGTTTTTTGATTAAAACGCAAAAATAGTCAAAATCATATAATGATGGCAAGATTTTTTTTGAAAAAATGCTGAAATTGAGGCTCTTTTTTCAATGAAAAGTTGTACTTTTGCAAACTTTTTTGGCAGGGTGAATTTTGTTGTTATTTTATCTGTAACAAAATGAAAATAACCGCCGTAAAAGCGAGCAAAAAGTTTTGAAATGAGACAACTCAACATCACTAAACAGGTAACCAATCGCGAGACCGCGTCGTTAGACAAATATTTGCATGATATTGGAAAAGTGGAGCTGATCACGGCTGAGGAAGAGGTGGAGCTGGCCCGCAAAATCAAAGAGGGCGACCAGGCTGCGCTGGAAAAACTCACCAAGGCCAACCTCCGTTTTGTGGTTTCTGTAGCCAAGCAGTATCAGAATCAAGGACTTAGTCTCCCCGACTTGATCAATGAGGGCAATCTCGGTTTGATCAAGGCTGCACAGCGTTTCGATGAGACCCGTGGTTTCAAATTCATCTCGTACGCTGTTTGGTGGATTCGTCAGTCCATTCTGCAGGCGTTGGCCGAGCAGTCTCGTATTGTTCGTCTGCCGTTGAACAAGATCGGCACCATCAACAAGATCAACAAGGCATACGCCTATCTGGAGCAGGAGTACGAGCGCGAGCCCCGCGCTGATGAAATCGCTGCGCTGCTCGATATTACCGAGGCGGAGGTGAAGGACTCGATGCGCAACTCGTCGCGTCATCTTTCCATGGACGCCTCCCTCACGCAGGACAAGGACAACAACATGTACGATGTGCTCAAGTCGGAGGATTCCACTCCGCCCGACAGAGAGCTGTTGTATGAGTCTTTGCGTCAGGAAATTAACCGCACCATTGCCACGTTGCCCGAGCGCGAGGCCGACATCATCAAGCTCTATTTCGGACTTGACGGCGAGAAGCACCCGTGGACGTTGGAAGAGATTGCCGAGCGGCAGAACCTCACCCGTGAGCGTGTACGCCAGATCAAGGAGAAGGCCATCCGCCGCCTGAAAAACCAGGCCAAGTGCAAGAACCTAAGGTCTTACCTGGGGTAGGGAAGATCGGTTTTCTGTAGAGACGCGGTGCACCACGTCTCTACGGCCGTGACATACATTCGATTTCCAAATTGTAGGGGTGAATCATCATTCGCCCTACAATCATCATTTGCCCCTACAGGTCGTTGCTAAACGAATGGAATCCAGCTCCTTTGTAAGGGAGCGGATTCCGTTTTGGATTTTTTCAGCCTGTTTGCGCCGCGGTTTGTGAACGCCGGCGGCATAGTGCCATAGTTGGCGCTCGTTGATTCCGGTGATGCGGCTTAAGGCTGCCTTGGTGAAAATTCCACTATAATAGTTTATAAAGGTGGCCGTATCAATGAGATACTTCAACTCATATTCTCCTCTGAGTTTCTCGCAGGGGGCAGGATTGTCTTCCAGGTAGAGTTCTATGGCCTCTCGCATGTTGGTCTCCACTTCATGCAGGTTGTTGCCAACCGTGATGACGGGTACCCCTTTAATATAGGCGCTCAAGTTCTTGCCCGCAAATTCTACAATGACTTCAATCGTTTTCATATTGCAACTTGTTGATTATTCTTTGATTCCAGCTTGGTAAAGTATGGTGTAATAAGTGCCCTTCTCTATCCCTTTACTCCCATGATTGGGCACGACTACAATTTTGCCATCCTTCACGAATTTCATGTGACTTCCTTTCTGACTTTTTAACGTAAAACCATTCTTCTTCAATAGGTCAATGACGAATTTCACTGTCTTGTAGCTCATTATTAGTGTAGATTTGAGACTGCAAATATAGTAAAAATATGAATACTTGCAATGATTTTTTATTTTTCTTTTTTTTCAGATTTTTTTGTAATTTTGTGGCTTCAAAAGTCACCCTATCGTTTTACCAAAAACAATTGTACAGAATAGATAATTTGATATTATAACATACTGATATATAAAGCGTTTTCTTGCTTTTCAAGTGGATGGAAATCTGGACAATTTCCTCAATGTTGCACGAGAGAGCAGAAATGCTTACGGGTATTTTCCGTGAGCTTTCTTGTTTGTAACATGGTTTGTCCAGAGCCTCCGTCCAGACAGAGAGTCTCACGGATTTTTTTGTGTTTGTGATGAAAAGCGGAAACGGTTGGCAACCGATAGAAAGAATGATAATTACAAACATAAAAAAGAACCTATGAAAAAAGTTTTCAGCACAATTTCATTGATCATGCTGGCGGCGATGTCACTCTCCGCACAGTCGGCTGTGGTCGGCACGGGCGGCGAGGCGGCTGGTGGCGGCGGCAGTGTGAGCTACAGCGTCGGACAGATTGCCGTGCAGAGCAATAGCGAGGGCAACACCAGCATTTCCGAAGGAGTGCAGCAGCCCTACGAAATCAATGTGGTGGGCGTGGACAATTACCCGGGTATCACGCTCAACGCCGTGGTGTACCCAAACCCCACGCAAGGTAATGTACAATTGACAATTGACAATGTACAATTCGAAGGTGAAGTGAAGGTCTTTGATGCGAATGGCAAATTCTTGTTTTCAAGGCAGATAGACGGAGAAAACACCCAACTGGACTTGTCGCCGTATGCCACAGGAACGTACTACATTATTGTGTGCAGTGGGAAGGATGTGATGAAGACGTTTAAGGTGGTGAAAACCAGCTTTTAAGGTCGTAGATGCTGGCGGCGCATGCTGGAAGCATGCAATCTCAATAACCCCACTCAAACGAAGTGCAGAGTGGGGTACGGCAACCACCTGTCCGACCAGCGTGTCGAAGACACGCGACAAACAATTCAACGAATCAACAAATAATCAATAAAACAACAACAATGAAAAGAATCCTTATCACCTTGACGCTGTTTTTCAGCGTAATCGCGGCCAGCTTCGCCCAGGCCCCGCAGAAATTCTCGTACCAGGCAGTGGTGCGCAATGAGAGCAACACCCTCGTGCGGGGTACGGTGGGCGTGCGTGTCTCCATCCTGCAGGGTGGTGTAAACGGCCCCGTCGTTTATCAAGAAACCCACACTACCACCACCAACATCAACGGTTTGATGACGTTGGAAATCGGTGGGGGCGCCGTTCTCAGCGGCGACTTCGCCAGCATCGACTGGGCCGATGGTCCTTACTTCCTGAAGACCGAGACCGACCCGAACGGCGGCACCAACTACACCATCGAGGGTACCCAGCAATTGCTGAGCGTGCCGTATGCGCTGTATGCGGGCAGTGCGGCCAACAGCTTCAGCGGCAGCTACAACGACCTGACCGACCTTCCGCAGATGCCTGACATTCCCACGAATGTGAGTGCGTTCAACAATGATGCCGGATACATCACGATGGACTCCGTGCCGGAGATTCCGACCAACGTGTCTGCCTTTGTCAATGATGCGGGTTACGTGACGGAAAGTACTCTGACCAACGAGAACTACATCACGCAGAATGACTTGATTACCAACAACTATGTGACATCTGCCGACATTCCTACCAACGTGAGTGCATTTACCAATGATGCAGGCTACATCACTGCTAACGATGTTCCGGCGTATCAGGTGTTGAGCATCAGCAACGACACGATTTTCCTGAGTAATGGCGGTTACGCTGTCCTGCCTGCGGGTTTCGACGGCGACTACAACAGTCTGACGAACCGTCCCAACCTGTTCAGCGGCGACTATAATGACCTCACCAACCAGCCGCAGATTCCGCAAGTTCCCACGAATGTGTCCGCATTCACCAATGACGCTGGGTACGTGACAGAAAGCATGATCACCACCGAAAACTATATCACGCAGAACGACTTGATTACCAACAACTACGTAACTGAGGCCGACATCCCGACCAACGTGAGCGCGTTCACCAACGATGCAGGCTACATCACAATGGATTCCATTCCAGAAATTCCTGCCGTACCCACGAATGTATCAGCATTCACTAATGACGCTGGTTATGTGACGGAAAGTATGCTCACCACTGAGAACTACATCACGCAGAACGACTTGATTACCAACAACTACGTAACTGAGGCCGACATCCCGACCAACGTGAGCGCGTTCACCAATGATGCTGGCTACATCACGATGGATTCCATTCCAGAAATCCCGACGGTACCCACGAATGTATCGGCATTCACCAACGATGCGGGTTATGTGACGGAAAGTATGTTGACCACTGAGAACTACATCACACAAAATGATCTCATTACCAATAACTACGTGACTACTGCCGACATCCCGACCAACATATCTGCATTCACGAACGATGCCGGCTACATCACGATAGACTCCGTTCCCGCGATTCCGACTAACGTGTCTGCCTTTACCAATGATGCGGGTTATGTGACGGAAAGTATGCTCACCACTGAAAACTACATTACGCAGAACGACCTCATCACCAACAACTATGTGACCGAGGCCGACATTCCGACCAACGTGAGTGCCTTCACCAACGATGCAGGTTACATTACGATGGATTCAATTCCTGAAATTCCGACCGTACCGACCAATGTTTCCGCATTCATCAATGATGCGGGCTATCTGACTTCCGCTACAGTGCAGGAGGCCGCAAACATTCCCACGAATGTGTCTGCATTTAACAACGATGCCGGATACATCACAATGGACGCTGTCCCCACTGTCCCGACTAACGTGAGTGCCTTTACCAACGATGCTGGCTACCTCACCTCCTACACCGAAACCGACCCGCAGTTCAATGCTTGGGACAAGGACTACAACGACCTGATTAACAGACCGCAAATTCCGCAGATTCCAACCAACGTGTCTGCTTTCACTAATGACGCCGGATACATTACCATGGACTCTATCCCCACAATTCCGACCAATGTCTCCGCTTTCACCAACGATGCCGGTTACGTTACCGAAAGTATGCTGACCACCGAGAACTACATCACACAAAATGATTTGATTACCAACAACTACATCACGACCGCCGACATCCCGACCAACGTGTCTGCCTTCACCAATGACGCCGGTTACATCACAATGGACTCTGTACCGACCATTCCGACTAATGTTTCCGCTTTCACCAACGATGCTGGATATGTTACCGAAAGCATGCTCACCACCGAGAACTATATCACGCAAAACGATTTGATTACCAATAACTACGTGACAACCACTGACATCCCGACCAACGTGTCTGCCTTCACCAATGATGCTGGTTACATTACCATGGATTCCATTCCTGCGATTCCGACAGTTCCCACGCAGGTTTCTGCATTTGAGAACGATGCGCACTACCTCACTTCTTACACTGAAACCGATCCGCAGTTCAACGCTTGGGATAAGGATTACAACGACTTGATTAACAGACCCGTGATTCCGACCACGACAGGGGAACTGACCAACAACTCTGGATTCATCACTTCTGCTGACGTGCCAGCTCAGGTGAATGCCGACTGGAACGCTACCAGCGGTGCTGCGCAAATTATGAATAAGCCCATTATTCCGACCGTTCCCGAGAATGTCTCCGCTTTCACCAACGATGCAGGTTACATCACGATGGATTCCATTCCTGCCATTCCGACTGTTCCCACCAATGTGAGTTCCTTTGCCAACGATGCGGGCTACATTACAATGGATTCGATTCCCGCTATCCCGACCATTCCCACGCAGGTTTCCGCTTTCGAGAACGATGCCCACTACCTCACCTCTTACACCGAGCAGCAGGTGTTGAGCATCAGCAACGACACCATCTATCTCACGGGCGGCAGTTTCGCCAAGCTCCCCGCCGGATTCAGTGGAAGTTATAATGACTTGACCGATGTACCTGAAAATGTCTCCACATTCAGCAATGATGCGGGGTATTTGACACGAGATTCTTTGGAGGATATTACCACATCTACTATTCAGGAATTGCTTGATAGAATAGCAGCATTGGAGCAGCAACTCACATTGCCCGTGCTGAATACGGAATCCGCTTCAAACATCAACAGCACTTCTGCCCTATCTGGTGGAACCGTTGTGTCTTCAGCATCAGCCGTAACGGAACGGGGCGTATGCTGGAATACGATCGGATCACCTACAATTGCTGACAGCCATACCTCTGATGGAAATGGCGTCGGGGACTTCGTTTCCTCACTAACATCACTCATTCCCGCTACCACCTACTATGTACGAGCATTTGCAGTGAATGAAAATGGCACTGGTTATGGCCCACAAATTTCATTTACCACGTTCGATGTTCCGTCTATGACAACTAATTATGTGAATGTCACGAGCGCAACTTCAGCTATCATCAGTTGCAGTGTCTCCGACGACCACGGAGCCGATGTGACCGTGCAAGGAATCTGCTGGAACACGACAGGAAACCCGACCACGGCAGACAACACAATTACCGCAGAACTCGGTTCGGCAAATTATGACATCAACATGTCAGGCCTGACTCCTGCCACCACTTATTATGTGCGTGCCTACGCCACGAATAGTGAAGGCACAGGTTACGGAAATGTATTGGACTTTGTGACTTCCAATGAGGTTCCATACGTCAGCACGGCAGCAATAAGTTCAATAAATGAGACAAATGCAATATGTGGCGGCAACGTAACTTCTTCCAATGGTTCTGAAGTAACCGCATGTGGCGTATGCTGGAGTACGAGCCAGAATCCTACCCTTGCCGATGCTCACACTACCGATGGAAGCGGCATTGGCAGTTTTACCTCTTCAATTACCGGACTTTCTTCTGGTACCACCTATTATGTGCGTGCCTATGCCACTAATAGTACCGGAACTGGATACGGAGAACAGTGTTCCTTCAATACTTGGACATGTGGTATTTCCACCATTACCGACCGTGATGGCAATACCTACAACACAGTTCTCATCGGTACCCAGTGCTGGATGAAGCAGAATCTGAAAACCACCAAATATGCCGATGGTACCTCCATTTTCCAAGGAAGTAGCTCCACCACTCAAAATACTACAACTGCTTACTGGTACTATCCGAATGGTAGTTCCTCCAACAAAGCCACCTACGGGCTCTTGTACAATTGGAAAGCAGTGATGCGCAACTCATCATCCTCCAGCGCCAATCCCAGCGGGGTGCAGGGCATCTGCCCCACAGGGTGGCATGTGCCGAGCGATGCGGAGTGGAAGCAGATGGAGATAGTGGTGGGTATGAGCCAGAGCGATGCTGACGAGGGACAATATAGGGGCACTATTGCCGCCCGACTTTGTGGAAACACGGGCTGGACATCTTACAACACCTCCATTCCATCCTCCAATTCAGCTGGCAACACTTCTGCCGTAGAGCGCAATTCATCTGGTTTCAGTGCGCTTCCTGCTGGTCGTAGCACCAACGGGGGGACAGTCGGCAACTATGCCTACTTCTGGAGTGCCACCCAGGGTAGTAGTACACACGCCTGGTACCGCATCCTCTTCTACCAAAAGGCAGGAGTAGGCCGCTACAACGGGTATAAGTACCAAGGCTATTCAGTGCGTTGTGTCCGCGATTAGAAATAACATTCAATATTTACCATCGGAGGAAGCCGAAAATCCTGTAAGAGAGTAGGCGGAAATAAGATAAAAAAATCATTATGAGTAAAACTGTTATCGAAGAAGTTAAAGAACAATTAAACAATGAGAACAATGGAGACAAGACCCTCATTATCCGTGTGTCTGATATGTCATTTTGGGTGTTTGATAAAATCGAAAGGGAATTATACTACTTTGAGTTTATCGGAACAGCTATTGAAGAACAATCGACCAATATTGATATGGGAATGGCTGATTACAGAACAGGAGAGTATGCGGAATTTTCAGTACCTCTAACGGAGTTTTCCAAAACAAGGACTGGAAGTGGAACAATTGCATTTGCAGAAGAGTACATTGATAAGTTTAAAATCGAAGACAATAAAATAATTATTAAATAATCGTTAAAATGAATAATTCAGAAAGAAATTGTAATCAATTCATTTTGAGGGGATTCAAAGTTATATCCTTGTACATTTTAGTATCAGCGGTGTTCCCAATTATCAGAATACCTTTCAGCATTTTGGACAATGAGTGTACAAGAAATCTGAACCTTGTTTTTGAAAATTTGGCAGTGGGCTATCTGTCAGGTTTGTTTGTTTACTATCTTACTGTTATCCAAAAGAACCGAGAGGAACGCAAACGCAGAATCTTTGAAATCAGAGATGTGTTCACAAATCTGCGCGATGTAGTTTGCGACTTGGAAACCGAACAAGTTATTGGCCCTTTTGCGAATTATGAATACTTCACAGATGATGTGTATTATATGTTTCGCGAAAAATTATCTAAACGGTTGAATGATTGTTTCTTATATAAGGACATTCTTAATAGGAAAGAATTACTGAAAATCTACAAAATAAGGGATAAATATCCTATAATTGAAGCGTATAGTAATTGTATGCAACAGCAAGAGAGGACTATGCAACTCAATACCATCAAGGAAGTATGTCAATTGATTGATGAATTGTTGAATCCTATCTTAATTGAATTGAAAAAAAGAGGGGAAAGTATCCAATCCGTTAACAAAAAGAAAAAACAGCCAAATGTATAAATAAATGTCTCCCAAAGAAATCATTGGCAGCATTGCAATGTTTATGGAAGACCACATACTTCCGTCATCTATTTCTATTAATTGTTCACAAAACACTCGCTAAGTATTCTCATTTGCGCAATTCGCGGTCATTCCCTTCCCCCCGCAGGCCTGCGGCCTGCGAACATCCCTCCGTCTGGAACCGCCCGGCGGGTACATCCGCACCGGTGCTACCGATACCGGCAGTACTGGCGGACTGCCCGCTGGCTGGGGGTATCATCCACGCACACCGTCGCCGCGCCGTTGCACCCCGCCAGGGGTGCAGGAACCGGTAGAACCGGAATGGTCGCGATGTCATCATCGCACGCCGTCAGGTGTGCGGGGGAGATTCCGCCAGCCTGCGGCCGGCGGAATGGTGCGGTGCCCAAGGGGGAAATTGGGGTTGAGGGGCGGCTTCGCCGCCCCTCAACCCCTTGATATTGATTGCGTTGCCCCACCATTCCGTTGCAAGCGTAGCGCAGCAACGGAACCTCCTAACATTTTCGCCCACATCCTCTCCATTCACGGTCCCTATCGTTACGCGAAAGGTCAAATCAACCGTGTACGGCTGAGCGTCTCGGCGAATTGGCTGACACCCTCCCGTATGCGTTGTACGGTCTTGGGAGATGGCTTCCGGTGGCCAGTCACATAGTGGCTCAGTTGCTTGCTGTTGATGCCGGTGATTTTTTGCAGGCCTGTTAGCGTGATCGTGTTGCTGTAGTATCGCAAGAAACTTGCGGTATCATAGGCAAATTCAAACTCAAATTCAGGCAATTCCTCTAATTCCTTCATCTCGGTGTAACATTCAAAAAAATCCTCCTTTGCATCTTGCTCGGTATTTCCACACCCCAAAAACATGCACTTGTGCATTTCGCTTCGTGCGTGTATGGCTACCATGCCGTCGCGCCCCACTTCTATGATTGCTTTGATTCTTTCCATTCATCGCATATTTAGCAATGCAAAGATAGAAAAAAAACTATCATCCTTTCAACTGATTGAAAAATAATTTGAAATTGTATTTTGTTTTCAATCAAATAGATAGATAATATTCGGGCAGCTCCTGCCAAAATCTGGTTATTGGTTTTAGGAAATTTTTGACAAAATTATGACTGTAGCATCACCATCTGTGGTCATGTCTCCTTTTATCAATAGCCCCAAGCGTGTCGCAGCATCTCTTCCGTAGTAGCATACCACCCTCCATACTGCTTTAGATCTGATGATACGAGGGTGTATTTCGATGTGTTCCAATCTTTAACCTCTACAATATAAAAAGGTTTCATATCAATTTGACAAACCGTCACGTCATCAAAGAACATGATGCTGCGCCCATCCATATTGAGCGTTAAAGAGTTCCCATTAAAATCTTTGATGTTGTAATGATAGTCAAAGGTGATAAACGCATTGTTGAGGTATTGGATTTCTTTTGTGGAAATTCCGATGAGCTCAGTCTCTCTCTGTTCCGCCGTCCATAACAGATATTTCGATGTCTCTCTATCCCGCACTTCAAAAAAATATCGCTCCCCATCTTTGAAATTCAGCAACCGAACTTCATTATTTTCAGCAACAAAGAGCATATTTCCCCATGAGTCGAAAACACGATTCGTACCATCGCTGTAGTCCACAAAAATAAATCTGCCCTCGGCCTCCAGATGGATGTTCACAATGCGAACCCCTTCCTTTTTGGGTTGGATAAAATTATTCTGATTATAGTACCCGTATGGGAATTTTTGGAGAATCATCCACTCCACTATGCCATTGGGTTGGGTGTGGCCCAACACCACGGCAGTATTGTTGAAATTGGTGTAACGGCAGATGTCGTAAGTGAATGAGCCGATGTCTTTTAAATCCACTTCGCCCCACTGGGTGTGAGAGGTTAGTTCGGTGGGCGCAACCGTGAGGTTATGTTCGTTGATGCCAGAAAAAAGCGGTCGGTCCTGCACTTGGGGATGGGGCAGCGTGGAGAAATCGGGCTTGGTTTCCTGAGTGGCAGGTGCCGTGGCGGGGGCAGTGTAGTGCGAGGCGGACGGTGCAGCTGGCTTGGGGGCAGGTGGTGTGACCGGGTCGGAGTAGTGTTCGGGTTCGGCTTCCGGCTCTTGTTGGGGGGCATAGGGGCACCACGATTTATGAGGTTCGCCGTTTTGGGCGCCGCATTCCGCACAGGCCGCCGGACTCACAGGCGGAATCTGGGCATTGACGACAAGCGTAGATAATAGTAGGGAGGCGAATAAAACTATCTTTTTCATGAATGGTAATTACTGAATCTTTACCAATCGTACAGAGCGTCCGCTACAGCGTTTGACTGCTCCCTGTCCATAACGGCCAGAAGAGCCGTAGAGCGCCCATGCCGTCTCAACATCACCAGGGGTTGATGACCAATAACCGCCGTATGTTCCAAAACTCTCCAGTGTGCCATCGCAGAGGTAGAAACCTAAGGCTGGGAAAAAGATGGAATTGCCGTTAGTGCCAGTAACCTGATAGCCTTTACCGGTCCATTTCCACTGGCAATTATCTATCAATTCTTGGAATTGTGTGCGGGTAGGTAATTGGTTCCCGAAATCAAGCAGGGCTTGTTCGTAGGTGAAAAGGCCATTCAATCCGCCCTCCTCGTTTTGGTCCATCCACAGCGTGCCGCTTGGAAGTCCAAGATCAACGTATTTTTGGGCATGGATGGTGAGTGCCGAAAGGCACAATGTAATTACAAAGAGGATTTTTTTCATTATTGATGGGATTTTTTTGACGAAGCAAAAGTACAAAAAAAACTGAACGATTGTACTGTTCGTTAATGTTTTTTGTGAAAATGATAAAAGGGATGTGTAATTACTGATTCAGCGCCTCAAAAACGGAATTCTTGCTGATGTACTCGGGCACGATATCCTTCATCTTCTTCACAATGGCAAAGTCGGTGTTGTCTTTTAAGGCGATGAGCTCGTCAATCTCTTTCGACACCTCCTTGTAATCGTAGGTGCGCACTTTCGCAATCATGATTTTCGGGTTGGGGGTCTCGGTGGTGTTCTCCTTGTTGGCCAGCAGCTCCTCGTAGAGCTTTTCGCCCGGTCGTAACCCCGTGAAGGTGATTTGGATATCCTTGCCGAGGGTGAGGCCCGAAAGGCGGATCATCTTCACGGCGAGGTCGTAGATGCGCACGGGCTGTCCCATGTCGAAGATGAAGATCTCGCCGCCGTTGCCCATAGCGCCTGCGTTGATCACCAGCTGGCAGGCCTCCGGAATGGTCATGAAGAAACGGGTGATCTCGCGGTCGGTAACGGTGACAGGACCGCCATTTTCAATCTGTTTTTTGAAAATCGGAATGACAGATCCGTTGGTGCCTAATACGTTGCCGAAACGGGTGGTGATGAACTTGGTGGTGTCTTGCTCGAAATTCAGCGACTGCACATAAATTTCGGCAATTCGTTTGCTGCAGCCCATCACATTGGTGGGGTTGACGGCCTTGTCGGTCGATACCATCACGAATTTCTTCACCCCATATTTTACGGCCAAATCGGCTAAAATCTTGGTGCCCTGCACGTTGTTCTTCACCGACGCGCTCGGATTCTCCTCCATCATGGGCACATGTTTGTAGGCGGCGGCATGGTAGATGAGGTCGGGTTTTTCTTGCGAAATAATCTCCTCCATCTTCACCACATCGCGGATATCTACAATCTGTATGTCAATGTCACGCAGTCCGTTGGTGGTATAGCATTCGTTGCGAAGATAAAAGACGGGTGTTTCGGCATTGTCCACCAGAATCAGACGCTTGTACTGGTATTTCATCACCTGGCGCACAATCTCGCTGCCAATGGAACCCGCAGCTCCCGTAATCAAAATGGTTTTTCCGCACAAATCCCTGGTTATCAGATGTGTATCAAGAACAATCTCTCCGCGTTCCAACAGGTCTTCAATCTTTACCTTCTTAATCTGCTTGAAACTCAGCTCGCCGTTGATCCATTTTTTCACGGGCGGTACCACCAACACCTTGGCATTGTGCTGCAAGCCGATCTCCGTAATTTCGTTCAGCTGGGAGGGCGGCATGTTCTGGATAGCCACAATCAGGAAGTTGATGTTGTGATGCTCAAGAAACTCTGTCATCGAAAGGGCATCGTAAACATTCACATTCTCAATCTTTTTGCCAATCTTGTTGGCGTCTTTGTCGAAAAATGCCAACACATTGTATTTGGTGCGGATGTCGCGGTCGAGGGCACGCTTGGTGATGACGCCCGATGCACCTGCTCCTACAATCACCACATCGCGTTTTTTACGGGCAGGGTTGATGGTTTCAAGATACAACACCTTGAAAGTCAGTCGGTAAAATACCATGATGAGCGTGGTGAACGTAAATTCCATTACCACCACGGAAATGGGTACGATGTAATGACTGATGAGACCGCGAGAGATAAAGTTGAGAGCCATCAGTGCCGCCGAACCTGCCAGGTTAGCTAACAAAATACGGAAAATATCGGTGGTGTTGGTATAGCGTACAATGCTTTTGTAAGTCTTGAAAATCAAGAAGAAAAGAATACGTAAGAGGGTGATGAGTATGGGAATAGAAACGTATTCTGTAGTGCTGAAGTTGGCTTTGGTATAGAGTAGAAAGTCGGAGCGGAGCAGCATGGCAAAGAGCGTGGCTCCAAAAATGCAAAGGGCATCCACCAGCAATATCCAGATGCTGCTGACAATGCCGAGCGATTTGAGAAAATGCTTGATGTATAGACGGATGGGCATTCTTTATAGACTTCTATTATTCGTTGGTATTACGAAAAAGGCTTCTTTTTGTTACACTTGTATTTTATTTATAAGAAAGATTATCTTCTTGAATTTCAATAATTTGAATAGAATTTTCTTTGCTGATGTCGTAGGGGATTTGTAGTTTGATATAATTGTCGGTAAAGCCGAACATGAGGTTGCCTTTCTTTTCCGACTCGATGAGCACAGGCCGTTTTTCGCCGATATGTTGGCGGTAGAAGGCGATCTTCTTCCGTTCCGACAGTTCGAGCAGCTGGTTGGTGCGCTCTCTTTTCACGGGTGGCGGCACCTGCTGGGGCATGGCGGCTGCCGGTGTGCCGGGGCGTTTCGAGTAGGTGAAAACGTGGCAGTAGCTGATGTCCAAGTCTTCCAGAAATTGCAGTCCGTCAGCAAATTCCGCGTCGGTCTCACCGGGGAAGCCCGCGATGATGTCCATGGCGATGCAGGCGTCGGGTATCATCTGGCGGATGCGATGCACCTTCTCGGCATACAGTTCGCGTGTGTAGCGGCGGTGCATTTCGCCCAGCACGCGGTTGCACGCCGACTGCAGCGGGATGTGGAAATGCGGCATGATGACCTTCGACTGCGCCGCCAACGCGATGATTTCATCGGTCAGCAGGTTGGGCTCGATGGAGGAGATGCGAAAACGCAGCGGGTAGTGCCGCTCCTCGATGGCGCGGAGCAACTCGTAGAAACTGCTTCCATCCTTCCGGCCGAAGTCGCCGAGGTTCACGCCAGTGAGGTTCACCTCCTTGATGCCCATGCCGACGATGCGGTCGATTTGTTCGAGCACGTTGGGAATGCTGTCGCTGCGGCTCTCGCCACGGGCTTTCCATACGGTGCAGTAGGTACAGTGGTAGTCGCAGCCGTCCTGTATTTTCAGGAACGAGCGGGTGCGGTCGTTCGACGAGAAGGCGGCCGAGAAACGGAGGTTAGTGGATAGCGGTTCGCCGCACAGGAATGGCACCACATTCATCTTGTCCTCATTGCCGAAAGTGGCGGCCACGCCGGGCCATCGAAGAATCTCCTCCGACCGCAGGGCGGCATAGCAGCCGAGCACCACAATCTGTGCGTCGGGCGACAGCTTGTGCAGGTGGGAGGTCAGGTTGCGCACCTTCTTTTCGGCGGTGGCGGTCACCGCGCAGCTGTTCACGATGATGGTCTCGGGCTGTTCGGAGAGGGCAAAGCCGCGTTCCTGCAGCCGCCGGGCAATCTCCGACGACTCGCTGAAGTTCAGCTTGCAGCCCAAAGTATGGATGGAGAAGGTCTTGCTCATTTTGACGGGTTGTAGGGTACTTGTGATTCTGCCACAACTGCTGGCGCAACTTCGGAGGTATCGTATGCCGGCACGCTTTTCTCGTAGAGGTATTCTGGAGCGATGTCTATCGTGCCATTCAGCCGTGTGACGGTCCATCCATCTAAAGCGATTTTGCGAAATACGGCTTCATTTTGCAATTCTTTGAGTGCAGGCAATTGTGCAATCAAAGGCTTGCAGTCGAACATTTTGATGCTGCCATCGCTGAATTTCAGCCTCAAAAGGTGATGGGCCATTGCCTCAGCCTCTACGATCCATATTAATTTATTATTATTCAGCATATTAGTCTAATGGATTGATTGTTGCTAATGATTCGCCATTCTCATCAATTCATCCCATAGAATCTACAGATTTCGGCCATAGTAATATTAGATTTTTAGCGTGCAAAAGTACAATTTTTTTCCATTTTAATCGGTAATTCTACCAAAGCGATACTCGTCCAAGTTTGCCAAGGTCAAGTGTCGCGGTTTCTGCGCCGAGAGCCTTGAACGCACGCATAATGGTGCTGTAGGCTATGCCTTTGCCGCTCTCAATCTTTGAAACAAAGGATTTTTTGACCCCCATGCGTTCTCCCAGCTCATCTTGGGTTAGCCCCTGTCTCTTCCGAGCTTGTTTGATAGCCTCGCCAATGTAATAGTCGTCAACCTCCTTTTTGACCTTGGCTTCGAATTCATCACGTTCAGTCGTTCCAACTTTGCCAATGAATTCGTCAAGGACTTCGTCCTCCGTATAAAACGGTTCTTTTATTTCCATTTCAATTCAAATTAGAGTTTGCAAAGATATAAATAGTTTTCCATATGGGAAACTTTTTTTGAGAATATTTTTACATTTTCTTGTCGCTGCTTCACCTTCGGGTGGCCATTAGGAAGGAGGAAGTAGAGACTGATAGAATTAGTATCCGAAAAGCCGTTGCAATGATGAGACGGATTTTTCGTGTTTTTGCGCCTTGAAAAGTTCCAAAAATGCGAAATTGCACAATTTTTTTTAGACAAAAATCGTTGTAATAATTATGATTCACAAAACGTACCATTCTACAGGTTTTTGACCTGATATTTCGAGTATGTTAAAACAATAAAAAAATCAACGAATCAACTATAAAAACCACTCATCATGAAAAAACTATCACTATTTTTCGCATTCTGCATCTTTGCTGCAACTTTTATCGTTATGGCCATTTCATCCATATCCTGCGACAAACAGTGTCATAATAAATTGAAAGGCAAGGATATCCCCTCTCTTTCTGACACGGGCTACAATACGTGTAATGCCATCTTTTATAATTACAGTCTCGTAACAGAATCGGCAAAAGAAGCTGAACACTATAACGGACAAAATGTAAAGGTTTGTGGTTGGTTTATGCAGTCAAACAGCGTCTGTCTTGTTGCGCTTACAGATAATCCAAATTTTGCAGGGGAAGATGATATGGTTCCTGATGGAACATACGAGATCATTTACTGCAATTTTTCGAACCGACCGACGCTGTTTCCTAATGCGGACAGCGTAGATTTGACAAAAAGATGCTATGTTACTGGTACACTTCAGATGGTGGATTTACCAGCTGGTGAAGGTCGAAAAGAATCTCCTTGTCAATCATATATACCACAAATAAATGTTACGGATTTATATTACGAAGAATAAAATGCTATGAAGTTTTAATGACCTGATATTTCGAGTACGTTAAACTAATGATGGCTTAAAGTCTAATTCTTTTTATTTAGGGCGACCGGGCATGCGTTCTCAATGGATGAATGAAAGCGCGTGCCTTTGGCACGCTATGATATGGATGGTCTTGCCCGTACCCCACATTGCATGTGGGGTTATTGAAACTTGCTCCCTTCGGGAGCTTGTCACGAAATCACCCAAGTCTGATTCGGCCCCTTAGCACTATTGATTCAAAAGTCAAATGCTCCTTACAATATTCCGTTTATGTTATCCGTTATTCCCAAGGTGGCTCATCAATGATTTCTATGAAAAATATCCGTTATTTCTTTCAGCAGCATCGCGATAAGATTTGGAATTGCGTATTTCCTATTCTGAACGCCATCCTTATTGCCATTTCAATATGGATTAATGTTAGCTATAATGGTGGTTTCTGTGTCTTTGTTCCTTGGGCAATGATATTGCAAATCATCTGTTTCATTAATATTATCTCCTTCACTTGGGTTGAGCGCACTCGCTTTTGGCAGGTTAATGCGCTGATTTGCGGCATTAGCACCGGTGTTTACGCATATTGGTTGCTTTTCTTGGAATGGGGAATATTGCTGTTCCCGGTGCCGATATGGTTTCTTTTCTTGTTGATTTGGAATAATGTGGTGCATCCTGTCCGCAAAGTGGTCAGAATCTGGTATTTTAGCGGCGTTACCTTATGTGTGGTGGGTGCCATTGTGTCGGCATTGTTGTTCTCCAGTGCCGCCAAAAAGATTCAGAATGGAGAATATGCCACCAAAAATCCGATGACGGAGCGCATCTTGGGAATGCATTTCCGTTATCATACCCGCATTTGTATTTTCGATGGTTGGAGACCGCCGTTGCACGACCCCGCCATGGTGCTGGGAATGCGCCTCACGGGTGACAAGGACCCTCTGGAAGGAATGCCCCTTGAAAGCCGTGTCGTACTCTACCATGCCGTCTACCCGTCGCATCCCGTAAAAGCGGACTGCGCCTGTTCTATAGAATCTGATGACAACGGATATTTTGATGATGATTTATGGAAAGTGCTGGAGGAGAATTAAGTATCTTACTTCTACGATATTTTATTCGGATTTACGAGGAGGGAGCAGGCGTAAAACAGAATCCCGGGCCGCCCCTTCATACAAATCTCCATTGAAATGATACAGGTCTTTTTGGCATTGCTTTGAATAATCATCAAAGTATTCGAAAACAATGACATCCAAATCCTCATAAACCTGAAGAGTCTCCTTTGAAGTGTAGGGGGAGTAGAAGTCGAGCCAACAGACCTCCTTTTCGAGAAAACCTTGTCGGTGGTATAATGAAGTAAGGTTGATAGTGCCATCGAAGTTGCGATGAAGCACGTAATGTTCATCATTTGTGGCTTTTATGGATCTGTCTGTCAGAATGTCCCGTTCCAAATACCCATATCCAAACAAAATGCAAAATAACCAAAAGAGTGTAAGCACGGGATAGACTATCCATAACACAACCTTCCCAACAGGATGCCATTGTTTAGAAAGTATATGAAACCAACAAGCACACATCACGGAAGTGAGTATTGTGGCCGCTATGAGCAGCCAACCGTCGCCCATATATGCCAAATGCGTGAACTTTGGCAAAAGCAACCTAACAGTGGCGAAAGTCACCCATAAAACCACGGTTAACACTGTCAAAATAAGCGCGGTTTTGTGTTTAAATAATGGTTTTTCTTTCCCTTTCTGTTTGTCTGTAGGATTCTCCATGTTTTCAGCAATATGGCTCATGTCTAATTAACGATAGCAGATGTTTTTTTAGTATATGCCTAATAATATAAGCGCGTGCTTCCTGCACGCTATGATATGGATGGCCTTGCCCGTGCCCCACATTGCATGCGGGGTTATTGAAAATTGCTCCCTCCGGGAGCGCGTTAAAGAGCTGAACAAAAAATCAGCGGCAATTTCTTGTCGCTGATTTGCTTTCGGGCGGCCATTGGGAAGTGGTGGAGGAGTAGAAGCGTCTGATTTGATTAGTTTCCGAAAGCCGTTGCAACTATGTGACGGCTTTTTTTGTAGTTTTGCGCCATAAAAAGTGCAAAAAATGCGAAAGTGCATAATTTTTTTAGACAAAAATCGTTGTACTAATTATGATTCACAAAACGTACCATTCTGCAGGTTTTGATGACCTGATATTTCGAGTACGTTAAAACACTGAAAACTGAGAATTGAAAAGTTAATATAAATCCTTACCACATGAAAAAAATTCTAATTCCATTGTATTTTGTCACTGTCGCACTGGCCATTATGGTCACGGGCTGCAAGAAAGAGCATCTTTGTGAATGTGCAAACGATATCGGCAACGAAGTGGTGGACTCGGCCGCATGGCTTGCCTCAGGAGGGGATTACTATTTTAAATCTGACATATCCATCCAACCCAAGACATACATTTATGACACGCTTCTCCAGTCAGACGACTGCGAATCGCTCAACTATTACGACTCTGTCGGGGTTGACCATCCTGAAGTAGGACTTCGCCTACACTATATCACCACTTGTACGGAGAAATAGTTTTTATTACTTGATATTCCGAGTACGTTAAACTAATGATGGCTTAAAGTCTAATTCTTTATTTAGGGCGACCGGGCATGCTTTCCGCTCGAATTTCTCCTTGCGACTTCAAAACCGCTGCCAAAGACCACGGCAGCGGTTTTGTTTTGAAAAAACAAAAGCAATCAAGTTGTACTTTTTCCAAGAAGTGAGAAGAGAACGATGAAGAATCGGCCACCCGCCGCCTTGCAAATGGAGGCGTGAAGAAATCGGAGCGAACGAGCGTGAAGAACGGCGAACTGTCCGAAGATGAGCGTAATGAAATGAAGCTCATCAAGTTTTTCGCCGTTTAGCGAGAGAGTGCCGATTTTAGCCGGAATTTGCACAGCGGCAAAGCGCATTTCTTTTCGTCTATTTTCTTTGGGCAATCGCAAAGAAAATAGACAAATTATCCAAAACAAAAAACAGCGGCAATTTCTTGTCGCTGCTTGGCTCTTGGTTGGCTGCTCGCCGCCCTCCTTTTACTTCTCCGCTATCGCGATGGCAGTCCGCAGCCCGTCGATGGCGGCGGAGGTGATGCCCCCCGCGTAACCTGCCCCTTCGCCTACAGGATAAATACCTTCTATATTGCTTTGCCGCAGCTCGTTGCGTAAGATCCGCACCGGCGAGGAGGAGCGCGTCTCCACACCCGTCAGCACCGCATCAGGATCGTTGAAGCCGCGCAGACGGCGGTCGAACTGCGGCACCGCCTCGCGCAAGGCCGCCACCACATAGTCGGGCAGACAGCTCTTCAGGTCGCAGAACACCACGCCGTGCGGGTACGACGGCTTCACGCTTCGTGCCTTCTCGGCCACCTTGCCGGCCAAGAACTCACGCATCAGATTGGCAGGAGCCCGGTAGTCGCGGGCCACCTCGAAGGCCTTGCGCTCGAAAACCTCCTGATAGGCCAAGCCGTCGAGCGGCGACTCGCGGTAGAAGTCGGCCGGCTCCACACTCACCAATAGTGCGCTGTTGGCGTTGGCCTTGTCGCGGCGCTTCTCGCTCATGCCGTTGGTGACAATGGTGTTCGGCTCGCTCGCTGAGGCCATCACAGTGCCGCCTGGACACATACAGAACGTATATACGCCCCGCTCTTTCAGATGCACCGCCCCTTTGTAAGAGGCCGGCGGCAGACAGGAAGCGAAGCGGCCGTACTGCATGGCGTTCACCTTCTTCTGCAAGTGTTCCACCCGCACGCCGATGGAGAAACTCTTGGGCTCCATCTCCACTCCTTTTTGGTAAAGATGGCGGATGGTGTCGCGGGCTGAGTGCCCCAGGCAGAGCAGAAGATGCTGGGTTTCAAATTGTAAGTTGTTGTTACAAAGTATGGTAAGATGATGGTCGGGGTGGGAAATGTAGTCAGTGAAGCAGGTGTTGAAGTGGACTTCGCCGCCCAGCTCGAGGATTTCCTGACGGATGTTGCGCACCACCTTCTCCAAGTAGTCGGTGCCCACATGCGGCTGCGCGGCGTAGGTGACATCCTCCGTGGCGCCGTGCCGGTAGAACTCTTCCAGCACAAAGCCGATATGTTCGTTGTGCAGGTTGGTGGTGAGCTTGCCGTCGGAGAAGGTGCCGGCGCCGCCTTCGCCGAACTGCACGTTCGAGTCGGGGTTGAGCACGCGCTCTTTCATGAACTCCTGCACCTCCTGCTTGCGCGCTTCAATACAGCTGCCGCGCTCCACCACGATGGGACGCGCGCCGCAGCGGGCCAGGTAGAGGGCCGCAAACAGCCCTGCCGGACCGAAGCCCACGACCACTGGGCGCATCTGATGCGGCCATTTCGGATATTGCATCGGTACGGGCGGCTCGTAAAGCTTCACATCAGGATGTTTCAACAACGCATCATTAACACTTTTTAGGGATAATCGCACCCGATAATCATACACAATGTCGTTCTTCTTGCGGGCATCTACTGACGCACGCAAGATTTTGAAATCCAATACATTATCATCCTCAATGGCGAATTTCTGAAGCACTATGTCGCGCAGCCGCTCTGGCGGAGTGGTGACGGGAATGCGGATGTTGGAAATCTGTATCTCGGTCATAGCTTTGCAGTTGCGATGAGTGCGCTGGCAAACGCGAAAAACAGGTTATAGCCGCCACACACCCCGTCGATGTCCACCATCTCGCCAATAGCGTAAAGTCCGGGGTGTCTTTTTAGCTGAAAATCAGGGGTGAGTTCGGAGGTGAGGATGCCGCCGCTGCACACCTGCGCGGAGTCGATGCCGTAAAGCCCCTCTATCTCCATCTTAAAATCTCTTAAATCGAAAGGATGTCGCTCGTATAATTGACATAATTTAGGATGAAGAATGCCCGCCAACGAACCGAATTCTTCCTCATGCCGCTTCACATCCGTTTGGGTGTCGTCGGGCAGCAAGTTGAGCGACAGATGACAGTGGTCTTTGTTTTCCAATCTATTATAATAAGCTGAAGCATTGAGAATTACAATTCCAGAAATGCCATCTTCTTTAAACATCACCTCGCCCTTTTCTTTAAAAATCAATTGATTTTGTGCAAAAAGCGAAACCTCCGCTCTTACCCGACAGCCGAAAAGCGATTTCGGATAATTTCGGATGATGAATCCGGTGAGGGAAGGGGCGAGTTTTTTGGTTTTGATTTGAATATCAGAAAGATAATGGTTATAACCTTTCTGCTTTTGTACGACCATTCCTGCTGGAGATCCCGATGCCATGATGACTTTGTCGTATGCCTTCTCCTCATCATTGATGTGCCATTTCCCGTTCGCCGTTTTCAGCGAAAGGACGGGCGTTTCGTAGCGGATGTTCACCTTCGTGCCGAGTTGGGCGAGTAGCACATTCACCACCGTAGGGGCGAAAAGGGTGGAGGGGTAAACACGGCCCTCCTCATCGGCTATGGTTTTTAATCCCATTGCTTCAAATTCGCTGAGGAGGGTGTCGTAGTCGGCTTTTTCTAATACCTTTTTTATAAAATTTTCATCATTATAATGATGTGGTAAAATATTGGTATTAAGAATGTTGGCACGTCCGCCGCCCGATGCCCGCAACTTGGTGCCTGCCTTGGGCGAACGCTCGTACACCGTTACCCGCACATCGCTGCGTTGCGACAACTTTTGGGCAGCGAAAAGTCCGGCCGCCCCAGCTCCGATGATGGTGATCTCCTTCATTCTTTTCCAATCATTTGATAAAACTCTGTCTCTGAGATGATAGGGATGCCCAACGATTCAGCCTTTTTCTTCTTCTCGGGTCCCATTTTCTCGCCAGCCAGCACGTAGCTGGTGTTTTTGGAGATGGACGACACGTTTTTGCCCCCGTACTGCTCCACCATCTGCTTAATTTCGTCGCGCGAGATGGTGAACACGCCGCTCACCACGATGCTCTTGCCGGCCAGCACGTCGGAAACGGGCGCGGCCTCTTCCGACAGCTCGAACTGAAGTCCCGCGTTGCGCAGCCGGATGATAATCTCCAGATTTTCAGGATTGTTGAAATAGTCGATGATGCTGTCGGCCACGCGGTCGCCCACATCGTTTACCTCCATCAGCTCCTCTTTGGTGGCCGACGACAGGCGGTCGATATTCTGGAAGTGGCGCGCCAACTTCTTGGCTGTCGTTTCGCCCACGTAGCGGATGCCGATGGCGAACAGCACGCGCTCGAACGGCACCGACAGCGATTCGTGGATGCCCGACAGGATGTTCTGCACGGTCTTCTCACGGAAGCTCACCACTCGCTCTGCCTTGCCCTCTTCTGCGGCAAACTTTTTCTCAATGCCGAGCAGCTGGTCGAAGGTAAGTGAGTAAAAATCAGCGATATTCTTCACCAGTCCATTCTCATACAACATCTCTATTTTCCCTTCGCCGAGCGAGTCGAGGTTCATGGCCTTGCGCCCGATGAAGTGCTCGAGCCGGCCCTTGATTTGGGGCGGGCAGTGCAGTTCGTTGGGACAGAAGGTGCCGGCCTCATCCTCGTTGCGCACCAGCTCTGCGCCGCATTCGGGACAGCGGGTCACGAACTGCACGGGCTGTGCGTCGGGAAGCCGTTTAGAGAGGTCCACGCCGACAATCTTGGGGATGATTTCGCCTCCCTTTTCCACAAACAGGTGGTCGCCCTCGCGGATGTCGAGTGCGGCCATCACGTCGGCGTTGTGCAGGGTGGCCCGTTTCACGATGGTGCCGGCGAGCGGCACGGGCGACAGGTTGGCCACGGGAGTTACAATGCCGGTTCTTCCTACTTGATAATCAATGCTTAACAGTTTGGTGGACTGCTTTTCAGCCTTGAACTTATAGGCGATGGCCCAGCGCGGATTCTTGGCGGTCATGCCCAACTGCTGCTGGAGCGCGTAGCTGTTGACCTTGATGACGATGCCGTCGATGGGGAAGTTGAGCTCCTGCCGTTTTTGGTCCCACAGATGCATGAAGTCGATGACTTCGTGGATGTTAGCGGCTTTCTGCAGCACGTCGCCGCTGCGGAACCCCCACTGTTTGAGGTGCAGCAGACTGTCGTAGTGGGTGGGGTAGGGGAGATTTTCGCCCATCAGGTAGTAGGGACGGAAGTCGAGGCCGCGGCGGGCCACCTCGGCGCTCTCTTGCAGTTTCAGCGTGCCCGATGCGGCATTGCGCGGGTTGGCGAACGGCGGTTCCCCGATCTCTTCGCGCTCGCGGTTCAGCGCCTCGAAGCGGGCGAAGGTCATCAGGATTTCGCCACGCACCTCGAAAAAGTCGGGGTAGTCGTCGCCTTGCAGGCGCAGTGGTACCGTGGCGATGGTGCGCACGTTGGCCGTCACATCGTCGCCCTGCGTGCCATCGCCGCGCGTCACCGCCCGTTTCATCACGCCGTGTTCGTACTGTATGCTGATGGCGAGACCGTCGTATTTCAGCTCGCAAACGTATTCAATATCAGCGTTGAGGAGGGTGCGGATCCGGTTGTCGAACTCCAGCAGCTCCCCTTCCGAGTAGGTGTTGCCGAGCGACAGCATCGGATAGACATGCTTCACGGTCTCGAAGCGTTTCGTCACGGTGCCGCCCACTCGCTGCGTGGGACTGTCGGGCTGCATGAACTCGGGATGGGCCTTCTCCAACTCCTGCAGATGGCGCAGCAGCTGGTCGAACTCATAGTCGCTGATGACCGGCGCGTCCAGCATGTAGTAGTTGTAGTTGTGGCGATTAAGCTCTGCGGTGAGTCGGATAATCTCTTCTTCTATAGGATTCATGAATGTGGATTTTTCGGTTGCAAATTTACAATAATCTTTTCATTCATTCGTTAACAAAGTCAAAATCTGAACACGTGTCCTCCACAAATTCTCCTATCGTCATCAGCGGAAACGCCTTCTTCGCCTCTGACTTCCATTTTGGTGCTCCTAATGCCGAAGCGAGCCGCGAGCGGGAAGTGCGTGTGGTGCAATGGCTTGAAAAGATTGCGCCGCAGGCCGACCATCTGTTTTTGTTGGGCGATATTTTCGATTTTTGGTTTGAATATAAAGATGTGGTGCCGAAAGGTTATTACTTGTTTTTCAGCCAATTGGCAAAAATGAGGGCGAAAGGCACCGAAATTTATTTCTTCACCGGCAACCACGATATGTGGGTGAAGCATTATTTGGAGGATGAGTTCGGGATGAGGATTTTCAGGAAGGAACAGCTGTTTGAAATCAACGGGAAACGCTGTCTCATTGGCCATGGCGACGGTCTTGACCCGAAAGACCGTGGGTATCGCTTCATCAAGTGGGTGTTTGCTTTCCCGCCGAACATCGCGCTGTATGGTGCGTTGCCGCCCCGCTGGGCCTTCGCCATCGCACGGGCTTGTTCGCGCGGCAGCCGGGCGCAGAGCAGCGGTACATCGGTCAAGCATGAGGAGCGCGCCCGAAAGCAGGAGCAGGCCACCCTCAACCACATCCGCCAACAGCACCAGCAGCACCACCTTGACTATGTGATGTACGGCCACCGCCACCTGCCGATGGAGGTGAGCATGGAGGAAAATCTGGTGTATTTCAATACCGGCGACTGGCTCACCCACAGCTCGTATCTGCAATGGGTGGATGGCGAGGTGAAACTCCTGTGCTAACTTCCTGTCAGTGAATTATCTTTCCGTGAATCCGTAACCGAACCGGTTGATGATGTTCTCGTTGTTGCGCCAATCTTTCAGCACCTTCACCGAAAGGTCTAAAAAGACGTGTTCGCCGATAAACTCTTCGATTGCCAAGCGTGCCTCCGTGCCGAGTTTTTTGATAGCCTGACCGCCTTTGCCGATGATGATGGATTTCTGCGTGTCGCGCTCCACATACAGCGTCGCCATGATGCGTACGAGTCCCTCCGTCTCTTTGTATTCATCCACCACAACTTCCACACTATAAGGTATTTCCTTCTTGTAGTTGAGCAGGATTTTCTCGCGGATGATTTCGGAAACGAAAAACCGCATCGGACGGTCGGTGAGTTGGTCTTTCGGGAAATAGGGCTCGTGCACGGGCAGCTTTTCCGTGATTTTGGCAATTAGCTGGTCGATGTTTTTCGACTGCAATGCAGAGATGAGCACGCTTTCTGCCTTGGGTAAAATGTTTTTCCAAAAGGCCTCCGCTTCAGCTACCTGCTCCGCTGTGCATTTATCTATTTTATTGATTACTAAAATGATAGGAATGTTAATTTTTTGGAGATGTTCCATGATCTCGGCATCGTAGCGGGTCTCGCCGCACTCTACCAAGTAGAGAATCACATCGGCGTCTTGGAGCGACAGCGTCACAAATTTCATCATCATCTCCTGCATCTTGTAGGAGGGCGTGAGAATGCCGGGCAGGTCGGAGTAGATGATCTGGTAGTGGTCGCCATCGACGATGCCCTTGATGCGGTGGCGGGTGGTCTGCGCTTTTGCCGTGATGATGGAGAGCTTTTCACCCACAAGCTGGTTCATGAGGGTGCTTTTCCCTACATTGGGGTTGCCAATCAGGTTGACAAATCCGGCGCGATGTTCTGTTTGTGATTCTGGCATAATGTTGAATTTATTCTGTAGAGACGTGGTGCACCGCGTCTCTACATGGGTTGTATTTATTTTACGAGGTTGTGGTTTACCGCGTCTCTACCTTGTCGTTTCAGGGAATATTGGTGTAAAATTTCGAGGAATTGTTGCAGAAATTCTTGATATTCACCATCTTGCAATGCTGCCTGCTCGTAATTCTTCACCACGCTGTTCCATTGGCTGGGCTGTACCAGCGGGATGTTGTGCTCCGCTTTGATGCGGGCAATCTCTTCCACCAGCGACATTCGTTTAGCCAGCAGCTGACTGATTTGGGTGTCGATGTTGTGGATGAGGTTGCGTTGTTGCTGTAGCAGTTGGTCGGTATCGCTCTGTGAGGTTTTGAATGTCAGTGCGTTAAGGATAGAAGAAAGTTCTTCTGGGGTGATTTGCTGGTCGGCATCGCTGAGGGCTTGTTCGGGGTGGCAGTGGGTTTCTACCATCAGTCCGTTGAAGCCGTAGTCGATGGCGATTTGGGCGATCTGGCGCAGGTATTGCTGCTGTCCGGAGATGTGGGAGGGGTCGCAGAGAAGGGGGATGTCGGGGCGTGCCACTCGGAAGGAGATGGGAATCTCCCAGAGGGGGGCGTTGCGCAGGGCGTTCTCGTGCTCCACGGCAAATCCGCGATGGACGGCCATCATGCGGCTGGCCCCCGTCTTCTCGAACCGTTCCACATTGCCGAGCCACAACTTGAGGTCGGGGATAGCGGGGTTCTTGACGAGGACGGTACTGTCGGTTCCTTTCAAACTGTCGGCGAGCTCTTGTACGGCAAAGGGGTTCACAGCCGTGCGGGCCCCCACCCAAAAGGCGTTGATACCGTGCTGAAGGCAGCTCTCAACATGCTGGGGCTGTGCCACTTCCACGCAGATGGGGAAGCTGTACCGGCGGCTAACTTCCTGTAGCCAGGGCAGCGCCTGCGCGCCGGCCCCGCAGAAGTCGGCTCCGCTGCTGCGCGGTTTCCAGACGCCCGCCCGGAAATAGGTGACGGGGCAGGGGAGCGCATCCGCCATGCGGTGAAGCCGCTCCGCCGTCTCCAACAGCTGCGCCTCGCTCTCCGCGGCGCAAGGACCAGCCACCAGATACTCGAAAAGTCCTGTCCCGCTATTCGCCATACATCTTTCTATAGTAGTCCTGATAACTGCCCGAGGTGACATTGTCGAGCCATTTCTCGTTGGCCAGGTACCAGTCAACGGTTTTTTCGAATCCTTCCGCAAACTTGATGCTGGGCTCCCATCCTAATTCGGCACGCAACTTGCTGGCATCGATGGCGTAACGCAGGTCGTGGCCGGCACGGTCGGTGACGTAGGTGATGAGCTGAAGAGAGGTGCCTTCCGGACGGCCTAACTTGCGGTCCATGATCTCGATCAGCTTCTTGATGAGGTCGATGTTGCGCCACTCGTTGTTGCCGCCGATGTTGTAGGTCTCGCCAGTTCTTCCTTTGTGGAAAATTAGGTCGATGGCGCGTGCGTGATCCACCACGTAGAGCCAGTCGCGCACGTTGATGCCTTTGCCGTAAACGGGCAGAGCCTTATTGTGCTTTATATTATTGATAAACAGTGGAATGAGTTTTTCGGGAAACTGGTTGGGACCATAGTTGTTGGAGCAGTTGGAGATGACGGTCGGCAGACCGTAGGTGTCGTGGTAGGCGCGCACAAAATGGTCGGAGCTGGCCTTGGCAGCCGAGTACGGACTGTGCGGCGAGTAGGGGGTGGTCTCCTTGAAGGAGCCGGTGTCGCCCAACGCCCCATACACCTCATCGGTGGAGATATGATAGAAACGCTTGCCCTCGTAGTTGTCTTTCCAGATATTCTTGGCGGCGTTCAGCAGGTTCACCGTTCCCACCACGTTGGTGAAGATGAACTCCATGGGGTTGACGATGGAGCGGTCCACATGCGACTCGGCGGCGAGGTGGATAACCCCATCGTAGCGCTCCTGCTCAAACAGGTGGGTGATGAATTCCGCATCCACGATGTCGCCCTTCACGAAACGGTAGTTAGGCTTCTGGTCAATGTCGGTCAGGTTTTCGAGGTTGCCTGCGTAGGTGAGCTTGTCGAGATTGTGGATTTCCACATCGGGGTATTGGTTGACGAAGAGTCTGACCACATGGGAACCGATGAAGCCGGCACCGCCGGTAATGAGGATTTTTTTCATAATTATAATTATTTATTTCGATTTTTGAAATGGATTCTGGGATGTCAAATCATATTGAAAAGCAGATAATAGCAGTTGGAATCCGCAGATGAAGGTGAGCACGGCGATCATAATCGTACCCAGGGGAGCCGCAATGCCTGCGGAAGCGAATTGTATCCATCGGATGATGCCGAAGATGAGTCCGAAAAGGAACGAGAGGCTTCCGGCCGCAAAATAGAGGGAGCCGAGGTTGAAATCGTACACATAATAACTTAGCCATATTCTGCGCAGCCATCGCAAGCATAATTTAGGAGGGAATGTCAGCAGAGATTTCATCACCGACAAATTGGATTTTTCTTCCCCGTAAATCGCTGGCATAGAGATTTCTTTGATTTTTGCTCCCGTATAGTACAGCTCGCAAATCAACGAACTTTCGAAGAAGAAGCGGGGAGCAATCCAGCTCATATCCAGTCTCTGAAGCGTCTCTTTATTGATGGCGATAAATCCATTGGTGGGATCTGAAATATGCCAGTATCCCGAGCTCACTTTCACTAAGAAGCTCATGCCAAAATTTCCAATTTTGCGGATGAGGGGCATTTTTCGCAGGGCGAATTTGTCATAAAAACGATTCCCCTTTACGAAGTCATAATCGTCATTCTCAATCATTTGCACCATTTCGGTGATGCGAGAGCTGTCCATCTGCCCGTCTCCATCCAGCTTGATGGCGATGTCGCAATCTCGGCGCAACGCCTCTTGAAAACCAGCGACCATCGCTCCACCAACGCCCATGTTTTTTTCATTCCGAACAACCGCGATGCGACTATCCTGCTGCGCCAGTTGTTCCAGCACTTTTCCCGTGTCATCGGGCGAGCAATCATCCACCAAAATGATTTCAGTTACACATTCGGGCAGTTCTTTTACCACCTTTTCAATGTGTGAAGCCACTTTATAACAAGGTATTACAATGGTTATCTTACTCATCTCAACGGTCTCCTTTCATTGCTTTCTCGTGATCGGGAAAATCTATATCATCCCAATAATCTTCTGGCATTTTTACCCTCCAAAAGTTATGGAAATAGGCTTTTTTAGTCATACCTTCATAATGGATTACGCCAGTATAATATTGTATGGTATGAAAAATAGAATGCAAGGATAGTAATAAAACTATGATATACAGTGGAATACGGACGGATTTGCGTTTTTCTCCTGCCCAAGCGATAAAGCCCGCCGCAGGAATCGCTAAGAATGTATAACTTTCTACAAATGAGCGCATTCCATAACTTCCTCCATACCACCAACACCACCAAGAAGAAATCACATAAACATTAAGGATGAAAAAGATGACCAACGGCCAAAACAGTCCTCTCTGTCTTTTCCACAAAATATACATCCCTATCAATGAGATAATTAACACCGGCGTATATACAAACAGTCCTTTTCGGAAGCCGAACAAAACTTCTATAATTTTAGGCGAATCCCAGAAGAATCGTTCGTTTCCGTAGGAATAATAGATCCATTGTCCTGTGATTTCTTTCCAATACAACAATTGTGGAAGCATCACCAACCCTATCATCGCCAACACAATGAAAAAATGGTACCAATACTTTCCATACAACTTGATTCGGGCTGGAATATCTTTCCAATTTTTTATTCCAAATAATAGAAAAACAAGCACTACCAATCCATTAGTGGGTCTCACCAGAACAATCAATCCAAATACGAGTCCTATGAGCATCGCTTTCCACCATGTTGCTTTTTCGTACCAAAGGTCTGTGAGATAGAGAAAAGCAGCAAAAAGGAAGAAACTGTAACTGTGCGACATAGGGGCTTCGAAGGTGGCGTACCAGTACAAGGTTGACGTCAGTCCTATGATGGCCAATGTGGCAGCCACCACTTTGTCGTGGTAATAACGCAATAAAAATCGTTGCAAAACCAGGAGTCCTAACCATGCGAAAAGGGCTCCGCTTAGCAAAATGGCGAGCGCGTAAGGCTTCGAGAAGCCATCCGCCTCATATCCTAATGGCTCGGCGATACAGTTGGCCACCGCAAAAAAAGGAGCATAAAAAATAGAGATGCCCAAGGTGGTCTTGATGACAAACTTATCATCCCGCACATATTCAGGCCAGTATTTGTTGAAATTCGGATACTGGTCCTCCCATTTCGTCATGCCAATGTCGTGGTCAATATAGTAGGCGGGAAGGTATGAGTAATAGGATTTTACGTCCCAATGAAAAACCCGGTGGGGTGAAGAAAACTTATTGGGAGTGAAGATGGTGATCAGATAGGCAAGGGCAATAATCAGAAGCACTCCCCAGCTATAGAGATTCTTTGGGTGGTGATCTTGTTGGTGATGCCTCTGAAAAAATTTCATCCTCCTCGTGATGGTTATCGTTTGAAGACGCAAAATTACGATTTTTTTTGTCATGTCACGCGCCAATTCTAAAAAATGTAGTATTTTTGCAGCCGTAAACAATCAAATTATCAAACTATGGCTTACAAAATTTCTGATTCTTGCGTAGCATGTGGTACATGTGCTGGCGAATGCCCTGTCGGAGCTATTTCCGAAGGCGACATCTACAAAATCAATCCCGATGAATGCATCGAGTGTGGTGCTTGCGCTGCCGCTTGCCCGACTGGTGCTATCGCTCTGGATGAGTAGTCTGCTAGAAAGCAAAAAAAGAGGGGCATCCATCGGATGCCCCTCTTTTTTTGGTCTATCATCTTAGTCGTGCTCTTCCGACAAAGGACTGTCTAAGTCGTCCTCATCATTGGCCAGCACCTCTTCGTCGGGACCAGCTGAGGTGGCCTTTCCGCCATTGTCAATCACATTGATGATGTCTTTGACGCGGATTTTGCCATCCACTTGAATGACTTTGAAAATCACCGTTTTCACAATCAATTGTCCGCCCTCTGCGGGTGAAACCAGTACCTCAACGGTCACCTTGTCGCCCTCAATCTTAGCGATTCGGTACTCCTGTCCGGCAAATGCGTCTTGAAAGAGCTGTTTCTGGTTGTCGGACATCTTGTCGTAACCATCCGCAAATACGGAGAGTGTCTTCTCGATGCCATTCTTCTGGAGGCTGCTGAACATCTCCTTGACGCCCTTTTCTACATCCGCTTCCTTCAATTTCTGTTGGCATCCAGCAAAAATGACCACTAAAACTGCCAATGACAAAATCTTAATCGTTTTCATAATAATAGGTGTTTGATGAAATAACAACTGCAAAGGTACTATGTTTTTCGTATGAAATGGTGGAATGTTTCTTTTTTTAAGATTTATTATAATTTCAGTGATGCTTTCACCTTTTCAATTTTGGCATCGAGTTCTTGGGAAGTTCTCTCAAAAGATTGTAAATCAGCTAATTCTTCTTTCACTCCGAAATAGAATTTGATTTTGGGCTCGGTGCCGGAAGGTCTGACGGTGATCTTGGTGCCGTCGGCGGTGAAAAACTGCAGCACGTCTGACTTCGGCAGGGTGATGGGCGATGTGGTGCCGTTCTGGCAGTCTTGTGCGATGCTCTGTTTGTAGTCCATCATGCGCACGACGGGCGAGCCGTTGACCTCTTTTGGCGGCTGGTTGCGGAAGTTGCTCATCATCTGCTGGATTTCGGCCGCGCCGGCCTGTCCCTTGCGGGTGATGGAGAGCAGCGACTCTTTGTAGAAACCGTATTGCAGGTAGAGCTCTTGCAGCTGACGGTACAGACTCTTGCCGCTGTCGGCCAGCACGGCCGCCATCTCCGCAATCATGCAGCAGGCCGACACCGCATCCTTATCGCGCACGAAGTCGCCGACCAAGTAGCCGTAGCTCTCCTCGCCGCCCACGATGAACTGCTTGTCCGGACTGTTCTGAATCTGCTCGGCGATGTATTTGAAGCCGGTCAGCACGTCGGGACACTCCACCCCGAAGGAGGCGGAGATGTCGCGAATCAGCTCGGTGGTCACGATGGTCTTCACGGTGAACTCCTTGCCGGTGAGCTTGCCGCCTTTTTTCCATTGCGAAAGGATGTAATATACTAATAGTGAGCCGGTCATGTTGCCGTTCAGGAGGATCATCTGTCCATGGTCGTCGCGTACGGCAATGCCCACGCGGTCGGCATCGGGGTCGGTGGCGAGCACCAGGTCGGCCTGTATCTCGTCGGCCTTTCGCATAGCCAACTCCATGGCGGTGCGCTCCTCGGGGTTGGGGGATGCCACCGTCGGGAAGTTGCCGTCGGGCGTTTTCTGCGACTCCAGCACGGTGACGTTGGTGAAACCGTACATCTCCAAAGCCTTGGGTACCATGGTGATACCCGTTCCATGCAGGGGAGTATAGACAATCTTGAGATCGTGCTGGTGCGCGATGGCTTCGGGATTCAGCGTCAGCGCTTTGATGCGTGCCAGATATACATCGTCCACTTCGCGGCCGATGATGCGGATGCGGTCGTCGCCGCCGTCCCAAAGTATCTGGTCGTAGGAGGTTACTGCGTTCACCTCATCGATGATGCCCTTGTCGTGCGGCGGCACAATCTGCCCGCCGTCGCCCCAATACACCTTGTAGCCGTTGTACTCCTTAGGGTTGTGCGAGGCGGTCACCATCACGCCGGCGTGACAGTGCAGGTGGCGCACGGCGAAGGAGAGCTCTGGCGTGGGACGCAGGTCCTCAAAAAGGTAGCAGAGGATGCCGTTGGCGGCCATCACGCGGGCGGTCACTTCGGCGAAAAAGCGGCTGTTGTTGCGCGAGTCGTGCGAAACCACCACCTTCAGCTCCGTGCCGGGAAGGCTCTTTTTCAAGTAGTTGGCTAAACCCTGGGTGGCTGCGCCCACCGTGTAACGGTTCATGCGGTTGGTGCCTACGCCCATGATGCCGCGCAGACCACCTGTGCCGAACTCCAGCGTGCGGTAGAAACTCTCGTTGAGCTCGTTCGGGTCCTCGTTGATGAGCCGCTGCACCTCATCGCGCGTCTCTTTATCGAAATAGTCTGATAACCAAGTTTTTGCTTTCTCAATAATGTCAGTATTCATATTCAATATTTTTCGATTTTCAACTTTCAATTTTCAATTCTCAGTTTTCAATTTTCAGAGTTTAATCTCCTCAAAATTCTTACCAAACACACTCTGCACCTTTGAGATGGAGATGAAGGCCGTGTTGTCCACCTCTTTGATGATGCGGATGATGTTGGCGCGGTCGGTGCGGTGTGAGACGATGAGCAGCACTTCGGTGTCCTGATGGTTGTAGCTGCCCGTTCCTTTCAGGAAGGTGGCGCCACGATGCAGCTCGTTGTTGATGCGTTCTGCGATTTCGTGGTTTTTCTTCGAGAATACCATGAACTGGAAGGTCTGACGATAACCGTCGATGACGAGGTCGGAGACGATGATATAGACAAACAGCACTACGGCGCTATATACCAGCAGTACGGGATTGTGGGTGGTGAGGATGGATGAGAGAACGATGAAAATGTTGAGGTAGAGGCTGGTACGGCCGTAAGAAACGCGCCGGTATTTGGCGATCATCAGCACGATGATGTCGGTGCCGCCGGTGTTGCCGCCATTGGTGAGGGCGATGCCGATGCCTAGTCCCGACAGCGCGGCGCCGATCATGGCGCACATGAAGGGGTCATCGGGGATGATGGGGTGCCCGTAAAAGTTCAGAAGGAAGTCGTACAGCGACTGTCCGACCTGCAGCAGCAGGGAGAGCAGCACCGAGCAGATGAGCGTGTCGATGCAGAACCGCCGTCCGAGGATTTTCCATGCAATGCCTATCAGGATGAGGTTGAGCACCAAAGCGGAAACAGAGACGGGGATCTTGTCGCATGCGAAATAGATGATGGCCGAGATACCGCTGATGCCGCCGCCGGTGATCTGGTGGGGGATGAGGAAGAAGGTCCAGCCGAAGGCGAAGACGGCGAGACCGATGAAGACGAACAGGTATTTCTCAGCTTCCTGCAGGAATTTTTTGGTGTTGGGTTTCATGTCAGTATGTTTTTTCGGCGATGAGACAAGTGGTGGTGTCGGTATGTGCAGGCACGTTCTCGCAGCCGCAGTGGCGGTCGCGGCGGTGGGGGCGAGCCCCCTGAATCTTGGGGGCGCACGATTCCATGACCAAGGTGGTCAGAAGGATACCTGCGAAGAGTAGCGGCAGAGGTGCAATCGGCTTCATGATGATGAAATTTAGATTTGCAGCCGCAAAAGTACGACTTTTTCATCAAATAATAACGATGACCTATAATTTCGGAAAAATGATTATCTTTGCGGCTGGAATTTGCAGAAGGTGTGGGGAGGAGAATGTTATGACCAATAATGTTATATAACATATTGTAAAACAAAGTATTAGATATCATGAACAACCGCGATAGAATTGAGTACCTGGTGATTTTCATTGGTGAGTTTGCACAACATCACCATTTGAATATCAGACAGACCTACCAGTATCTGCGGCAGTATAAGGCTTTGGATTTCTTAGAAAAACAATATGATGTGGCTCACACAATGGGATTCCCCTATATGGTGGATGCTATGACTGACTACTGCAAAAGGAATGGAGGGTATTTGGCATGAAATTGTACCACGGAACTTATACGAATTTCGACATCATTGATTTGTCAAAATCCAATAAGGGAAAAGATTTTGGCAAAGGATTTTATTTGTCGGACAACTATGAACAGGCACATCAATTAGCAGTATTTAAAGCCATTCAATTCAATGCAGAACCAGTTGTCATTGCATACGAATTTGACGAATGCTTACTCACGAATGGCGCTTTATCTTTTTTGCGCTTTGATGAGTATTCAAGGGAATGGGCAGAGTTTGTATTGAAAAATCGGACCAATGACAATTCTGCAAATATCCATCCGTATGATGTTGTTTATGGTCCGATTGCAAACGATAAAGTGGGCGTTCAAATACGTAATCTTTTAGAGCAAAATATTGATATGGAAGTCTTTCTGAAAAGGCTAAAGTATATGCATGGAATCACATTCCAATATTTTTTCGGAACGGAAAAGGCAATTTCAAAACTGGTGCGAGTATGAGTGAGATGGAATACCTGAACGAATGTACGGCACGCGATGTGATTACCATGTTAGTGGAAAAGAAGCACTTGTCCATTGCTGAAGCTATGGATATTTTCTACAATTCCAAAACATTTGAAAATTTGAGCAACAAGGAAACAGGGCTTTATTTTCAAAGTTCTGTATATATATACGATGTTTTAGAAAATGAATTAAAAACCAAAACAATATTATAAAAGAAGAATTATAAATAACATATTGTAAAATAACGCATTAGCTATTATTTCGCGTTCGACGAAGTCTACCAAACAAACATTGAACCACAGAAATAATATCTTGTAGGTGTCGTAAGATACCCATGCCAAGAATAATGTACTAATGCTCACGCTCCAAGCGTGGGTAGTACTTATTTGGCGTGGGGGTTTGGTAGACACCTGTCGAACGGATAAGGAACCCCACGTTTCTTTTTATCCGTTCCGTGATTGATAGTGATGCTAAAAATATCAATCACAATGGCCAACAACAAGACCCTTTCTAATGCGAAAAGAGCAAAAAAAGATGAGTTTTATACCCAATTAGTTGATATTGAAAACGAGTTAGTTCATTATAAAGAACATTTTAGGGATAAAGTAGTTTTTTGTAATTGTGACGATCCCTACGAAAGTAATTTTTTTAAATACTTTGCTGCTAACTTTAATCATCTCGGATTAAAGAAACTTATAGCAACATGTTATGATCCATCGCCTATTGCTGGTCGTCAACTTGATATTTTTTCACAAGGAATACTATCTGAAAATGAGCGGAAAGCATTTAAGATTGAGATTAAGGAAGTGGTTGATACGAATAATGATGGTGCGATTAATCTCGCTGATGTAGAATATCTTATCAAAAATGACAGAAATGTTTTATCTCTTCTTGAGGGGAATGGTGATTATAAATCGAAAGAATGCGAGATGCTTTTGGACGAATCTGACATAGTTGTAACCAATCCGCCATTTTCTCAATTAAATGACTATATTTTGTTCCTTTATAAACACCACAAGAAGTTTTTGATTATGTGCAATCATAATGTTGTTCACTATACAGAAATCTTTCCGTTAATTAAAAACAATGAACTATGGTTGGGGTATAATTCAAACAAAACAGTAAGGTTTGCAATGCCTGACTACTATGAAAAATGGGATGAAATCATCGATGGAGTTAAATATGGGAAGGTGCCTTCAATTGGCTGGATTACAAATCTTGATATAAAGAAAAGACACGAGGATTTGATACTGTACAAAACTTATAATGAGATTGATTATCCCAAATATGAAAATTTAAATGCTATAGATGTTGAAAGGGTTTCGGAAATTCCTTGTGATTATTATGGTATGATGGGAGTTCCTGATACATTTCTGGACCAATATAATCCAATGCAATTTGAGGTGCTTGGGGCCGATGGAATACCAAGATATGCAGAAGAATTACACATGGGCAGGATAGGGGAAGATTGGCTGTCACGATATAGAAAAAATGGAGGAACGGGACATTATACTGCAAATATGAAAAGTCTTGTGGTAACAAGAGATGGCGTTCCCAAAAAGCCGTATTCCCGCATTTTGATTCGCCGCCGTCGGGGTGATGGGAACGTTGTAGGGGCGAATAATGATTCGCCCCTACGGATGGAACCATCGAAACGGGATGCCGCCCCCGCCCTGCCAATGGCCGCCGAACCGGATGCGGAATACGGGGTGAAAAAATGATATTATTCCCAAAATGAATAAAATCGGAATAATAAGGTTAGAAATCAACATTCATAACGAACAAATCGGAACAATATGCAAATCCAACTGCACCGCATCACCGTCCGCGAACTGACCGCGGGCTACCAAGACAACAACGAGAACGGCGTGCGCGCCTACGGCGGCCGCCTCGACGTACGCCCACCCTACCAGCGCGAATTTGTCTATAAGGAGAAACAACGCGACGCCGTCATCGACACCCTCACGCATGGATTTCCCCTGAATGTGATGTACTGGGCCGTGCGCGAATGTGGCAGTGGGGCATGCCCCACCGCCACATTCGAAATTATTGACGGTCAGCAGCGCACCATCTCCATCTGCCAGTATGTGAACGGCGACTTCGCCTATATGTTCCGCTATTTCCACAACCTCCAGCCCGACGAGCAGAAACAGATTCTCGATTACGAACTGCAAGTCTATATCTGTAGCGGCTCCGACAGCGAGAAGCTCAAGTGGTTCAAAACCATCAATATAGCGGGCGAAGAATTGACCGAGCAGGAACTTCGCAACGCTGTGTATGCCGGTAGCTGGGTGAGCGACGCCAAACGCTACTTCAGCAAAAACGGCGCACCGGCCGCCAAGATCGGCAGCGACTACCTCACCGGCTCCGCCATCCGCCAAGACTATCTCGAAACCGCCATTTCGTGGATGTCGGACGGCAACATCGAGGTGTATATGGCCACCCATCAGCACGATGCGAGCGCAGCCCCGCTTTGGCAGTTCTTCCAAGCCGTCATCACGTGGATAGAAACCTCATTCCGTCCCAACCGTGAGCGCAAGAAAATCATGAAGGGCGTGGATTGGGGAATGCTCTATAAGCAGTTTAAGGATGAAGTGTTTGATTACCAAAAGATTGATGCGGAAGTTAGCCGTCTTATATTAGATGATGATGTGACGAAGAAGACGGGCATTTACCCCTATATTCTCACCCGCAAGGAAAAGTATCTGTCCATACGGGCGTTCACCGACGCGCAGAAGTTGGCGGCCTACGAGCGGCAGGGCGGCATCTGCGCCGACTGCGGCAAACATTTCGACCTCTCGCAGATGGAGGCCGACCACATCACGCCATGGCACGACGGAGGCCGCACTATTGCCGACAACTGCCAGATGCTTTGCCGCGAGTGCAACCGCAGGAAGAGCGGGAAGTAAAGCGTTGATAGAAGGTTACTTCTTGTCCGGAAGTTGGTAGCCGAAGACTACAACTTCATCTTTTTGTCGATCTCATCGATGTCGGCACGCATCTTCTTGTCGGTCTCGTAGAGGTCGGCGATGACGCGGCAGGCGTGCAGCACGGTGGCATGGTCCTTGTTGCCGCAGTTCTTGCCGATGGTGCTGAGCGGCAGCTTGGTGTATTTCTTGGCGAAATACATGCAGATCTGACGGGGCTGGGCCACCTCGCGGCGACGGGTGGAGGTGTTGATGGTGTCCACCGCAATGTTGAAGTAGTCGGCCACCGTGCGCTGGATGAACTCGATGGAGATCTCGCGCGCCGTGCTACGTACATACTTGTCAATCATCTCTTTGGCAAGGTCGATGGTGATCTCGCGGTGGTTGATGGACGACTGTGCGAGGATGGTGATCATGGCACCCTCCAGCTCGCGCACGTTAGCCGTGACACGCAAGGCCAAGTATTCGGTGACATCCGGCGGGAACTCGATGCCCTGGTTTTCCAACTTCTTGTTGAGGATGGCGACACGCGTCTCGAAATCGGGCGGGGTGAGCTCGGCCACCAAACTCCATTTCAGACGGTACAGCACGCGGGTTTCAAAACCGGTGATGTCTGCGGGCGACTTGTCAGCGGTGATGATGATCTGCTTTTTTCTCTGCTGTAAATAGTTGAAAATATGGAAGAAAGCCTCTTGGGTTTTGTCCTTGTCGGCCAGGAACTGGATGTCGTCGATGATGAGCACATCCACATTTTGGTAGAAATAGATGAAGTCGTTGCGGTTGTTGCTGCGGCAGGCTTCCAAAAACTGCTGCATGAAGAGGTCGGAACTGACATACAGCACCACCTTGTCGGGGAAGTTGGCCTTGATTTCCAGACCGATAGCGTGTGCGAGGTGGGTTTTGCCGAGACCGGTGTCGGAGTAGATGAAGAAGGGGTTGTAGGGGGTGGAACCGGGTGCTGCGCTGGCGATGGCCTGTCCGGCCAGGTAAGCGAACTGGTTGCATTTTCCCTCCACAAAGTTGTCGAAGTTCAGCGAATCCACTAAGTTGCTGGGGATGCTGAGCGCCTTGATGCCGGGCAGCAGGTCGGGATTGGGATTGCCCTCGCTGGTGTTCTCATACGGGTTGCGAGGCATCCTCGGTGGGTTCTGCACGTTGAGCACCGGACTGGAGGGCACCGTCACCGTGATGGGCTTCTCGTTGATGGGCTTCGCCATGGGGATTTGGTATTTTAGGCGGGCCTTCTCTCCAAGCTCTTTGCGGATGGCTGTGCGGATGATTTTCTGCGCACTTTTCTCCAGCCACTCGAAGCAGGCCTGACTCGGCAATGCCACGGTCAGACAGTTGCCCTGAAGCGACACTGACTTGATGGGGGCGAACCACATCTGGTAGGTGTTGTCGGATACATTATCTTTGATGAAGTTGAGGCAATTTTGCCATACGAGCTGGTGGTCAGGTGTCGGTTGTTGTGTCATAATATTGATTACAAAAGTCGAAAATAATAAAATCTTGAAAATTAAGGCGTTGATGGGTGGCCCTTGCGCCAAATTTCTTGGTGCAAAAGTGAACAAAAAAAAGTGAACAAAAAATTGTTTTTGCTATTGTTTTTTATCTTTTTCTGTATATAGAAGAATGGGCGTTTCGGGAGGTTTTAAAGAGAAAAATAATTCTTAAAAAATCCCTAAAATCAGCATCTTACAGAAAATCAAAAAGTTGAAATTTTACTGTCCCGACATCATCAAAAATGCCTTGATGAAGCCGTCGAGGTCGCCGTCTAAAACGGCATTTACGTTCGAAGTTTCGTACTGCGTGCGCAGGTCTTTCACCATCTTGTAAGGCTGCATCACATAACTGCGGATCTGCGAACCCCACTCGATGCGCTTCTTGCTGCTCTCGATTTCGTTGAGTTTCGCACGCTTCTTCTCCAACTCGATCTGATATAGCTGCGATTTGAGCATCTGCAAGGCCTTCTCGCGGTTCTGAGCCTGAAAGCGCGTCTCCTGGCACTCCACGATGATGCCCGATGGTGCGTGGTGCAAACGCACTGCCGTCTCCACCTTGTTCACGTTCTGTCCGCCAGGACCGCTGCTGCGATAGGTGTCCCACGTAAGGTCGGCAGGGTTGATTTCTATATTAATATCTTCATTGACAATAGGATAGGCATATACAGACGCAAAAGAGGTATGCCTTCTTGCGGCCGAGTCGAACGGTGAGATGCGCACCAGCCGGTGAACGCCGCTCTCGCTTTTCAGATAGCCGTAGCCGTAGGGGCCGTCCAGCTCGATGGTGGCCGACTTGATGCCGGCGACATCCCCTTCCTGTCTATCCAACAGCTTGACACTGTATTTGTTACGTTCTGCCCATCGCATATACATGCGCAGCAGCATCTCTGCCCAGTCGCAGCTTTCGGTGCCGCCCGCACCCGAATTGATGGTCAGGATGACATTCAGCACGTCCTCTTCGTTGCGCATCATGTTGCGGAACTCCAATTTCTCGATGGCTTGTGTGGCGGTACGGAGACTCTCTTCCACTTCTGCCTCGGTGGCGTCGCCTTCGTTGAAAAAGTCGAAGGTCATCGCGCACTCCTCGTACTTCTCCTCCGCATTCTTAAAATCGGTAATCCAAGATTTCACCAGACTGATTTCCTTGAACAGCTTTTCTGCCGCTTTGGGGTCGTCCCAAAACTCAGGCTGGTGTGTCACTTCTTCCTTTTCAGCTACAAAATTTTTCTTCCCTTCGATGTCAAGACATTTTCTTAACTCGTTGATTCTCTTCGATAAATCCTTAATTTCTTCGCTAATAATCATGGTAGAAGGTTTAGTTGTTTTCGTCCTGTTTGAGGGCATCCCACAGCATGTCTTTTAGTTCGGTGAGATTTTTTCTGGTGACGGAGGAGATGAAGATGGTGGGGGAGGGAAGTTTCAGTTTTTTCTGTATCTTTTTGATCTCATCCTCCGGCATCAGGTCGCACTTGGTGATGGCGATGAGCTGTTTTTTGTCCACCAACTCCGGATTGTAGGCTTTGAGTTCATTATATATTATATGGTACTCTTTGACGATGTCTTCGGTGATGATGGGGATGAGGAAAAGGAGGATGGAGTTGCGTTCGATATGGCGCAGGAAGCGCAGTCCGATGCCTTTCCCTTCGGAAGCCCCCTCGATGATGCCGGGGATGTCGGCGATGACGAACGACTGGTAGTCGCGATAGGCCACCATGCCGAGGTTGGGCTTGAGGGTGGTGAAGGGGTAGTCGGCGATTTTGGGCTTGGCGTTGGAGAGCATGGAGATGAGGGTGGATTTGCCGGCGTTGGGGAATCCTACGAGTCCCACATCGGCCAGCACCTTGAGTTCGAGCGTCACCCACTGTTCGTAGCCCTCTTCGCCGGGCTGTGCGAAACGCGGGGTCTGGCGGGTCGCGCTCTTGAAATGCACGTTGCCTTGTCCGCCGCGGCCGCCCTTCATGATGATGATTTCCTGTCCGTCTTCCAGCACCTCTCCGAGCTGTTCGCCGGTCTCCTGTACGCGGGCGATCGTGCCGAGCGGCACCTCGATGACCGCGCTCTTGCCGTTCTTGCCGAAGCAGAGGTTGGCGGAGCCGTTGCCGCCGTCTTCCGCGAAGATGTGCTTGGTGTAGCGGAGGTGGAGCAGCGTCCACAGGTTGCGGTTGCCGCGCAGGATGATGTCGCCGCCCTTGCCGCCGTCACCTCCGTCGGGACCCGCCTTGGGGTCTTGGGCCGTGCGGGCGAGGTGTGCCGAGCCTGCACCGCCATTGCCGGAGCGGCAGAAAATATTGACTAAGTCGATGAAGTTTTCGCTGGCCATAATGCTGGGAGATAAAAGGTTAGTGCAAGTCGGCACCAATCAAGTGCATGAATTCCTGACGGGTGTTCCACTGCGTGAGGAACGCGCCCGTGAACTCGGAGGTGGTGGTCACGGAGTTCTGTTTCTGGATGCCGCGCATCGACATGCAGAGGTGCTGCGCCTCAATCACGACGGCCACACCCTTCGGGTGCAACACCTCCTCGAGGCAGCTTTTGATCTGCGAGGTGAGGCGCTCCTGCAGTTGCAGTCTGCGCGCAAAAGCCTCCACTACACGCGGTATCTTGCTGAGTCCCACGATGGTACCGTTAGGGATGTAGCCCACATGGGCCTTCCCGAAGAACGGCAGCAGGTGGTGCTCGCACAGTGAGTAAATCTCAATGTCCTTCACGACCACAATCTGGCTGTAGTCCTCTTTGAAGAGCGCGCTCTCCAAGATGGCTTTCGGGTCCATCTCGTAGCCGTGGGTGAGAAACTTCATGGCCTTGGCCGCACGCTCGGGGGTCTTTACCAATCCCTCACGATAGGGATCCTCGTGGAGGTTGGTCAGTAATCCTTTATAAAGTCCCGACAGTTCTTGTATCTCGTCGGATTTGAAAACTTCTTGTTTTTCGTAAGATTTCATTCTCTTCAAAAAAATTATTCGTTCATGTTGGCGAGGAATTCCTCGTTGGTTTTGGTGAACTGCATCTTGTCTTTGACGAATTCCATGGCCTCCAGCGGTGTCATGTCGGCGAGGTGGCTGCGAAGCACCCATACGCGCTGCAATGCGCCGGGCTCCTGTAGCAGGTCGTCGCGGCGCGTGCTCGACGAAACGATGTCCACAGCGGGATAGATACGCTTGTTCGACAAGCGGCGGTCGAGCTGGAGCTCCATGTTGCCTGTACCCTTGAACTCCTCGAAGATGACCTCGTCCATGCGGGAGCCGGTGTCGATGAGGGCGGTGGCGATGATGGTGAGCGAGCCGCCGTTCTCGATGTTACGGGCCGCGCCGAAGAAACGCTTGGGCTTCTGGAGGGCGTTGGCCTCCACACCGCCCGACAGCACCTTGCCGGATGCGGGCGACACGGTGTTGTAGGCGCGTGCCAGTCGCGTGATGGAGTCGAGCAGGATGCAGACGTCGCGGTTGCATTCCACCATTCTCTTGGCCTTCTCCAGCACGATGTTGGCGATCTTCACGTGGCGGTCGGCGGGCTCGTCGAAGGTGGACGAGATGACCTCCGCATTCACGCTGCGCTGCATGTCGGTAACCTCCTCGGGACGCTCGTCGATGAGCAGGATAATGAGGTAAATTTCGGGATGGTTGTAGGCGATGGCGTTGGCCACCTCCTTCAGCAACACAGTCTTACCGGTTTTCGGCTGTGCCACAATTAGTCCGCGCTGGCCTTTGCCGATGGGGGCGAAAAGGTCGATGACACGGGTAGAGATGTTGTCGCCCGGATGGCCGGTAAGTTTGATTTTTTCGTTCGGGAACATCGGCGTGAGGTAGTCGAACGGGATGCGGTCGCGGATGGCTTCCGGCGGCAGCCCGTTGATTTTTTCCACCTTCACCATCGGGAAATACTTTTCTCCCTCTCTCGGCGGACGGATTTGTCCCTGCACGGTATCGCCGTTCTTGAGACCGAACTGCTTGATCTGTGCAGCCGAAACGAAGATGTCGTCGGGCGAGTTTAGGTAGTTGTAGTCTGATGAACGCAGGAAACCGCACGCGTCGCTCACCACTTCGAGCACGCCCTCTGCGGTGATGCACCCTTCGTATTGTGAGTTGGCCACCATCTCCCACTGGGCGTGGGCTGCCTTGAGGTTGGCATCCTCATTGCGGTAGGGCTTGTTCGGATTTTTCCCCTTTTTAGGATGGTTCTTTTGGGAAGGATTTCCGGTGGGATTGCCGTTGTGCTGGCGGGTTTCGTGCTCTCCTGTTTGGGGAGCAGCAACCTCTTCGGTCTGAGCACTTTCTTCAACTTTTGCCGTAACTTCCTTTTCGGCAACTGTGTCACTCGTATCGCTCGGTGTGGCTGCTGTAGTATTCTCAGCTGGCTGTGCGGACTCGCTCTTCGGCTTCCTGCCGCGGCGGGGTTTCTTCACAGGTTCCTCCTCCAGTTTCTCGGGTTGTTCCGTCTGATCTGCCGGTGGAGTTTCCATCAACTGTAGTTTGTCGATGTCGTCGGCGGTAGGTTGTGATATTTCAGGTTGTTTTTCGGTCTTTTTGGTGGTCGTCCTTCTCTTTTTCGGAGCAGATTCGGGCTCTGCGGGAGCAGAAGGAGCGTTGGTCATGGTGAACTGGAAGGTGTCGCCGGCGGGCATGGGGAGGAAGTCGTCTTCCGGTGTGGGTGCCACACTCATGGTGGGCATCGGCTCCTCTTCGGCGGACTTGTCCATCCGTGATACCTCTTCTGCAACAGACACTAAAGTGTTGACTTTTTTGGCGTTGGATGTCGCAACAGGAGTCTTGTCCGCAACAATACGACGTCTTTTAGGTTTTTTCTCTTCAGAGTTAATCATAAAAAAAGTAATGGTGATTTAGTTTTTTCTTGAACGTAATGAAATGTCGTTGAAAAAGGATTTCTGTGTCTTTAGAAATCAGCGGCAAAAATACAATTTTTTTCTGAAATACCAAGAAAATGTTAGAATTTCATAAAATTCTGACTTAACGTTGGAAAAGCGCATCGCTCATGACGAGGCGCACGTACGCACCGTAGTTGAAATGGAAGTCTTTGTAGCCGTTCAGCCCCACCTTGCCGAAAGATACATAGAAACACGGGTCCACCGACACGCCCTTGTTGAAGGCGAACTTGATGCCGGCAGCCCCCATAAAACCAAAACCTGGTCCGCCATACTTGGTGTCCAGCTCCTGCATGTCTGCCCCCGGTATATAGGTTTGTCCGCCATAAACATCTAACAGATTGTATGTCTTGTTTTCGATAACGGCGTCGAAACTCTTCACTCTCACGAAGTTAAACTGCGCCCCTAGCTCAATGAATGGCTTTACCACTTTGTTAACATGGAAGGTGTAGGAGCCCGTGAGGTCGAAAAAAGAACGGTTTTCCTTGCCCACGAGGTTGTAGGTTAGGAATTCGGGACGTTCGTTGCCGGGCACATAGTTGGTGTATTGTACGTTGAAACCCCCAACGGTAGTGAGCCGTGCAAAACTGTAGTAGAGCGTCAGGCGCCAGTGTTTGTCGAAGCGGTATGAAATTCCGAGTGTCACCGACATGGCCGGCTTGTAGCGCATGTCTTCAGGGTAGTCGTCTTTGCCTATGACTAGTGTGTCGTTGGGAGAGATGAAGTTGTTGTTGTCAGCAATGAGTCGGGTGATCTGATCCTTCCATAAGTATTTGTTGCCGTAGATGTAGTTGAGGTTGTTCTCATTTTCGGGTTTTCCACTGTAATACCCAGCCGGTCCTTTGCCGCCAAAATAGATGCCGCCCGCGATGATGAAGTCAGCCCCAGGGCCGGCAATATTCATTTCATTATCATCCTCTTGGGCTTGCAACTGAGGGGTAAAACCAGTTATCAATCCTATAAGTAATACTAGAATGAAGCTTTTTTTCAGCATGAGGATAGCTTATTTGGAAAGGAGTTCGTTTTTGCGGGAATGCTTTCTTTCAATAATGATGAACAGCACCAATGCCGCCACTGCGATAGCCGCCCCGATGCCGTAACCCGCCGGGCGCGGAATTACCGACCCGAATCCGCCGTCAGCCGCCTTGGCCACAAAGAGGAAACAGCCGGTCACCATGGTCATGAACAGGGCGGGAATGAGGGTGATGAGATACCATAACTTGCCTTTGCTCCGAATCAGATAAACCGATATGGCCCACAAGGTTACGGTGGCTAACACCTGGTTGGCCCAAGCGAAATAACGCCAAATCATCTGGAAACCGTTGGCATCGGAAATGCTGTACACCAAGATGGCGGCGGTGATGGCGAACATCGGGATGGCCACCAACAACCGGTTCTTGATGGGCTTCTGGTCGTAGTGCAGGAAGTCGGCGATGATGAGGCGGGCAGACCGCAAGGCCGTGTCGCCCGAGGTCACTGCCGCGCTGATGACACCCAAGATGCAGATGGTGGCGATGGCCGGCGCAAACCACGTGTTGGCAATCACTCCCACGATGGCGGCACCGCTCTTGCCGGCAACGTCCACCACGCTGTCGGGACCGAAGAAGTAGGCCGCCGCCGCCGCCCATATCAGGGCGACAATGCCTTCCGTGATCATCGCACCGTAGAAAATCGGCCGTCCCTGCTTCTCGTTCACCATGCAACGCGCCATCAGCGGCGACTGCGTGGCGTGGAAGCCCGAAATGGCACCGCACGCAATGCTGATGAACATCATCGGGAAGATGGGGTTGTTGGCCGCATCAGGATGACGGTTCTCCATGCCGCTCCAAATCTCAGGAATTTCAGGTTTGTACATAAAGAAGGCCACGAGGATGGCCACCGCCATGCCCAGCAGCAGGATGCCGAAAATCGGGTAGATCTTGCCGATTAACTTGTCGATGGGTAACAGTGTGGCAATCAGATAGTAAGCTAAAATAATGCCAATCCAGATATAAGGATTCCAGCCCTGCGTGAAGTGTGCGTTGATGAGGGTGGCGGGGGTGCTGACGAACACCACGCCGACCAGAATCATCAGGATGATGGTGAAGCCCCGCATCACCTGCTTCGCGCCGTTGCCGAGGTAGGTGCCGTGGATCTCGGGCAGACTGCAGCCTTTGTTGCGCAGCGAAATCATGCCCGCCAGGTAGTCGTGCACCGCACCGGCGAAGATGCTGCCGAGCACAATCCAAAGGAACGAGGCCGTGCCGAACTGCGCCCCCATGATGGCCCCGATGATCGGTCCCACGCCGGCAATGTTCAGGAACTGGATGAGGAAGATTCGCCACGGCTTCATCGGCACGTAGTCAACCCCGTCGGCCATGGTGGTGGCCGGCGTGGGACGGTTTTTGTCGATGCCGAAAACCTTCTCCACGAGCTTCCCATAAATGAAATATCCTGCAATCAGTAACGCTAAAGCTATGAAAAAAGTGATCATCGTCTTGCTTTTTTTTGAAAGTGCAAAAGTACAAAAATGTTGTAAAATCTTCGCATCCCTTATGAAATTTATAATGTTAGTAAAAATCAAGGTCTCCCATCTATTATTCAAGAAAAAATCGTATCTTTGCAACTTTGTAAGAAAAACTAATATGAAGTCTTGTCTCTGGTTCGGTTTGCTGATGTTGCTGTCGGTGGTGCTTTGCGCCCAGCCGACCGTGAATCCGAACGGCTACAACGTCTTCTATTACCCTAACGGCGTGAAATCCAGCGAGGGAACGATGGTCAACGGCCAGCCCGACGGCTGGTGGAAATCCTACAACGAGAAGGGTATCCTGGTGTCGGAAGGCAACCGGCACAACGGACTGCTCGACAGCGTGTGGACTTTCTACACCGAAAAGGGAAGTCCCGCCCTCCAGATCAGTTACCGCGACGGCGTGAAACAGGGCCCCCGCATCCAGTATTCCACCGATGAATATGTGGTGGAAGATTGGGACGCCGACACGCTGCTGAGTCCAGTGCGCACCTACACCGCCGACCATCACCTCAAAATCGAAACTCCCTACCTCGGAGGCAAGCCCCACGGCATGGCCATGGAGTACGACACCGCCGGTAACATCATCAAACTGATGTACTATCACCGCGGCATCCTCACCAAACGCGAGAGCGTGAACCGCACCGACAAGTTCGGCTTCAAACAGGGCAAGTGGAAATACTTCTGGCCCAACGGCAATTTGCGGCTTGAAGGCGAGTATGTGAACGACAAACGGCACGGCTACTTCAAGGAGTACGACGAGGAGGGCAACTTCCTCACCGTGCAGAAATATGAGAACGACTACCTCGTGGCCGACGCGCAGGAAACCAAGCAGTTGGACCTGAAGGTGGCGTACCACTCCAACGGACAGCCTTCCATCATGGCCACTTACTACAATGGCAAGGCAGAGGGCCTGCGCCGCGAGTTCGACACGGAAGGTAACGTCATCAAAGGCTACGTTTTCTCCAATGGCCTGATGCTGGCCGAGGGAATTACCGACATGGAAGGACGGCGGCAGGGCAAGTGGAAAGAGTTCTACCCGACCGGCGAACTGAAATCGGAGGGTACTTACAAGAACTCCAACCGCACGGGCAAATGGAAGTTCTATCTGCCCGACAAGACCGTGGAGGTGGAGGGTGCATACAACAACAAAGGCCAGCAGGACGGCGAATGGCACTGGTATTATGCCAACGGTCAGCTGATGCGCGAGGCACAGTACGATGCAGGCACGCTCGACGGGGAGTTTGTGGAGTACGATGAGGAGGGTACGGAAGTCACCAAGGGCAACTTCGTGGAAGGCAGCGAGGAAGGCCACTGGATGTACCGCCGTAACAAGGCCATCGAGGAGGGCGACTACTACGACGGGATGCGTACCGGCCTTTGGAAAAGTTGGTACGAAGAAGGCATCATCTGTTCTGAAATTGAATATGATCAGGATTTGATGAATGGGAAATATACTATTTATTATGAAAATCACGTTATAAAAAGAACGGGACACTGTGTGAACGGCGAACGTGATGGGATTTGGTACGAGTATGAGGACACTGGTGAACTGGTGCTCACCACCCAATATAAGGACGGGAAGGAGTTGAGGTGGAACAATTATAAAATTGAATACTGATGATGAAGAAAACCATATACACCTTTTTGATTTTGGTGCTGACCGCCTCGATGGGATGGGCGCAGAGCGACAGCGCAAAACTCGCAGCCCAGAAGGCTGAGGAGGCTGAGATTCAGCGTTCGCAAAGTCAGCTGAATGCGAAGATGGACAAGATGCTCGACACCTGGTATGTGGCCCACGCCAATGCCAATGCCCGCAGCGTCATCAACTCCTACAGCGACACCAACACGGTCTCCGACGCCAACTGCGACTCCATCTACCACCTGCGTCTCAACCGTCTCCACTCGGTGGTACAGCTCGGCTACAACTCTTCGGTGCGCAGCTATATCAACCTCTATGCCAACACCCGTAAGCGTTCTTCTTCCGTCATTCTGGGCCTCGCCCAGTACTATTATCCGCGTATGGCGGCCATCTTCGACAAGTACGATGTACCAGAGGAATTGATGTACCTCACCATCATCGAGTCGAGTCTTAACCCTACGGCGGTGTCGCCCGCCGGTGCTACCGGCATCTGGCAGTTTATGTACCAGACCGGCAAGATGTACGGATTGGAGGTCAACACTTTTATTGATGATCGCCGCGACCCGATGAAGGCTACCGATGCCGCTGCCCGCCACCTGCGTGACCTGTATAACATCTTCAACGACTGGGGATTGGCCATCTCGGCATACAACTGCGGTGCCAACAATGTGCGCAAGGCCATCACGCGCTCCGGCGGCAAGACCAACTTCTGGGAGGTGCGTGCCTATCTGCCCCGCGAAACCCAGAACTATTTCCCCGCCTACATCGGCGCCTACTACATGATGAAGTATTACAAGATGCATGGCATCACGCCTGCCGACATCCGCATCCCCCTCGACGTGGATACGATTATGGTGAAAAAAGAGGTGCACTTTGAGCAGATTGCCCATGTGCTCAATATCGATGTTGAAGAAATCAAAACGCTGAACCCACAGTACAAACGCAATGTCATCCCGGCCTTCACCGAATCGTTTCCGTTGCGCCTCCGCCGTCGCGACCTCGAGCGATTTGAAGATCTGCAGGACTCTATCTACAAATACGAGTACGACACCTATTTCGGTCCACTTCAAGTTTATGTGAACACCTATACGGGGAAACCCAACGACAATTCCACTACTAAAAAGAAATACCATACCGTGCGAAGCGGCGAGAGTCTTACCAAAATTGCCAACAAGTACGGACTTTCGGTGGCCGAGTTGAAGAAGATGAACAAGCTGAGCAGCAATTATGTGAAGGTGGGACAGAAGCTGGTGGTGGGGTACACCTACGTGGCACCGCCCAAGACCGACAATACGCAGGCCGCCTCCGACAGTACGGCTGTACAGACCTCTAGCGGCACCACCCCGTCAGGTTCTACCGCTAACACCTCGTCATCATCCTCCAACAATTCCAACGCATCTTCCTCATCTACCATCATTTATACCGTCAAGGCTGGCGATACGCTCTACAAGATAGCCAGCCATTATGGCGTGACGGTGAAACAGATAGCGGAGTGCAACAGTCTGACGAATGTCAACTCGCTTCATGTCGGTCAGAAACTGAAGATTCCTAAAAAATAGCCCCGTGAACCGTACCTCCCTGATCGTTTTGTTTGTGCTCATGCTCTTGGCTGCCGGTTGCGCCAAGATTGTGACCCCTGTCGGCGGTCCTAAGGATGTCACCCCGCCAGCGGTCACCAAGGAACACCCTGCCAACGGCACCACCAACTTCAAGGGAAATTCGTTCAAGGTCACCTTCAACGAATATGTCACGCTGAACAATACGGCAGAGAATGTGCTGATTTCGCCGCCTCCCGCCACATCGCCTACTTATACTTTATCGGGCAAGTCGCTGATAGTCAAGTTTCAGGATACGCTTCTTCCCGATCAGACCTATAATGTGAGTTTCGCCAACTGCATTCAGGATTTCACGGAAGGGAATCCGTTGCCGCTATACAGTTACGCCTTCTCCACAGGGCCCGCCGTTGATTCGATGATGGTGGAGGGAAAGGTGGTGGATGCCATCACCATGAAGCCCGCCTCCAACTGCTTTGTGTTCGCCTACATCGACGATGTGGACTCGCTGCCGATGACCACCCGCCCGCAGTTCATCACCAAAACATTAGCCAACGGCTCTTTCCAGATCAAAAACCTGAAAGCAGGTAGTTATAAGATTTTTGTTTTGGATGATGAGGATAATAACCTGATGTACAGCCAGCCTACGGAGTCGATCGCCTTCTCGCATGAACTCTATGAGGCGGTGCCGATACAGAAAGATACGGCCACTGTCACCGACTCGATAGCCAGCGATACGGTGCAGGTGACGGCTGACACGGTTAAGCCGATGCCCCTGCTGCGTCTCTTCAAGGCCAAGCTGCCGCAGAAACTGCAAAAGTCGCAAAACAAGGAGAAAGGAAAATATGAGTTCGTCTTCAGTGAAGAGGTCGCTGATGTCAAATTGCAGGGTATCGACACCACTGTCGATTTCTTTACCTATACGGGCCATGACAGTCTCATTCTTTATATGAAGGCTGACCTGACCGACACGGTGCAACTGGTTTGTATGATGGGAGATACGCTGGTGGATACGCTCGAACTCAAGCCTTTCAAGGAGAAAGATACCCGCGGAGCCCGCCGTAATCGCGAGGAAAAATCTACGGCTCTCTCCGTCACGGTCTCCAACAAAGGTGAGCTCTACAAGCCGCTTACGCTGAATTTCCCCTATCCGATTCGTCCGTGCGACTCGGTGCGCGTGCGCCTCGTGGCCAAAAAGAAATATGCCGGCAACGACACCCACTACCTGTGGATCTCTGTCCCCGACTCTTTCGCCATGTCGGTCAGCATCCCCTTCACCTACGAGGAGAAAGTGCCCTACGAACTGATGATTCGCGACTCGGCATTTATCGGTTACAACGGCTGCTGCAACGATACGCTGGTGGCCAACTTTACCGCCAAGACGGAAAAGGATTACGGTACATTGAAAATTCAATACAAGGTGCCGGCTAACGGCATTCATTATGTGGCCACGCTGCTTTCCGAAAAAGGTGCGGAACTCCGAAGCGACAAAGTTGCGCCCAACGAGGTGGTGGTATACGACCGCTTGCCCGCCGGGAAATATAAAGTGCGTCTGCTGGAAGATAATAATGGTAATGGGGTCTGGGATACAGGCGATTACAAACAAAAACTTCTTCCAGAAAAGGTGGAATTTTTCAGCCAAAGCCTTACGGTAAGAGGGTATTGGGAGTTGGAAGAATGCTTCAAATGGGGCGATAAGTAATGTTATTTTTAAATCCGATTCACTTGGATTGAATTTTTCTGACGAATGTAATGAAGTCGGATTTGTTTTTCTGTTTTCATCCGAAATAAAAATTTCTTCAAAAATTCTTAAAAAGAATGACAATGATACTATTTTTCATGTATTTTTGCCGCTGAAAATTTTTAGAATCATTAGAAGATGAAAACCAAGTACATCGATCTGATTTCGCAGACTTTCGAGTTCCCGCAAGAACAGTTTGAAGTGGAAGACAATGAACTGATTTTTAATGGCGTGCCATTGATGGACATTATTAAACAATATGGTACTCCTCTGAAAATCACGTATCTACCTAAAATTTCAGAGAACATTCAAAAAGCCCGCCGGTGGTTTAATGTGGCCATCGCTAAGGCAGATTATCAGGCGGATTACCATTATTGCTATTGCACAAAAAGCTCCCATTTCGAGTTCGTGCTGTCGGAGGTGCTCAAGAATGATGTGCATATTGAGACCTCTTCTGCTTTCGACCTGAACTTGATTGAGGTGTTGGAGGAACAGAAGATGTTCGATAAAGAGAATTTTATTCTCTGTAATGGTTTTAAAAAACAGCAGTATATCGACAACATTGCGATGATGTTGGATAAGGGGTATGTGAACACAATCCCGATACTGGATAACATACACGAGCTGGATATGTTGGATGCTGCAGTAAATACCAAATGTAAGATTGGTATCCGTATTGCTGCAGAGGAAGAGCCGCGTTTCGAGTTCTATACTTCGCGTCTCGGAATCCGCTACAATGATATTATTCCCCTTTATCTGCATAAAATTAAGAATAACCCGAAGTTTGAACTGAAGATGCTCCATTTCTTCATCAACACGGGAATTCAAGATACCGCTTACTACTGGAATGAGCTGTCCAAGTGTATCAGTCTCTATTGCGACCTCAAAAAAATCTGTCCTGAATTGGATTCCCTCGATATCGGTGGCGGTTTTCCGATTAAGACCAGTCTCTCGTTCGAGTACGATTACGAGTATATGGCGGAAGAGATTGTGGCGCAGATCAAGAACATCTGCAATCGCGAAGGGGTTCCGGAACCTGACATTTTCACGGAGTTCGGTTCCTACACCGTGGGCGAGGCCAGTGCGGTGCTGTTCTCTATTCTCCAGCAGAAACGGCAGAACGACAGGGAGTTATGGGATATGATTGACAGTTCGTTTATGACGACCTTGCCCGACACGTGGGCCATCGACCAGCAGTTTATCATCCTCGCCGTCAACAACTGGGACAAGGAGTACGAGCGCGTGTTCCTCGGCGGCCTCACCTGCGACAGTCAGGACTTCTACAACTCGGAGGCCTCCCTCAACGCGGTCTTCCTCCCCAAGATCCGGGCCAGCCTGCCCACGCAGGAGAGCAACGACTATTTCGATGAGGATCCGCAATACATCGGCCTGTTCAACACGGGCGCCTATCAGGAGTCGGTGGGCGGCTACGGCGGCATCCAGCACTGTCTCACCCCCGCGCCCAAACATATCATCATTTACCGTGATGAGGAGGGTGAACTTTGCACTAAACTGTTTGCTAAAGAGCAGAGTTACAAGTCGATGCTGAAAATTTTAGGTTACTAATTGGGTATAAAAATCTCGGCGTGAACTACCTGACAGTAGAGAATCTTTCCAAAACCTATGGCGAAAAGCTGCTTTTCCACGACATCACTTTCGGACTGGAAAAGGGACAGAAAAGTGCGCTGATTGCCAAGAATGGAACGGGAAAATCTACCCTGCTCAACATCATCGCCGGACTGGAACAGCCGGATGCCGGACAGGTGGTGGTGCGCAAAGATATTACCGTGTCGTATCTGCCCCAGATGGACGATTTCGCCGATGAGGTGTCGGTGCTGGATGCGATTTTCGATTCTCAAACTCCAGAAATACAAGTTATTAGAGAATACGAAATTTGCCTTGCCCTGATGAATCAGGCGAATGCCACGGGTGAGGTTTCGCCGGAATTGGAACAGCGGATGCACCGCGCCATCGAAGAGGTAGAACGGCTGCACGCCTGGGATTTCGAGAGTAAGGTGAAGGAAATCCTCTCCCGCTTCGGCATCGATGATGTCTTCAAGCCGGTGGGTACGCTTTCGGGCGGACAGCGCAAAAAGACCGCCCTCGCCAAAACGCTCATCGCTGATACTGACCTGCTGATTCTTGATGAGCCAACCAATCATCTTGATATTGAGATGATTGAGTGGATGGAAAATTACCTCACCCGTGCCAATGTCACCCTGCTGATGGTGACGCACGACCGCCATTTTCTCGACCAAGTGTGCAACGACATTTTCGAGATTGAAAATGGAAATCTCTACCATTATAGAGGAAAATATGACTATTATTTGGAGAAAAAGGCGGAGCGAATTGCCGTGGAGAATGCCGAATATGACAAGCTGAAACAGCTCTATCTCAAAGAGTTGGAGTGGGTACACACCTCCCCGCAGGCCCGAACCTCCAAGTCGCGGGCCCGCATACAGGGTTTTGAAGCCCTGAAGGAGTCGGTGAGCCGGAAAGTGGAGAAACCCGCCGAGAGTTTTCATGTTGAGACCGAAAGGTTAGGTAATAAGATTTTGGAAATCAATAATTTGGATTTTTCCTTTGGAGATAAAGTCCTGTTGGATGATTTCTCCTATGTATTTAAAAGAGGGGAGAAGTGCGGCATTGTGGGAAAGAACGGAACTGGCAAATCCACCTTTTTGAAGCTCATCGTCGGACAGCTGAAGCCGACGGCAGGCAAGATCGTGGCGGGACAGACCATCCATTTCGGCTACTATTCGCAAGAGGGAATGCAGATTAAGGGCAACCGCCGAATCATCGACATTGTGAAGGAGTATGCGGAGGTAATTCGCACAGAAACAGGAAATTATATCGGAGCTTCGCAGTTTCTCAATCACTTCGGCTTCAAGTACGAACAGCAATACACTTACTTCGACGACCTCAGTGGCGGCGAGAAACGTAAACTCTATCTGCTCATTACGCTGATGCGGAACCCCAACTTCCTCATTTTAGACGAGCCCACTAACGATTTCGACATTGATACGCTCAACAAACTTGAGGATTTTCTCTATTATTATAAAGGATGTGTGCTGATTGTTTCGCACGACCGATGGTTCATGAACAAGCTGGTAGATCACATCTTTGTGTTCAATGGAGATGGGAAGGTAAAGGATTTCTATGGCAATTATACCGATTATAAATTAGCCAAAGATAAAGAGTTGCGGATTGAAAAACGAGTGGAGAAGTTACAGAAGCAGGCGGAGGTGAAAGAAACTACTTCGGTGAAAAAAGACAAATCCAACAAACTTACTTATAAAGAAAAATTGGAATTTGACTCACTCGGATTGGAAATTGAGACGTTGGAAGCCGAGAAGAAAGAACTCTTGGAGAAGATGAATTCGGGTAATGGAACGGCTGATGAGTTGATAGAATGGAGCAATCGTTATCAGGAAGTATCCACTTTGATTGACGATAAGTCAATGCGCTGGCTGGAACTGAGTGAGAAAGAGGTTTGATTAAATAATTGAAAATTAATATATTATGAAATGCTTAATTATCGGAGGTGTGGCAGGTGGTGCTACCACTGCTGCCCGTTTGCGTCGTATGGACGAGGATGCCCAAATCGTTATCTTTGAAAGGGGTCCCTATATTTCGTATGCCAATTGCGGCTTACCTTATTATATTGGTGGCGTGATTTCGGAAAGAAATGCACTTTTCCTTCAAACACCCACCTCTTTCGGTAATCGTTTTGATGCCGATGTGCGCGTATCTACCGAAGTTACTTCTATCGACAAAGTGCAAAAGAAAGTAACTTGTGTGAATCTGAAAACGGGTAAGACGTATGAGGAATCGTACGACAAACTCGTGCTGGCCCCTGGTACTACCGCTGTCAAGCCGCCTATTCCAGGCATTGATGCGGCCAACATTTTCACGCTCCGCGATGTGAACGACACCGACGCTATCCGTACCTATTTGGATAGTCTGCCCAAACCTGCTCGTGTAGTCGTGGTGGGTGCCGGTTTTATCGGAATGGAGATGGCTGAAAATTTGGTGCATTCGGGCTGTCAGGTCACTTTGGTGGAGAAGGCCTCGCAGATTCTGCCTCCTGTGGATTGGGAGGTGGCGGCTGAAGTGCAGCAGGAAGTGACTCGCAACGGAGTGCGTTTGATCGTGAATGACAGCGTTTCCGCCTTCGTTCAGAATGGCAATGCCACGCAGGTTCAGCTGTTGAGTGGCGAGGTGCTGGAGGCTGACATGGTGCTGGTGAGTGTGGGCGTGAAACCGCTTACCACGCTGGCCGTGAATGCCGGTCTCGAAATCGGTGAGCTGGGCGGCATCAAAGTCAACGAATTTATGCAGACTTCCGACCCCGACATTTATGCGGTGGGGGATGCGGTGGAGACGGTGAACCCGCTGACGGGTCAGCCGCAACTTTGTTTCTTGGCCGGTCCCGCCAACAAGCAAGCGCGTATTTGTGCCAATAATATGGTAGAAGGCAATATCCACCGTTATAGCGGCAGTATCGGTACGGGCATCGCGAAAGTTTTTGGTATGACAGTTGGCCGTACGGGACTGTCGGAAAGACAGTTGCAAATGCTGAATCTGCCCTACAAGGTGTCGGTAACCCACACGGGCGACCATGCCACCTATTATCCCGGCAGCCACCCCGTGACCATCAAGCTGCTGTTTGCTCCCTACACGGGCCAGTTGCTGGGGGCATCGGTGTGCGGAGCGGCGGGCGTTGACAAGCGCCTTGATGTGCTGGCTTCCACCATCGCCCACTGCGGTACCGTTTACGATCTTACCGACTTCGACCATGCCTACGCGCCTCCCTTCTCGTCGCCCAAAGACCCCGTGATTGTGGCGGGCTATGTGGCCGAGAATATCCTTGCCGAAAAGGTGAAAATGATACAGTGGCACGAACTCAAGGAGAAACTGGCCCACCGCCAGCCCGACGATTTCGTCCTGCTGGATGTGCGCAGTCTGCTGGAGAACCGCGCCGGCACCATCGAGGGGGCGGAGAACTACCCGTTGGACGAGCTGCGCGAGTATGCCGAGGATATGGATCCGGAACAGCCGGTGGTGGTGTTCTGCGCCATCGGACTCCGTGGCTATATCGCCTGCCGCATCCTGATGCAGATGGGCTTCACGAATGTGGTCAACCTTGCCGGCGGCTACAAAACGTGGAAGGCATGCTCGGGTGAATGACATCATTTTTAGAAATTTTTAGACCAATAAAAATGAAGAGAATATTGCTTTTGGTGATGGCTTGTGGCTTCGTGCTGACAGGTTTGGCACAAACGGTCACCCTCACCTTTTCGGGTCGTGATGCGCAAAACCATTATGTGCAGCTCAACCAGGTGACCGTCACCAACGTCACCCGCGGCTGGCAGGAAACCCTCGTCTGGCCCGATACCATCCTGACCATGCAGAACGGCACGGGTATTGATGATGCCGTAGAGACGTGCCATGGCGCGTCTCTACAATTATCGCAAAACAACCCTAACCCGTTCAACGGCACCACCCACGTGAACCTGACGGTGGCCGATGCGGGGATGGTGATGATGGAAATTGCGGATGTGAACGGCAAAATCGTGGGGACGCATCGCGTGTGTCCGCAACAGGGCACCCACCAATTCCGCATCACCCTGTCGCACGCCGGCACCTATATCTTGACCGCCCGCCAGAACGGGAAATCGTCGTCGGTGAAAATGGTGTGCCACGGCGGCGGCAACGGCAATCGGATTGAATATATAGGGTCCCATGTAGAGACGTTGCGCGCAACGTCTTTACGACCGAAAGGTGCCACCACTAACCCGTTCCAATTCGGCGACCAGATGGAATATGTGGGCACCGCCACCATCGGCGGCAATGTGTGCGAAAGCCAGACCATCAGCCAGCCGCAGCAGGGCTCCGAGAGCTTCCAGCTGCAGTTTGATGCTACGCTGCCCGCTCCGGTGGACGGACAGCCTTGTCCCAGCGCGCCCACGCTCACCGACATCGATGGCAATATCTACAACACCTGGCAGATGGGCGGCCAGTGCTGGATGAAGGAGAATCTCCGCACCACCCGTTTTGCCGATGGTACGCCGTTGGCGTTAGGGGAGGAGCATTCCAGCACAGAAAGTTACTACTATTATCCCGACAACAATACCGCCAATGCCGACATGTATGGACTGCTCTACAATTGGACCGCGGTCATGCACGGCGCGGCTTCTTCGAATGTTTCTCCCAGCAACGTGCAGGGCGTTTGTCCTGACGGTTGGCATGTGCCCAGCAGCGCCGAATGGACGACCTTAACGGGTTATGTATCAGGAAGAAGTCAGTATTGGTGCGATGGCGAGAGCGAGAATATCGCCAAGTCTTTGGCATGCAACAGCGGCTGGAATACCAATGCAGTGGTGGATTGTGCGGTGGGAATTAACCAGTCGAGTAACGACGCCACCCATTTCAGTGGGATGCCCACCGGCGGCTTCGTGAGCTCTGGGATTGCCAACTTCGGCAAGTTCGCCATGTTCTGGACCTGCACGGCCGTGGGCACCAATGCGGAGTCTTACTATCTGGCCTACAGCACTGCCACGGTGGGACATCCGACTGGCGGATACGATATTACCTACGGATTTGGCGTGCGCTGCGTACGCGATGAAGGCAACGGCGGTGGTGGCGGCGGTGATGTCAGCGACCTCAACTCCTGTCCGGTGGCTTCTCCCAACGCTAACGAAACCGCCAGTGGGGGCAGAATTACCGAACTCAGGGATTACGACAACAACAGTTACCGTGTGGTGAAAATTGGCAACCAGTGCTGGATGAAAGACAACCTTCGCACCAAGCACTATGCCGATGGAACCTCCATTTCGCAAGGGTCTAATTCCATGTTCGCCCTCACCACCAGCGTTAGTTATTATTTCTATCCTGATGGAAATTCTTCTAATGCAGCCGTTTATGGCTTGTTATATAACTGGAAAGCGGCCATCCGCACTCTTTCCAGCGCCTCTACCTCCAATCCTAGTGGTGTGCAGGGCGTGTGTCCCAACGGGTGGCACCTGCCCAGCGAGGCCGAATACACCCAGATGACCGACTATGTGCAGTCGCAGAGCGAGTATGTCTGCAACCCGAATTACGAGAACTATGTGGCTCCCGCCTTCGCCAGCAATGAAGGGTGGGTGAGTTCGGGCATCAGCTGTGCACCCGGCAACAACCTGGCCGCCAACAACGCCACCGGCTTCAGCGCGATGCCGGCCGGACAATGGGCGCAGGATCCGTCAGGCATTACCCAATACGCCTCCTTCTGGGGTGCCAGCGGCGACAGCAGTACGGCCTACAGTTGGAATCTTATGGTCAATCATCCCTATCCGGTGGTCTCTTACGATATGTCGGAATGGGCCTACTCGGTAAGGTGTGTGAGAAACTAAGCATGTCGCAGCTCTGCATCTTCAATCCCGATCACGACCTCGCGCTGGCGCACGGAGCGAATCATTATGTGTCGCCTGCCTCTGCGATGAAGTTTGCTGCCGATGTCGCTTTACTGCCGTTGTGGCTGTTTGATGATGCCCGGGTTTTTACTACCGCTCCTTCGTTGCCCGATGCGTTTCGTAATACCGCTGCCCGGCTTAGTGTGCCGTTGCAGGTGGTTGCCTCGTGGCACGAGGCCGCTCAGTGCGACCGCATCCTGCCATGGGGTTGGAACCACAATCTGGCACGGAGCCTCCAGAAGAACGGCGTTGCCACCGCACTGATGCCTACCGACCAGCAGCTGGAAAAGATACGCGAGCTTTCCCACCGCCGTCTCTCCCGTCAGGCGATGCAGTTCCTGCAAGAGCGACTTTCCGACACCGCCGAGCGGCCGCTGCCCGCCACCGAACTGACCACCATTGAGGAGGTGGAACACTTTGTGGCCCAGCATGGCGAGGTGGTGCTGAAGATGCCGTGGTCGGGCAGCGGCCGCGGACTCCGCCTCATCAAAGGGACGATGACGACCCACCAGCGGGGCTGGGCGGCACAGTCGATCCGTAAGTACGGCTGCGTGATGGGTGAATTGTACTATGCTGTTGTTCAAGATTTTGCGATAGAATTTGACCTGTCCCAGTCGTCCTCTTTCTGCGGCTATTCCCTGTTCACCACCCGCCATGGGGTGTATCAGGAAAATCTGTTACTTTCGGATTCGATGATTGAGGAACGACTGTCAGCGTATGTAAAACTTCCTCTTATCCACGCGGTTAGGGAGGCGTTGGAGGAGTTTCTCGACCTCCATGTAGCGCCCTATTACCAAGGTATTGTGGGAGTGGATATGTTTGTTTATCAGAAAGATGGAGAATATTACCTGCATCCTGCGGTGGAACTGAACCTCCGGCTGACGATGGGGTGGGCGGCCCACCAGTTTTACCGTCGCTATGTGCGAGAGGGGAGCGTAGGGCGATGGCGACTGCGCTACCTGCCGGATGAAAATGCTCTGTTAGAGGAAGATGCAGCACTTCGTGCCCGTTACCCGCTGCGGGTGGAGCAGGGCAGGGTAGTGGCCGGCTATCTCTCGCTTACTCCCGTCTATGTCGGCACGGAGTATGCGGTTCAATGTTGGTTATCGTAAGGAAAGCCTTCTTCGGAGGCTGCTGCCGAACTCAAACGCGCCGATGTCGGGACGGTCGTCGCGGGGCGCGCCCGTGATATCGGTGGTGATGCCCAAACCGGTCTTGCCCGCATCAATGGCGGGAGAACCATCCTGCAGCCCGTAATCTTGGTCGCTGTTGGCGTTGAATTTGGGATTCTGGTTGCGGATGCAGTTGGTGAAGCAGTCCATATTCTCGGTGCATCGTACCAAACAGTTCTCAAACAGAAGGTTATGCTCTTGGTCGTCGTTGAGCGAAAGCCCGATTTCATTTTCGAGGGAGCCATAAACGATGCAGTTGGTGAACGATGCCGCAAGGGGTCCTACGTACTGGTAAATGCCGTCGGTGTAGTTGGTGGCGGCGTACAGGGCGGGATTCTTTCTGCCCGACTGGTGGAAGTAGTTGGCGATGGTGACGTGGCGGAAGTCGTAGCTGCCGATATGCAACTCGGCGCCGCAGGAACCATTGTTGCTGAATTGGCAGTTCTCGGCGCGAATGTTGGTGGCGCGAGCCAGCAGACCGCTATTGTAGGTGTTGTGTACTACACAGTTTTTCAGAATCGTTTTGCCATTCAAATATTCACTCAAACTCTCCACCTGCAATCCGATGAAAGCGTTGCTAATCTCCACATTTTCAAAACGATTGTCGATATTACTCTCGTTGATCCAGATGCGGTCCCATTGGGCGTAGTCGGTGTCGAACCAGCTGTTCAGTTTGTCGCCACGGAAGGTGATGGGCTGCTCCATGGTGCCTACCGCTTGGATGTTGCCGTAGCGGTAGATCCACAGTCCGGCGCCGTTGTGGAAATAGATGGTGGTGCCGGGGTCGATGATGAGCGTGCCGAGCGAGTCCACCGCTGCGTAACCGCCGTATATGACATACGGTAAGTCGTTGGTCCAGTGGACAGTCTCATGTTCGTGGGCGATGATTTTGTAGCGCAAGCTGGTGCCTTGGTCGGCCACGATGAAATGGGCATTCTGCCCGTAGGCCATCAGGTCCACATCCTGCATGGTGTTGCCGTGCAGAAACACCACCGAGTCGGTCACCACAAACGGCTGACTCTGGTCGTTGGGGTTGACATTCACCTTCACATGAACGAAAATGCTGTCCTTGGCGGGAATCTCCACATCCTTGAATGAGGTGCCCGCCACGCCATCCACATTGATGCTGAACTGCGAGTGGTCGCCGCCCGCAAGGTAAACATCCAACTTGATGTCGTAGTTGTACGGGTTGTAAACCCGGAAATTCTGGGTGGCCGAACCTACCGTAGTGAAAACCGTGTCGAACTGCACCAAGTCGGTCGAAAAACTCACTTTCGAGTTCTCTTCGGGATGGATTTTATTACAGGATGAGAGCGCCACAACGGCGGTCAACAGGAGGGTGAAGACAAATAGCAGGCGATATTGGGTTTTCATATTCATTATTAATCCATCACCATTAACGCATAAAGTGGTCTTTTATTTTATGAAAAAAGTCGTATTTTTGCGCACTAAACCATCCATCATCCACATGAAAAGAATCGTTTTCAGCGTGGGCCTGATTTTACTGATGAATTGGGCTTCCAGCCATCCGGTAGGCCCGGAGAAGGCCCAGCAGTTGGCCGAAACATTTTGGCAGCAGAGTGGCTGCGCCATACGGAGCGGTATCTCCGCCAATGCGCTCACCGACATCACTGCGCAGACCGAATTTTCGCACCTGTACATTTTCAGCAGTGCCGGCGGTTTTGTCATCCTTTCTGCCGATGATTGCGCCCAACCCATACTGGCCTACTCCACCAGCGGCAGTTTCGATCCGGCAAACATTCCCGCACCGGTTAGAGATTGGCTCTTTACCTACGAAAGCAGAATAGAAGAGGCTGTCAGCCAACAGCTTGAAGCCACATCGGAGATTGCTGCTCAATGGGAAATGTTGCAGTCTGGACATTGGAGCGATGCGAAAGCCTCGCAAACGGTCAGCCCGCTGATTACGGCTCAGTGGGGACAAAGTTCGCCCTACAATGCTGCCTGTCCCAGCAACACGCTGGTGGGTTGTGTGGCCGTGGCGATGGGACAGGTGATGCACTACTGGCAATATCCGGAGCACGGAACCGGTTCTCACACCTATACTTACAACGGCATTACGCACAATGTGGATTTTTCAGCCGCGACCTACAACTGGAGTGCCATGCCCAACAGTTGCAGCAGTGCCAACAGTGCTGTGGCCACCCTGCTCTACCACTGTGGCGTGGCCATCGAGACCAGTTACACCTCTTCCAATTCCACCGCCTATGTTCTCCATTCTGCGGCGCACCCCTACAATGCGGAATCGGCGTTGAAAAACTTTTTCGGATTCAGCAGCCATGCGCACGGCGAGCTTCGTTCTAACTACGACAATACCTCGTGGATGTCCATGTTGAAAAGTAACTTAGACGCCGGCATCCCCATCATTTACAACGGGTTTAACTCCTCCTATTCGGTTGGGCATTGTTTTATTTGCGACGGGTACGATGCCAACGATTTCTTCCATTTCAACTGGGGATTGAAAGGCTCGTACGACGGCTATTATGAGATTGACGACATGACCCCGTCGAACTAGAACTTTTCCTACAACCAGGGGGCCATCATCGATTTGGTTCCCAGCACCGAAGCCATTGCCGACAATCAAACCTCACGCCTTCTCATTTATCCGAATCCCACTTCGGGTGTTTTCAGTATTGAGTGTGAAAACGCGCCCCTTGCCGGTTGCAGTTATTGTATTTATGATGCGTTGGGCAAATTGGTGATTTCAAACCATTTAACATCAGAAACCCGCACCATCGATTTATCTGCCCAGCCCGATGGCATTTACTTCCTCCATCTGATGGAGGCCGGGAAAGTAGTGGGTTGGCAGAAGATTGTGAAGGGGAGGGGTGATTATTAGCGATATAAATCGATCAATCGTACCAGAGACACGAAAAATCAGGAACCTTAGGCAAGGATGATTTTTTTGATTCTATTTCGTATGTCCCAAGGTGGTATACTTTTCGATTATTATCGTGGTATACTTTTCAATTATTATTTACAAATAGGTAAGAATGAATGAAAATAAGTTGAAACGCAAACAAAAGGTCACTTGTAAAGAAAAAGCACTTGTAAGTTTCCTTACAAGTGCTTGATTTTGAGAGTGGAGCGTATGAGAATCGAACTCACGACCTCTTGACTGCCAGTCAAACGCTCTAGCCAACTGAGCTAACGCCCCATCGTTCTCGTTTGAGGCTGCAAAAATACAACTTTTTCTTGTACCTGCAACGCCTTTCCCGTAAATTTTTTCAAAAAAATGTAACTCCTTTATTTCCCCTCAGTTAACTGAATCTTCACGTCATTCAACACGTTCATATAGTTGATGAACGCCTGATAAGGGGAGGGATATACATCAAAGTTTCTCTTCACGGAATTTTTACTCAACCACTTGGAACTCATAAAGTTAAAGTGGTCGGCCGCCTGCAACCGCAACCAGTTGAGCTTGGCCGTCTCGTTGCGCGACTCCATGTACAACGGCTCCAACTTGAACAGCTGCTCGAATGCCTCCTGCTGCAACTCGTTGCCTACCCACTCTTCGGTGTCCTTCTCCTCGCCCATGCCTGAAATGGCCCATGGAATGTTCATCGTGGTGTATTTCTCGTCAGAATCTTCCACCGACTTCGGCATAATCATCTGGTACTCACTCGACTCCGCGAAGCGGCTGAACAAAGCCCTGAAAAAGTCGAAAATGCCCGTCTCCTTGGTGTAATACTCACCAATGGTCTCGTAGTCGAACGCAAAGTTGATATGCGGCACGTCAGCCGGCACCGCCTTCAGGAATCCCAAGTACTTGTCGGCCGTCAGCGGGTACTGATCCCATCCTTTGTCATTGAACCTCAGCGTGATATCATCGCACAATGCATAACTGCGGAGCATCAGCTTCAGGTCGGTCTGGAACGGATTGCAGTACAAATACCCCGGCGAACGCCATGCCAAAATGTGCTTGGCACCCTCCGTCAGCACGGTGCGGTAACCCAACTCCCACAGCCATTCCCCAATCTCATCCGAATAGATCATCTCGGTGTTGCAGAAGGTGGTGGGCTTCACCCCGAAAACCTCCTCTAACAACGCCTCCTGCAGCCGTACCTGCTCCGCAAAAGCACTTTTGCTGTACAACGATGCGATGCTGTGCGTGAAGGTGCTGCCCGTGATTTCCACACTGCCCGTGCCAATCAATTCCTTGAAACTTTCAATCACTTCAGGACAATACTCTTGGAAAAGCTTGATGGAACTTCCTGCTATGCTGTAGCTTACGGCAATCTGTCCTGGATACTTCTCGATGAGTTCCTTGATGAGACGGTTGGCGGGCAGGTAGCAACGCTCGGCCAGACGGTTCACCAAATAGCTGTTCTGGAACTCGTCGAAATAGTCATGGTGGACGTTGATGTCGAAAAATCGGTAGGTCCGCAAGCGGAACGGCTGACTGATCTGAAAATGAAAGCAGATTTTTTGCATGGGAGGATGGTTATGGTTGCGTATTATAAGTCTTCAGGAATAACGGTGGGGAAGATGTGGTTGAACTCCATACGGAAGGGCTTTCCGATGATGTTGGTGAGGAAGTCGTTGTATTTGTCGGTGAATTGGAAGTTGTTGACATCGTAGTAGCTTTCCGGCAGCGGGAAGTTGCCGATGTTTCCCATGTCGATGGCGGTGGTGTGGTACTCTTCCAGTTCATCGTAAGGCACGATGTCTTTCATCACTGGCATCTTGCCGTAGTCTTGGCGCAGCAAAAGGTCGGTGACCTTGTCGGCCAGGGTGGAGGTGAGCCGGCGGTCGTACTCGTAGCATTTTCCCGAGCGGGGAATGTAGCCGGAGATCTGTCCGCGCGCCTCGATGCCGATACGGCGGTTGATTTCGGATGCGATGACACCGCTCACGCCACCGAAACGCGGGTGACCGTACTCGTCGAGGTCGGAGCTGGCATACACCATCTCCAACTGCTGGGTCTCATCATTCCACCAGCGTACGCCTTCCGACACGGCGATGATGAGCGAGTGCTTGGGGGAGCGGAGATACTGTTCTTTCACGTATTCAAAGAAGAAATCCTTGCGTTCGGCCGTCATAGGCACTTCGGGGATGAGCGAAATCTGAGCCCCGCCGAATGTGGCGGTTCCCGTAAGCCAACCGGCATCACGGCCCATCACCTCCAGCACCATGATACGCTGGTGCGACTCGTTGGTGGTGTGTAGCTTGCTGGTGAGTTTCTTGATGGCCATGGCAGCAGAGGCGAAACCGGGACAAAGCACCGTTTCGTTGTCCTCGCCATTGTAATGGTGGATGGTGCGGGTGCGCAGGTCGTTGTCGATGGTTTTCGGGAAACCGATGACCGGAATGCCGTACTTCTCATACATCTTCTTGGCCGCCCCGTTGGTGTCGTCACCACCGATGGTCACCAACACGTCAATTTTGTATCTCTCTATGTTTCTGAGGATTTGCTGTGAGCGATCCTCTGGATTTTTCTTGCTGGGGAAGGGGTTGGTACGGCTCGAAAGCAGGCCGGTGCCGCCATAGATGCCGTCGTACGGGATGTTGGTGAGGTCCACAAGGTCACCATCGCCGAGCAGGCCCTTCCAGCCGCGAAGGATACCATATACTTTGAAACCGAGCATGGAGGCACGGTTACGTACGCATTCGATACTGGAGTTGATGGCCGGGGTGTCGCCACCGCCTGAAAGGATGGCCAGCGTCTTGCCGGCATAAAGTTTGTCTTGAATCATGGGTTAGTATTTTGTTTGATAATGATTGACAGAAGGTTACTTTTTGCTTTCTCCGATTTCGCCAAATATTTTCTTCAGATTCTCGGTCACGCGGTGCGAGGCATCGGTGCGAATCAGCAGCTCCTCGGCAGCCATCTCAGTATAGAAAGCTTCCAAAAAACGGGCGGCCACAAAACCATTGAGGTCGATGGTGAGGGTCGTTGTGCTGTTGGCATTGTAGAGCGCGATAATCTCATTCCACGTAGAGGTCGCGCCAGTGGTGCCAAAGTGTGTGCTGAGTGCGCTGGACACGCTACTCTGAATCTCAGCACCTTTGTAGAGTTTGAGGTAGTGGGTGATGGTGTCCTGCGGACCATAGACCAGATCCGACGGGTTGTCGAAAACAACAGCCTCGATGGCCGTATTGAAGATAGTGGTCGTGTTGTCGCCCATCAGTTCGCACGAGCGGGTGATGCGGCTGTACAGCGTATCCAGCAGCTCGCTCTGTCCCAGCGCGGCGAGGGTGTCGCGAACGGCACGGTACTGTCCGCTGTTGGGAAAACTGATGGCGTGGGCGTTCATGCCTTCAGCAACGCAAAGGTGTGCCGCCGCTGTATCCTTCGACACTGTCATACAGGCTTTTACTCCTTTGCTGAGCATCGCATCGGTGTACATCTGTTCAATATAGTCGCCGGAAGTGTCCTTGCACGACCATGCCAAGGCGGCCATCAGGACAAGAAGGGAAAAGATAATTTTTTTCATTCTACAAAATTTGGCGGCAAAGATACGAATTTATTATGAAAGATTGTTGATTGAGATGGGATTTGTTTGGACTATTTTTTATAATTTTGCCGATATGAATCATGCGAGCATACTTCGGGTTAAAGAAACGGAATCCACCAACCGAGATTTGGAGAATTGGATTCGTGGTAATAATTTGGGTAATAATGAATTACCTGAATTTTATATGCTCATGGCCGACTATCAGACTGCTGGCCGCGGACAGGGCACCAACCGCTGGCATAGTGCGCCCCAACTCAACCTGCTCGCCTCCATCTATTTCCGTCCGCCGCTGCCCGCCTCCCGACAGTTTGTTTTCAACGAGTATTTCTCCTTGGCGGTCAAAGAGTGTCTTTCTTGTTATGTAAAAGAGGTGATGGTGAAATGGCCCAACGATATCTATGTGGGTGACAGAAAGATAGCGGGCATTCTGATAGAGCATTCGGTATCTGGCGACACTCTGTCCTCTACCATCGCTGGTATTGGGTTGAATGTCAACGAGAAAGAGTTCCCCGACTGGATTCCCAATCCCACGTCGTTGGCGCTGCTGACGGGCAGCGAGTTTTCGGTGGAGGAGGTGGCAGCACGACTTCATGCGCAACTGCAAAACACCTACAGCCGATTGCAGCCTGACGGGTGGGAGGCGCTCAATGCCGACTATCTCAGCTCGCTCTGCCGCATGAACGAGTGGAGCCGCTACGAAATTGGTGGCGGTGAGGTGGAGGCTCGAATAGTAGGTGTTGATGAATACGGCCGCCTTCTGCTGGAGGGCAGGGGAGGGCAGCGGTGGTGTTGCGGTATGAAAGAGGTGCGCTACCTTTGGTAAGGCGTGTGGAGCAATATTATTATTATCGAATGGTCTTTCGGTGACTTCTAATTTACTCACTTTTCGCCAACGCTCTGATTTATAATTTTTTAATAATCAATTTTATATTTTATTAAAAAAGGGAATGAATAGCAGGCAATCGTGCCAAAGGCACGAAATTCCAGTAGCCCCTGACAAGGCCTTTAGGCCGCAGTCTGGGGTGGGGACGCGCAATGGTAAAGGCGTGCGGAAGGCACGCTGATTACCAGCGCTGTTGCCCACTCCACACTGCACTCACTATGTTCGTTTGTGTGGAGTTACTGGGATGGCGTGCCTTTGGCACGCAAAGGTAGGATAATCACTTACCTTATTACTGAACAGTCATAAATAATTGATGTGTGTGTTGTCGCAACAGCACTAATTTCCCCCCGACTATTTCCCCGCCTTCAGTTTTTTGTCGATGGAGTTCAGTCCTTGGATGGCGGGCTCGAAATTGTCCACCAGCTGCAGGGCGCGGTTATAGTCGGCGCGGGCCTGGTCGAACTGGGCGAGGTTTTCGTACGTTTCGCCCCGTGCGGCGTAAGCGTCCACAAACTGCGGGTCTGTCTCGATCGCCTTGGTGAACATGGCGACGGCCTCTTTGTAATCCGCTTCCTGCATGGCGAAGTAGCCGAGCTGGTAGTAGGCGTTGGCGACATACTCTCCGGAGTGGAGGATCGACACCAGGTGCTGGAACTGCTCTTTGGCCTCCTCGCTACGACCGAGGTCGCGGTAGAAAAGTCCGAGGTTGTAGTTGATTTCGGCGTTGGCAGGATCCACGTGGAGGGCGTTCTGGTAGTGGTCAATGCCCAGTGGGTCAAGGTGTTTCTGGTAGAAATAGCCCAATTCAAGGTGGGCTTTCACCTCTTGCGGATCTTGATCGATGACCATCTGCAGACGGTGCAGGTACTGTGTGGTGTCACCTTTCTCCTTGTAGCACATGGCCTCGATGAGGTAGGCCTTGGGGTTGTGCGGCTGTTGGGTGCGGGCCTCTTCGAGAAGCTTCAAGGCCTCATCGTACAGGGCGGGGATGGCTCTGGCACGATAGTAGAACAGCTCCGCGAGTTTGAGGCGTACCTCGTTGTTCTTGGGCTCGAGTTGCAATGCCTTTTGCAGGTGCTCCTCCGAACCGTCAAAGTCCTGGCGGGCATAGTCGATGTCGGCAAACAGCACATAGTAATCCGCCTTGGCATTGTCGAGTTTGACGCACTTGAGGATGTCGCCGTAGGCTTCCTGCACGAAGTTGTGTTCGAACTGGAACTTGGCGCGTTTGTAATACCACACGGCATCTTTGGGGTGCGCTTTGATCTGTTCGGTGAAATAGGCAAGTGAATCGACGGTGGTCTTTTCGCCGTCGCTATCTTTCCCTTTTTTGCAGGAGAAAAGGCAGCAGCCGATGGTGACTGCTGCCATGAGGATCATCAGTTTTTTCATGCTTTCAGGCTTTCGCGGACCTGTGCCTCGATTTCGTCGGCCAGCTCCGGATTGTCGGATAATACTTGTTTCACAGTGTCGCGGCCCTGTCCGATCTTGCTGTCGTTGTACGAGAACCAGGAGCCCGACTTCTTGATGATATTCTTTTCGACGGCGATGTCGATGAGTTCGCCGATGCGGGAGATGCCCTCACCGAACATGATGTCGAACTCGGCAGTGCGGAACGGCGGAGCCACCTTGTTCTTCACCACCTTGACTTTCACATGGTTACCGGATGCCACGTCGCCATCTTTGATCTGCGACTGGCGGCGGATATCGAGACGCACGGAGGCATAGAACTTGAGGGCGTTACCACCAGTGGTCGTCTCGGGGTTGCCGAACATCACACCGATTTTTTCACGCAGCTGGTTGATGAAGATGCAGCAGCACTTGGTCTTGCTGATGGTGGCGGTGAGTTTGCGCATGGCCTGCGACATCAGTCGGGCCTGGAGACCCATCTTTGAGTCGCCCATGTCGCCTTCGATTTCGCTTTTTGGGGTGAGGGCGGCCACGGAGTCCACCACGAGGATGTCGATGGCGCCGGAGCGGATGAGGTTGTCGGCAATCTCAAGGGCTTGTTCGCCGTTGTCGGGCTGTGCGATGAGCAGGTCGGCGGTGTTCACGCCCAGTTTCTCGGCATAGAAGCGGTCGAAGGCGTGTTCCGCGTCGATGAAGGCGGCGATGCCACCCATCTTCTGGGCTTCTGCGATGGCGTGGATGGCCAAGGTGGTCTTACCGGAGGATTCGGGACCGAAGATCTCGATGATTCTTCCTTTCGGGTAACCGCCGACGCCCAATGCGGCATCCAGCGCAATAGAACCCGTGGAGATGACTTCTACATTCTCGATGGCGGAGTCGCCCAGGCGCATGATAGCCCCTTTCCCGAATGACTTTTCAAGTTTTTCCAGCGTGGAATTGAGCACTTTGAGTTTTTCTGCATTTACATTTTCTTTTTCCATAGTTTTGATGTTTTAGATGGTGAATAAAAAGTGTGCAAAGGTACGTTAAATTTTTTGATTTTTGTTGTGAATCATTTAAACTTTTCATAAAAAGTTAGGTCTTCCCATTTTATTATATAGAATTATATTGTAGATGCGCCCTAAAAGTTTTCTCCTCTTATTTTCTTTTTTATTGATATTCAATAATTTAGTTTTTTCACAAAATACAGATTATAACCAACTGGTGACTCTCACCACGGGTGTGCTGGTGGGCGGCGTTTGCGACATGAACGCCAAACCAATCGCCTACGCCGGCGTGTATGTGCTCAATGTCGGCGACTCGGCCCTCATCACCTACGCCATCACTGATCAGGAGGGTAAGTTTGTCATCGATGCCATCCCCTTCGGTAAGGCCTTTCTCAAAATCGAATACTTCGGCTACGCTACGGTCTATACCCAGCCGTTCACCCTCAGTCAGCAAAATCCGGTGTATAAGATTCAGAGAATTAAGATGACACAAGAGGCCACCACCATCGATGGCGTGGAGATTGTGGCACAGGTGGAAATGCTGGAGAACAACCTCGACAAGACGGTGTTCAATGTGGAGTCGAGCATCACTACCGAAGGGGCAACCGCCGTGGAGGTGCTGGAGGAGATCCCGTCTGTGGATGTGGATATGGACGGCAATGTCACCCTGCGTGGCAGCGAGAATGTAACGATTCTCGTGGACGGCAAGCCCACGCACCTCACCCTCGACCAGATTCCCGCCAACCTCATTCAGAGCATTGAGGTGATTACCAACCCCTCCGCACGCCTCGAGCCCGATGGCGAGAGCGGCATTCTGAATGTGGTGCTCAAGAAACGCAAAGAGAGCGGCTTCAACGGCATGGTGAGCCTGCGCGGTAGCATGGAGTTTTTCCGCAACAAGCCCAAACTCGGCAGCTATAGCGGCAACCTCAACTTCAACTATAGCTACGACAAAATCAACCTGTTTTTCAGTTACGACTTCCGTGGGCACAACCACTATAACGGCGGCACTACCGAACGGGGCTCCAAGTTTGGCGAAGATAGCACCCAACTCTTCCAGGAGAACTACGGCAAGTTCGGCGGCTACAACCACAACCTGCGCACCGGTATCGACTGGAGCATCAATGCCAAGAATACCCTCAGTTTCACATTCTCTTACAACAATAACCGTAATTCCAGCTTCAGCGAACTGTCGGTTGAGGACGACAGTGTGCTGGTGGATGAGATGATGATTCCATACAATATTCCATACGAGAAGTACCTGCAAAATTCGGGAAGTCTCGGAAAACGAAACAATTACAGCGGTACTATCAATTATAAAAAGACTTTTGAGACGAAAGGACAGGAACTTACCGCCGACATCTATTATACCCATAACGACCGTATCAATATCGACTCCACCTTCCAGGATTTTGAATTCCCCGTCCAACATCTCGACATCACCCAGCGTTCCACCACCACCGACTTCAATACCAATGCCTCCGCACAGGTGGATTTCGTAACGCCCGTGGGCAAGAAAGGGCGTATTGAGACAGGATATAAATTGTCGTATCGTTCTGTGGGTGAGGATTATCGTTTTTATCAAGGGGATGACTCCACGGAGGTTGCCCTCGACCCGACCCGCAGCAACCACTTCGTCTTTACCGAGTGGATCAACGCCGCCTATTTCATCTACTCCACTTCTTTTTGGGACAAGCTGAAAATCCAGGCAGGTCTGCGCGGTGAGATCGCCAATACCACCTCCGACCTCAAATCGGCCGGCGAGGTGCATAAACGCAACTACTACAACCTGTTCCCCACGGTACATGTCCGCTATGACATCACCAAGGAGCACTCGTTGCAGGTGAGCTACTCGCGCCGTGTGAGCCGCCCCAACATCTGGCAGCTCAACCCCTTCCTCAATGTTTCCGATCGCCAGAACTACCGTTGCGGCAACCCCGACCTGCAACCTGAGTTTGTCAATTCGGTGGAGCTGGGCTATTTGATGACCATTAAGAAGTCATCGCTCAGCGCGACGCTGTATTACCGCCAGCGCAACAACATTATCAGCCGTTATACTGAAATTTTGCAGGATACGCTAGAGGGCGAGGAGCATACCTACACCCTCACCACCTATCGCAACCTGAAGAGCAGTCAGAACTTCGGCATCGAGCTGGTATATGGGCAGCAGCTTTGGAAATTCTGGCGTATCTCGCTCAGCGGCAGCTTCTACCGCATGATTATCAACAGCGAGGAGAACATCGCCGACTATCTCGCCCGCGACTGGACGTGGCGCGTGCGCCTCAACCAGACCTTCAACTTGCCGAAAGATTGGCAGTTGCAGCTCAATTTCCGCTATCGTGCGCCCAGTATCACCACGGGTAGTATGGGCTGGGGCTCTGGCGGTGTGGGCCAAGGCAAGCAGTCGGGCAACTATGGCCTCGACCTCGGCGTGAAGAAGTCGTTCCTCAACAAAGCTCTCGTGGTAAGCCTCAATATCCGCAACCTCGTCAGTTCGTACCGTAACAAGATCGAGACCTATTCTTATCGTGAGAATTATGGCTACCATGCCTACAGCGTGCGTGAGCGTGGAAGGTTTAATATCTCGCTTTCAATAAGTTATAAGATTAATAATTATAAGAAACGTATGGAAAAACAGCTCGACAACGACGACTATCCGGAGGATATGGGCGAGTAGTTGGGGACTTATTTCTCGGCCGTGTAGAGGCGGCAGATACCGAACGATAACGAGCGGGCTTGGCAGTTGCTGAAGCCCGTTTTTTCTAATATGGGGAGGAATTTTTCGGGTTTGGGAAACCGCAAGATGGACTCGGGCAGATAAGTGTAGGCCTCCCGCTGTCCTGATATTTTTTCGCCTAACCAGGGTAAAAAGTGCAGCGCGTAAAGTTTGTAGCCTTTCAGCAGCAGGGCGTTGTCGGGGTAGGAGAGTTCGAGGATGACCATCCGGCCGCCCGGTTTCAGCACGCGCCATGCCTCGCGCAGACCACCCTCCAAGTTCTCGAAGTTGCGCACTCCGAAGGCGACGGTCACGCGGTCGAAGCTGTTGTTGTCGAAGGGCAGCGATTCGGCGTTGGCTTGCACCAGCTCCACATTTTTCTGCAGCCCCTCATCGGCCACCTTGAGCCGTCCTTGAATGAGCATCTCTTCCGACAGGTCCACGCCGACAACGGTGCCGTTACTCCGCATTCGGCGGGCGATAGCGATGGCGAGGTCGCCGGTGCCGGTGGCGAGGTCCAGTACCTTCAGAGCCTCGCGCCGGTTGGCAACGCGGCGTACAGCCTTGCGCCGCCACAGGCGGTCCAGCTCAAACGACATCAGGTGGTTCATCAGGTCGTATTTCGGGGCGATGGTGTTGAAAAGTTCGGTGACGGTTTCGTTGGTGGGCATGGGTGGGAAGAATATTAGGATGTTAGTGTAATGCGATAGGAAATCCGTTCAGTAATGATAGCAGGAAGGTGGTGATGACCAGCAGCGGTAGCATGGGGTCGAGTTGGCGGTCGCTGCGGTGCCACACGCCGTACAGGTGGAAGATGTAGAACGGCAGGGTGAGCAGGCACAGCCATTGCAGCGGCGTGTAGGGCTGCAGCAGGTTGTAGGCGACGAGCAGTGCCCAGCCGGTAGTGATGAGCAGGGTGTGGTAGATCTTCGCCGGCCGTTCACCGATACGAAGCGGGATGGTTTTGCGAAGCCCCTGGTCGGAGGCCATGTCGCGGATGTTGTTGACATTGAGCACGCCGATGCTGAACAGTCCGATGGCGCTGGCGGGCAGCAACAGCCACGGAGACAGAGTGTGCCGTTGCACGAAGTAGCCGCCCATCACCGAGACGAGGCCAAAGAAGAGAAACACGAAAATGTCGCCGAGACCCTTGTAGCCGTAAGGATTCTTGCCGATGGTGTAGCGCATGGCCGCCCATATTGCGCACGCCCCGAGTAGCAGGAGGCCTATCGGCTGCCATCCCACTTGCCAATGATACGAGAAACCGACCATCAGTAGTCCTGTTACACAGCAAGTTACCACCATGGCGATGATGGCGTTGCGGAGGTCGCGGGCGGTGAGAGTGCCCGACTGCAAACTGTATTGCGGTCCGTTGCGACCGTCAACATCCACGCCCGCCTGGTAGTCGCCCAGCTCGTTGCAGAGGTTCGACAGGATTTGCAGACTGACGGTGGTGAGCAGCGTGAACACGATGGTGGTGGCGCTCACCGGGCCGTCGCCGGCGGCGATGAGGATGCCGAACACCACTCCGGCCAGCGAGAGAGGGAGGGTGCGAAGCCGCATGGAGCGGATGAGGGCGGGGAGTTTAGTCATGGTTCTTTCGTTTATATCAAAAAAAACATTGCTATTTCTCACCATTTTCTTTAAGGTTGATGAAATGTTGGTAGCAGTGCGCCCCCGCCATATATTGACCGTTGTTTCGCAGTTCGTTGAAGATGCGGATGCGGGTGGCGGTGGCTTGCTCGGGATCCGCATCGTAGCGGGCGCAGAACTGCGGATGCTCCAGCTGGAGGTCTTGAGCGTGGAGCAGGTCGCCGGCGATGAGGCAGGTGCCGCCCACCTCATACACGGTGTGCCCCGGGGTGTGGCCAGGTGCTAACTTCGCTACCACCAAGCCGTCGAAGAGCTGTTCGCCGTCGCGGAAAGTGACGATGCGCCCTGGGTAGGCCGCTATCACCTGCTTCCACAGGGCGTTGTTCGCTGCCATAGTCCCGCCGTCGTTCCAAGCGTCGTACTCCTCCTGCGAGAGGTAGAGGGTGGCATTGGGGAATGCCGCACGGCCGTCCAGCAGCAGACCGCCGATATGGTCGCCGTGCAGGTGCGTAAGACACACGGCGGTGATTTCCGAAGGATCCACCTCGGCTTTCTTCATGTTTGCCAGCAATTGCCCGCCTTTGTCGGCACCCAATCCGGCATCGAAGAGCACCTTGTGGGTGGAGTCAATCGCCATGTAGGCGTTGATGGCCGAGCGGGAGGCGCCCGTAGGCATCAGGGCGGCGAGCAGACTATCGTTGTAGGAGCCGCGGAAGAGGTCGGCAGACATCTCATTCGCCACATCCACCCATCCGAAAATCAGCGGTTTGCCGTCCTGACAGAGCATTGAAACACCATCTTTTTCTTCAATGATGACGGTGGATTTTTGCGGATTGTTCGTCACTTTGGAATCGCTTGTTTCTTGTTGAGTGCCATTCTGGCACGAGGCGGCCAGCAACAGCATCATGGCGGCCAGTAGATGGAAAGTGGTTTTCATTGGCTTGTTATTTTGAAAGGTGCAAAGGTACGATGATTCTCTTGTGACTATAAATATTCGGTCATCAGTTTATCTATTGTTTCACAAATTTTCGGGACTCTCCATTTACACGAAGAATATATGCACCATTGGGTAAGTTATTGATAGCAATTCTGTTAATTGTGTTATTAAGGGAAACTGACATGACGACTCTTCCATTCATATCAATGATTTCTGCTTGACAATTCCCTTCTCCTACAAAAACATCGACAAAATCAGAGGCGGGATTGGGGTACACGTGCAGCGATGGTTCGTAAAGCGAATAGTCTGGATTAGACAACACCAAACTGTCGGAATGCGCGGCAATCATGTCTTCAATTGCTCTACTGCAAACGGCGCAGAATGGTGCATAATCGCGCATCATGCAATGGGTTTGTGGCCGATAGATGCCTGTCGTCAGATAGCCACCGCCCTCAAAAGCACCTACAATGTTATCATACTGTTCATCATCAGGAGTGGGAATGGGCGTGTTAGGTGCAACAAGATCAGCCCATTTTGATTCAAAATCCACCAAAGTGGTTAAGTTAGGCCGCCATGGCTCCACATTCAGATTGTAAAGAGAGGCCAAAGGATTGCCAGTTTCTGCATATTCGTCACCCAAACCTGCAAAAGCATGACCGAATTCATGCACGATAACGTAGGAAGATGACAGATTGCTTGCTGGACTTATTGAGTAAAAATTGTATAATCCTGAACCACCATATCGATTGGTGTTCACCAAAATGAAAATTTGGTCGTAGGGAGCATTGGCCGCTACATCTTTCACCGAAAAGTAGTCGCGGGTAGTGCAATAGCGATCAATATAAAAGGTGTAAAAATGGGCGTTTAGAATGGTACGTACCCAAGTGTGGTAAAAAGGGTTATCAACACCACTTTCTTCGGAAGGGGCAAGTACAGCACGAAAGTTGAAATCGTTGATATGACTCGCAAAAGGCTCATACTGCGTAAACACATTGGCCAAATTCTGGCAGTGTTGTTGAAACAGAGACATCTCCTCGGCAGTATAGCCTTCGGGGAGAATCACAATATCCACTTTGCTTTCAGGCGTTCCATTGACCATAACATCATAAACAGGAAACACATAGCGTTGCTCGAAAATGTTGAAAATTTCGTAGGGGTCATAAAGTTTTGAGAAAACCTCTTCGAACTCACCATTGCGATTTCTTTTTTCGATAATGATGTATGCTTGGTTACGTGGCCGTGGTACGCTCACAGATTCCTCATAGCAACGCTCCATCATTGTGGCTTCATTGGTCGTTTGCCATTCTCGGAACAGAGTACTGTAACCTCTTGAATAAATAAGTGTATTAGTTTGTGCATCAATTACTTTCACCCGATTCTCGCCAAGATTGAAAGGGTCGATTAAATTTACCTTGGAACCTCCGAAATAGGGTTCAAAGATGAAACGCTCAAAAACATAATGTGAACTGTCTGCATTGCCACATTGATAGACATCCATACGTAATGAGTTGTTTCCAAAATATTGTTCATAATCAATATTTTGAGCTTTCAAAAGCATTGAAACCGCGATAGCAATTGTAAAAATGAGGGGCTTTTTCATTTTTATTTATTTTAAATCATGTTGTATTGTGTTTTGACGATGCAAAGGTACAATTTTTTTGAATTACACTACGCTTGAATGGTGTAAATTGCATCGGTCGGCGCGTGTCATGCCTCCAGCTGGCTGTCCTTCCGGTTGCTATACAATGCAATGATAATCACCGAGCTGAAAATCAGTACGATGCCGAAGGCGAGCCGCAGGGTGAAGAGCTCGCCGAAGAGGAAGATGCCGATCAGCACGGCGGTGAGGGGCTCGAGTGCCCCCATGATGGCGGTGGGCGTGGAACCGATGTATTTGGCGGCATACACCATCATCACCAAGGCGAGAATCGCGGGCACCACCGCCAACCAGCCCACGTAGAACCAACTGGAGGCCGTGGCGGGCACTTGGAATCCCTGTCCCATGCAAAATGACATTAGCAGATTGCCCAACGCACAGTAAATGAGTACGTAAAAGTTGATTTTGAAGGCCGACATCTCCAGCTTCGCGCGGTTCATGATGATGATATAGACGGCGTAGGTGAGGGCCGAGATGAGCACAAGCACCACACCGAGCGCCGACAGTTGTCCGCCGTCGGGCGTCCAGTACAGCAACAGCACGCCCGCAAAGGAGAGCACAATCGCCAATACGGTGGCAAGAGTGAGTTTTTCCTTGAAAAAGATGGCCATGATGGCGGCCGTAAGTACCGGATAGACAAAGAGTAGGGTAGAGGCCACCCCGACGTCCATCAGCTGGAAGCTGACATAGAGGGTGAGCGACGAAGCCAGAAACAGCAGTCCCAACGCGCTGAGGGTGGCGAACTCTTTCTTGCTGACTCCCAGTTTCTCCTTGCGAAACAGCATCACAGCCGCGATGAGGAGCCATGCCAGCCCGAAGCGCCAGAAGAGGACGCTGCTCGGCGACATCCCTTCAGCGTAAAGGCGTGCGCCCAACGGGTTGGTGCCGTAGCACACGGCCGCCCCGATGCCGCACAAGGTGCCTAAGAGTTTCTTGTTGTTCATTTGAGAGGGAAATATTACTCAATCCATGTGAAACGGGACTCCACTACGATCCATTCACCGTTCTGTTTTTCTAAAATTGTTTCACCGCCTTCATATACAAACCGGAAAAGCACTTTGGCGCGATCCATGTTCTGGTTGAAGATGATGATGTTGGCTTCAGGATAGGTCTCGTATTGCCAATAGCCACCCCAGTGTCCGTAGAAAATAAGGGCTGCCTGTGTGAAAAATTTGTGTCTCTTTTCGCTTTCTTCAATGGGAAATGCGGGCTGCATGATATTCTGCTCTCCTAGTTCAGTGTGGACATTCCCTAAAAAGGCGTTCAACAATTCCTTGTAACCCTTTGTGAGATAAACAATTTTCTTTCCTTCAAAATGTACGGGAGGACGGAATTCCACAGCCGAATCCAGAGTGGTGAGGGTGCTGAATTCTTTGTAACTATCAGGGATTTCCTTTGCTTGTTTAATCTCCCACAGAGAGCCCTGAACAATGAAATAGGGCTTTTTTTTATATAGATCTTTACCCCATTCTGAACCCGCATCGTCCAGCGGTTGGTAGAAGGCGGAAAACACTTTGTGTGCCTCTGCCACGTATGGGTCTGGGGCCTCATTTTCATTGGACTGTACCTCTTCGGCCCATTGGTCAAAAAATTCAAACAGCATTTTGGTGGAGTGTTGTTTATAGGCTTCTGTCAGCAACTTGGCTTGTGCCTCGCTTTGTGCTGTAGCAGACAGCGTAGTGGCGAAAAGTAAAATCGGGAGGAGTAGTGCTTTTTTCATAGGGCAATGGATTTTTTGGGGAGTGCAAAAGTAAAATAAATTTCAAATGTGTGATTGATGTTTGAAAAAATATTCGGAATTATGTAAGCTGTTCATTGATGAAAACATACGGCCGCCCCTATTCTTTGCACATTCGTTCTAACAATTCCCCGTGCTGCGCGTACGGTCTCATTATATGTATTTGGTATATAGTGTGTTATAGTTTTTGTCCCACTTTTTTCTGCATCACGATGGCGCACGAGGCATCGCCCGTAATCGACATGACGGTGCGGCCCATATCGATGATGCGGTCGATGCCGGCGGCCACGGCCACGCACTCCACCGGGATGCCCGCCGAGGCGAACACCATCGCCATCAGCGCCAGACTGCCGCCCGGGATGCCCGGCGTGCCGATGGAGGCCACCGTGGAGGCAAACGCAATGGCCATGTACTGCCCCATGGTGAGGTCGATGCCGCAGCAGTTGGCCATGAATACGGAAGCCACCCCCAAATAGATGGCCACCCCGTCCATGTTGATGGTGGCGCCCAGCGACAGCACAAAGCGGCCGATGTCCTTGTTCACGCCCAGCTTTTCGGTACACTGCATCGTGTAGGGCAGCGTGGCCACCGACGAGTCGCTGGAGAAGGCAAACAGCATGGCCGACTGCATCCCCTTGAAGAACTTCAGCGGGGAGAGGCCGCCCAGAAACTTCACCGCCGACGAATAGACCACGCCTGCATGGATGACAAAACAGAGGTAGGCCAGTCCCAACAGGGCGGCGTACGAGCCCAGCACCGCCGGACCGTTGTCCACCACCACGGGCGTCAGCATACAGAACACACCGATGGGGGCCAACGCCATGATGTACTCCAAAATCTTGCAAACCACGTCGTTGAAGCTGAGCGTCACCTTGCGCGCCATCTCGCCTTTCTCGCCCACATGCACCATCGCAATGCCGAAAAACAGGGCGATTACGATGACCTGCATCATCGCCATCGAGCTTACCGGCGCGAGGATGTTGCTCGGGAACATGTTGACAATCTGGTCCATCACCGACAGGTGCGGCGTCTCAATAGTCTCCGCTGTGGCAGCTGTGCTGATGTGGATGGTCGGCAGGAGGCCCTTCAGCAGACTGGGAACAACCAGTCCCAGCGTCACCGCAAAGAGGGTGGTTGCCATGAAGTAAAGCAGGGCGCGGAGACCGAGTTTCCCCACCTTCGAGATGTCGTTCATCGACAGGATGCCTGCCATAATGGAGAACAGCACGAGCGGTACCACAATGAATTTCAACAGATTAAGGAAAATAATACCGATGGGCTTGATGTAGGTGTTGACGAAGTCGGCATGATGGCCTAAAAGGATGCCGGCGATGACGGCCAGCACTAAAGCAATGCCAATTTGTGCGGTGAGGGAGAGCTTTTTCATGGTTCCACTTCAGGATTATTTATTTTTGCAAAAATAAAAAAAATACCGTTTTGCAACTCATTTTGGCATCGCTTGCCATCCCGCTTCGGTCATCAGACCGCATTCCATCAGGTGGCGGCAGCGTTGCAGGTTGAGTTCCGTCCAGTGACTGTTTTTGCGGCGGGGCGAGAGGCGTTGTGCGCACCGTCCGTCCGGCAGGCGCTTGACAGTGCTGTCGATCCATCCGTAGCACAAGGCCTCCTCCACCGCCTCCACGTATGGGATGCAGTCGGTACGGGGCTGTTTGCTACGGTTCACCGTCACCCAGCACTCCTTGGCTGTCAGGTGGTTATCGGCGAGCCACTGTCTGAGCTGTGTGCGGGAGGTGTATTCTAGTAGGTTGGTGATAGTCATGGTTGTTGGTTTTAAACACCATACTGAGCTGCGCTTGTGTGGTGTTAATTGCGCCTGGCGGCGCGTCTCATGCCTCCGGCATGGGTTGTATACTTGTATATCCACCACACTGCGCTGTGCTTGTGTGGTGTTTACTGCGCCTGGCGGCGCGTGTCATGCCTTCGGCATGGTTCGTATGTTTGTTCCTATCAGTTTTGACCGTGCAAAAATAGAAAAAAATGTCATACATAAGTTGTCTGTTGATTGTATGGATCATCGCCTCGGAGAGGCGACACGCATGAGTGCAATAAACGCCACACGAGCGAAGCGTAGTGTGGCGTTTATAAGCGGGACTCGTGTAGTGATACTCATGCGTAAAAACTGCGAGCATCTCGGAGAGATGCGACATATACAATAATCCTTCTATCTCTCCGTTATTATCATATCATAAACAAAATATTAACAACTATAATAAATAGAGGTTATGAGTTATACGCAAACATTTTATCACATTGTACTTCGCACACACTGGAGTATTCCAGCCATAGTTGAAGAGCACGAACGAGAGCTCTACTCTTATATGCATGGATTTATTAACAATAAGGGAGCCCGACTTTACCGCATCGGCGGGATGCCCGACCATATTCATCTTTTTGTTTCTTTGCCCGCAACCTTGGCAATGTCCAAGTTTGTCCAGGAACTTAAAATTGCCACCAGCAAGTGGCTCAAGGAAAATCCTCATTTCCCGTTATTTGACGGATGGACGAAGGAGTATGCCGGTTTTTCATGCAGTCTGCTTGATAAAGGTAGAATAGTGGGTTATATCGCCAAGCAGAAAAAGCACCATCATAGTGTAGCATTTGCCGATGAGTATCGGGCTTTGCTGGTTGAGAATGGCGTTGAGATCAAGGAGGAGTACTTTCTCAAGGATTGATAGTTGCATCTCTCCGAGATGCTTGCACTGCGCGCTATCGCACCATACTGCGCCGCGCTGGTGCGTCACCACACTGCGCTGCGCTGGTGTATCCACCACACTACGCGCTATCGCGCTCGTGTAACACCACACTGCGCTGCGCTTGTATGGTGTTAACTGCGCCTGGCGGCGCGTGTCATGCCTCCGGCATGGATTCCGTGTTACTCCCTGCACATCCTCTCAATCAACTCCTCGTGCTGAGGGTGCTGCTTCAGCAGTTCCTCTTTCTTAGCCAGTTCGAAGTTCTCGAAACGGAAGGCCGGACCTACGGCGCAGCCAACGAGACAGAAGCCGCACTTGGAGGGGATCTCGGCGGCGAACCACTGCTCTGGTTGGATGACCACCTGCATCTCGTCTTGTTCGGAAAGCTGATGGACGGCCAAGGTCCCGTTCGGGTCGATTACATAGATATTGAGTGGTTCTCCCGCATGGAAATACCAGATTTCCACCATGTTGTGCAGACGGTGGAACGCTGACATATCGTTGGCGGTCAGCAGGTAATAGATGGTGGAAAGGGCTTTGTCGCCCGTCTTGTCGTTGCCGAACAGCTGGCGGTAGTAGCCTCCTTCCGGATGCGGCACCAAGCCCAGTTTTTGGATGTATTCTGTTGCGTTCATGAAAGAAAAATATAGCGGTGTCCTGCGGCATTACAAACTGTCCATGATAATCTTGGCGATGTCGGCTTCGGTGAGCGGCACGTAGGCATTCTCCAGCCCCTCGTTCACGGCAATGTGGTGCGCCATCTCGCCGATGCGGCTCTCGTCGATGCCCACCGCTCGCAGGTGCATCGGGATGCCGATGCTTTCGAAGAAGTCGTGGGTGGCATCAATGGCCTTGCGGGCAATCTCCCATGGATCCAAGTTCGCGTCAATGCCGAACACGTTGGTGCCGTATTTCACGAAACGGGGCAGGGTGCGCTCGCTCAGGATATGGCGCATCCAGTGCGGGGTGATGATGGCCAACCCCCAGCCGTGGGTGATGTCGTAGTAGGCGCTGAGGGCGTGCTCGATGCCGTGGCAGGGCCAGCCCGACGGACTGTTGCCGAGCGAGAGAATGCCGTTGCAGCCATAGGTGCAGGCCAGCATCATCTCGGCACGGGCTGTGTAATCTTCCGGGTTCTCCAAGCACTTGCGGCCGTTCACCATCAGACTGCGCAACATCGACTCGCAGAAGCCGTCGTTCAACAGCGTAGTGTCCTCCGTGAAGTACTGTTCCATCACGTGGTTCATCGCATCGGCAATGCCTGCGGCGGTCTGTTTCCTGCTGACAGTGAAGGTGTAGGTCGGATCGAGGAACGATACGGCCGGGTAGAGCAGCCTGTCACCATAGCCGATCTTGTCGTTGGTTTCGGTGCGCGAGATGACCCCAAAGGTGTCGTATTCGCTGCCGGTGGCCGCAAGGGTGATGATATCAACGATGGGTAATGCGGCCTTGGCTTTCACTTTGTAGGAGATGAGGTCCCACGGGTCGCCGTCGTAGCAGGCCCCCGCAGCAATGGCCTTCGAGCAGTCGAGAACGCTGCCACCGCCTACCGCCAGAATCACCTCGATGTGGTGCTCCTTGCACAGCCGTACCCCATCAAGTACGCTGGGATCATATTTTGGATTGGGTTGTATATCAGATAGTTCCACAATGTTGTAGTCTTGCAGTAACTCGTGTACTTTCTGGTACAACCCCATCTTCTTGATGCTGCCTCCACCATAGGTCAAGAGGACTTTCTTCCCCAATTGAGCCATTACTTTGGGCAGTTTTTCAATCACGCCTTTGCCAAAGATGAGGCGTGTAGGTGTTTGATAATCAAAATTTTGCATGGTATTTTTTATTTTATGTTTTTATAAATAATGATGAAAATGTTATCCCACAATCAGGTCAATGCTATTCGATAGTCTTTGCGTTAAAAATACGAATGCAAAAATACTCTTTTTCTCTGAATAATTTTTTGTACTTTTGCTTCCCTTTATTAAGACGTTTTTTTTTAGAAATTGTAATTATAAATAACAATAAATCAATTTATTATGGCATGTAATGAAAATGCACCGATGGCAAAACACAAAATGGAGAACATCGGAAAGATTATTGTGGTCGCCTCTGGAAAGGGCGGAGTGGGCAAATCGACCGTCGCCGCTAACCTCGCGCTTACTCTGGCTAAACAGGGTTATCGTGTGGGCGTGATGGATGCTGACATCTATGGCCCTTCCATCCATAAGATGTTTGGCGTGGAGAATATGCCCGTGGACGCCACCTACGTGGGCGAAGAGGAGTACCTTGTGCCCGTTGAGAAATATGGTCTCAAGATTATCTCTTTAGGTTTGTTGGTGGACAACAGTCTGGCTGTCATTTGGCGTGGTCCCATGGCCGCCAGTGCCTTGTCGCAGCTGATTTCAAAGACCCAGTGGGGCGAACTTGACTACCTCGTCATCGACTTCCCTCCCGGCACGGGCGACATCCAGATTTCTACAATGCAGCAGTTCGAGGTGGACGGCGCCATCGTGGTCACCACCCCGCAGGTGCTGGCCGTGAACGACGCGCGCAAAGGTGCCGAGATGTTCTCGGTCTCCAAGATGAATGTGCCGTTGATCGGTATCGTGGAGAATATGTCGTGGTTCACCCCGAAGGAACATCCCGACGAGAAATATCTCCTTTTCGGCAAAGGTGGCGGTCAGAAACTCGCCGAAGAGTTCAATACCCGCCTGCTGGCTCAAATTCCTTTGATTCAGGATGTTGAAGAAGTGGAAAATCAGGACTGCCTGCTTTCCAACAGCAATGCCCTCATCTGCAAGGCCTTCGAGCAGATTGCCGATCAGGTGGTGGAGTTTCTCGACCACCAGTTGCCCAACACCAACGGACCGCTCAAAATCGCCGTTCCCACTGTGGATGGCCATGTGGACGACCATTTCGGTCATTGCGATCACTACACCATCTTCGAGATTGGCGACAATGACGAAATCGTATCGCAAACCACGCTGCCGGCAGGGCAGGGGTGCGGATGTAAGTCCAACATCGCATCGGTGCTGGCCCAGCAGGGCGTGTCGGTGATGCTGGCCGGCAACATGGGCGAAGGTGCCAAAAACGTGTTGGAAGCCCAGCATATTCGCGTCATCCGTGGCTGCACAGGCGAAGTCACTATGCTCGTCAACGCCTACCTTGCCGGTCTCGTCAGAGACTCCGGTGTGGGCTGCGCAGGACACGAAGATTGTCATCAGTAATCCTTTTATAAAATATTGAAATTGAATAATATGAAAAAAATCTTTATCGTCATGGCTTTCGTAACATTGGCTGTCACGGTTTCAGCCCAGAAGTCAAACCCCTTCATGCAAGAGTGGAACACTCCTTACGGCGTTCCCCCCTTCGACAAAATCAAAGCCGAGCATTATCTACCTGCTTTTGAGACGGGTATGAAGCAACAAATGGCTGAAATTAAGGCTATTACCAACAACAAACAGGCTCCCACTTTCGAAAATACCATTCTCGCTTTCGAGAACAGCGGTTCGTTGCTCAACAAGGTGTCGGGCGTTTTCTTCAACCTCACCGAGTGCTGCAACAGTCCCGAAATGGAGGCGATTGCCGAGAAGGTTTATCCAAAACTTTCGCAGCATGGCGATAATATCATGCTGAATGCCAAGTTGTTTGCCCGTGTGAAGACCGTGTACGAAAAACGCGCCTCTTTGAATCTGAATGCCGAGCAGATGCGTCTGCTGGAGGAGGTGTACAAGAGTTTTGTACGGGGTGGTGCCAACGTGCCGGTGGAGAAGCAGGCCCGTTTCAGCGCCATCAACGAACAGCTGTCGGTGCTGACCCTCAAGTTCGGCAACAACGTGCTGAAGGCCACCAACGACTATAAACTGGTGGTTGACAATGTGAACGACTTGGCTGGGATGCCGCAGAGTCAGATTGATGCCGCCCGCGAGGCCGCCAACGCCGATCCTGCCACCCGCGGCAAGTATGTTTTCACCATTCATGTGCCCAGCATGGAGCCGTTCCTGATGAACTGCCGCAACCGCGACCTGCGCCGTGAGCTCTGGACCGCGTACTCCACCCGTTGCACCTCCGGCGAGTTCGACAACAGCGAGGTCATCAACCAGATTGTGAACCTCCGCCTCGAGCGCGCTCAGATCATGGGCTACACGTCACACGCTGCCTTTGTGCTCGACAACTGCATGGCCAAGACCCCCGAGGCCGTTGACAATCTGCTGATGCAGGTGTGGGAACCCGCCCTCAACAAGGCCAAACAGGAGGCTTACGAGTACCAGCGCATGCTCTTCGCCGACGGTTATAACGAACCGCTGCAGCCCTACGACTGGCGCTACTACAGTGAACAACTCCGCAAGGCTCAGTACGACCTCGACGACGATGTCATCCGTCCCTACTTCTCTCTCGAGAACGTCACCAACGGCATCTTCACCTGCTGCCAGAAACTCTACGGCATCACTTTCCGCAAAAATACCAATATCCCCACCTATCATCCCGATGCTATTCCTTACGAAGTAGTTGAAAATGGGAATGTTATCGCTATCGTGTATGTCGATTACTTCCCGCGCGAAAGCAAGCGCAGCGGTGCATGGATGACCAACTTCCGCGAGCAGGAGGTGAAGGACGGCAAGAATATTATTCCGATTGTCTCGCTGGTCTTTAACTTCACCAAACCCACTGCCGACAAGCCTTCGCTGCTCAACTTCGACGAGACCGAGACCTACTTCCACGAGTTCGGCCACGGCTTGCACAGCATCTTCTCAAAATGCACCTACCGCAGTCTCTCCGGCACCAATGTGTCGCGCGACTTTGTGGAGTTGCCCTCGCAGTTCTTCGAGCACTGGTGCAGCGAGCCCGAGGTGATGCGCATGTACGCCAAGCATTACAAAACCGGTCAGGTGATTCCCGACTCGCTGATCGCGAAAATCGAGGCCTCTTCCGCTTACGGACAGGGCTTCATTAACACCGAGCTGCTGGCGGCCTCGTTCCTCGATATGGCCTACTACAGCATTACCGAGCCGCAGAAAATCAATGTGGCAGAGTTTGAAAAGAATTATCTCGAGTCCATCGGACTGATTCCTGAAATCATCTCCCGCTACCGCAGCACCTACTTCCAGCATGTCTTCACTACGGGCTATGATGCTGGATATTACAGTTATACGTGGGCTGCCGTGTTGGATAACGACGCTTTCGAGCTGTTCAAACAGAACGGCGTGTTCGACAAGAAGACCGCTGATGCCTTCCGCAAGAACATTTTGGAGAAGGGCAATACCGAAGATCCGATGGTGTTGTACAAACGCTATCGTGGCGCTGAACCCTCCATTGATGCCCTGTTGCGGAACAGAGGTTTGAAATAGGGAAGTAGGAAACTGCCACTAAAATAATAAAGGGCGGGTACATTTTGTACCTGCCCTTTTTATTCTTTTCAAAGGGGAAATCGACCGTTATCGTACTCGTAATTTCCGACCAATCTGCAGGATGGTGCGCTCAGAAATATGGTTGAGTTTGCACAACTTGGAAACGGTGGTGTGATATTTCTTGGCGATTTTTCCAAGATTGTCACCTTTTCGTACGGTGTAGTAAACCTTTGACGAAGAGGATGTAGAGGCGCTGGATGATGTTTGCTGGGCAACTGGAGCAGCGGTGGTCTTGCCTGTGTAGCGCGAGTTGACCTCATAGTAACTGCGGTAGAGGGTGATGGAGTCGCAGCGCAAACTGTCTCCGGGCACATCCACCACACGTTCGGGGTCAAAAGCCTTGCCCATGTAGCGGGTTTCAAAGTGGAGGTGCGGACCGGTGCTGCGGCCGGTGCTACCGCCCAATCCAATCACTTCGCCGGCGCGAACCACCTCATTCTCCACTACCAAAATTTTGGAAAGGTGTGCGTAGTAGGTCTCCAAACCGTTGGGATGGCGCACCACGATCAGGTTGCCGTAGCCGCCCGTGCGACTGGTGCCTTCAGCCACGCGTACGATACCGTCGAAAGCGCTACGTATAGAGTCTCCGATCTTCAGCGGGATGTCGATGCCGCGGTGCGGACGCTTGCCACGCCATCCGTAGCGCGAAATCACATAGCCGTGTACAGGCATGCAGAACGTGTGGGTGGAATCTACCAACATCAAGTCCACCTGTGCCGGCAGCGCGGAAATCTCCACGTCGCGGTAGGCGTGAATCACCTCGTTGTCCCAGTTCGCCATCAGCGACTCCTCGTCAATGTCGGGGCGCTCCAGCTCAAGGTATTCCCAGGTGAAGTCATCATATAGAATTACTTTTTTGAATTTATCGGCCGTATTGAGGGTGTCAATGGCTTGTGCCGCAGGCTCTGACTCTTCCGCATCATTTTGTGCAAAAAGAGTAATATTTCCGAATAAAAATAGGATAAAGAGGAATGGTAATTTGTTCATAGTGTAGTGTTCTTGCGGTTTTGTAACGGAATTTCCGTTTTTTTATTGTAATAGAAAAAGAAGATAGGGGAGATGCTGGCTATTTCAACTCCCATGGGGCAATGTTCATGTCGTTGTCATTGAGGATGTTGAGGTAGTTTTCGTAGCGGTGTGCGGCGATTTCGCCATTCTCCACCGCCTCCTGTACAAGGCAGCCCGGCTCGTGGGTGTGCGTGCAGTTGCTGAACCGACAGCGGTTGTTATATTGACGTATTTCAGGGAAATAGTCACGGATCTCCTCCGGCTTGTATTGGATGAGGCCGAACTCTTTCACGCCCGGCGTGTCGATGATGAAGCCGCCGGCCACACGGTGCATGCTGGCAAAGGTGGTGGTGTGCATGCCCTTGCTGTGAACTTCCGAGATCCGTCCGATCTTCAGGCTCAGACTCGGATCGATGCGGTTGATGAGGGCCGACTTGCCCACGCCGGAATGACCGCTGAAGAGCGATACCTTTCCCGACATCAGCTCCCGCAAAGTGTCGATGCCCTCTCCTGTCACCGTCGAGGTGCAAAGGGTGGGGTAGCCGATGCGTTCGTAAATTCGGCTCAACTCCTCAATTTCCGCTTTCTCGTCATCTTCATAAAGGTCGTATTTGTTGAAAACCAGTGTGGTAGGAATTCTAAAGCCCTCTGCCGCCACCAAGAATCGGTCAATGAACCCCAACGAGGTGCGGGGATCTTTCAAGGTCACCACCAAAAAGGCTTGGTCGAGGTTGGCCGCGATGATGTGACTGATTTTCGACAGTTTGGTGCTCTTGCGGTCGATGTAGTTCTTTCTCGGCTTCAGCTCGGTGATGTAGCCGCATCCGTCCTCCTCGATGATAAAGCCGACATGGTCGCCCACCACCACAGGGTTGGTGGTCTTGATGCCCTTGATGCGGAACTGTCCGCGCAGACGGCAGTTCACCACCTCGCCGTCGGAGGTGAGCACCTCGTACCAGCTGCCAGTTGACTGTATGACGGTTCCTTCCTGCTTCATGCCGCCCGCCTACATTTTTTCAGGTACGCGGATGCCGAGCAGTGCCATCGCATTCTTGATGACCAGTGCGGTGAGTTCTGAAATCTGCAGGCGCAGGTTGCGTTTCCCACAATCTTCCTCCTTGAAAATAGGAGTCTCCTGATAGAAGCGGTTGAACTCTTTGGCCAAATCAAAAGCATAGTTGGCGATGAGGGCCGGACTCATGCTGCTGCCTGCCGTCTGCACCACCTCCTGAAACTCATAAATCGCTTTGATGAGAATCTTTTCAGCTTTTCCTAATGCCATCTCCGTGGTCTCGCTGTAGTCGATGCCATTGTCGGCGGCTTTACGCAACAGCGAGCGGATACGGGCGTGGGTGTATTGCAGGAACGGTCCCGTGTTGCCATTGAAATCGATGGACTCCTCTGGGTTGAAGAGCATGTTCTTCTTGGGATCCACCTTGAGAATGAAGTATTTGAGCGCGCCCAAACCAATCATCTCATACAAATCCTGCACGTTCTCGCCAGCGAAATCCTTGCCCAGCTCAGAGGTCTTTTCTTGGGCTTGGAACACCATCTCTTCCATCAAATCATCGGCATCCACCACCGTGCCCTCGCGCGATTTCATCTTGCCGTTGGGCAGCTCCACCATGCCGTACGACAGGTGGTAGATAGACTTGCCAAACTCTTTCCCCAGCTTGTCACCAATCACTAATTTCAATACGTCGAAGTGGTAGTTCTGTTCATTGCCCACCACATAAATCATCTTCTGGGGATGATACTCTTCGTATCGCAGCTGCGCCGTGCCAAGGTCCTGTGTCATATAAACCGAGGTGCCATCTTTGCGGAGCAACACCTTTTCATCCAGACCTTTATCGCGCAAATCCACCCGCACCGAACCATCCTCGTGACGGTAGAAAGCTCCTTTCTGCAAACCTTCCTCCACCAGCGATTTGCCGAGCAGGTAAGTCTGTGACTCATAGTAGATTTTATCGAAAGAGATACCCAACCGTTTGTAGGTGGCATCAAAGCCGTCATAAACCCAGCCGTTCATCTGTTCCCACAAGGCGCGCACTTCGGGGTCGTTGGCTTCCCACTTGCGCAGCATCTCCTGCGCTTCCAGCATCAAAGGAGCCTGCTTTTCGGCCTCCTCTTTCGCCATACCTTTCTCCACCAGTTCAGCAATTTCTGCTTTGTAATGTTTGTCGAACTCCACGTAGTATTTGCCTACGAGGTGGTCGCCCTTCATGCCGGAAGTTTCTGGCGTTTCACCGTTGCCGAACCGCTTCCATGCCAGCATCGACTTGCAGATATGGATGCCACGGTCGTTTACCAAGTTCACCTTCACCACTTTTCTGCCGCAGGCGGTCAGGATTCTCGAGACGGAGTCGCCCAAAAGGTTGTTGCGGATGTGGCCGAGATGGAGCGGCTAGTTGGTGTTGGGGGAGGAGTATTCGATGAGCGTCACCGGCTCGTCGGCGGCAGGCTGGGTGTAACCGTAATCCTGGCGGCAGCGATTCAGCCGCAGGAAGTCGGTCCAGACCTTGTCGGGGAACGACAGGTTCAAAAAGCCTTTCACCACATTGAACTCGCAGCCGGTGCGTTCGGCGAAGTAGTTGCCCAACTCTGTGGCCACCACGTCGGGAGCCTTGCGGGCGGCCTTCACAAAGGGAAATACCACGAGGGTGAAGTCGCCTTCAAACTCCTTCTTGGTCTTCTGCATGATGGAAGGATCTGCCTGCCACTCTATCTGGTATAGGTCGTGTAATGCTTGTTGGAGGGTTTCTGCTATTCTGTTTTTCATTGTATTGATGAGTGTTTAGATGATTATTTCTTGGATGATGGTTGTGAGAGTTTCGTGTACATTTTGAAGAGTTCTGCCACGATTTCTTCTTCGGTCATAGTGGGGGCGAAGCCGTAGGCTTGCATCACAGCTCGGTCGTTGGCTTCGTGAGCCTTTACAAGTTCGGAGAATAGGTATGCGTTCTCCCCGTATAGTTGTGCGAGGGTGCAGTCGGCATATTTTGCCCTTGCATCAAGGATAGCTTGGGCGGTTTCCTCGATTTTGGTTTTCTGTGCGTCTGTTGGCGTACACCAGGGGAAATTGTTGTAAACGATATCTTTGCTGTATCTGTATCGCATTTCCAATCTTCCTCCAACCACGCGCATCCATGCATTATGGACATTGCTGGTCAGCACCCCGAAATGATATAGGGTCGCATTCGGAATGATATGCACAGAATCAGAAGAAAGGATGTCAGGACTTAAAAAGCCAATTGGCACATATTTTCGTCTTTCTGATGATACACGTGGAATAAGAAGATACTCTTTTTCCGGTAAATTCTCTACATGAAAACGTGTGGGAGTGTCTGCCAGTTTCACGGTTGGCGCACTGGGGCTCTTTAATCGATACTCTCGCACTGCCTGCACCCTCTTCATGCATTCGGGCATCTTAATGAGTTGTGATGGTGGCACACTCCCAAGATATAAGCACCAGCGTTTATTCCCATTGATGAATTCATCGCTTCCCATCCATTCATGGAAAAATGGTGCTGCTGCAGGCTCTTTCTTGATGAATGCTTGCATCTCCCTTTCTGCAAAAAGATAAAAACCGCCATCTATAGGTTTGTTTCCAATGCCAATCTCAGGCACATCGCACAAAGGATGCTGTTTGCTTTCTATACATACATTTGGCAAGTCAAGCAGATAACCATTGATATTGTGTACTGCTATTTTATTGTTTTTTTCATCAAAGATGAATTTCTGTTTTTGATGATGTGTATCGTCTGAAAACGCTACAATAATGCAATGCACAGCTGCCATATTGGCCTTGTCGGTGGTCTCGTTCTGCCATTTGAAAGTTCGATAGGCAAAATCAATTTCAATACCCATTTCAAACAACAGTTTCCAAAGAACAGAAACATGTTGCCCTTGGCAGATTGAATTGGTGGAAACGAGGGCGGCCTTGGTGTTTTTCCCTTTCAGATACTCTGCGGATTTTTTGTACCAGCAGCATACATAATCCAGATTGCCAGCTCCTTTTACTCCAGAAAACGTATCTGCGATGTCTTTCTTGGGGTCGCTGTCTTTCCCCATTATCCTTGCGCCGCTGAAGGGCGGATTTCCCATGATGTAGTCGTACACCACCGCCCGTTTCTGTCGTATAGACAATTCCTTTTCCTCAATTTCTTTGGTGATGACATTCAGCTCTTTGTAATGTTTTGTGCGATACTCGGTTGGAGGTTCGCATACGATGTCGGAGATGGAATCGTCATCAATCTTATATACATTGAGTTTGTCGGTGTAAAGAAATTCTCTCTTTTCATCTTCAGCCAATGTCGCCCAGTCTATGCGTAATGCGTTTCCTTCCACTATATTAGCATGGTTTTTGAGGGGAAGGAAATCAATGTCCTGTCCGATCAGCCGCTCGGTTTCTTCCGCCATTTGGCACTCCGCAATCCACAAGGCGGTTTTGGCCACCGTGACTGCAAAATCGTTGATCTCGATGCCATAGAACTGGTTGATACTCACCTTGATATATTCGTCGCTGAAGCCTAAAACCTTGTCTCCTTTATTCAAAATAGAGATGATCTCGTTCTCCAGTCGTCGCAGTGAAAGGTAGGTTTCGGTGAGGAAATTGCCACTGCCGCAGGCAGGGTCCAAAAAGGTGAGACTGGCAATTTTGTTTTGGAAGTCCAATAACTGGCGATTGCGTTTCTGCAGGGATGTACCATGGCAAGTTTCTACAATATGATGAAATTCTGTCCACAATTCATCCATGAACAGTGGGTCAATCACTTTGTGGATATTGGCGATGCTGGTGTAATGCATTCCGCCTTTGCGGCGCGTGTCAGGATTCAAGGTGCTTTCAAACACTGAACCGAAAATGGTTGGACTGATGTCACTCCAGTTGAATGGGGCGCAGTGATTCACAATCACATCCACAATTTCTTGCGTGAAATTAGGAATCTCCACTCCCATCTCACTGAACAAGCCGCCGTTCACGTATGGGAACGGTTTCAGCTTTGTGTCGTATTTGTCACGTTCCTCCAGCTTGGTATCCAGTGCTTTGAATAAGTCAATTAGTCCTTTGCGAACATCTGTCAAATGGAACGACTTGATGTAATCCTCGAAACTGGTCTTGGTCTCAAACAAGCCGGCATCTTCGGCATATAAGCAGAAAACAATTCTGACACATAGGATGTTAAGGCTGCGCAAACTCTCAGCATCAGGATTAATGTATTCCTTAATGAGTGCATCGTATAATTTACGGACAAGCCCTCCTGCCTGCACAGAGATCTCTTCTTCTTTGCGGATGTACTCATTCTTTTCATCTACTAAAAATTGCAAACGATAATACTCCTTCTCTAAATCTTTCAGGAAAATCTGCTGTGGGGCGCCAGTCGGATTCTCCATATCATACACCAAGAACTCCTCGAAATTGCAATTTATAATCCATTTGGGGTGTTGTGAAAGTGGAAGCTCAGATATGTATCTTTTCGCCTGCTGAAAGGGAGTGAGTAGCGTGCCATCCGATTGCTTGATGGGGTCCAACAAGTTCTGGTTGCCGGATTTCTGCTCAATCATCACCCGGGTTGAAGGGATGTATGCGTCAATGTAATTAGTGATGGTCTTGTTCGGAAATATTTCTTTAACTCTTTCTTCAAAAAAAATGAAGGGAAAGATGTCTTTTACTCCGAACACATTGGTGAGAAGGTCAATCCAAAATTTCGAAGTATTCCCTTTCTCGTAGCTGGTACCTTGCCAGTTACGAACGAATTTGCGTGCCGCTTCAGTCTGTTCGTGATGAGTCATGTGAGTGAAATTTGTATTTGAAATGCTATTTTTCCAGTACTTCATCAAAATCACGCCAAGCCCACTTGCCCGTAATCACACCTTTCTCAATTCTCACGATGCCGGGATTGGCATGGATGGCATCGCGCACAAAATAAGGTCCTTTGGCCGGGTCGAAGTAACTGCAGCAGAGAATGTCGAAGTCGATTTTGTTGTCTTTCACAAACTTGTCAATCTCCACTCTCGGCGTGTTGGTCAGACCGTAAAAATCACACTGGTGGTCTTTACAATAGCTGATGATTTTTTGAAGATCTTCGCAGTTCAGCCCGTCGCTGTCCACCTGGTCAAGGTCGTACATGCAGAGCAGGTAGAGCGGACGGTCGTTATCGTGACTGATGAGCGTGGGTTTCAGGTCGTTGCTTTGCGCATCCTCCATCGTGAAATTGTAATTTTCGGCACGCCCGAACTTCTGTAAGGTATCGGTCTTGTCGGTCACGTACTCCATCTCGTAAATGGGACTGTCGTCCGGCAGCTCAGCCATCTCCTCTTCGGTAATCTCTACGGTTTCACCCGTGACTGTATCCTTGTACACGTACACCGACTTGGTGATAAGGGCCGTATCAATGTAGTTAATGGTCAAATCGGTACCCACCGCCCATGTGTTGTAGTCATCCTGATGGAATTTCTGGTGGAACCACACACCCAGCTTGGTGTCGTTGGCGGGCAGGTGGCGGTAGTAGTGCGCCTCCAAACTGAAACAGAATGTGCAGCAGATGAGCAGCACCACCGCTTTGCCCAGTCCGGTGAGACGCGTTTCAGGAATGCGATTCCGGTACAGGAACACCACGATGGTCGGGATGATGATGACCACATTCTTCAGGAAGGTTTGTAAGTTGGTGAGTACCACGGTCGTGCCAAAGCAGCCGCAGTCTTTCACCACGTTCAGCTGGTAGCCGTAGTTTTTCTCAAGGTGCTCGGCGAGGGCGAGCCATGCCGTCAGCAGCAGGAAGAAGCTCATCATGAGCAGGTACATCCATGCCGTGAACTTGATCTGGATTTTCGTCAGCATCATTACACCCAGTGTGAATTCCACAAATGGCAGTACAAAGGCTGCGAAGGTGCTGAAAATCTGGAAAAACGACATGTGGAACGAGAAAAAGTAGTCGTCGAAAGTGTAGGAGGTGGCCACCGGGTCGATGATCTTGGTGAAGCCGGAGAAGATGAATACGCAGGCGATGGCGATGCGTAAAATGGCGATGACAATGGGTTCTTTGCTGTTATTCATGGGTGATGATTTTAATCGTTTTGGGAGGCGTCTCCTTCGTGCAATTTGATGAGGGCAAACATGGCGTAGTTGATGATGTCGTAATAGTTGGCATCCAAGCCTTCGGAAATGACGGTCTTGCCATCGTGGTCTTCTATCTGTTTGATTCTTAATAATTTCATTAAAATAATGTCGGTCAGCGAACTGCGCCGCATCTTCCGCCACGCCTCGTCGTAGTCGTGGTTTTTGTTGCCCATCAGATCCTTGGCATTCTGAAGGTATTTCTTGAACAGGGCGATGGCCTCTTCGGCAGGCATCAACTCCTCCATCGTGTTGGCCACGCCCACCTCCAACTGGATGAGCGCCATCACCGAGTAGTTCACAATGCCGATATATTCGGGCCAAACTCCCTCGTGTACTTTGGATACACCCTTCTGTTCTATACTTCTGATTCTCTGTGCTTTGATGTAAATCTGGTCGGTCAGTGATGGGGTTCTCAAAATGCGCCAAGCCGTGCCATAGTCGATGGCTTTTTGGGAAAAAATGTCGAGGCATTGTGCGCCGATGAGGTCGAATTCTTCGTTGGTATTCATTTTTACTTTTTTAATCAATAATGTGGAAATATTTCAGATAATCAGACACTTCGTTGTAAAGAAGGTCTTTCTTGATGATTTTCTTGTCTTTATCGACGAGGAACATGTAGGGAATGGCGCGCAGGTCGAACAGGGTGTTTTTGTCAATCTCACCACTATAGTCCCAGCCGTGCAGGTATTCCGCTTTCGCCTCGTTGGCGATATAGCGTTTCCACAGTTCTTCATCATCTTCAAAATAGATGGTGACCACTTTCAGCCGTCCGCTGGCGATGGCCTTGTTCAGCTCTTCGTTTTCAGCCAGGAAACCGCGAATCATGGTGCATTCCGGGCATTCGGGATTTTGGAAATAAACCAGCAGGTACTCGGCCTCCACATCGTGCAGCGTGCCGCGGGTGCCATCAGCCCATTGCACCTTGAAGTTGTTGATCGTGGTGCCTTCCATGTTCAGCGTGTGCAGCTTGTATTCAGTCTCGCATTTTACGCGATGATCTTTGTCTAAAGAATTATATTTCAGTGCATTGTTGAGCATGGCGAGATAGATGGGTTCGTTGTAGAAGGGCGTTCCCTGCGAGCCGAAAGTCTTCGAGAGCCAGTCGAAAAAGAAGTGGTACATGCTGGCGTTGACTTGCGCTTTCGTAAGCAGGTTGTCTGCCGCTTGTGCGGCATCCGCTGGCGAAAGGTACAGCGCATTGGCACAGAAATCCCGCAGGCGTTGGGTGGTCATGGGGGCGGTGGTCATGCGCAGGTCGTTGAAGGGGTAATAGTCGAAGCAGTGCTGACAGTAATATTGTCGCAGAAGGGTGCGGTTCTGGTAATAATGCTGCGGCGCAGGGGGCAACTCTTGGTCGAACTGCGCGATAGAGGCGAGGAGCATTCCTGCAAATGCCTGTGCCACACTGTCTTTGTATTCCGCTTCCTCTTGGGCGATTTGGGCGTCCTGTGCTTGTAACCGCTCGGCAAGCGTCTGCAACATATATTCGGGCATGGTTTTCTGTGCGTCAGCAAACTGCTGGTAAAGAGCGTTGTGCGCCGCTCCATACTGGACCATGCGCTGCTCGTAGTTCCATGCCGCCTGGTTCTCATCACTCCCCGTAAACTCCACTGTCATGCCGGCATTTACATTCGCCGTAATGCTCTGCTTCTTTTCTTCCGAAATCAGCAGGGTGAAAAGGTAGTTTGTGTCGGCTGCCACCGAATAGTAGCCCGCTGGCAAAGCGGCTTTCTGCTTCAGCGTCGCTTTCTCCGCGAAGACTACCGACAGCACATTGCTGAAATCTTTCTTCCCATCAAATTGCTGTAAATGAATGGAATCCGCTTTGATACCCTGACAATTGACAGTGAGCGAGAAGCCTTGCGCAAAGATTCCTGGCAGGGCGATAACAGAGATAAAAAACAGTACAAAAATCCTTTTCATGTTGTGTCGGAAAGAATTTGCAAAAGTACGATTTTTTTGCGGAATTTCCAACCGCATTTTGAAAGATGTCAGGGAATAATGTGGTAATGCTTCAGCGCATTGGAAACATCGTAGTGGGGAAGGTTTTTCACGATTACCTTTTTGTCTTTGTCCAAGAGGAAAATGACAGGTATGGCGCGAAGGTCAAACAATTGCTCGCTTTCGATTTTGCCCTGGTAGTCCCAGCCGTGCTGCCACTGCGGGTTGGCCTTCGTGGTGAGGTAACGTCGCCAAAGCGCCTCGTCGTTCTCGAAATAGAGGGTGACAACTTTCAGCTTGCCGCTGTTCACCGCCTGTGTGAGTTCTGGGTTCCGGCTCAGCTCCTCACGTACCGCCGTGCAGGTGTGGCAGTCGGGGTTATGCAGGTACAACAAGGTGTATTCTGCGTCAACGCTTTGCAATCCTGAACGGGTGTCGTCGCCCCACAGGATGGGGATGTCGGGCAGTTGTGCACCGGGCAGGTTCTTGCTCTGCAGCTCGTACACCTGCTGGTAGTAGTTTTTCCGCCGTTCCTCCAACTGTGGGTAGGCCAATGCGTTGCGCAGCATGACCAGGTAGATTTCTTCCGTCCAGAACGAAACACCGATGGTGCCAAAGGCGGTCTCCATCACCGTGAAGAAGGCGTGGTAGTTGTCGGCGTTGGCCTGCCAGCGGGTCAGCAGCGTGTCGGCAATCGCGGGCGATTGGGAGGGAGGGAGGTAGAAAAGGTTGAAGCAGACTTCGATTATGCGGTTCATGGCCATCGGGGTGGTACACATCCTGCCATCCTCCAATGGGAAGTTATCGAAGGCGTGCAACGCGCTGTAAGCAAGGTATTTCTCGTTGGTGTTGATGTCCGCCGGCGGTTGCGGCAGAGGTGCTTCGAAGCGGATGATGGAGGCCAGCAGCGATGTCGGCAGCTCGTCCATTACCTGCTGACAGAAGCTTTCATAGTTGCCAATCAGTCTATTGGCCTGCTCGTTCAGCCGCAGAGCCAAGTCCTGCAACATGTACTGCGGCATACTGTTCCGGGCACTCTGGAAAATTTGGTTCAGCGAGTCCATGCTGTAGTCCAGCCGACTTTTCGCCGACCGATACTCCTGATAGCGGTTGTTCTCGTCGCTGCCTTCAAATCGCGGAGCGCCGTTCGGTGAAAGGTTTACCGTGATTTTCTGTTTCTTTTTGTCAGAAATCAGCAGTTCAAACAGCAGGGTGGTGTCGCCCATCACACGGTAGTAGCCTGCCGATAGTCCCTTCTTCATCGAGAAAACGGTTTTCGGTGAAAAAGCGGCGGCAGCCACGTCTTTGTATAGGATTTCGCCTTCCAAGAAGCGGTTTTCGTCCTTGATTTTTACTCTTTTAATAGATTGGAGATGAAGGGAATCGGCCTGAATGCCGTCGCCCAGCACCGTGAGGGTAAAACTCTGCGCCGATGCAGTCATTGCACCTATCATCAACCCCAAAATCAGCAGAACTACTTTTCTCATAGTGTTTTATAGCTTGGTGGATGAAGACGCTTCGGTGCCGATCAGGGTGGCGGCGGTGCAGGATTGAATGGTCACCATCACATAGTCGCCTTTCTGGTGGTTGCCACGGGGAAAGATGACCACCTTGTTCTGGCTGGTCCGTCCAAAGAGCTGTTCTTCCGACCGTTTGGAGGTGCCTTCCACCAGCACTTCCACGGTCTTGCCCACATCTTGCTCGTTGCTGGCGAGCGAGAGCGACTGCTGCAACTCGATGATTTCTTCCAACCTTTTGGTTTTCACCTCGTCGGGCACGTCATCGGGATAGTGCGTGGCGGCGTAGGTGTTGTCGCGCACCGAGTATTTGAACATGTAGGCGGCCGAGTAGCCCACCTCTTTCATGATGGAGAGGGTGGCCTGGTGCTCCTCTTCGGTCTCGCCGCAGAAGCCGGCGATGATGTCGGTGGCGATGGCGCAGTCGGGAAGGATGCGCCGGATGGCAGCGATGCGCTCCAGATACTGCTCGCGGCTATACACGCGGTGCATCCGTTGCAGCATGGAGGTGCTGCCGGCCTGTACAGGCAGGTGGATGTATTTGCAGATGTTCGGATAGCGTGCCATCACGTGCAGCAGTTCATCGGAGATATCTTTGGGATGGGAGGTGGCGAAACGCACCCGCAGGGTGGGGGAGAGCTGGGCCACCAGTTCCATCAGGTCGGCGAAGGTAACCGTGCCGTCGGCGGTCTCGTAGCGGTACGAGTTCACATTCTGCCCCAGCAGCGTCACCTCCTTGTAGCCGTCGGCGAGCAGTTGCTTGGCTTCCGACAGGATGGTCTGTGGGTTGCGACTGCGCTCGCGGCCCCGTGTGAAGGGCACTACGCAGTAGGAACAGAAGTTGTCGCAGCCCCGCATGATGGAGATGAACCCCGACACACCGTTGGCAGCGTAGCGGGTGGGCATGATGTCGTCGTAGGTCTCCTCACGCGACAAAGTCACGTTGTAGGCCTCCTCGCCTTCGGCAGCTCTGTGGATGAGTTCGGGCAGCGTGCGGTAAGCGTCCGGACCGGCGATGAGGTCAAGGGCGGGCTCTTCTTGCAACAGTTTGTCCTTCAGGCGTTCAGCCATGCATCCGAGCAATCCGATGAGCATCCCAGGCCGACCCCGCTTGATGGCGCCGAGTTCGCGCAGCCGCCGGTGGATGCGCTGCTCCGCGTTGTCGCGCACCGAGCAGGTGTTGATGAGGATCAGGTCGGCGGTGCGCTCCTCTTCCGTCATCTCGTATTCGTCCGACAAGATGGAGGCCACCACCTCGCTGTCTGCCACGTTCATCTGGCAGCCGTAAGTTTCGATAAAGAGTTTCTTCTTCATAAAAGTTCTATCTATTGCTTTGCCTTATTATCATGACTTTATGTGTAGAATCAATTGTTTCCAATTTTCGGAATATCAAGTTCCTTGCAAATTTCTTTTGCAAGATAGTCGTTGATATCTGGATGTCGTGGAATGGCAGCTGCGCTACCGTTATTGGGGTTGATAAAAAGGCTGTGTCTTGCTCCTTCGCGTGCTAATTGGCATCCATGATCTTGTAAGTATTTTATGAGTAATTTTCGTTTCATGCTAATGCCAATTTTCTATAGAATACTTTTTCGTTAGAATGTTGATTACGAGCTTGTTCCTTGTAATAATCTAATACGAGAGCGATAGCATCTTTCATATTGTCCATCAACTCATCCAATGTCCGCCCTTGGCTCATCGCGGCAGGAACTTGTATGCATTTGCCCGTGTACCATCCGTCATTTTCGTCTTTGTGAATTAAGATAGTGTATTCCATAATTGTCTTCTTTAATACTCTTTGTTTTATCGCGGCAAATGTACACAAAATTCTCGAATTATCGAGTGTGAAAATTGATTTTATAAAATTTTAATAGAACTTCTCATCACTATTGAAAACGTAGGTTAGACCTAAAGCATTATGCATGTTTTGTCTAAAATTTTCTCCCTCCGTGGCAATATTCCCCCAGCGCAATCGTTTTTGTCTTAATAAGTTCGTACTCCTTATTTTATGAAAAAATCTCCTGTAGAACGCTTCCGGCAATACCTGATTTTGGAGAAATCCCTCTCGGCGAAAACCGCTGAGGCTTACCTCCACGATGTGGGTTTGTTGGATGGATTTTTGGGAGAAAAGAAGTTGGAAAATGTGGAGGTTGCTGATTTGCAGGATTTTGCGAAATATTTACAGAAGGATCAGGAGGTCAAAGCCACCTCGCAGGCTCGTATCTTGTCGGGGGTACGAGCCTTCTACCGTTTTCTCGTGCTGGAAGGCACGCTGGAGACCAACCCCGCCCAGCTCATCGACACGCCCAAGCTCGCCCGCAAACTACCTACTGTGCTGAGCGTGCCCGAAGTGGAGGCCATCATCAACGCGGTGGACCTCAGTCTGCCCGAAGGGCATCGCAACCGCGCCATGATTGAGGTGCTGTACAGCTGCGGACTCCGCGTCAGCGAACTCATTGCCCTCCAGCTGTCTTGCCTTTTCTTCGATGAGGGCTATATCCGGGTGATTGGAAAAGGCAACAAGGAGCGTATCGTGCCCATTGGTTCCACCGCCCAGAAAGCCATCCGCCTGTATGTGGAAGGGTATCGGATGTCATTGAAAATCAAGAATGGAGATGCCGACATTGTGTTTCTGAACCGCCGTGGCGGCCGTCTCAGCCGTGTCATGGTGTTCCACATCGTGAAAGAACTGGCCGAAAAAGCCGGCATCACAAAGGAAATAAGTCCCCACACCTTTCGTCACTCCTTCGCCACCCACCTCGTGGAAGGCGGTGCCGACCTGCGTGCCGTTCAGGAGATGTTAGGACACGAAAGTATCACTACCACAGAAATTTACACGCACCTCGACCGCGAGTATGTGCAGAGCACCATCGCCCTACATCATCCGAGGTACTGAGCGATAGATTCACACCTTTCAGCTCTCAGTTTTCAATTTTCAGTTTTCAATTTTCAGTTTTCGGAGGCCATACATTGCGCCATCCATAGAAGAAGCCGAGGTGATAACGTGCTGAGAAATAGTAAAGTACGTGTTTCAGTTTGCCCAACGGCATGTACAACAACAACACACTTACCATGATGTAATACACCGCATGCCAGGTGTCGTTCATGCCTTCCGTCAAAAGGAAGATGATGGTCGCACACTGGAACAAGGTGGTGAACATGTTCGAAAGGTAGTCGTCAATGTTGGAGAGACTGCTGAGGTTTTTGCTGCTCAATCTCTTGATAATCAGTGTTGTTCCGCAGCAGGCAGACACGCACAGGCCAATGGCGAGGAGCATGTTCAGCCATTCGGGGTACCAGACGTTGAGATTGAAGAGGGAAAGGAAGTAGAGAAGTATGGAGAGAAAAATGCCGCAGTGGAAGATGATGCCGGCAGCGTAGGTGGGCAGATGCAGGTAGGCCGACTCCTTGTGGGTGGGCGACATAGCCACCGTGTTGGCATACACCACACCTTTGGTCACATCACCGCTCTTCTCCGACAAATCCTTCGGTTTCCCCAAACGGATGATTCTTACAAAATGCCACATCATCAGCACAAAACAATATGCCAATGCACACAACGAAATAATCTGAAAAACACTCATCGCTAAAAACTTTTAACTCTCAACTTCTTAACTTCTCAACTCCTTAACTCCTTAACTTCTTAACTCCTTAACTTCTTAACTCCTTAACTCCTTAACTCCTTAACTTCTTAACTTCTTAACTCCTTAACTCTCAATTTTCAATTTTCAATTTTCAATTCTCCGTTTCCTACACGCATCCTTCCGGTTTGGGCAGTCCGGCCACACGGCAGGCTCCTCTGGCGGGACCCAGCGGGAAGAGTTCGTAAATCTGTTTCAGCTTCAGACCGCTCTCTTTGCAGATGACGCGCACCATCGGGGCAAGACCTTTCTCCAAGTAGTTGGCTCTGATAATGTTGATGATTTTCCAGTGATCCTCAGTGAGGTTCTCAATTCCATCCTCTTGGGCGATGAGCTTAGCCAGCTCTTCGGTCCACAATTCCGGTTGCAGCATGAAGCCGTCACCGTCCATTTCAATGGTTTTTCCTTCTAAAGTAATGCTCATAGTATTAATATTTAATTGATTGATTTTTCTGATAAATAATGCGTCATCGTTTCAAACTCATCCTCTTTTCATACTGTCGTAAAAATTCAGGGATGGTGTGCATCTCGATGCGTCGGTTCAAAATGATTTCATGTTTTTCGTTGATGATGAACATGGCTGGATTGCCCGTCTCGTAGATGTTGAACAGTTCGAGATAATCTACATTGCCCTTGTTACCGCCCACGTTGATCCACGGGTAGTTATTCTCTTTCACGTACCTTTTCCAGCGGTCGATGTCGGCGTCGTTGGCCACGGCATACACGTCGAAGTTGCGTTGTCCGAGATTCTCTAACGAGTCGTAAACGGCCCGCAGCTTCTGCGACTCCTTCTTGCAGGTGGGACAGTCGGGGTCGTAGAACCACAGGATGGTGTATTTCTTGGAGGCCGCCCCCTTCGGATGATAAGAGGAGTGCCAGTGCGAGTAGTCGTCGGTGAGGGTAGTGTCGGGAATCATCAGCTCCGGCGCAATCTTGCCGATGAGGATGGGCTCCAGATGTTTCACGCGCTTCTCGTACTTGCGCAGCAGGTCTTCCTCCATCCAGGTGCATTTGCCTTTCATGTGATTGTTCTTCACGATATGCACGAACACGCCGTCATGGCCTAACATCTTGCTGGTTTCGTACTGGTAGGAAAGCCAGTCGATGAGAAAATGGTACATCAGCGTGTCGGAAGTGGATTTCTCCAAAACCATATCCACATATTGACAAATGGTGTCAGGCTCTTGATACTGAAGATATTTGGTGAAGTATTCCTTTAATTTGGGCTCCAGCACGGGAGTGAAAATCAGACGGCTGTCGCCGAGGTCGGTTTTGTCCCAGTAGTGGGTGAGGAAGTAGCGAAGCTGGAAGGTGGAGTCGATGCTGCCGTCGGCGTTGACCGGCGCGTCCGGGATGTCAATCTGCTGATAGGCATTCTGGATTTTGGAGAAAAGATAGTCGGGATGACGGTCGATGATGTCTTTGATGAAAGTCTCCATCTCTTCATTCAGACTCTTCATCTTTTCCTGATATTCATCAGCTTCTTTCTGATTGTCAGCCTTTTTCGCCTCATCGAAAGCTTTGCGCCACTCGCTCATCTGCTTGCCGGCGGTGGTGGTTTTGCGCTGGAAGGCCATCAACTCTTCGTTGTGCGGAGAGTTGGTTACGGAGACACTGTCCACGGTGCCGGTGGTGCCGCAGGTGAAGGAGAAGAACTGCGGACCGTCCATGATGAAGTCCATGTATGGGTAGTGCGTCTGGCTGACCAGCTTATACAAACCGCCTTGGTACTCGTTGTCGCCTTTGAAGATGAATTGCGGACCGTTTTTGGTCTTGGTTACCCTTGCCGAGTCTTTCAAGATGAGCTTATCTCTATAATATACAGCTAAATAGACGATAGAGTCTTGGGCTTTGGGAATGTTGAAAACGATGTTGTGCCCCGTCTTTGGCGCTGCTGCCGAGTTTTTCTTCTGGGCAGAAAGCGGGAAGGGGAGTGCGATGACCGCAATGAGGATTAACAATAAGACATTTCTTTTCATTCTATATTGTATTTGTCTGGATTCAAATTGTTTAAGAATTCTTCTAATTGTTCTAACGTGAACTGCCGCATGATGATTTTGTGGTCTTGGTCAAGCAGCAGACAGGCGGGTGTGGTGAGGATGTTGAAATAGTCGATGACATCGTAGTTGCTGCCTCCTAACCCGTCGCAGGTGTTGATGAACTTCAGCCCCATCTCCTCTGAAACCTGCTTCCAGCGTTTTACGTCCGCAGTGATGCAGTAGCCGAACACCTCGAAATCGTACTCATCCTGGTACTTTTCGTACATCTCGTTGAGTATGGGGGTCTCCTCGAGGCAGTCCTCGCAGTCGGCGTCCCAGAACCAAATCACCGTGTTGGGACGGTCGATGGAGGCGGTGGAGATGAGCTTGCCGTCGGCGCTTTTGGCCTCCAACGGCGGCATCTGCGCCCCGATGGCGAGATGGCGCTTGCGCGTCACCCCATTTTTCAACCGCCGCTCGTAGCTCTCGGAGAAAAGCAGTAACCCGCTGGGCAGATAGTACTTGTCGTACAAGTGCAGCAGGATATCGTCGTACGCCACGTTGTTGTCCATGTTGTAGTACTTCAACGTCTGCACCATATAGTACTGGCCGATCTCCGTTTCCAAACTATATCGGTCGAAAACCGAGTCGATGAGGGTGATATTTTCGGATTGTAATTTGTCGGAAATGAGTTGGTTAAAAAGAGGATGATGAAGCATTCTGGCATCGGGGGTGGTGCAGGCATCCAATCCTAAATACTCCAGTAGCAAGTACTTATATACCAAATCGTGCCCCACGCTGGCGGTCTCCAACGTGGTGATGTCGGGCCATCTGGAGTCGTAGGTGTTGATCTGAAAATGGGCCAGCTGGTAGGCTTCATTCTCGGGCGACCCTTCAAAATGTCCAGCGGCATCCGTCCAGTAAGTGAACTTCCGGCTTTCGGAGATCACCAGATCGATGGGAGCACGGCGACTCTGTGGAAGAGCTCCTGAATTCATATAATCAAGGGGAGGATAGTCCGCTTTCACCTGATAGAAGCCGTCGGGAAGGTTTTTCCCCTTGAACACGGAGGTGCCTTTTCGCACCACCACACTGTCATACACCTGCACTTCGTCGCCGTGAAATCCCGTGAGATACGACATCTTTCCGTCGTATGACGAGCCTTCACTATTCCATTTGATGGTAATCCGATAGGGCTTCTGCTGCGCAAAGCAAAAACTTATCATGCAGAAACACAATAATATAGCAGAAATGCACCTGTTCATTCTCGGATTCAATTTTAAGCCTGCAAAGATACGAATTTTCAACGATTTTCATACTATGGACGCAATATATATAAAAATGTTGATGGAAAATGGGCGGCGGGCATTGCCCATTGCACTTTGTTTTGTAATTTTGCAGCCTGAAACCCAGCATGGCTGGACGTTAATCTTTTCTCGATTTATCACTTAAAGGATTTACCTTATGATCAAACCAAGCATTCCAAAAGGTACCCGCGACTTCACTCCGTTGGAGATGATGCGCCGCAACTACATTTTCCAGACCATCCGCAGCGTCTTCGAGGCGCATGCCTACCTGCCGATAGAGACCCCCGCCATGGAGAACCTCTCCACCCTGATGGGCAAATACGGCGAGGAGGGCGACCGCCTGCTGTTCAAGATTCTCAACTCGGGCGATTTTATGCAAGGTGTTGACCGTCAGGAGGAATCCTCTGTCCGGCTCGCCTCCGCCATCTGCGAGAAAGGCCTCCGCTACGACCTTACCGTGCCCTTCGCCCGCTTCGTCGTGCAGCACCAGAACGAGATCACGTTCCCCTTCAAACGCTACCAGATGCAGCCCGTGTGGCGGGCCGACCGTCCGCAGAAGGGCCGCTACCGCGAGTTCTACCAGTGCGATGCCGATGTCATCGGCACAAACTCGCTCCTTAACGAGGCCGAGCTGATGCAGATTACTGCCGAGATTTTCCAGAAATTCGGCATCCGTGTGGTCATCAAGGTCAACAACCGCAAGATACTCTCCGGCATCGCTGAGATCCTCGGGGAGGCCGACAAGATTACCGACATCTGCACCGCCATCGACAAGCTCGACAAGATCGGCCGCGAGAATGTGTGCGCCGAACTGCGCGAGCGCGGACTTTCGGAAGAAGCCGTGCAGAAACTTGACCCCTTCTTCGATTTCGCGGGCACCAATGCTGAAAAGCTGCAGAAACTCTCCCAGATTTTCGCCACCTCCGAAACTGGACTCAAGGGCGTAGAAGAGTTGACGAAAATGTTGCAATATGCTGATTTTCTGAAAATTAATGCTGATATTGAATTGGACATTACCCTTGCTCGTGGCCTCAACTATTATACGGGAGCCATCTTCGAGGTGAAGGCGCTCGATGTGAGCATCGGCAGCATCTCCGGCGGTGGCCGCTACGACAACCTCACGGGAATCTTCGGACTCAAGAACGTGTCAGGGGTCGGCATCTCCTACGGCGCGGAGCGTATCTACGACGTGCTCAACGAGTTGCAGCTCTTCCCGAAGTCGTTGGAGAACCCTGTACAGGCGTTGTTGCTCAATTTCGGCGAGAAGGAGGAACTCTATGCGCTGTCGGCTTTGCAGCAGCTGCGGGCGGCTGGCATCACCGCCGAACTCTTCCCCGACAAGGCCAAGATTGGCAAGCAGATGACTTTCGCCAACAACCGTGGTATACCGTTCGTCATCATGGCTGGCGAAAACGAGATGAACGACGGCGTGTTCGCCTTCAAGAACATGGCCACCGGCGAGCAGGAAAACCTTACCGTTGAGCAGCTTGTAGAGAGATTGGCAAGATAAAAGGAAAGTATCGTTTTATTCCTTTTTGCTTTAAAAATAAAAAATGACAAACATTTTGTTTGCCATTTTTTTTAATTGATTATCAATCAGATAACCATGATTCTCTAACTAATACTCCCTTAGTATTCGTCTTCGTGGAAGAAAAAGTCTTCTTTGGTAGGGTAGTCGGGCCAGAGGTCTTCGATAGAGTCGTAAACCTCGCCTTCATCCTCCATCTCACGCAAATTTTCAATGATCTCCATGGGAGCACCCGACCGGGTCGCATAATCAATCAGCTCTTCGCGTGTCGCTGGCCAAGGCGCATCCTCTAATTTCGATGCCAATTCAAGGGTCCAATACATAATATTTAGGTTTTGGTTATCTTCGATTTTTTAGGGCGCAAAAATACACTTTTTTTGTTACGTTGGTGGAATCTGATAAAAATTTTATTTCTTTGATTTCCAGATTGTTTCGCTCTTGTTTTCAAGTTGAAGCGCTTTTCGGGCCGAAATAAAGTAAAAATCGGAAAGCCGATTTGCATATTTCATCACCTGCTCGCAGACGGCTCCCTCCATGTTATTTTGTGCCACAAAATGGCAGATTCTCCGCTCCGCTCTCCGACAGATGGTGCGGCACACATGCAGCTGCGCCGACAGCAACGAACCGCTCGGCAGGATGAACCCTTTCAGTTCCGGCAACTCCGCCGTGTATTGGTCGATAAGCCCCTCTGTCTCAGCAGTCCATGCCGCCAAATCGGTGGTTGCCCAGTACTTCTCCCACTGTCCCTTGTCGGTCGCCAAGATGCTGCCCACCGTGAAAAGACGGCACTGGATGTCATCTAAAACGTCCACCATGGCATCGCGTGCCGCCGCCTGTCCCTCCTCCGGCGTTATCTGTTTCAAAAGCTCTATCGCTACGCCGGTCGCCGAGTTCAGCTCGTCGATGGTGCCGTAAGATTCAATCTGTTCCGAAAATTTCTCAATTCGAATGCCTCCAATCAATGAGGTTTTGCCGCTATCACCGGCTTTGGTGTATATTTTCATAGTCTAATGGTTGATTAGTAAATGATTCATCAGTAAGAGTTAGCAGAAACGCTTTCAAATCAGCAATTTGCGATGGCGTGAGCAAGGCACCGCCGTCGTTCAGCTTATGCATGAGCGGATGTGCGTATGGCGATGCCTGCAACCCGCAGTTATAGAATTCCAACACTTCGTCGAGCGTGCTGTACCGCCCGTCGTGCATATACGGGGCGGTAATGGCCACATTGCGCAACGTGGGTGCTCGGTATGCCCCCAAATCCTGCGGCCTGCCCGTCACCGAAAAACGGTCCTGCGGGTCGGTGGGATTAGCGTCCAAAGCGTTGTTGTAGAACAGGTTGGTGGTGAATAGGGGAGTGCCCGCCCCTCCGTGACAGTGGAAGCAGTCGGCTCCCTCCTCGGTGGTGAAAAGCACGTAGCCCCGCAGCTCCTGATCGGTGAGGTGCGCCTCCCCGCGCAGGTAACGGTCGAATTTCGAGTTGGCCGACACGAGGGTACGCACGTACTGCGCGATGGCCTTCTCAATACGCTCCATCGTCACCTCATCGGAGCCGAACGCCTTGCGAAACAGCTCCTTATACGCCGGGTCGTCCTTGATGTGCGCCACGGCCTGGTAAGGCGTGGCCGCCAGCTCGTTGTCGGCGGTGATGGCAGCCCGCACAATTTCCTCAATGTTTCGCTCTCCATATACCGCGCCGTTCCACAAGTACCCCTCGCTGTTGAAGACGAGATTGCAGAGCGGCATCACATTGTGGTGCGTGGTGTCGTGCATCCCGCGCGCCTTGCCGTTGCGCAAACGCGGATTGTCCAATCCGATATCGAAGCCGTAACGCTGCACGTGACAGCTCGCGCAGCAAATCAGCGAGTCGGGATTGTTGCCAGTATAGCCACATAACCGCGTGTCATTGAATAGCTTATATCCTAATTCAACGCCCTCGTTGGTCATCGGATTATCGGACGGCAGGTTGAGTGCCGTTGGGAAATACTTCGGAATGACAAGGTCGTAAGGGGTGGCCTCGTAATTCTCCGGCTTTTCACGGCACGACAGCAGCAGCCATGGAAGTAGCACAACAAACAGCAGGATAGGGGATTTCAGCCAGCGCATATAGTTCTATTGAGGTTTGACCACCATCTGCACGGTGGTGCGCGAGCGTTGCTCCGCAAACACCGGCCGGTTGCCCACCACCTTGGCGATGGTGGCATCGGTATAGTGCCGAATGGTAATCAATTCCATGTTTTCGTTGTATTTCACGATGAAATTCTCTCCCAACTGCTCCAACACCTGCGGAATGCGGTGCGGGTTGAGGTCGGTGCAGATGGAAAAACTGAGAGCCGTGTTCTGCATCAGGTTCATTTTGACACCGTTACGCGACAAAATGCCGAAAATCTCCGACAGATTGTTGACCGAAATGAAGGAGAAGTCTTTGGGGAAAAGGGTGATGAGAATCTGCTCTCTTTTAAAAATATAGGAGGGAATATTCTCGGAAGCCCCGTTGCTGGAAATGATGCTTCCCGACTCCGTTGGGGCCAAGAATGGCTTGACGTAAAGCGGTATGTTCTTGTTTTGCAGTGGTTTGAGGGTTTTCGGATGAATGACGGTCGCTCCGTAGTAGGCCAGCTCGATGGCTTCCTCGTAGGAGATGGACTCCAGCTTTACGGCATCAGGGAAGAATTTCGGGTCGGCATTGAGCAGTCCGGGGACATCTTTCCATATTGTAACACTCTTACCATTAAGGATATAGGCGATAATAGCCGCCGAGTAGTCCGACCCCTCACGGCCGAAGGTGGTGGCGGTACCGTCGGCAGCACCTGCTATAAATCCCTGTGTGATGCAGAGTTGCGGAGTATTTGCTTGGGCGGTGAGGGCTTCTTTCAAAAGCCGTTCCGAATCATCCCACTGGATTTTTGCCTCTGTGTAGGTGCGGTCGGTGCGAATCACTTTCCGTGCATCCAACCACAAATTGTCCATCCCTTGAGATTGTAAGTATTTGGAAATTAACGTGGTGGAAATGATTTCCCCGAAGCTGACCAGCTGATCGTATTCAAACTCATAGCAGTTGGTGGGAGGCGACTGCAACTTGGTCTCCAATTGGCTGAAAATCGGCTCTACGGCCTCCGTCAACGCCGGACAGCCCAAGTCGTTGATGATTTGCAGATGGTTGTTTTTCAGCTGGTTGAAAAGCGGGGTAGGGGATTCTTTCTGATAGAAATAGGCTTGGAGGATTTTTTCCAGCAGGTTGGTGGTTTTGCCCATGGCCGAGATGATCACGAAGAGGGGCTTCCCGCTGTGAAGCTGGAGAATGCTGTGCAGGTTGCGCACTCCCGCCGCATCTTTTACCGATGCGCCTCCAAATTTGAAAACCGTGATGTTGTTATCCAAGAAGTGGCTCATAATCACTATTTTTCATTATATATCACGCACAAAAGTGTCTTGCCGACAATAGCCAGCGTGTTTTTGTCGATATGGTCGATGTTGTCGTTCATGGTGTGCCAGGTGGACGGGAAGCCGGTGCCGGTGTTATCGTCCTGGTGGATGATGTCAATCATCGGGATGCCGGCGATGGTGTTCACATAATAGTGGTCATCGGTGATGGGGTGGGCGGCTTCAGCGACGAAAGTGCCGCCGTAGCCGAGCCGGTCGGCGATGTTCCAAACGTGGGTGAGGGTGCTGCGGGCGTAGGTGGCGGAAATCTGTTCGTAGCGGAACCGCGCTCCCGGGGCCCCCACCATGTCGAGCAGCATGCCGTAGGCGGCATGGTAGCCCTCGCGGTGCGGGTGCTTCGACCAGTATTGCGAGCCGAGGCCCCAGGAGTCGCTCTGCCCGTCGCTGCCGTAGTCTTCCACATCAAAGAACACAATGTCAACCCCCACGTCGGGGCGCTTGAGCGACAGCTGGCGGGCCATCTCCAACAGCACACCCACGCCGCTGGCACCGTCGTTGGCACCGTCGATGGCCTTCTTGTGGTTGCCTTCGTCAGGGTCGGCATTGGCCCACGGGCGCGAATCCCAGTGCGATGCCAGCACGATGCGCACGGGATTCTCCGGCGCGAAACTTCCTATCAGGTTGCAACTCTGCAGTTTGGTGCCATCAAAAGCTGTGGCGGTGAACTCCTGCGCAATCACGGTGTCGCAAAATTCTGCTAATTTGCTCTTTAAGTAGGCCGCACATTGGCGATGTGCTTCCGTGTTGGGCACCCGCGGACCGAAATCCGTTTGTGCCTTCACAAAATAAAAGGCCGAGTCGGCATCGAAAGCGGGAGCTACCAACGGGGTGTCCTCTACCTCAGTAGTGCTGCCGCCTTTGTTTTTGTCGTGGTCGCAGCCTACCATGAGTAGTGATATGAGTATTGATATACAGAAAGTTGCAAATATATAACGCTTCATATTCTGTTATTTTTTGGCATATTGTTGGTACTCTTTGCGGTTTTTGAGGATGTCGATGGCGAGGTAGATGGCGTTGCGCATCGATTCGCACTGTGCCACATTCTTGCCAGCGATGTCGAAAGCGGTGCCGTGAGCCGGAGAGGTGCGTACGATGGGCAGTCCGGCGGTGAAATTCACCCCTTCGCCGTGCGAAATCATCTTGAACGGAATCATGCCCTGGTCGTGGTACATGGCCAAAATGGCATCGAACTTGGCATAGTTACCGCTGCCGAAAAGTCCGTCGGCAGGGAAGGGACCGAAGGCGTTAATCTTCTCATTGAAAGCCTGTTGTATGGCCGGTGCGATAATCTCCTGATCCTCTTTCCCAATCAGCCCGTTGTCGCCGGCATGGGGATTGAGCGAAAGCACCGCGATGGTGGGATTCGTGCACGCGAAGTCCACCTTCAAGGTCTGCTGCAAGGTTTTCAACTTCTTGACAATCAGTTCGGTAGTGAGTACCTTGGAGACTTCCTCTATCGGCAGGTGGTTGGTGGCGAAGGCGATGCGACACCCTTCGGTCACCATCATCATCATGGCATTTTGTGAAGAAAATTGCTTGGCGAAAAATTCGGTGTGACCATTGAAGTGGAAGGTGTCTGATTGTATGTCGGCCTTGCAGATAGGAGCGGTTACAATGGCATCTATCAGTTGGGCTTTCAAATCTTTACAAGCATTAGTTAAAGCTAATTCTGAAAGTCTTCCTGCCTCTTTGGAGGGTGTTCCGGGCTCCACTTTCACCTCCTGCTCGAAGATGTTGACGAGGTAGTTTTTGTTCTTGTTGATCTGTTCCACCTTGCGGCATACCTGCATCGAAAAGTCCTGAAGGTTGAAAAGACTCTTGTAGAAACTGGCGGCCTTGGCGGCGCCATAGACCACTGGCGAGCAGAGTTCCAGCATCTTAGGGTCGTTCAAGGCCTTCATGATGACCTCGTAGCCGATGCCGTTGTAGTCGCCGTGGGTGATTCCGATTCTGAAAAGATTGTTTTCGCTCATAATAGTTGTTTTCTGTTGTAGTTCAGTTGTTTATGTTGATGAAGAGGAACTATTCCTCCTCAATAATGTCGTATAAAAAGTTGTTGTAAGGATAGATTTGGATATGCAATTTCTTGATTTCTTCATACAAAATACGCTTCATCTCATCCAAGTTTTCTTTGGTCTTGGCAGAAATGAAGAGGGTTTTATGACTCATCTTCGCCATCCAGGTCTGTTTGAGTTCCTCCAAAGTGATGTTTTCCTTCGTGCGTGGCGTGAGGTCGTCAGGTGACTTCTCAATCCATTTATAATTATCTATCTTATTGAAAATCACGATGACAGGTTTGTCGCCTGCACCAATTTCCTGCAAGGTCTGGTTCACGATGGCGATTTGTTCCTCAAAATCGGGATGACTGATGTCGATGACATGAAGGATGAGGTCGGTCTCGCGGATTTCGTCGAGGGTGGATTTGAAGGACTCCACGAGGCTATGGGGCAGTTTGCGTATAAATCCCACAGTATCAGAGAGTAGGAAGGGCAGGTTGTCGATGACCACCTTGCGGACAGTGGTGTCAAGCGTCGCGAAAAGCTTGTTTTCGGCAAAGACATTCGACTTGCTGATCAAGTTCATCAGGGTGGATTTGCCCACGTTGGTATAGCCCACGAGGGCGACCCGCACAAACTGCTCGCGGTGGCTGCGCTGGGTGAGCTTCTGACGGTCAATATCCGCCAACTTCCTCTTCAACAAGGCAATACGGTCGCGGATGATACGACGGTCGGTTTCAATCTCCTTCTCGCCCGGTCCTCTCATACCGATACCGCCACGCTGTTTCTGCAAGTGGGTCCACATACCCGTCAGACGAGGCAGAAGATATTGGTACTGAGCTAATTCCACCTGCACTTTGGAGTGCGCTGTCTGGGCGCGCTTGGCGAAAATGTCGAGGATGAGGTGGGTGCGGTCCATCACCTTGCAGTGCAAAACGGCCTCCACATTGCGTAGCTGCGACGGACTGAGCTCGTCGTCGAAAATCGCGAGGTCGATGGCGTTCTCTTTGACATACTCCGCCACCTCCTCCAGCTTGCCACTGCCCAAGTAGGTCTTGGGATCGGGGTAGGGAAGGTTTTGGGTGAATCTTTTTTGGGCGACACCGCCCGCCGTGTCGAGCAAAAATGCCAGTTCGTCCAAGTATTCCTCCACGCGCTCCATGCCGTGCGATGGCGTGGCAACTGCCACAAGCACCGCAGTTTCCATCTCGCTTCCTATAATCTCTTTCGTTTTCTCCATATACTCAATTTGCGAGTGCAAAAGTAATATTTTTTAATGTATATTTGCACGCAATTTTATGGACTATGGAAAATTCTTCCGTATTTACACAACAGTTTGATATCCAGTCACATCATATAGGTCCTGACTTCGAAGTTTCGCTTCAGTATTTGTTAGGATGTATGCAAACTACTGCCGACCTGCACGTGGACAGCCACCATCTCGGCTGGAAAGACCTGCATGCGAAGGGATGCTTCTGGGCGATTTATCGTATGGGACTGCGTATCAACCGTTTGCCGCGAAAATACGATCATATCATTGTCAAAACATGGGCCAATCCACCCCAGGGCATTTTTCAGCCCCGTAGTTTTGAAGTGGTTGATCCTCAGGGAGATGTCTATCTCCAAGCCCAGTCCCTGTGGATTATCTTGGAGGATAAGACTTTCCATCCTATCAATATCGACACGGTTATGGACACCGATGTGATTTCGGCGCTTGGCGGCAACCAGCCGTTTTCCATTCCTCTCAAAGTGCCTCTTTCTAAAGGAGATATGGCCTTTCCGACCGTCACCCGCGATGTGCTCTATTCCGATATCGATACCAACATACATGTGAATAACACGGTGTATGTGCGTTGGGTGTTGGACAGCCTGCCTGCTGATTTTTTGCAGGGGCATCAACTGTGCGAGATGATTCTCAACTATGTGCAGCAGGCCCGCTTGGGCGACCGTTACAACGTGGTACACACCTCCATGTCGGATGGGCGTATTGCTACCACCATCTCCCGCAATGGCGGCGATAATGCGGACTTCTGCAAAATTGTCACCCGTTGGGAGGAAAAGAATCCGTCATGCTAATTTTTTGATATTTTTATACGATGATGAAAAAATATAAATTGCTGATTGTCTGTTTGATAGCCACATTGTTGGGACTTTCTTCTTGCAGTAAAGATTTCGACTCCAATGCACCATATAAGGATGTCACGATTGTTTATGGCATCTTGAATCCTGACGATCAAGACCATTACATCAAGATTTACAAGGGTTTTCTCACTCCCGACAACGCTTACGAAGCAGCCAAGGAGTATGATAGTCTGTACTATTTCGACCAGATTGATGTGGTGTTGGAGGAGTATATGAACAACAGGCTCACAGCATCTTATCCGTTGGAAATGACAACGGACATCCCCCGGGAATTGGAGGGCGATTTTGCAGCTCCTGAGCAGCTGTTATATCATTTTTCGGCCGAGTTGAATCCTGATGCGACGTACAAACTTGTGATTACTAACAGAGAAACGGGTCGTGTGGTGACGGCTGAGACGGATGTGATTGGCAATTTTTATCTTCGCGCCCCCAGCGATAATACTCTTCAGGTGGGTATCCACAGCACGCAGAATGTGGATGTGAAGTTCGCTACCCCCAAACATGCCAAGAGCTACGAGGTGTTCCAGACTTTTTACTACATCGAACGTAATCGTACCACACAAGAAGAGGTGAGAAAGAGCATCCGTCGTAAACTCAACAGCAGTGTGACTCGGGATGGACTTACAGAGCAGAGCTGCTCTTATGTGCCTGCTAACTTGTTGACAGTGATTGCTAACCGCGTTCCTGAAGATCCTAACCTCGACCGTTATATCTCGGTGGATTCTGCATTGTGCTTCGAGGTATGGGTGGTCAATGAGCCCATTTACAACTATGTTGCCAACAATACCATCTCGGGCAGTGTGGTGCTTGACAGGCTTGCCTATACCAACCTGCAGTGTGCCGACGACAGCCGCGTGGCTGGCGTGTTGGGCTCACGGCGTTGCGTGAAAGGATGGCATGGCATTACCACCGCCTCACAAAATGAGCTGGTGAATGGGGACCTTACCAGAAAACTCAATTTCCATTACGACTACGAGTACCTTGAGTTGGAACACTAATTACCTCGGGTAGTATTCGTCGAAGGTGTTGTCGGTGTAAAAATAGACGATTTTTTGGACCTTTTTGAGGGACTGGCGTTGCGAGCCTCGCTGTAGGCGCGTTTTTGGGGGGATGTTGGCCGCCAAAATAGGCCGTGAAGCCTTGTCGTTATTGGCTTCGGACGCGGTTGACGGATCGTTCGCGCTGGAAGGCTCATTTTCCTCCTCAACATCAAAATTCATCTCAAATTGTGTGTGCGGCGCCGGCATCTGTTGGCTGATGGCCTCAACCGTCTGCACAAAATCATCTTCGTCGCGTAGCATGTCTCCTAAACCCGTCACCAACCATTCGGTGCGTACCTGCGGGAAGGCCTTCAACAGCTTTTCCAATAGACTGAAACTCGGCTGGTTGCGCCCCGAGAGCAAATGAGTCAGGTTGGAGCGTGAGGTGCCAATGGCCGCTGCAAATTCAGACGGCGTCAGCTGCGACTCTTCCAAGATACTTTTGATTCTGTTGTTGATGTCTGCGTCCATGTTTTCAGGTTTGTTTTGAATGCTATGATGGATGAAACCTGTGTATTTACGAAATAAATAGCTATTTGTTACAATTGTTTGTTGATAAATATTGTGAATGAAATAAACTTAATTATGTGAAAAGTGTTTACAAATATGAATGATTTAGTGTTTAATGCAATACTTCAATAAATATGTGTAATAATTTTATAAACATTATTTTATAATAAAAATTTTATAATGAAATGAATATCAGTTAAAAGTGTGAAATTTTGGCTGAATTGCATTATTTATAATTGATTAACTATGTTTATTGTAATATGAGATGAAGGATGAGAATTTTTGAAATGTTTTTGTTGAAATATGTGAAAATATAAAATTTGTAAAAGTATAATTTTGATAATTGTAAACTGAATGTGGAGTGTTTGGTATGTTTTTTTTACCTCACTATTGCCCCGAAAAAATTGTGCTGATTTTTGGCAAATTCTTCTGTTTTATTGTCTCAAAATTGTGTCGGATTTTGTAACTTTGCAGCCTGTAAAATGCGTTATTGTGACAAAGGATTCCCCGCTTATAAAAATGGACCCCGGCCTGAAGCCTTACCGCCTCGAATTGGAGCGGCGGCATCGCCGTGCCGTGCTGAAAGAGATGGAGTTGGCCGACGGTCAGCCCTGTCTTTCCGATGTGTGCAATAACCACCTTTACTACGGCCTCCACGCTACCCCTACCGGCTGGGTGTTTCGCGAAAAGGCTCCTCATGCCCAACGTCTTTACCTCTACGGCGATTTTTCCTACTGGCGTATTGAAGAGCACTATGCGTTGCATCCCATCGGCAACGGAGATTGGGAAATTGAACTACCCCGCAATTTCTTGAAACACGGTATGTTGTACAAACTGTGGATGGTTTGGCAGGATGGCGCCGACGAGCGACTGCCCGCCTATGCCCAGCGAGTGGTGCAGGACGATCAAACCAAGATTTTCTCCGCCCAGGTGTGGTGTCCCGAAACACAATACGAGTGGAAGCATGCCGCTCCCGCCCGTCCCGCAGTGCCCCTCATCTACGAGGCACATGTCGGCATGTCGTCAGAAGAGGGCAGGGTGGCCTCGTACAAAGAGTTTGAAGATCAGGTAATTCCACGTATCAAAGCGTTGGGATACAATACTTTGCAGTTGATGGCCATTCAAGAGCATCCCTACTACGGCTCTTTCGGCTACCACGTGTCCAACTTTTTCGCCCCCTCCTCGCGCTTCGGCACCCCAGAAGAACTTAAGTCGCTGATTGACTGCGCTCACGCCAACGGCATCCGCGTGATCCTCGATGTGGTACACTCCCATTCGGTCACCAATGAACGGGAAGGCCTGAGCCGCTTCGATGGCAGCTACAGCCTCTATTTCCACGAGGGCGATAAGGGGTGGCATCCCGTGTGGGAGTCGCGCTGCTTCAACTATGCTAAGAACGATACGCTGATGTTTCTGCTCTCCAACCTCAAATACTGGATGCAGGAGTTCCATTTCGACGGCTTCCGCTTCGACGGCGTGACCAGTATGAGCTACTGGAACCACGGCATCGGTGTGGATTTTGTGGATTATGCCCAGTATTTTGATGATAATGTGGATCCCGATGCACTAACCTACCTGTATTTGGCAAATCGTGTTGTGCATCAGATTGACAATGACGCAGTTACAATTGCCGAAGATGTAAGTGGAATGCCAGCCTTGGCCTATCCCTGCGACCAAGGTGGTATCGGTTTCGACTACCGTATGTCGATGGGTGTGGCCGACTTCTGGATGAAAACGGTCAAGGAACAGTCTGACGAGCAGTGGCATGTGGGCGACATCTTCTTCCGCCTCACCGACCACCGCAAAGAGGAGAAGGTAATCAGCTATGTGGAGAGCCACGACCAGGCGATGGTCGGCGACCAGACGCTGATTTTCAGACTGATAGGGGATAAGATGTACGACAAGATGTCGGTGTTCACTCCCGACCTGACGGTGGATAGGGGCATCGCGTTGCACAAGTTGGTAAACTTCTGTACGGCAGCGTTGTGCGACGGCGGCTTCCTCAATTTCATGGGCAATGAGTTCGGTCATCCTGAGTGGATTGACTTCCCCCGTGAGGGCAACGGCTGGTCGTACCATTACGCGCGCCGCCAGTGGTCGCTGGCCGCCAACGAAACACTGAAGTATCGCTATATGAATGACTTCCATCGTGCGATGGTGGCGGCTCTGAACAGCGCTAACATCCTCACGTCTCCTTCCATCCCCCTTGTTCGCGACATCGCGGGACAGATTCTTGCCTTCGAGCGTGGCGGCTGCCTTTTCGTCTTCAACTTCAGTCCATCTCGTTCCGTCACCGACTACCCCATCCCTTGCCGCACTGGCGACTACCAGATGCTGCTCAACTCCGACGATACCGCTTTCGGTGGCTTCGGCCATATCGACGAGCAGGCGTTCTATGCCAGCCGTGGCGGTGTGCTCAAGGTATATCTCCCTCCGCGCACAGCGGTCATGTTTCAACCTTCAAATTTGACATAAATCATTTATAAACAATACTATAACCTGATGAATCGTAAAACTATATTGTTGTTCTTTGTTGTTCTGCTGACCGTTCTCCCGCTTTCGGCGCAGCGGTTCAAATCCTTTTCCAACGATCCCTCTCTCACCAAGGAGGAGGTGCGTGCATTTGCCGCTACCGCACCTAAAGAACGCCAGAAGGAGGCCGAAGCCCTTGTGGCCAAATTTGACCAGTTTTGGGATAGTCCGGCCATGACGGTTGAGTTTCAGGAGGTGTTTATTGAGGCAGCTAACTTTATGTTGCGCAAGAACTTGCGTTTCTTTCCGCATTTCGAATCCTTGGAAAACGCTTTCGATGCCTTCATCAATAGTGGATTGACCGACTGTGACCGTGCGTGGTTGAAGGCCATTCAGTATCATCTGAATGAGAATTTGCCTGAATTTCACCATGTTATGGATGATTATGCGGCTATTTTCTCCCGTGATGTGCTGTACCAGACGCCCAATGTGCGGTGGACAGCCTACGGCTATGCCGAGACGCTGGCTTTTGACGATGCGCCCTATTTCGAGTATAAGGATATCGACTTGGTGGGCAGCGGAACTCGCGACAGTGTGGAGATTTTGGAGACTTCCGGCCGTTACTATCCGGGGGCTAAGGTGTGGAAAGGCACGAAAGGTACGGTGCAGTGGTATCGTGCTGGTCTCAGCAGTCAGGTGAAGGCTACCTTCCACGACTATGAGGTGGATGTGCGCCAACCGAAGGTGAAGGTGGAGAATGCAACGCTCTATTATCCAGCCTATTTCGAGTACCCGCTGTTGGGTGTGCTGGAGGACAAGGCTGGCTTGGAGAGCGATGAGGACAAGGTTTCCTACCCCCGTTTCCGCAGCTATGATGAGGAGGTTCTGGTGCATAATATCTATAAGAATGTGGACTATATTGGCGGTTTCGAGTTGCGCGGGGCGGCCGTGCGGGGCTATTCCTCGGAAGGAAGCCTTGCCCGTTTGAATATACAACGTGCTGATACAACGGTAGTTTCTGTGCGATGCGGCCATTTCCTCTTCAAAGAGTCCACCGTCTGGTCCAACGATGCGAACATCAGCGTTTACATAGAGGAAGACTCTATTTATCACCCTTCCGCCAATTTCTATTATAATGAAGAAAAAACGCTCCTTCAGATTTCAAGACCTAAATATGGAGTGGGAAGAAGTCCGTTTTTCGACTCTTATCATCGGATGGATATCAAGGTGGAGTCGCTGTCGTGGGACATCTCTACCGACAAGATTGAACTGAAACCTTTAGCGAGTATGAACAGTCAGAGTGTGGCCACTTTTGAGTCGCAGAATTTCTTTAACAATGCGACAATGAGGGAGTTGCAAGGTGTGAACCGTGAAAATCCGCTCTTCACATTGTGGAAACTCTTCAAAGGTTTCGACTACCAGCCTATTACTTTCGAGCAGGTCGGTCAGGCCATCCGCCATTCAGCAGAGGATGTTCGTGCCTTGCTCATCCAATTTGCCGCCGATGGTTTTGTGGAGTATGATGTGAATAATGACCTGATTTATTATCGTCCGAAAATTGCCCAATATTTGAATAATGATGTGGGAAAGAAAGACTACGATAACATCACGTTGGAGTCGAAAAACCACTATGCCATATTGGATTACAAAACCCGTGAGCTCACGGTGGAAGGCTGCGAGTGGTTTGTGATCAGCGAGGCGCAGATTGTGAATGTATATCCGAAAAATGAGCGGGTGGTTATACGGAAAAATAGAGATATGCGCTTCTCAGGACGTGTGGTGGCCGGCCTTTTTGATTTTGTGGTGCATGAGTGCGACTTCAACTACGAGGAATTTAAGATTAAGATGGAGCAGATTGACTCGCTGATTATGTATGTGGAGAATAAGCAAGGGCCGGTGAACCGCTACGGCGAGTATCAGCTCACCAAGGTGATGAGTCCCATCGAAGACCTCCAAGGTACGCTTTTTGTAGATCATCCGAAGAACAAGTCGGGGAAGATCGACAATCCTAAATGGCCCTATTTCACCAGTTTGGAGGGCGGTCGCGTCTATTACGACCATCCTTTCACCTTCAACCGCCATTACGACCGCAAAAAGTTCTTCTTCGCCCTCGACCAGTTCACCATCACCAACTTGGACAACTTCGACACCGACTCCATCCGCTTCGCCGGCTCGCTGATTTCGGGCGGCATATTCCCCGACATTAAAGAGGAACTGAAGGTGCGTCCCGATTTCTCCCTCGGTTTTATCCACGATGCTTCCAGTCCGCTTCCAGCCTACACTGGGAAAGGTAATTATACGGGTATTATTGATTTGAGTAATAGAGGGTTAAGAGGTAAAAGAAGTACCGTCAACTATCTCACTTCCACCACCACTTCCGACAGTTTGGTGTTTTTCCTCGACAAGATGACGGGCAGCGTGAAGCAGCATGTGGTGCAGGAACAGCTGGCCGGCGTGGAGTACCCGCCCGCCGATATGGAGAACGGCTCCGTGCGCTGGGAAGCCTACAACGACCAGATGTATGTCTTTACCGATAAAACTCCGATGAACATCTTCCGCGAGACCGAGTTGACCGGCAACTCCGTCCTTACCCCGCAAGGTATGTACGGCACGGGCGTGCTCAACTTCAAACGCGCCGATATCACCTCCAAGTGGTTCACGTTCAAACATCATGAACTCCTTTCCGATGCCGCCGACCTGCGTATCTACGACCTCTACCAAAACGACCAGTTCGTCTTCTCCACCGACAACTATAACTCCCATATCGACTTCCAAACCCGCAAAGGCCATTTCGTCTCCAACGACGAGACTTCCGAGGTTCTGTTCCAACGTAACCAGTTCAAAACCAACGCCGCCATGTTCGACTGGGATCCCATCGATGAGGATGTGCTTACCTTCCAGTGGAACGACCCCTATAGCAGTGTGGATATTAACAATACCGATGCCCGTGAGCTGATTGATATGGTGAGCCACGGCAACGAACTTACGGCCACCAATTCCGAGCGGCATGCGGTGCAGTTCACTGCCACTTCAGCTGAGTTCAACTTCAAGACCAACGTCATCAACACCCACGGTGTGCGCTATATCAATGTGGGCGATGGCGCCGTGGTACCGAAAGATGGTGAGGTGACAATTCTGGAACAGGCTGTTATCAAGACACTTAATGGTGCGCGCATCGTGGCCGACCGCGACCACAAGTACTACGAGCTATATAACTGTACTGTCAACATCGTGCATGCTGATGACTTCCGCGCCAGCGGCGATTACGACTATGTGGATGTGAACAAGGAGGTGCAGGTGCTGCACTTCGACACGGTATGGTACTATCAGGCCACCAAGGGTATCGCCCAGATTCCCTTCGCCCGCGACTTCAAGCTCAGTCCGCACTTCGGTTTCGATGGCCGTGCCGAGCTCAACAGTACCGATGAGTTCCTCACCTTCGTCGGCGGTGTGGAGTTGATTCACGACTGCGACACCGTAAAATATGCCCGTATGCGCATCATGGATCAGGTGGATCCCGACCATGTGATGATTAAGATCGACAGCAAAACCAAGGATGTGAACGACCGGAAGGTGGTGGTGGCCATCGCCTCTACTAACACGACTGGCCGTATCTACACCTGCTTCGGCGCCGCCAAAGACCAGTTCAACGATGCGGAATATATCTCCGCACAGGGCTACATCGACTTCGACGAGGAGAACCAGTGCTTCAGGGCCGCCTCGTTGGAGAAACTGGAAGACCCCGAGCTGCCGGGCAACATCATCACCCTCAGCAAAACCGATTGCATCTCGCGGGGTAGCGGCACCATTGACATGGGCGCCAAACTCGGCCGCGTCGATTTCAGCACCCTCGGCACCGTCGTCAACTACATGAAGGCCGACTCTGCCGAGATGAGCCTCACCACCACCATCGACTTCTTCTTCAACGAACAGTCTATGAAGGTCTTTATGAAACATGTGGAGGATGCTTCGCTCGACTTTATTGACCCGTGGGAGAACGAGGATTACATCCTTGCCATGAAAACCATCCTGAACGAAAAGGATTTCGAGGATTACGCCTACGAGGTCAACACCTACGGACAAACCCAGAAACTGCCCGCCTCGCTGAAGGTGAAGTTCCTGTTCGCCGACATCCAGTTCGTGTGGGACAAAGAGGCTAAGGCCTTCATTTCACAGTACTTGCTCCCCGTGGCCATCTGCAACGGAAAGGAAATCAACAAGGAAATACCCGGTGAAATCGTGGTGGAAAAGAGAGGCTCGCGCAACCGTCTTTATCTCTACTTTGAAATTGATAACGACTTCTTCTTCTTCCAAGTGGAAAACAACAGCATCTATGGCTACTCTTCCGATACCAAGTTTACCGATCCTATCGTTCAGACCAAGGTGAAAAAACGTATGCTGCCGCCCAGCAACGGACTGCCGGCTTGCACCTATAAGCTGGGTAACCGTTCGCAGAAAAACAAATTTATAAAGAAATTCTATCGTGTTCCCGATGAGGAGGAAGACAATAATGAGGAATAGGGGAAAGTTTAAACTGAGAGCTTTTCAAAAGGTCATTGAAGTGTTTTTAAGCCGATGGGCCGATGGCGAATAACAGGCATCTTTTGTTATGAAAAGTATAATATTGATAATCAGTTTGTTATATTTTAGCTGGAATGGGAATGTTGCCCCCCTGACCGTTGCTGATGAACCCGTGAAGGCGGTTGCAATTGACGAGCTGTGCGCTGATTGTGAGTGCTATACCTACGATGACTCCAGCGTGGGCCGTTGGACGCTTTACGTGAGAAATCCCTGTGAGGTGGATATGGTGGCAGACTGCTGGTATGTGGTGGAAATGGCTGATGGCACGAAAGACACGCGTACATCTACGGTACATCTCCGTCCAGGCAGCAGTACCTACGTGGACACCGATTTCCTCAGCAATTCGCAGGTCATTGAGCACGGCTGCTCCAGCAAAATCGACCAGTAGAGATTAGCATTCTCCTTTCAGCAAGTCGGCCACAATGAAGGTGCTGCCTCCGATGTAGAGAGCATCCTCTTTATTGAGCTGTTGCTTCAGTTGTAAATATGTGTCATAAACCGAAAGGGAACTCGGCACGGCGTTGAGTCCTGCCGCCAGCATCTTGTTTACAATCTTTTCCGGCTCTTCCGCCCGCGCTACCGAGGCCTTGCAAATGGTGTATTTCGCTTTTGTGGGTAAAAGATGGATGATGCTGTCAATATCCTTGTCGTTCACAAAGCCGATAATGCAATGCAGTTGTTGGCAAGATAAGCTGTTGAGCTGTTTCGACAGAAAAGTGAAGCCCCCGCTGTTGTGCCCGGTGTCGCAAATGACGAGGGGTTTTTGTGCGATGATTTCCCAGCGTCCGTGCAAATGCGTGTTTTTCAGTACATTCTCAATGGCTCGAACAAGTGCATTCACAATGTTTTCTGTATAGGAATGGAGTACGAGGACGCTCTTGACGAAGGTGGCCACATTCTCTAACTGGTAGTCGCCGGGGAGGGGGAGTCTTACGCCGTCAATCAGTGTTTTATGCTGATATTGAATGCGGATGGTTCTGGCGGCAACATTGGTATCATCGAGGGTGGTCACTTGCACATCTTCCGTGGTGTGGAGCGGAGCATGCAGGGCAGCGGCTTTCGCCTCGAAAACGGGTAGGGTTTCCGCCTGTCGTTTCCCAATCACAACCGGTACACCTTCCTTGATGATGCCTGCCTTTTCTCCTGCAATCTTCTCCAATGTGTCGCCTAATAACTGCGTGTGGTCCAATGAGATATTGGTGATAATGCACAGTTGTGGATGGATGATGTTGGTGGCATCGAGCCTTCCTCCTAACCCCACCTCCACAATGGCAATATCCACTTTTTGGGAGGCAAAATGGTAGAAAGCCAGTGCGGTGGTCATCTCAAAAAACGAAGGCTCAATGACTTTGAACTGTTCGTTGTACTTTTCAAAGAAAGCCACCACAGCCTCTTTCGAAATCATCTCGCCGTTGACACGGATGCGCTCGCGGAAATCCACCAGATGCGGCGAGGTGTACAGTCCGACCTTCATTCCCAACTCCTGATAGAAGGAGGCGAGCAGGTGCGAGGTGGAACCTTTGCCGTTGGTGCCGGCCACATGAATGCATTTCAGCTGCTGTTCGGGATGTCCGACGACGGCGGTCAAGGCTTCGATATTTTCAAAACCTTCCTTATATGCGCTGCTGCCCACCTTATGGTACATGGGCAGTGCGGTGAAAATGTTGTCGAGAATGGATTCGTAGGTCATGGTGAGGATGGATTACCTCGAAATCGTCAGCTTTTTATTAACATACTGACCATTAGGTAGTTCAATGCGTACAATATAGAGACCTGCCGGCCAGCTGGAGCAGTTGACGGTGCGTTCTTCCGCGAAGATATTTTCTCGATAGATGATTTGTCCGAAGGCGTTGAATACAGTCATGGAGGTGGCGGTCGGTGTGGTGACCACAAACTGCGACTGGGCAGGGTTGGGCAGAATGTGTAGTGCCGACGATTGTAAGTTCATGACGAGGTCGTTGGTGTCGATGGTCGTCGTGTCGGTCGGTACCGTGTCGGTGGGGATGGTGTCGGTGGGAATGTTGGGGTTGCGGCCCACGGTGAAGATGAACGGGTCGGGCTCACCGATGAGCGGGTAGGTTTCGCGGCGTCCCGACTCGTCTTTGGCCAACAGGTAGTATTCCACCTGGCAGGTGTCGGCGATGCCGCTGATGGTGCCGGCCCAAGTCTCACCGCTCACAAGCGTCATCGGGGTGTCGTTCCACGGACTTGTGCCGAGCGAGTCGGTGATGCGATAGTAAATTCTGACAGAGTCGGATACGATGGCTTGGTGGCTGAGGTTCTTGATGTTGGCAGCAAGGATGAAGGCCGAATCATACGGCTGTGAGCCGAGGGTGGGGTAGTGGGTGATGCGTAGCATGCTGAGGTCGGGAATCTCATGGGTGCGGCAGTGCAGTGCATCGGTGTTCTCCCACGGCGTACTGCTCTTTTCCATGATGGGCACGATGGTGTAGCCAGGCATGGCCTGCTGATACACGGCGATGGCGTCATCGTCGTAGCTGGCACCGGTCACGGGTACGAATACATGGTCGTTGAGAATCAGACTGTTGGTATAGGGCGTGCGGGCATTGCTGACGGTAGAGCCGGGTTCAAAAACGCGGTACACTTTGTACTTGTTGCCCCACGGCGTGGTGGCATTGGCGAAATAGTTGGCCACCGCTTCGTAGTCGGCGTAGTGTGCAGCACCAACGGGCAGCTGCGCGATGAGGATCTTGTCCACACCAAGAAATTTCCCCCAGCAGTCGATGTGGGCGATGTAGTCGCCCTGCGGGTCGATGGTGACATGGTAGTTGTTGATGCCGAGGTAGTCGTTGCAGTATTGGTGGATCTGTGTCTGAGTAAGGTCGCTGTTTTCGTTGTACACCAGTTCGTCGGAGGCAGCGGTGCCGTAGCCGTCAGACATATAGTTGCCACCCGTATGTATGATAGGGAAGTCAAAATGGTTGATGTTCAAAAAGTTGGCCATGATAGCCATGTGCGCGTCATCGTTGGGACGCGCGGGACGGTTGTAGGTGAAGTCGGCCACGCCGAACTCGTCGTTGCCGTCGAGGATGAACCACGGACCGAAGTCGCGGGTCCAGTAGCTATCGACGGAGCCCACCACGAAGTTCACATTGTTCATATTGATATTAGGGACATTCTGCAGCTGGTTGCGCACGGTGTTCTGCTGGTAGGTGGAGCTGACGGCCACGGTTACGGTGACGAGCTGCGACATCTCGGCGATGAGGTTGTTGGGGATGCCGAAACCGCTGTAGCCAGGGTATGCAATCAACACGCCTTGGCAGCGTTCAAACTCGGCGATGCTCACTACCGGAGCGTCGGGTGGCGTGGAGGTGCGCAGACGTTCCGAAAGTTCGTGCCAGCGCAGAATATCTTCCGCGGTCAGCTCATAACGCTGTTGTGTCTCTTGTGCTTGTAAGATATTGATAATTAAGATAAAAAGAAAAGAAAAAATAGAAAATTTCTTCATTTTGGTATGGATTTTTGGAAATGCAAAATTACAAAATAATAGATTCTCCGTTTATAATATAATAGGTAAGAATTTTCTAATGAAAATCAACCCTTACATGGGCTTAATTTTTCGTGCCAGCCGTGCGCATAGGCCGGGGAAGAATCGCTTGATATACACCATGATAAGCTCTTTTCCGCCGACCAGCACTTCACGCTTGTTCCGGTCGATGGCGCGTACAATCTTTTTAGCCGCCTTCTCGGCGCTGATGCCGTTGGCCTGTCCGGGGTCCATCACGCCGCGCCGCTGCCCGTTCCGGTCCAGCGAGTTCAGCGAGATGTCGGTGCGCACGCGCCCCGGACACACGAGGGTGGTGTGGATGCCCTTGTCGGTGTATTCGGCCTGCAAGGTTTCGAAAAAGCCGTATAGCGCGTGCTTCGACGAGCTGTAGGCGCAACGCAGCGGGAAACCGAAACAGCCTGCAATAGAGGTGGTGGCAGCGATGTTGCCCCCGCCATTCTCCAGCATCAGCGGCAGGATGGCCTTGGTCATCTCCACCGGTGCATAGAAGTTGATGTCCATGATTTTGTGGAACACCTCCATGGAGGTCTCCTCCACGTTGGTGCGCTGGCTCACGCCGGCGTTGCAGAATAGGATGTCAAGACCTCCGTATTGTTGCCAGGCTTGCTGCGAAAGTGCTGGGATGCCCGCTAACTGTTCGAGGTCGTAGGGGAGGAGGGTGACCTCCGCGCCCAACGAGCGGCATTTCTCGGCCACGGGCTCCAACTTCTGTAACGATGAGGAGGTGAGAATTAGCTGGGCTTTTCGCGCGGCATAAAGGTAGGCGCACGCCTCTCCCATGCCCGATGAAGCCCCCGTAATCCACACCCGCAAAGTTTTATTGTTTTTACTCATTATCAGTAAATTAGCGATTGCTGGGCTTCTGGCGCGACACCCATCCCATCATGCGGAGGAGGAACTTGGGCAGCTGCTGCGTGCGGTCGCGTTTACGCAGGTCGATATACCAGCCGAGTTTCTTCACCACAGGGATACGATGTGTCTCCACAAACTCAATCAGCGTGCCGTCAGGATCCTCGATGTAGGTGAAATGGCCGGAGGCGTCGCCCATGTCGAACACCTCGCCATCGGGACAGCTGTCCACGGTAAAAGGGTGGCCTTTCTCCTTGCAGAACTCGCCGAGGGCTTTCATGTTGGAGATGTCGTAGCAGATCTGGATGAAGCCGGGGTCGCCCCAGTAGCGGCCTTCGTAAATCTTGTGCGGGGTGCGGTCGAGGGCCTGCACCAGCTCGATAGAGCCTTTGGGCATAAGGGCGCTAAAGGGGCCTTTGGCGGGAGTGGTGTCGGTCAGCAGCACGCGGCGGTACTGCTGGTCGCTGGCGGGCATGAGACTCCAGTCGTTGAATGTGCCGGTTTGGTCATAAACCACTGTGTCGTAGCCGAGTACCTCGCGGTAGAAGCGGATGGAGGCCTCCATGTCGGTCACACCAACCAGGGCGCCGACCATACCGCCGGTGAGGCAGTGCTGCTCGATGAAGATGTCGGACTGCTGTACCACCTGGAACGTGTTGCCGTACAGGTCGTTGACATAGAAGCAGGGCGTTCCGTTGGGCAGGGCGGAGACGGGACCGCACTGGGGCCACTTTGCGCTGAGTTGCTGATGGAAGGCTTGTACGTTGCGGCATTTGAGCTTGGCGGCGAAGACGCCGAGGTCGCCGACAGCAGTGGGCTGTGCGGGGGGCATAGGCTTGCGCTCACTGTACTGCCAGATTTCGAAACCGCCACCGCCCTGCAGGTTCACGGCGATGCAGGCATGACGCTTCTGCGGCTGGTTGCCCGTGTAGGGGAGCATCCGCTCTGCCACCGTGTCGTCCTCCAGAATACGGATGTCGATGCCAAACATCTCAATATACCAATCCCATGACTTTCTGAAATTCTCAGTGCCGACTCCAATTTGTTGAATGCCAGATATTAAATAGTTCTCCATATTTCTGTTTGACCTTTCAATTTATCAAATATACCTTAATTCCCGCAGCTCTCTTTGCGGCAGCAGGGAGGCAGCTTGGCGCGGGCCGCTTCGTTGGCTTTCACTTTGTCGGCATCGTAGCCGAGGTCGCTGATCTGCTTGCGGATTTGGTCGGCAGTGGTCTTTTTCGGATCGTAGGTTACCGTCAGTTTGGCGGTGGACGAGTCGAAGGTGTACTCTTTCACCCCTTTGAAAAAAGGCACGTTCTCTTTGAAGCGGTTTACGCAGCTCTTGCAGTTCTTGGAGGCGTTGGTCTGGATGGTGATGGTAGTGTAGCTGCTGTTTTTGCTCTGACTTTGGGTAGTCGTGTTGGTAGTTGCTTTTGAGGATGAGCTGGAAGATGTGGTTTTGCTCTGCGCCATTGCGCCTAAAGTCAGGGTCACGGCGACTAACATTACGATGATTTTCTTCATGATTATTTGATTTTGGATGATAATCGGTTTCTTTTCTTATTCAAATTATTCGGCTGCAAAAGTACGATTATTTTTTTGATGAATGAAATCCAAATGACCTTTCCCTTTTTTCATTTCAACACCACTCGAATACCCACGTAGCCCATGATGCCGGTGATGGGCGCGTAAACCACCGTGGTATCGAAATTTTCACCGAAGGGATTCTCAGCATCCACAATCGGGTTCTTCTGCTTGTAGTTGAGCATGTTTTCTGCGCCAGCATAAATTTCCCATTTCCGGAACTTTTTGGTAATCTGTCCGTTCAGGATGCAATAGGTGGGCGAGTATCCGGGTAGTGTGCTGGCAGTGTTGCCGCTCATGTCAGGCAGCCGCTGCGGTCCGTTGACCTGCAATGTGAGGTTGAACTTCCACTTGTCGTATCGTGTGCTGTAGTTGAGGTTTACCAACGCCTTATGCGGACTCATCAGCGCCTTTTTACGCCACTGTCCTTGCGACTGGTAGCGCACGTCGTTGTAGCGGTAGGCGAGGAGGATTTCGAAACGGGCCACAGGCCACAGCGTGATCTCTGCTTGTACCGAATGCGAGTGCGACAGGTTGCCTGTGCCGTTGCCTGCACCGTTCAGGTTGTACATATATACATGGTGCGCGTCGAGGTCGAGGTCGACAAGGGTTTGTTGGATGAAATGGGTGTAGAAATAATCCACCGACACGGAGGCGATTCCGCCGGGCATGTGGAAGGTCTGCACCAGACTGATGCCGGCGTTGTAGGCCTCCTCCGCGCGCCTGCTCTCGCCTGCGTACAGGTTGAAGGTGCGATTGGAGGTCAGCAGCGACAGGTTCTCCACCTCGGGATACGCGCTGCGATAACCCTTGCCCGCAGAGGCTCTAATGGCCGTGCTCTCGGTGGCCTGCCACTTGACGTGCAGGCGAGGGGTCCAGAACAGCTGTCGGTAGAGGAAATTGTAATCTAGGCGCATTCCTGCCATCACCACCAGTTTGCGGTCAATGATATAGCTGTATTCGCCGAAAACGCCCGGCACCGCCTCATGAACGGTGCCATTCGTGTAGGCGTATTGCTCCAAACCATTTATGGATGTGTTTTTAATCGTGCAGGTGAAGAAGTCGTATTGCATACTTCCACCTGCCGTGAGCTTGTGTCGCTTTGAATTTCCAAACTTGTTGGAATACAAAATGTTGAGGTATGCACTGTGTTGCTGTGCCTCCATTGTGCGCAGCCCGAACACTCCGTTGGTCCATGTGCCGGTATAGGAGGCAATGGTGCCGATGCTCTCGTCTGCGCCCTTCAGCAGGATTCCGTTCTTGGTGATGAAGTCCAACCGCTTGTTGTCCAAATGAATGCCGTAGATTTCTGTTGACAGGTAGTCTCGTTTCCAGTTGTAATTTTTCTGTCCGCCCACGCGGTTATCCCACACGAACCCCACTAGGGTGCGGCCGTTCAGCTTTTCGGGAATTGTGTAGTCCCAACGGTTCATTACGTTCACCTGCTGGTTGCGGGGCACATCGAGGAAGCCGTCCTTGTTCATGTCCATCTTGGCAAACTGGTCGGCGGCGTTGAGCAGCAGCATCGTGCTGGCCCGCTGCTGTTTGCCCACGTTGAAGCGGGTGTTGAGGTTCAGCTCGCCACGCCCCATCGTGTTGCCATAAAGGTTGAGGAACAGTCGTTCCTGATTGGTCTCGGGCTTCTTGAAATCCACATTGATTTGTCCGGTAATGGCCTCGTAGCCGTTGCTGACAGAGGCAACCCCTTTCGACACGCTGATGCTCTCCATCCATGCCCCCGGCACGAAGCCGAGACCGAACTGCTGGGTGAGGAGGCGTATGTAGGGCACATTCTCAAGGAGAATCTGGCTGTAAATTCCTGAAAGCCCCAACATGGCAATCTGCTTGGCACCTGTCACGGCATCGGAGTACTCCATATCAACCGCCACGGTGCTCTCGAAGCTTTCTGCGAGATTGCAGCAGGCGGCACGTCGTAGCCCCTGCTGGGTGATGACGGAGGTAAGTATCGGCTCCACGGAGATGAACGAACCGTCGCGCGACACCACCTGCACCTCGTCAAGGGTCTGGCCTTTCGACAAGATGAAGGTGAGGTCGTCCTGCTCTTTTCCAATTCTCAGCTTTTCGGTGGAATATGCGGCGTAGGAGATGACCAGTGTGTCGGTGGTGGTGCGAGGCAGCGCAAAAGTGCCGTCATCGTCAGTGAACGTGCCAACGGAGGTGTTCATCCATTGCACCATTGCATACACCACAGGTACAGTATCTCCTTCCTCGTTGATTTCCAATATCCTGCCACGCAGGTCTTGGGCTGAAATTCCGAGGGTGATGAACAAAAGTAAAATGGCGAGTGCCGGTTTTCTCATCGTTACGGGCGCTCTGTGGAAAACTGTCAGATTACTCTGCGTTGAGGGTGGCATCCACAAAAACGCGGGTGCTGAGCTCTTTGTCGAGGTTGTACATGGCAGCCTTGTCCTTCTCGATCATCTTCACCTTCTCGAGAATCTCTTCAGCATGAGCTTCTTCTTCCACCTGCTCGTCAACGTACCAGTTGAGGAAGTTGATGGTGGCGTAGTCGCGGATTTCGTGGGCGGTGTCCATCAGCGAGTTGATGAGGCTGGTGACGGTGCGCTCGTGGCTGAGGGTCTGCTCGAAGATGGCCGTGGCACTCTTCCATTTGGTATCAACAGCCTTGATGGGCTTCAAGGTCACCACGCCGCCGCGCTCGTGGATATAGCGGAACATCTTCATCGCGTGGGTGAACTCCTCCTGATATTGGATGTACATCCAGTTGGCGAAGCCGGGCAGGTTGTTCTGGGTGAACCATGCCGACATGCTCAAATAAAGGTAGCCAGACCACAATTCTGCATTGATCTGTTCGTTGATCTCTTTCTGCATTCTTTCGTTAATCATAATGTTTTGATTTTTAAATGGTTGATAATATTGGTTGATTTGTTCTAATTGCCTGTTTCGTGTTTTAGCGAGACTCACACTCCTTAACTTCTTAACTTCTTAACTCCTTAACTCTTAACTTTCAACTTTTAACTTTTAACTAATATCCAAAGATCTCCTCCAGCGTCAATTTCTTCACCGGACCGAATTTCTCCTCAATCTGTTTCAGGTCGATTTCGCTTTCGCGGCCTAACACCATGTAGATTTTAGGTTGGTCTTTTATATATTGATGGTTGAAATCGACCACATCTTGCAGGGTGAAACCGTCGAGAGCCTCGTAGATATCCTTGCGGCGGTCGTAGCTGAAGCCGAACCGCTGGTTGGTGATGAAGGAGGTGAGGATGGCGCCCTTGGTGATGCGGTTGGTGGCAATGTTGGTCTTGCTGTTTTGTTGGGCCAGCTCGAAGGCCGCCTGCGACTCGGGCATGCTGTTAAACAGCTCGTTGAAGGCCGTCCATGCGTCCACCACCTTGTCGTTCTGGGTGCCGATGAAGGAGTAGTTGTAGGTGTAGTCCATGGGTTTGCTGGAGATGATGTAGGAGGATTGGGCAGTGTAGGCGAGGGAGCGTTTCTCGCGCATCTCCTGGAAGACGATGGCGTTCATGCCACCGCCGAAATAGCTGTTGTACATGGTGACGATAGGCATCATGGCGCGGTCGTACTGCGGACCACGGGTGTAGGTCACGAGGCGGGCCTGCTTGGCGTTATAGGGTACGAAAAAGACCTGGTTGGCGGTGACGGGGCGGTTCTCAAAGTCGTTGGTGACGCTAGAGGCGTGGTCGCTGTCGGGCAGCTGGTAGTGGGCGGCCAACACTTTGCGCACCTGCTTTACGGTAAGGGGACCGTAGTACAGGAATTCAGGGGCGCACTCCAGCAGGTGGTGCAGCTCTTCCGTGACCATCTCGGGTTTCAGCTCGCGCATCTCATTGGGTTTCAGCGAGAAGTTGACTAATTCTGGACCATATTCGCCATACACGCGCAGGGCGGCCAGCACCTTGTCCTGACTCTTCTTGGCATCCTCCATGTTCTTGATGCGGTTCTCAATCATGGCGTTGAAAGAGGTGGCATCGGGCTTCCCGTCGCGCAGCACCTCCAAGGCGAGGGCAAGGGCAGGCTCGAAGTTCTCGCTCAGACCTGAAAGGTGGACGAAGGTCCTTTCATCCGAGCACGACACGCTGAAGTTGCAGGCCATCTGATAGAAACGGGCCTTCACCTCTTCGGCGGTGAGGGTGCTGGTACCCAAATAGTTGACGTATGCTGTGGCGATAGGGAGCTCGCGGCGCATCAGTTCGCCCTCCTCAAAAACAATCTGCAGATTGAAATATTGGTTCTCCACATTCTTCACGCAATAGATGTGCGACTCGATTTTCTTGTCGAGTTCACCGCTTTGGATGGCTTTTTTGAAATCTACGAAAACAGGCTCTATGTCAGCCACTTTGCGGGCTTTCACCATCTTGAAATAGTCGGATTCTGCATCGCGGTTGACCTGGATGGGGGTGATGGGCGGTTTGGCCACGGGATGCACATCTTCGGGGTCGCCTTGCACCTTGTAGATGGTGACGTGGCCGGTGCCGTCGAAGTACTTTTTGGCGAATTCTACCAGTTGCTGCTTGGTGATGCCGGCATAGATGTCGATGGACTTGCAGGCCTCCGACCATGGAACGGCGTTGGTGAAGGCGTTGAGCATCTTGGAAGCCCGCGAGCTATTGCTCTCTAACTGTCTCATCTCCTGCAATTTCATGTTGTTGATGGCACCCGTCATAAGTTCATCGCTGAAGTTGCCGTCGCACACCAGCTGCAGCTGTTCTAGCAGCAGGGCTTCCACCTCCTTGAGGGTTTGTCCCTTCTTGGGTTTCCCATACAGCACGAAAGAGGAGTTGTCGCACAGCACGTAGGGGTATGCGGAGGCACTGGCGGTGAGTTGTTTTTGGTTGATGTTCAGGTCGATAAGACCGCATTTGCCATTGTTAAGCACATAGTCGAGCATGCGGAGCAGGTATTGCTCTTGGGCGTTGGCGGGCTTGCCGATGCGGTAGGCAATGCTCACAAATTCAGCCTCTTGTCCCACGATGGTCAGTTCTGATGAACTCTTCAGAGGTTTGGTTTCGGCTTCGGCGGGGGCGGCTAATTTCGGGAAACGCTTGGCTTCCATCTTGCCGAAATATTTCTCGATGATGGCCACTGCCTCGTCGGGGTTGAAGTCGCCGGCGAGCACGATGGCCATGTTATTGGGTACATAGTAGGTGCTCACAAACCGTTTGATGTTGGTGATGGAGGGATTCTTGAGGTGTTCGGGATCACCGAGGGTGGTCTGTGTGCCGTAGGGGTAGGAGGGGTAGAGGGCGGTGAGCATGGCTTCGCTGGCCTTGCGGCTGTCGCTGGTGAGCGAGCGGTTCTTCTCCTCATAAACCGTCTCTAACTCGGTGTGGAACAAGCGGATAACGGGATCGCTGAAGCGTTCTCCTTGAATCATCGCCCACGTTTCGAGCTGGTTGGAAGGGATATCTTCCACATAGACTGTGTTGTCGTTGGAGGTCCATGCGTTGGTGCCGTTGGAGCCGATATGTTTCATCAGTTTCACATACTCGTTGGGAATGGCGTATCCGCTGGCCACATACGAGAGACTGTCGATGACGTGGTAGATGGCGGCACGGCGGGCGGGGTCGGTCTCCGTGCGGTAGATCTCAAACTGCTGTTCTATCTGTTCCAGTATGGGCTTTTCTTTCTCCCAGTCGGAGGTGCCGATGTGGCTGGTTCCTTTGAACATAAGGTGCTCGAGGTAGTGGGCCAGACCGGTGGTCTCGTGCGGGTCGTTCTTGCTGCCCACGCGAACGGCTATGTAAGTCTGGATGCGCGGAGCATCTTTATACACAGACATATAGACTTTTAAGCCATTTTGCAAGGTGTAGATTTTGGTTCCGAAGGGGTCGCCCTCGATGGTTTCGTAGCGGTAGGTTTTTTGAGCGGGGGCAATGAAGATAATACCTATAAGGAAGATAAAGATGGGGATGATTTTTTTCATGCTTATAATTTTTACGGCGGCAAATTTACAACAAAAAAATTTTTTGTGAGAAAGTGGGTGAAGAAAATTGTCATTTTGTCATTTTTATTGAAAAAAATCAATCGTTTATTGTAAATTATAAATAATTTTTGTACTTTTGCAATCAAATTTTTAGCTTATGCCAAAAAAGAGGATTTTGTATGTGGCACCGGAGATATATCCGTATCTTCCAGAGAGTTATGTGTCTAATATTTGTAGATTTCTTCCCCAAGGAATTCAGGAAAGGGAGAATGAAATCCGCACGTTTATGCCAAAATTCGGATGTATCAACGAGCGCAAGAACCAACTTCATGAGGTGATTCGCCTGTCGGGACAGAATATTATCTTGGATAATTCCGACCATCCTTTGATTATCAAGGTGGCCTCCCTGCAGGTGGTGCGTATGCAGATTTACTTCATTGACAGTGACGACTATTTCAAACGGAAGCAACTATACCGTGACCCAGAAGGGGCGTTTTTTGGAGATAATGACGAAAGGATGATTTTCTTCGCCAAAGGTGTAATCGAAACGGTTCGCAAATTGGGTTGGGCGCCCGACATCATCCACTGCCACGGCTGGATTACCTCTATGGTTCCTCTTTTTATCAAGACTTGTTATAAAGACAATCCTCTTTTCCAGGACACCCGTTTGGTTTATTCTGTTTATAATGACCAGTTTGCCGAGCCGCTTGCCCCCAATTTTCAGAAGAAGCTGGTGGGTACGGGCATCGAGGAGAATTTCGCCGCAGGCCTTGAAAATGCGGGCTATCCCGAGTTGATTCGCAAGGCGCTCGAGTTCTCAGACGCTGCCGTCATCGCCCATCCCGAATATGACGCCAACCTCCAGCCTATCTTCGACGCCTATCCCCGCGACCTGTTCGTGCATCCCACCACCGATGACTATGTGGAGAAGTACAACGACTTTTACGACAACCTGATGGAAAAGACCCCTCTGACTTTCTAATCACATCTTGCAATGAAAAAATGCGGTTCAATCCTGCTGCTCGCCCTTTGGGTGTTGTGCTTTTGCAGCTGCAAAAAAGAAATTGACGTTATCGGCTTGAATCTCCAAGACGAAGATATCCTTGGCGCAGACTTTACCGAAGTCACTATTTCAGCCCATTCTATTTTGGAGGATTCGCTCCCCACTAAAGGGCTCCTCAACAACGTAGTAGGTACGATCAACGACCCCGTCTTCGGACAGACCGCCGCCGGCTTCTGCACCCAGTTCACAGTGTCGGGCAGCAATACGGTGTTTCCCAAACAGGCCGTGCTCGACTCGGTGGTGCTCAACCTCCAGTATTCGGGCTATTTCGGCGATACGATGTCGCCCATCCGCTTCAGCGCCTTCGAACTGGCGGAAGCACTTACTGCCGACCAGTACTATAGCAACGATGACAATCCGCAGGTGCACCCTACCGACCTCGTGTACAACAGCACTTACATCCGTCCGCTACCCACCACTCCCGTGAAACTTGACACCGCAACGACCGCCGCACACCTGCGGCTGCGCCTCACCAACGAGTTCGGCGAGAGACTGCTCCACATGACCCATTCGCAGCTGGTCAATGAGAGCGCTTTCCAGAATTCCTTCTACGGACTCTGCGTGCGCGCGGAGGCCATCCCCGGTCGCACCGGCAACCTCTGCTACATGAGCCTTACTTCCGCTATGACGGGCATCACCCTCTACTATAGAGTCGGTCACGAACGTAAGAAATATACATTCCCGGTTTCAAACACCTGCGTGCGGTACAACTTTTATACCCACGACTACACGCGTGGCGATATCGACTTCCAGCGGCAGGTGCTGCAGGGCGACACCACCCTCGGCACACAAACCCTCTACCTGCAGCCGACAGGCGGCGTGAAAACCCGCGTCACCTTCGCCGATCTGAAACAGGCCTTTGAGGGTAAGAATGTGATTATCAACCGTGCCGAGCTGGTGCTGACTAATGTCTCTGCCGATGAGGACTACTTCTTCCAGCCCTATAACCTCTCGCTGCAGGTCGTCAAGTCGGACGGCACCACCTCCTATACCCCTGATGATGCTTCTCTTACTTCCAGCAGCTATTTCGGTGGCATCTATGATGAAAAGACGAAGGAGTATCGCTTCAGAATCACCAACTATGTGCAGCAGAAACTCAAGCCGGGAAACAGCGACAGCGGACTCAACATTGTGGTCAGCGGTGCGGGTGTGCGCGGCAACCGACTCGTTTTCCGAGGCACCGACAATATCTATACTGACCGTGCCCGTCTGGAAATCTATTATACGGAATATTAGACCTTTCAAACCATTTACCATTAACCTATCATGTGCGGAATTGTTGCTTATACGGGATGCAAAGAGGCATACCCGATTCTGATTAAAGGATTAAAACGACTCGAATATCGCGGTTACGACAGCGCCGGCGTGGCATTACTGCAGCAGGATGGTATTGCCCTGTACAAATGTCGCGGCCGTGTGGCTGACTTGGACGAGATGTGTGCCAACAAGAATGTGTCGGCGCATACGGGCATCGGCCATACCCGCTGGGCCACCCACGGCGAACCCAATACCGAAAACGCCCACCCGCATCTATCCGCCGACGGCAAGATCGCCCTCATCCACAATGGCATCATCGAAAACTATCTGGTGCTGAAGCAGGAATTGATCAGCCGTGGCTATACCTTCAAAAGCGGTACCGATACCGAGGTGCTGGTGCATCTGGTGGAGGATATCTTCAAGAAGGAGGATGTTACGCTGCCCGAAGCCGTCCGTATCGCCCTGTCGGGCGTGGTGGGCACCTACGCATTGGCCATCCTTTCCGCTGATGCCCCCGACCAACTCATCCTCGCCAAGAAGGGCAGTCCGCTGCTCATCGGCATGGGCGACAACGAGTTCTTCGTCGGCTCCGACGGCGCACCTATTGTGGAATATACCAAGAAGGTGGTCTATCTGGAGGATGGCGATGTGGCGGTTGCGATTCCTGGTAAAAAGTTGGAAATCAGGAATGTAAATGAAGAAGGAAAGCAACGCCGTTATCAGCAGAAACTTGTGATGAACCTCGAACAGCTTGAGAAGGGCGGCTTCGAACATTATATGCTCAAAGAGATTTTTGAGCAGCCGAAGGCCATAAAGGATAGTATGCGTGGCCGCTTGAATGTGAAGAAGGATGTGGTTTCTTTGGGAGGAATTATCGAGTACGAGACCAAAATGATGAACGCCCGTCGTTTCATCATGGTGGCATGTGGCACTTCGTGGCATGCTGCCACGGTGGCTGAATACCTGTTTGAGAGTTTGGTGCGTGTGCCTGTGGAGGTGGAGTACGCCTCCGAATTTCGATACAGAAACCCTATCATCTATGAGGATGACGTGGTGATTGCCATCTCTCAGTCGGGAGAAACCGCAGACACCATTGCCGCTGTGGAGCTTGCCAAGAGTCGTGGCGCCACGGTGATTGGCATCTGCAATGTGGTGGGCTCCACGCTCGCCCGCGCCACCCACGCCGGCTCGTACACCCATGCCGGACCTGAAATCGGTGTGGCCTCCACCAAGGCCTTCACCGCCCAGGTGACCGTGCTTACGCTGATGGCACTCTGCCTCGCCCGCAAGAAGGGTACACTCGCCCTCTCCGAATATCACGACATTGTCAACAACTTGGAGGAAATTCCCGCCAAAGTGGAAGAGACTCTCAAACTGAACGACCAGATCCGCGAAATCGCCAAGACGTTTGTGGACAAACGGAATGCGATTTACCTCGGTCGTGGCATCAACTTCCCGGTCGCACTTGAAGGGGCCTTAAAGCTGAAGGAAATTTCTTACATTCATGCTGAGGGTTACCCGTCGGCGGAGATGAAGCATGGTCCTATCGCGCTGATTGATGAGGAGATGCCCGTGGTGGTGCTTGCCACCGAGCAGGAGACCTACGAGAAGACCGTCAGCAACATCCAGGAGGTGAAGGCCCGCAAGGGTAAAATCATCTCGGTGGTCACCCGCGGCGACGAACTGGTGAAACAGATGTCGGACTATTGTATCGAAATCCCGCAGACACAGGAGCTGCTCACCCCTCTTATCTCGTGCGTGCCGTTGCAGCTGCTGGCCTACCATGTGGCGGTGTTGCGCGGCTGCAATGTCGATAAGCCCCGCAACTTGGCCAAGTCGGTGTCGGTGGAGTAGGGGAGGTTTTATGAAAAAATCAAAAATAGCCATTCGTTATTGTCAGCTTTTTTTGTAATTTTGCGCCTCGAAAATTTTACCATTAACAAAAAAATATATCAGCAATGAAAAGAATTTTGATCGTTGGAGCTTCCGGACAAATCGGTTCCGAATTAACTCCCGCCTTCCGTAAGATTTACGGCAGCGACAATGTGGTCGCCAGCGATTTGATTTACCCTCTCCGTCCCGAATTGGCCGAAGCCGGTCCATCGGTGAAGATTGACGCCACCAAGGCGCAGGACATCGCCGATGCTGTCAAGAAATTCAATATCGACACCATCTTCAACCTGGCTGCCATCCTGTCGGCCAAGGCCGAGCTTAACCCGATGCTGGGCTGGAATGTCGGTATCGGCGCGCTCATCAACTGTTTGGAAGTGGCCCGCGAGTGCAACACCGCCGTCTTCACTCCCAGCTCCATTGGCGCTTTCGGTCCAGAGACCCCGCACGACGGTACCCCGCAGGACACCATCCAGCGTCCGAAGACCATCTACGGTGTCACCAAGGTGACGGGCGAGCTGCTCAGCGACTACTACCACAAACGTTTCGGCGTGGACACCCGTTCGGTGCGTTTCCCCGGCATCATCTCCAACGTCACCCTCCCCGGCGGCGGCACCACCGACTATGCCGTGGAAATCTATTACGCTGCTATCAAGGAAGGCAAGTTCACCTGCCCGCTGAAGGAAGGTACTTTGATGGACATGATGTACATGCCCGATGCCATCCATGCCATCTGTCAGCTCATGGAAGCCGATCCTACCCGCCTCATTCACCGCAACTCGTTCAATGTCACCGCAATGAGCTTCGGTCCCGAGACCATCTATGCTGAAATCAAGAAACATCTTCCCGATTTCCGGATGACCTACGATGTGGATCCGCTGAAGCAGGGTATCGCCGACAGCTGGCCGAACTACATGGACGACAGCGCGGCTCGCAACGAGTGGGATTGGAAACCCCAATACAACCTCGAAACCATGACAATCGATATGCTGGACGTTTTGAAGAAAAAACTTCTCAAATAGTTGAGATTTAATTGGTTATACTAAAGAAGCTGTGGAAGTAATTCCGCAGCTTTTTTTTGTACCGAAATGTGCAAAATTGCGGCTTCTAAATGAAAAAAAATACGTAACTTTGCGCTTGTCACTTTATAAGTTGGTATTTTGTGTAAAATGCTGATTTATAGGTGTTTTATTGTTGAATTTGATATAAAAATTATAACTAAAAACATTAAACAATGACGAAACAGTACAAGTGGACGAACATTATCCTCGGATTGCTCGTGGGCATTCTGGCTTGTGTAGTGTATATCATGACGGCGGAGCCTACTGCCTCATGGTGGGATTGCGGTGAATATATTTCTACCGACTTCAAGTTGCTGGTGGGCCATCCGCCTGGAGCACCGACCTTCCAGTTGTTGGGCCGTGTGGCCAGCCTCTTCGCTGGCGGTGATGTCACGAAGGTGGCATTCTGCATCAACTGTCTGTCAGCCATTTGTAGCGGTCTGACGATTATGTTTCTGTTCTGGACCATCACCATGCTGGGCCGTAAGTTGGTGGCCAAGAGCGGCGAGATGACTACCGGTCGCATGATTGCCGTGTTCGGTTCTGCCCTCGTGGGCAGTCTGGCCTACACCTTTACCGACACCTTCTGGTTCTCGGCCGTAGAGGGCGAGGTCTATGCCATGTCCTCCTTCTTCACTGCACTGGTGTTCTGGTGCATCCTGAAGTGGGACTTCGAGTACGACAATCCCAAGCCGGGTGCCAATCCGCACCGCTGGATTGTTCTTATCGCCTATCTGATAGGTCTTTCCATCGGAGTTCACCTGTTGAACTTGCTGACCATCCCGGCCGTGGCACTGATCGTTTACTTCAAACTGTGCAAAAAGGCTGACTATACAGGTGTTCTGCTCACCATCGATGTCATTTCCGCAATTGCGGCATTCTTCTTCCCCGTGGCAGCCATGTTCGCCATCTGGCTTTTGGTGACCCTTCCGCTCACTATCTATTGCGCCAAGAAAGGCACATTCCACTCGCTCGCCAACTGGGGCGTCTTTTTCTCCCTGGTGGGTTCGTTTGTGTTGCTGGCACTGGTGCTCTATTTCATCATCCCCAATGTGGTCAACTTCGCGGGCATCTTCGAGAGAATCGCTGTCAACAATATGCATCTGCCCTTCAATTCGGGTACGATCATCTTCTTCGTCATCCTTGCCGCGATTATCGCAGTGGGTCTTTTCTTCGGTTATAAGAAGAAATCCACCGTCACGTTGGCTGTTTTCTACAGTTTCTTCTTCCTCCTGGTGGGTTACTCCACCTTCTTCGTCCTCGTGATTCGCTCCAACGCCAATCCGACCATCGACGAGAACAACCCCGAAGATGCTGTGGCCCTGCTGGCCTACCTCAACCGCGAGCAGTATGGCGACACGCCGGTGCTGACCGGCCGCACCTACAACTCCAAACAGGTGGGGAGTCAGAAGGATGGCGACGTGTATGTGCGCGATACCGAGTCGGGCAGATATATCGTTACACAGACCAAGTCGAAGCCCATCTACAAGAGCGGACATGCCGTGTTCATGCCGCGTATGTATGATGCCGGTCATAAGAAAGAGTATGTGAGCTGGGTGGCTGGCGGCGACCCTCAACTGGAGCAGAAGATGCTCAAGTCGCAGAAAATTCCAACCTACGGCGAGAATATCACCTTTATGCATCGCTATCAGTTTAACTACATGTATTTCAGATATTTCATGTGGAACTTTGCCGGACGGCAGAACGATATACAGGGTATGGGCGATGACCTGAATGGCAACTGGGTTTGTGGGATTCCTTTCATCGACAATGCCCGTCTCGGTGACCAGCCGACCGATGTGGCCTCGATGAAAAACAAAGGCAACAACAAATACTACATGCTGCCGTTGCTGCTCGGTTTTATCGGTCTCGTCTTCTACTCTACCCGCGACCTGAAGAACTCGTTTGTGGTGCTGATGCTCTTCCTGATGACGGGTTTGGCCATCGCGTTCTATCTGAACATGTATGCTTATCAGCCACGTGAGCGTGACTATGCCTTCGCGGCCTCGTTTTACGCCTTCTGTATCTGGATAGGATTTGGCGTTTATGCCATCTATTCTTTGTTTGAAAAGATGAAGAGCAAAGTGGTGCAGATTGTCGCCCCGACAGCAGCCACGTTAGTTTGCTTGCTGCTGGTGCCTGGTGTTTTGGCGAAAGAAAACTGGGACGATCACGACCGTTCGAACCGTTACACAGCTTTGGCGGCGGCGAAGGCTTACCTCGACTCGTGCGCGCCGAATGCCATCTTGTTCACGATGGGCGACAACGATACCTTCCCCATCTGGTATGCCCAGGAGGTGGAAGGCTACCGTACGGATGTGCGCAATTGCAACCTGTCGCTGCTCTCCGCCGGCTGGTATGTTGATCAGATGAAGCGCAAAGCCTACGAATCTGATCCGCTGCCCATCGACTTCACGTGGAAACAGTACCGTGATGGTCGCCGCGATGTGGTGGTCATCGGCAGCGATGAAACCAAACCGGTGGCACTGAAAGACTTCCTAAGGGAGGTGAAAAGTGCCGGCCATGATGTCAGTCAGGTCATCATGACCGAGTTTGGCAACCGTTTCTATATCGACGTTGACCGTAAGCATGTCCTTGAAACGGGTACTGTGACGGGTCCCGACACGGCCAATATTGTGGACCGTATCATCTTCACGTATAAGCCCGACGAAAAGAAAGCTGGTGATGCTTTCTATCTGACCCGCAGCGATTTGATGGTGCTGGAGATGGTGGCCAACAGCAACTGGGACCGCCCGCTCTATTTCGCTTCCTCTACGCTCAGAAGTTTCGGCTTTGATGAGTATTTGCAGAATGAGGGCTTCGCCTACCGTCTGGTGCCGGTGAAGAAGAACTGCACCTCCAACAGCGACATTCTGTATAACAACATCATGCAGAAATTCGACGACCACACTCGTCCCGATGTGGTGAAGAACCCCGATGCGCTGAAAACGCACACTCCGTACCAGTACGCATGGGGTGGTATTAACGACCCGCGGGTTTACAATTCGGAGGACAATGTGCGTTTGGCACTCTCCATCATCACGATGCACACGCAGGTGGCCAAGGACTTGGTAAACGAGTACAACGCTTATCTCAGGGCGTACGAGAATGCAGGTAAGGGCGTGGAAGCTGCTGAGGGCAACCTTTACAAACTGCAGCGTGCGCAGGAGGTGCTGGATCATCTGCAGATGGTGCTGCCCGACGACATCATGCCCTACAAGAACATGCGTTACAGTCAGTACACGCTCTATTTCTTGGATGCGGCCAACACCTACGATGAAATTAGCAAGGCTTACGCCAATGCTTCCGAGAAGTATCCTTCCATCAAGGGCAAGTTCGATGGCGACAAGGCCGCCGCTGCCGCTCATCAGGTGCGTTCCATCATCTTGGGACATGTGGTGGATGAGTTGAATTTCATCGAGAACAGCAAGAACATCGACAAGGTGCGCAAAGCTCACGAGGATAATATCGAGATGATCTACCAGTTGATTCTGCCTGAGTTGTCGGAATGTAACGGTGAGGAGCTTTCGAAACTCAATGTGGCCGCCACCTGCGCCGTTTATTTTACGGAGGCGAAAAAGCGTCTGGAAGACTTGGAAGCTGACATGCACCAGATAGATCAGATTATTGAAGACTATAAGAGAATGAATTTCCCGTCGGCTGAGGTAGATGGCAAGCACGTTTGGGTAGGAATGCCCACCGCCGATCCGGGTTTCGCCTCACGCTTTGCTTCAGACCGTGGCGCAATTGAGAACCGTTACAAGTATGTACACAAGCCCAGCAGCATCTATGCCTCATCACTTTACACGGATATGTGCATGTTGCGCTCCTTGTCGAAGACTCAGACCCCATTGGCTGCCGAGGCCGGGAAGTTGGTGAAACGCTTTGAGACCTTGCAGCAGCAGGTGGATGACGCCTGGGAGCTGGTGAAGAGAGTGAAGTAAGGATTTGAGGAAAAGATGAAGGGATGAAAGGTGGGGGTGTAGAGACGTTGCGCGCAACGTCTCTACCATCAACAAATCAACGCATCAACAATTCAACCATAAAACAACCACCACCATGAAAACAAGACAAATTTTCCACCCCCTGTTTCTCCTCGCCCTGCTGGTAGTGGCGGGAGGATTCAGCCAGCGCGCCCTTGCGCAGTATCAGTCGTTCTTTGGCGACAGCATCACGGAATGTTCTATAGGCGGAAATTTCGTGACATACGATCCGTATTTTTTTGGAGTAGAGTCATATGAATTGTCATGGACTTGCTCTGATACCATCACCATCAATGACAATCATTACTTTCAAATTGATAATCCATATCCGATTTGGGAATGGATGGACAACAATATCTACTTGAGGGAAGATGCCAACATGGGGAGGGTTTACAGATATGACCCTTACTGTGATTGTGAACTGTTAATCTGCGATATGTCCATGGAAGAGGGCGATACTTTTTTGTTCCCTTATAGTGTGCAATACTATGGAGTCGATGAAAATCCGTCTTTTGGTATTGTGGATAGTGTGTGGTACAATAATGGAAGGAAAATCATTCGGTTACAGTCTGACATAGATTTCATTAGTAATAGAATTGATACTGTGATGTTTATTGAAGGAATTGGGCCGACCTATTCCATTATGGGCTGGGGAGATGGACGGATTGATTGCACAGGGAGTTGTGAGGGATATTGGGGATGGTATCCCATCCTTCTTTGTGTCCATAAGGATGGAGAACTGGTATTTATGGCAGACGAGAGGGCTGGATGCGAGCAGTTACCGCCATGTAAAATAGAGGACAAAGCAACTAAATATTTTCAGTTATACCCTAATCCTACCAGAAATTTTTTAAATATTCAAATTACCGAAAATTGCACGACAAGAGGGATGGTTCGCATCACCAACATGTATGGATGTGTGGTTTATTCTCAACATGCGACAAGTGCTCACATGAGAATCAATGTAAGGTCACTATCCCCGGGGACGTATGTGGTATCCTACATTAACAATGGGGAAAAAACAATGCAAAAATTCATCAAACAATGATTGTATGAGACGATGTTTTTTTTTATGGACAATGCTCTTTTTCCCAGTTTGGATTGCAGCACAGAATACGACATGCAGCTGGAATGGTTACGAAGTGTCTCCTAACAGCAAGTTCAGAACGTTAAATATCTTTATCAATGTCATCTACGATGTTCATCAATATACAAACATTGTGGAGAGTGCTTTTTGGCCGCGTGTTACAGATACTCTTCAGGAGGGTGTGAATGTGCCAGGAACAATTCCTACATATTTGCTTGATTTTATGGACACTGCGTATGTTCCAGGGCTGCTCCATGGCACCATCACCCGTCTCTATGGAGAATCTTCATTCAACGCCTTTCAAATAACGGGAGATTTTATTGTGGTGAATGTGCGTGAAAAACGCGTTATTACTGATTATATAGATTTTCAATACAAAAACATTGCAAAAGCTGCTGTGGATGTCATCAATGAAAAAGGCTTTCATACACTATATGGTCATGATGATATAGGGTTCTACGATTACCTTAACCATGGGAGTTTTTATTACACACAAGTTGTGATAAGGAACATTACAAATGAATATGGGGGGCTTTGTTGTTCTTGTGGGAATGGACATTCTCCATTAAGTGGCGCAAGTATTATTATCAATGGGGTCGGTCATTCTATTACTAATCTTGGAACTACGCAAAATGTCGGGGGAGGTGATATCTCCACCAACCCCACTGGAATCATGTCGCACGAGATATCGCACGGTTTGTTTGGGGGCAATAGCTTTCATGCTTCCGGTGGAAATAATCGTTCACCATCTTGCACTATGCCCTATATGAATATTCAGGGGGGATATGGACTGATGGGAGCTGCGGGAAGCGGACTGGTGTGCTGCAACGGCTATGAGAGGTGGCGTATGCATTGGAAACACCCCTCTTCACCCTACTACATCGGTGCCCGGAATGCACTGAACAACGGTTTCGTCAACTCCGACATCTCCAAGGAGGACGGCAACAAATCGTTCGTTCTGCGCGACTTTGTGACCTACGGCGATGCCGTGCGCATCAAAATGCCCTATAAGGACAGCACCATCACCCCCAATCAGTATATCTGGCTGGAGTTCCATAACGTGGGGCACAACAACAAACTGGACTTTTTACAGTATTCCAATTCTGACACATGCCTTTATCAGGGGAGTCCTGGTGTTTATGCCTATTATCAGATTGGACGTGATATCTTGCAGGGCACACTTAGTCAAGTTAGGGATGGTGTCAATCGTGACAACCTGCGCATCATCAGCAACGAGGGATATTGGGATTACACACAGTATCGGTACACCTGTGATACGGATTTTGTCTGCACAAGCTGGAATGGGGACAGCTGTTACTATGTGCCCGAATTCAGCAATGCTTTCTGCGGCTACCAGGATCAGGAATGTTTTATTGTGCCAAAATGGTATGACACGAATTTAGGAAATACGATAGACAGTGTTTATGATCATGGATTGTTCGTCGGAACAGAGCAGAAGATACGTGAGGTATCTGCCCACAATATGATGAAAAATGGGGCGATGATTACCCACAGCATTCCGTTCCTTGGCGATTCCTTGGATGCTTTCTCGTCGCATCGGAAAATCAATATGGGCACCAATCCCAGCACCTGCAATGCGAAGACATATTACACCAACAGCAATGGCAAGGTGAATTTCATTTTCGATCACAATACCCAATACAACGACACCACCACCTACCTTACGGGGTTGAGCATTGAGATGATGCCAATTGGCGACACTTTGTGGGCAGTATTGGTGCGCTGGGACGACTACGACATCATCGACAATGCCCGCTGGACGGGCAGAATCGTGCTCAAGGGCAGTGAGCAGGTGAACCTCACTGGCGGTCACAGCATCACCCTCGCCCAGAACCGCACACCCGCCCAGCAGAAGCGTAACACGGAGAGCGGCTATTTCGCAGCGCCCACCTTGCTGACCTGCGAGGCGGGCAGCCATTTCACCCAGCAGCCCCACTCCACGCTCCTGCTCACCGAGAAGAGCCGCTTTGCGCTCGACAGCGGTGCCACCTACCACCTCGGAGACAGCGCACAGATACTGGTTCGCGAGAAATCATCGTTCACCATCAGCCGCGGCGCGGACTTCACGGGCGGCATCGCGGCGGAAATCATCGTGGACAGCCTTTCCACGCTCTATGTTTACGACACGGCGAAGCTGCGCCGCGAGGCCCGCATCATCGTGCGTCCCGGCGGGAAGCTTATCGTGAATGGCGGAACGCTCACCAGCGCCTGCGACGGCGAGATGTGTGAAAAAATGAGAACTGAAAACGAAAAACAGAGAGATTGGATTATTCTTTGAAAATGTATTAAATTTGCAGGCGAAAAAACACCATACCCATCCCCACACTTCACTCCTTCACTTCTTAGT
>JAFXTS010000024.1 GCA_017535665.1 Bacteroidales bacterium | reverse complement strand
TTCGATCACAGTATTCCCGAAAAGATATAGAAAATCTTCCCAAGTGGGTAAATTACGGAACATTGTATTGTTTGATTGTAATGTAGCCCCCCCTATGCCACAAAATCTTTCAATTTTCAGTTTTCTTCTTTACCATCCCTCAGCGCGGCACTACAACTCCGACCTCTCCATCTGGCTGAGTGTGGACCCGATGGCGGACAAGTATCCGGGAGTGAGCCCATACGTGTATTGTGGGAACAATCCGGTGCGGCTGGTGGATGAGGATGGGAGGGAGGTATCAGACCACATTGACAAGCATGGTAATATCATTGCCCATTATGAGGATGGGGACAATAGTGTGTATTTGCATAAAGATGGAGTTACAAAATCTGATATTGATGCACAGAGATCATCACAAAATAATATGGGAGGATATGGAACTAAAATTGGCGAATTGGGCAGCAATATCAATGTTTCGGAGGTGATGAAAAACAAATTAGAGCAAACAAAAGAATTAGAATAAAAAAAGGCAGACTGTACGTCTGCCAGATGTGGTGGGAACAACAAGATTCGAACTTGTGACCCCCTGCTTGTAAGGCAGGTGCTCTGAACCAGCTGAGCTATGCTCCCGTCTCAACGAATGAGGCTGCAAAAATACAACTTTTTTCTTTACCTACAACCATTTGCAGATAAAAATCATCTATCACTATATCTTTTTAATTATCAATTATTTACAAAACTACTTCGGCAAAAGTTTGACAAATGGGATCATCATCTCCTCCAATGAAATGCCACCATGTTGGAAGGTATCTTTGTAATAATTGACATAATAGGAGTAGTTGTTGGGGTACGCCAAGAACGAATTGCCCGTAGCAAACACGAACGAGGAGGTGAGATTTTCTTTCGGCAGGAAAATCTTCTCCGGCGACTTCACCTCGAAAATCTCTTTCGAGCTACAGTCGAGGTTGCGGCCTACCTTGTAGCGGAGGTTGCTGTTGGTGTTGCGGTCGCCCACAATCTTCACCGGCCGCTCAATCTTGATGGTGCCGTGGTCGGTGGTGATGTAGATGGGTACTTTTTTCTCCGACAAGAACTTCACCATCTCCAGCATCACGGAGTTGGCGAACCATGTGGCCGTGACATGGCGGTACGATTTCTCGTCGTTGGCCAGCTCACGAATCAAATCCACATCGGTGCGGGCGTGCGACAACATATCCACAAAGTTGAAAACCACCACGTTAAGCGGATTGCGCAACATCCCGTGGAAATTGTCGAGCACCTTACGTCCAAAGTCCATATTGAGGATTTTGGAGTAAGAGATTTTCGAATTTTTGCCAAAACGCTTCAGATGTTCCTCCAACAGGGGCTGCTCAAACTGGTTTTTGTTGCCCTCGTCGTTCTCGTTAAGCCAGTACTGCGGGTACTTTTTCGCAATTTCCGACGGCATCAGTCCTGCAAACATGGCGTTGCGCGCATAGTGGGTGGCGGTGGGTAAAATACTGTAAAAGAGAGTTTCATCGTCCACATGATAGTACGGATGAATCATGGGAAGGATGGAACGCCACTGGTCGTAACGCAGGTTGTCGATCACAAAAAGGAAGGCCGTTTTTCCCTCTTCGAGGTCGGGGAAGAGCTTTTCTTTTAAAATCGTATGCGAAAAAAGCGGTTTCTCGCTGCCGCGCCCGTTGATCCAATCCTCATAATTTTTGGCCACGAAGTGCGAGAAGCGGCTGTTGGCCTCCAGTTTCTGGTCGGCCAAAATCTCGCCCACACCAGCATCTTCAATCCGTTCGAGGTCGAGTTCCCATTTCACTAACTCTCTGTAAACCAACTCCCACTCGGCACAGGTGTTGCTGTCGGAAATTTTCATCGCAATATCGCGGAACGCCTGCTGATAGCCCTGCGTGTTTTTCTCAGTAAGGATTTCTCCCCTATCGATGTTCTTCTTCAGGCAAAGCAGTATCTGGTTGGGATTCACCGGTTTGATGAGGTAGTCGGCGATGTCGGCACCAATGGCATCCTCCATGATATGCTCCTCCTCGCTCTTGGTAATCATCACCACGGGGATTTGCGGCCGCACCGACTTGAGGTGTTTCAGCGTCTCAATGCCGCTCAGTCCGGGCATATTCTCATCCAAAAAAACAATGTCAACCGTCTCTTTATCAATAATATCAATGGCCTCGTTGCCACTGACAGCGGGAATCACTTCGTAACCTTTGTTTTTCAGAAAAATGATGTGGGGCTTCAGAAGGTCGATTTCATCGTCAGCCCAAAGAATTTTCGTACTCATGCGTGTAATATTTAGTGTAATACAAACGCACGAACGATGATTTTAGTACACGGACTTCAGATTTTCGTACCCTTCTATTCGCGAATGACGGTGAAGTTGTAGTCGTCCACGAACTTGATCATCCTTGAGGGCTTGAAGTCGGTGGAATCGGTGTAGGATTCCGGCACGATGTAATCGACACGCTCGCGGATGACGGGCGAGATCTCGGAAAACACGGCGGGGGCGTGCTGTCCGGAGATGTTCGCAGAGGTGGAAACCAGAGGCCTGTTGAGCGCCTTGATGAGCTTGCGGCAGAAGCAGTCGTGTACCACCCGTATGGCAAGGGTGCCATCCGACGGAATCATGATGTCGGGCAGGTTGAAGGCGTAGGGATAAACGAAGGTGGTGGGACGTTCCACCATCTGCAGCAAATCCCACGCAATCAGCGGGATATTCCTGACATACAGCGGCAGCTTGTCGGCCTTGTCGAGCAGCACCAGCATGCTCTTGCTCTCCTGCCGTTCCTTAATCTCGAAAATCCGGCGCACCGCAGCCTCGTTAGTTGCGTCGCAGCCAATGCCCCACACTGTGTCGGTGGGATAGAGAATCACTTTGCCATCCAGCAAAAGGTCCACACAACGTTTAATCTCTTCTTCCATGGTCGTAAAAATTTTATTGTTCTTGTGACTGCCGCTCCAGTTCGGCTTCGTCCACGCCCTGGTTTTCGGCCAGGAAGCGACGGGCGGCCTCCTCGTCGGCCGACTCCACCTGAATTTTGATGCCGCCGGTAAGCACCGACATGAAATTTCCTACCGTGTTGTCCTTGATGTAGCAGCTGATTCCGGCATCCTCCAAAATGGTACGGATGACCTCGGCCTGTGAACTGTAGTCCACCACTGCTACGGTTACCAATTTCAAATTGTCTTTCATAATATATTAATTTACAATCTTTTATTCATTCAAACACTGCATCACCCACATATCCACAAAGCCATCGCGGGTGCGCATCCACTCGCGTAATCGCCCACACTCAGCGAAACCTGCACGCCGAAACAACCGCACGCTGGCCTCGTTGTCGGCCATGACGTGACAATAGATCTGATGAAGGCGAACATCCTCAAACAGATAGTCCTTCGCCAGCAGAATGCTCTCCAGTCCGTAGCCACGACGGCGGTATTCGGGCGCGATGAGAATACCCAAGGCCGCGCGCTGATGGTCGGGATCCACATCAAACACATCCACCGCACCAACCGTATCGCCCGTAGACACCTCCCCCACCATCAGCCGCAGCTGGCGGTTGGCATAGATGTCCTGCGACGAGGTCTCGATAAATTTTTCCAGAATGTGTCTCGAAAACGGCGCGGTGGTATTGCTCACCATCCAGTTGTCGCGGTCGTTCTCCCACGTATAGATCACCGGAAGGTCTTCAGGCTCAAGCGCTCGCAAAAACACATTCTTTCCCACCATGGCTACATTACTCTTTTAATAATTCGTAGAAAATGGGTATAACGGCCCTCTTCGTTGCAGAAGATGCCGGTGGAATCGAGGGTGTCGATACGCACCTTGCCGCTGGAATGGATGATCTGGTTTTGGCCGCACACGATGCCGACATGGGTAATGGTTTCCGATTCGGCGGTGGAGCCGAAGAAGGCGAGGTCGCCGATCTGGGCTTCCTCGACAAAATCGACGGGCATGCCGCCTTCCACCTGCTGCGAAGCATCACGCGGGAGGGCGATGCCGACACTTTTATACGCCAGCTGCGAAAAGCCGGAGCAGTCGATGCCGGCCGGCGTGCGTCCGCCCCACAGGTAGGGCGCATTCAAAAAGGCGGCAGCAAACTGCATGAGCTTCACCTGCAGGGGTGAAAGTCCCTGAGACGCAGGAACTGGCTTCTCTTCCGGAAGATTCACCATGAAGATAGAATTGCCCAGTATCAGAATGCCATCTTTGGGATACGGGAAGGAGGAACCGATAAAGATCGGGAAGCTGATATTTTTCTCAAAAGTGTTGATTATCAGCAACAAATCCTTCACAACATACTTGTCGGCAGCGAGGTAGTCCTCCACATCCTTATCATGCAAGGGGTTATGCTGCCGGCGGCTGATCCACCCCTCGTAGCCACAGTCGCAGGTGCGCACTTTGAGCCAGTCGGGGGTTTCCTCCACAACGGAGTAAGCGTCGCCGAAGAGCATCTGCGACACCAATTCGGAACGGTGCGAGGGTTCAGCCCGCAGGTTCAGAACCGATAAGTTAGCAACTCCGTACATGGCAACAGGTTAGAAAGGCAGGTCGTTGGTGTCGGTGCCAGGTTGGAACTGCGGATCCGGAAACTGGTTCGACTGCTGGGGCATGTTGCCCGGCTGTGCGTAGGGCTGCTGGGCAGGCTGTGCATAGGGCTGCTGCATCGGCTGAGCATAAGGTTGCTGCATCGGCTGACCATAGGGCTGTTGCATCGGTTGGCCATAGGGCTGCTGCATCTGGGGCTGTTGCATCTGGCCGGGGCGATCAATGCGCCATGCACGCACATCGGTGTACCATTTGCCGTTGAACTCACGCGACTCGATGCTCACCGACACGAGCATCATCTCTCCCGGCTGGAAAGTGTCGAGAATCGGGATGCTGTTCGTCCATGCAGCGATGCAGATTTTGCGCGGATATTGCTCCACAGTTTCGATGATAAAGTTCTGTTTCTTCCATTCGCCTCTGGCGCTGGTGCCGCTCTCCACGTCAAGTTTTTGAAGCAGCTTTCCTTCAATTTGTAATTCCATAGTACTATATTTATATAATTTCGACTTAATATTTTGAACTTGCAAAAATACGGGATTTTTATGAAAAATGAATTTTTAAAGATATTTTTATAAAATACTAATAATCAAAATATTACACTACTTACTAACAATTGTTTATAATTTTTTGAAAAAAAAGTCAGCAACTGCCACCAATTCAAAAAAAAGTTGTAATTTTGCAGCCGATTTTTTGAGACAAAAAAGAAGCAAAAAAAAGTAAAGAAATGGCAAAGAAAAACAAAGAAGCACGTCAACAAGTGATTTTGGAGTGCACCGAGCAGAAGGCCAGCGGCGTACCGGGGATGTCAAGATACATCACCACGAAGAACCGCAAGAACACGCCTGAGAGATTAGAGCTGAAGAAATACAATCCGTATCTGAAGCGCGTAACCGTTCACAAAGAAGTTAAATAACCTAAATACCTGTAAGAGATGGCAAAGAAAGTTGTTGCAACATTGAAGAAAGAAGGTGGTGTTACCTATACGCGTGTTATCCGTATGGAACGCTCACCGAAGACGGGTGCCTACACATTCAAAGAGGCAATCGTCGAATCCACCCAAGTTAAAGACTTTTTATCCAAAAAGTAATATTTTTTTTCATGGCGTTGGGAAGAGCTGCACTGAGAAGTGCGGCTTTTCCTTTTTAAACTATCCCAATCATGCCCCCGCACAAAGCCCCCCGCAACCGAACCCTCACCGTCAGCGCTGAAGAGAAGCCAATGCTGCTGCCGCTGCTGACCACAGCCCACAATCTCTCCGCCCACCGCAAGGCCAGCGACCTGCTGATCTGCGCCGACCTGTTGGCGGTCATCGACCGGTTGCCCGACGGCATCGCCGACCTCGTCATCATCGACCCGCCCTACAACCTCACCAAAGACTTCCACGGCCGCACCTTCGCCGCCCGCTCCGAACAGGCCTACGAGGAGTACCTGCGCAGCTGGTTTCCCAAAGTCTGCCAAAAACTCAAACCCGACGGCAGCCTCTACTTGTGCGGCGACTGGAAATGCACCTCCGCACTGCAACGGGTGATGGAAGAGGAACTTACCGTGCTGAACCGCATCACCTGGCAGCGCGAAAAGGGACGTGGGGCAGCGGCCAACTGGAAAAACGCCATGGAGGACATCTGGTTCGGCGTGAAAGATCCCAAAAACTACCATTTCGATGTGGAGGCCGTGAAGGTCAAACGTCGGGTGATGGCGCCGTACCGAGAGAACGGCAAACCTAAAGACTGGACCGAGAGCGCCGGTGGCAACTACCGCCTTACTCACCCCTCCAACTTCTGGGACGACATCAGCGTCCCGTTCTGGTCGATGCCCGAAAACACCGACCATCCCACCCAAAAACCCGAAAAACTGTACGCGAAACTCATCCTCGCCTCGTCGAAGCCCGGCGACCTCGTGTTCGACCCGTTCATGGGCAGCGGCACCGCCCCCGTGGTGGCCAAGAAGTTAGGACGACACTATATCGGCGTGGAAATCAACGAAGAATATTGCCTCTGGGCAGCCAAGCGCATCCTTGCCGCCGACCACGACACCGCCATCCAGGGCTACGCCGACGGCGTGTTCTGGGAGCGCAACACCCTCGCGGAACAGAAGAAGAGTGCGCCGGCACAGCGAAAATAAAACAGCCGCAAAATTCTTCCGCAGAAATCACAAAAAAGAACTATCTTTGCAACCGACATTTTTCGCCGTCGCCTCCTATGGAACATCACACCCCCACTCCCCTTCCCCACATCCATTGGCTAATAGCCCTGATACCTTTTGTGGCCTTGGTTGCGCTACAAATTGTCGTGATCAGCATCTTTGGCTCAGACGCCCTTGACGGCGCCAGCCAGACCGTCCTACTCTTCGCCTCGGCGGTCGGGGTTATGATTGCCATGGTCGGCTACAAAGTGCCTTGGAAGAGCATTGAAGAAGCTATCGTTCAGAATATCAAGACAGTAGGCATCGCTATAGTTATCCTTTTCCTCATCGGAGCCGTGTCGGGCAGTTGGATGCTAAGCGGCGTGGTGCCCACCATGATTTACTACGGCATGAAGATTGTCAGCCCGTCGGTATTCCTCTTCATCACCTGCCTGCTCTGTGCACTGGTGTCGTTGGTCACCGGCAGCTCGTGGACCACCGTGGCCACCATCGGCATCGCCCTGATGGGCATCGGCACGGCACACGGCTACTCGATGGGATGGACGGCCGGCGCCATCATATCGGGAGCCTACTTCGGCGACAAGATTTCACCGCTCTCCGACACCACAGTGCTGGCCTCTTCCGTCGGCGAGGTGCCGCTGTTCAAGCACATCCGCTACATGCTCATCACCACAGTACCCTCATTCGTCATCACACTGATTATTTTCTTGGTGGTCAGTTTGTTACACAAGAATGATGGAGGTTCGCAATCTGCTATTTTCGCTGAAGGTTTGCAGAATGTCTTCGTCATCAGTCCGTGGCTACTGTTGGTGCCGGTGGCGGCGGGAGTTCTGATCGCCCTGAAGATGCCGGCGGCCATCGTGCTGTTCCTGTCGGCGCTGATCGCCGGTATCGTGATGCTGTTCGTGCAGCCCGACATCGTGGCGCAGGTCGGCGAGGGCAGCGGTTTCCGCGGACTGATGGTCACCTACTACAGCAGCACGTCGCTCGATACGGGCAACGAGGTACTCAACGGACTGGTGCAGACACGCGGGATGCGCGGGATGCTAAGCACCGTCTTCCTGATTTTCTGCGCCGCCACTTTCGGCGGGGTGCTGGCGGGTGCCGGCATGATACAGAGCATCACCTCCGCACTGGCGCGAGGCATCAGCGGGCGGCGCTCGTTGGTGTCGGCCACGGTGGGCACAGGACTTTTCTCCAACATGGTCACCGGCGACCAGTACCTCAGCATCGTGCTGACGGGCAACATCTTCAAGAAATTATACAAAGAAAAAGGCTTCGAAGGCCGCTTGCTGAGCCGTTCCACCGAAGACTCGGCCACCGTCACGTCGGTGCTTGTGCCGTGGAACACCTGCGGTATGACGCAGTCGTTGGTGCTTCACGTGCCCACCATCGCATATCTCCCCTACTGCTTTTTCAACATCATTTCCCCGCTGATGTCCATCACGGTGGCGATGCTGGGGTATAAGATTTTCCGAAGGGAGGACAATGAGGAAGAAAAAACCGACAGAAAAGGCTGAAATTTAAACTCCTTGTTTTGCAAAAAAGAAGTATCTTTGCAGGCTGAAAATAAAATGATGGCTTAATGACACGAGCACAGATTATCCAGAAGAACCGCCACCTTTTCTGGTACACGCCAGAAGACAAGAAGCAGGACATCAGCGACGCGCTGTTGGTGGAGCGTATTCTGAACGACGGGTCGTTAGAAGACTATAAAGATCTGATATCCGCCCTTGGCGGCAAGCGCGTGGCCGAGGTGTTCTTTTCTGCAAAAGGAAGACAGAAAGAGAACTACTACCCTGAGATTTATCACTTCTTCTCCCTTTTATTATCGAAGTATGCACAAGGAGATTCTGAATGACAAGCAATTGGAATTGTTGCCCATAATGGCTGGTTTCCGCAGGGAATACTACCTTGTTGGGGGCACAGCTATTGCACTTTACCTTGGTCACCGACGCTCCATCGACTTTGATATGTTCAAAGCATCTGCCATCAATCACAAAAAGAATCTTGACAAGCTGACAGCGGCAGGTTTCCATAGTACAATAACACGACGTGTGGAAGAGCAGATGAATTTGATTGTGAACGATGTCAAAGTGACATTCTTCCAATACCCTTTTCCTGTGCAGGCGACAGAAAAGTTTGAGTCTTATTTTCGACTTCCATCCCTTTTGCAGTTGGCTGCAATGAAAGCTTACGCTCTCGGTCGTCGTTCAAAATGGAAAGATTATGTTGACTTGTACTTCCTTCTAAAAGAACACTTTTCAATTGAAGAAATATCCGAATGTGCCAATACTCTTTTCGGAGACCTTTATTCTGAAAAAATGTTCCGCGCCCAATTGTGCTACTTCGAGGACGTGGACTATACGGAAGAGGTTGATTACCTTCTTACCATTCCACCATCCAACGACGAGATAAAAGATTCTCTTGTGGAGATGGTCCAAAAGGGAATATAATTATAAATAAGACACCACCAAAAGCTATAAAAACCCTTTCCTAAATCGCAAAAAAGAAGTATCTTTGCAGGCTGAAAATAATTACCAACAAAATAACTAACCATTATGAGTATCATCAAACCTTTCAAGGGATTCCGGCCACCCGTCGACATCGTCGAAAAACTGGCCTCCCGTCCGTACGACGTCCTCAACTCCGCCGAAGCACGCGTAGAAGCTGCCGGCAACCCCTACAGCCTCCTGCACGTCACCAAGGCTGAGATCGACCTCCCCGAAGGCACCGACGAACACTCCCCCGAAGTGTATCTCCAGGTCGTCAAGAACTACAACCTGTTCAAAGACCTCGGCTGGCTGGTGAAAGACGAAGAGGAAAAACTCTACGTCTATGCCCAGAGCATGAACCCGAAGGATGTCAACGCCAAATGGCAGTACGGCATCGTGGCCTGCGCCTACAGCGAGGACTATGTCAACAAGATCATCAAGAAACACGAGCTTACCCGTAAGGACAAAGAGGAAGACCGTATGAAACACGTCCGCATCACCAACGCCAACGTGGAACCCGTCTTCTTCGCCTATCCCGCTGTGGCCCGCATCGACGAAATCGTTGCCTCCGTCACCGCCAACAAGCCCATCTATGACTTCATCGCCAAGGAAGACGGCTTCGGCCACCGCTTCTGGGTCATCGACAACAAAGCGATGATCGCCGAACTCGTGGAGCTGTTCGCCACCAAGGTTCCCGCCATGTACATCGCCGACGGCCATCACCGCAGCGCCGCCGCCGCCCTCGTGGGACAGGAGAAGAAAGAGCAGAACCCGCACCACACCGGCAAAGAAGAGTACAACTACTTCATGACCGTCATCTTCCCCGACAACCAGCTCAACATCATCGACTACAACCGTGTGGTGAAAGACCTCAACGGCCTCAGCAAGGAGCAGTTCCTCGCCGCTGTAGCCGAAACCTACACCGTGGAAGATATGGGCACCGACATCTACAAACCCACCCAGCTGCACGAGTTCAGCATGTACCTCGACGGCCACTGGTATAAAATGAACGCCAAGCCCGGCACCTTCGACAACAACGACCCGATCGGCGTGCTGGATGTGACCATCCTCAGCAACCTCGTACTCGACAAAGTGCTCGGTATCAAGGATCTCCGCACCGACAAGCGCATCGACTTCGTGGGCGGCATCCGCGGCCTCGGCGAACTGAAACGCCGCGTCGACAGCGGTGAAATGAAGGTCGCCTTCGCCCTCTACCCGGTCAGTATGAAGCAGATCATCGACATTGCCGACACCGGCAACATCATGCCTCCGAAGACCACCTGGTTCGAGCCGAAACTCCGCTCCGGCCTCGTGATCCACGAGCTCTGCTAAACATCCTAACTCAAGGATTATCTAAAAACCCTCCATAGTTCAATGCTGTGGAGGGCTTCTTTTTGCATAAAAAAAAGCCCAAAGTGTATTACTTCGGGCTTTTTAGTATTCGTTATTTACTCTTATTTCTTCTCAATCTCTTCTTTCCCAAACTCAAACTTATCTTCATTGTCGCACATCAGCTTGTTGAGCTTGTTGTAGGAGAAGATCATATAGCATTCATAACCCAGATAGACAATCCAGCCGATCAAGTAGAAGGCCATCACGATGGTGTGAGGTCTGAGGTAGAAGAAGAGGCCGGTGTTGCCGAAATAGGTACCGAAGCCGAGCAGACCGAGGCTGTTGGCAGCCACGTCTATATCGGCTGCTCCAACGAGGGTGAACAGCCAAATATTGAGGCAGATGGCCAAACCACCGATGAAGAGCGGCATAATCATCTTAGCGAAAATCATCGAACCCCACCACAAAGAGATGGACTCCATCTGGTTGGCATCTTTCGGGTCGGTGATGATGGATTTGTCGCGAAGCACATATTTGGTTTCGGAGATAAGGTTGGAGAAGAGCGCAGCGGGTTTGAAAAGATTATAGATGGGGATGAACCATGAAATAATGTTCATGATATCTTTATTCTTGAACCACGGAGCCACGCGGCGCACATTCTTGCTATTGAGCATCATCCAGAAACCGAAGCAGGCGAACTTGATAACCAGCAAGATGGAAGTGATGACGATAACGATGTTGAAACCACCGAGAGTAGGAGATGCCTCATTGACGGCGGCATTATACTTGTCGGCCCACGGTTTCAAACCGGCCTTGGCATATCCGACGGTATCTTTGTAAAGTCCCACTTCAGTTTTCAGACGGGTGATGTTTTCACCATAGTCGTTGAGGTGGGTGGTATCGCTATAGTATTTGTTTTTGAGGGAGTCGTTTTCAGGATCCTGGGCGAGTGTTGCGCGCACCTTTTCTGCGGAAACTTTCGTATCCTCAAACAACTTCGTGTAGCCTTCCAAACTGTTCTGCTTCTTGCCGAGGGCCTCTTCCGAGTATCTCACGGAGTCTGTCCAGTAGGAATAAGTGGGCATAATAGAGTCTTGCAGATAGACATTTTTCTTGTCATAACTGCCCAATTGAACCGCCGATACCACGACCAAGCAGAGGATAACGAGATTCAGAACCATGGAAATCACACCCCAGAGAGCATTGTTTGTAAATTTCTTCATACTAAAAATGTTTTATATAACATTGATAATTAATTAATTACAATTCAAAAAGGACATACCTTTTACAAGTTGCAAATTTACATGTTTTTTTGATTGATGGTACAAAAAACAAAAAAAACTTATCAATGAATTATCATCGTTCACGAAGGGTTGACTCGTACCACGACAAATCGCAGGACGAATTCCAGCAACAGGAAGAAAATTCCGATCAGCAGGAAGGGCAGAAAGTGGTCGTTGGCCCAGCTCACCACGGTCTTTTCCTCGCGGCGGGTGGTCTCTAACTTGTCGATTTCGCTATATACCTGACGCAGTTTTTTCTCGTTGCCGGCCGAGAAGTACTTGCCGCCCGTTTCGGCGGCGATCTCCTTCATCAGGGCTTCATCGAGCACGGTCTTGCTCTGCACCACGCCATGTCCGGGCACACGGATGCCAGCCGTACGGCCGTTGGTGCCGCAACTGATGGTATATACCTTTATATTATATTCCTTCGCCATAGATGCCGCAGTACGCGGATCGATGAAACCGGCGTTGTTGACACCATCCGACAACAGAATTACCACCTTGCTCTTCGCCTTACTGTCTTTGAGGTGGCTGACGGCGAGGCCGAGGCCATCGCCAATGGCGGTACCATCCACCAACGGCTCGCGTCTCACGCTCTTGAGCAGTTCCAAGAAATAGGCGTGATCGGTAGTCGGCGGGCTGAGGGTATAGGCCTCGCCAGCATAAAGCACCAATCCCACATTATCGTTCTCGCGCTTCTGCACAAACTCGGCAGCAATCTGTTTGCAAGCCTCCAATCGTGTGGGTTTGAAGTCCATCATGTCCATACTTCCCGACACGTCGAGTGCCATGATGACATCAATTCCCTCCTTGATAGACTTGCCATTGACCTGGCTGTCGGAGCTCTGAGGCCGTGCAAGAGCGATCAGCAGGAAGAAAAGCGCGAGGCAGCGGAATACCGCCGGGAGGTGGCGCAGATGGTAGCGGAAGGTGCGCTGGCCGAGCGGGGCGGTAGTGCTGATGACCATCGCCGTGTGCTGCCGCCGCCGTTTCCACACATACCATGCCACGTAGATGGGAATTAGCAACATCAGCCACAGCCAATGGGGATTGGCAAATTTCATCTGCCCTATGATATGGAAAAAGTTGTCAAATGCATGCATCTTTCAATCCTCCCTTATTTTCGCTGGGCGGCCTCTTGGACCCGGCGTTGTTGTTCTTGTTGGTCGGTATCGCGCACAAACTTCGTCACATTGTCGATTTGCAAAGCATTCTCCTCCATCGGGGGCTGCCGGCGGGCATATTTCACCAAATCAGAGATTTTCAAAAATGAGAAAATCTCCAGTCGCTGCTGCTCGGTCACCTCCAGCGATGCCAATGCCGTCATGATTTCATCCGTCACCATCTCCATCGCATTCACATCCCACTGGTCATCGAGATAGGTTCTCAAAATAACACTCAACTCCGAGTAATGTTCTTTGGTCATTCCCTTCTGGCACAACTCCTTGGCCTTCAGTTCGCGGATATGTCCTAACGCTATCGCGCCAGAACTCTGTCGGCGTATCTCGCGCTGCCGGATGGCCCGTTTCTTCTTCAATTTCGGCCACCAGACTTTGAAAAACACCACCACGAAGGCAACGAGTGCCAGTATCACTCCCACCAACAGCAGCCAGAGCCAGATTTTGCTGCGGGCTTTTTCCACCCGCTCCAAGCCACCTAAGGGGAGTTTGATGTCGCGAAAGGCGGATGCCGTATCCACGAAAACGGGCAGGGTATCCACATAGAAGAAAAGCGTGTCGCTGCAAGCCACCAGGGCGGTGTCGGCCCACACCTGAATGGGCGCGATGACCGCACGGCCCGTGTCGAAGGCCGTCACGACAAAATCCTGCCAAACCCTGACCTGTCCGTCCTTTTCGGCATGCTGCGCATCAGCGGCCTCCAGCACCTCGCAGTTCATCATCTTCCAATCGTCTTTCGACTGGAACGACAGTGAAGCGTTACCGGTTGTGCGCGCCGTAAGTTGCAGATGGAGATGGTCGCCCACAAGGATATGAGACGTGTCGAAGCGGGCGGTCACCGTCACTTCCGGCTGCTGGGCCATGGTGGGCAAGGCCACCAGCATCAGCATCATCCATAAAAAAGACCTGCACTTCAACATCTCACTTTATTTTTTAGGCTGACGCACATAGTGGGGCATTTCGGCGGGCAGTTCCATCGAGAGCTCCACATAGCCGCCGAACTGCTGTTGGTCGTCGTACCACGGCATCTGGTAAATCATCTTCTTCACCCCATTTTTTTCAATGGTATAGACATTTACATCGTGGTTTTGAAGCATGGACAGCAGTTTGGAGCGAGCCGGTTCGGGGTGGCAGTCAAGTAGCGAGTTGCCCACCAGCGACTGGCCATCTTTGGTAAAAGTGGCAATTGACTTGTCATTCATTTCCAATATCTTACCATCCTTGTCGCAGATGGTAACAGAAATGGGTGTGTGCTGAAAATAGTTCAACATAACATTATGGTTTAGTGGTTGTTTTCTTGTTCCTTCGGTTTTTCTTCTCCTTCTTTTCCTTCTTCACTTTCCCTTCTTTGCTACGGGTAAAAGAGGCAATAAGATCTTGTCTGTTATTGAAATCCTGTTTATAAATGATAGCGATACCCTGTGCGTAGGGGTTGTTGCGGGTGGCGTTGCGCAGCTCGTCCTGATTAGTGACATTGAAAACCTTGAGTCGCCATGTGCCGAGGGCATTCAGCTTCTGTTCCACGCTAAAGTCGCCGACGAACTGGTTGCTGAAGTTGCTCGACTTGTCATCCTTATAGCCGACGTAGGTCTCAATGACGGTACGGTCGTTGAAGAGGGAGGTAGAGGCCCCAACGGCATATTCAGCGGCCTTGTCGGCTGTAGCATTCTGATAGTTGAAATTCACATCTACAAATTTCAACTGATTGGATATGAAGTTGCTGAGGGTGGAGGTCAGCACACCGATACCCGTATTTTCCAGATTAATATCAGTGATGGACGATTGTGGGGAGGCGAACTTGCCGAGCATCACCAGCGAGAAAAACTGTTCGGTTTTTTTCTGCAGGTTAGTAGTATCTATCGTGCTGTAGAACAGGTCACGCATACCGGCAGTGGCGTTGGGGAGGTCGAAGGAGAAGTCGATGGCAGCGGGGTCGTTGAGGTTTCCGTTGAAATTGAGGTATGCCTTGACGGGCAGTCTGCGCACGTTAGTGGATTCAGAGGTGAAGAGGTCAGCGAGTGAGGCCACCGTAGAGTAGCCGGCACGCACGCTGATGTTGATGTCGTTGATGGGGCCGGGGAACGACACCACGCCGCCGGGCAGAAGTTCGAACTTCTTGTTCAGCAGTTGCGCGAAGGTCATGATGAACGAACCCGACTGCAGCACCACATCCCCGAGGATGTTAATCTTGTCCTTTTTCGTGTTATAGGTGAAATGCAGCTGCCCTTCACCCTTGGTTTTGATTCTTCCGCCGAAGGCCGACAGGTCGAGGTCGAGTTTGATGTCGGCTGCTGGCGTGACATTGAAGATGAAGTCGAAGTCCATCTCCATCGAACTCTCCGGTGCTTGTTCCTCTTCAACAGGGCTCTTCACATCTTCGGGAACTACAAAGGTGATCACATCTGAGGAGTGGGCTTTGTCGGCGAAACTGATGGGCAGACAGAACACCGTACCGCTCTGGGTACTCAGGTCATAGCCATAGAACGAGAGTTTCTCCATATCGCCCGCAATGGTGATATTGCCCGAAATGAAGCCATCTCCATAAAATGGCACATCAGGCTGCTGCTTGGTGTTCAGCACAAAAATTTTCGGGGTGGAAATGTCGAGTTGCAAGTTGAAATCGGAGAAGTTGCGATGGTTCACATAGCCGTTCATGGTGGCCTTGTTGCCAAACTGGTCGGTCAATTCCATCTGGTCGAACGTAAAACCGTTCTTCGTGAATTTCACTTTTTGATGGTTGATATTGTAGAAAGTGTTAAGCGGTGCGATACCGATCTGCGCCTCGCGCACATCCGCCACACCTTCAAAATACATGGAATCTTTATTCAGAACAAAGTCAATTTGCCCCGAAGCATTGCCTTCAAATTTATGGCTAAACGAAGAAAGCATCGGCTCCAAGAAGCCTAACGGAAGCGTGTCGATGTCGGCCGTTACCTTGAGCTGCTTCAGATCCGAATCATACAGGCCGTTGAGGTGGGTATTCACCCCCTGCTGATGGGCGAGGTCCGAATACTTGTAATTATAGACCGTTGCACTATCGGGGAAGTAATCCGCATTAATCAAGGCGCCGCGGAAGTGGATATTCTTGTCAGACGGCAGGATAGCGTTGGCATACAGGTGGCCGAACTGCTCCTCGTTGAACTCGAAGTCGCGGATGATGGCCGTACCCAGCAGGATATTATTGCCCCGCATCTCCCGCATCTGCACGTTGGCCGACAAGGCACCGCCCAGCCGCATCTTGTCGGTTTTGATGAACTGGTTCAGCACCGCAACATCCAAATTGTCGATGATGCCCACCAGACTGTCGTTCGCCTTACCCACCTTACCATTGACCTTCAACTGACTTTCTTTAGAAGTCAGTATCAGATTGTCAATCTGAACATTACCATCTTTTATCGTCACCAGATGGTCTTGGTTGAAGGAGAATGGGAATTCCTTGAAATAGACTTCCGACTCATCAACTTTAGTGCGGATAGAGCCATCTTCTGCAAAATTCACCACACCCGCCAGCAGCGACCTGTGGGCTGAAATCACGGCAGGATTTTTCCAGTTGAGACGATAATGCAAGGTCTGCGGTCCCATATTGGCATTAAGGTCGATATTCTCTAAGGAGAAATTGCCTTTTTCGCCAATCACCAAAGAACGCACGGAAGCGTTGATACCTAAATTCTTCACATCCTCCTGATAGGAAGAAATGTTAGCGTTATTCACCACAATTTTATCGCCAATACGAATGCCTGGCGAGAAAAACTGAATCTGGTCGTCGGAATGCGATTCATTGGTTTTCACCGACAGCGTGGTGTTGTTATCTATATGAATGTTAGGCACAAACATATCGAGGATGGGCGTAAGGTTGTAGGCATCCACCTTCAGCGACAGCGAATGGTCAAGTTCATCGCAGTAGTGGAATTCCGTAGCCGTTTTTCGCTCCGCGAAAAGATTTCCGCAGTAAGTATAGACCAAGTTCAGCAAGGCTTTCGGCACATCCGCAAGTTCGTAGGTGGTAATCAGCGAAACATTAACGAGGTTGGAAGAGAGGCGCATCAGCTGTTGGTGGTCGTTGGCAAGGCTCACCAGACGCAGGCGGTCAAGCGCCAGAGTCTTCCCATCCTGATTATACAAAAGACTGTCTATAAACACATTACCATTCAAATCACTCAAAGTATTACCGGCCAAATCGCAGGAAAGACTATGGGCAGAAAGAGTGAGTTCGGGATGTAGTTGCACATAGCGTACCAGTTTGTCGAAACCATTGGTCACGGTGCTATCCATCAGCGGCAGATGAGCGAACAGGACAGTAGCGTTCAGACTGTCGATACGGCCTTCCGCGTGGTATTCAGAGATTTTCCCGGAGAGGTCCATGGTGCCGTTGAGCGCCAAATTGAGGTTGGGGTCGCGGAGGGTGAGGTCGGCATCGAGATGCTTGCCCGCATATTTCCCTTTGGCTTTCAGGTTGCGCAGCGGATAACCCTTGAGGGCGACATGGGCGATATTGGCATCGATGTCGGCGGAGACGGTCTCGGCAAGGCGGTTCATGTCGCCGACCGTACCTTTCGCGCTGACGGTACCCGTAACGCCGCCCACCATCGACACTTTGGGGAGCAGCTTCGGCACAGAGAGCCGGTTGGCCGCCACCGTCACAGCATAGTCCAACCCATCATCCGCCTCGTGGCAGCGGGTGGAGAACTGCGCATCCACATCGCCGGCGCTGGTGAGCAGCGAGGCATCCACATCAAACTTGTCGGACACGACACCAGCATATTCCAAATCAAGCGTCACCAGGCCGAGCGAAGCTACCTGCTCGGGAATCGGGATAGTCTTGCCGCCAGGCAACTTAAACTGCTGTATCTCACGCAAATCGATTTCATTCTGCACCAATTTAGCACGAATATCCGCATTGAAGAAATCGGTAAGGTTCTTGATGTCGAGGTCGCCAGCGAGATGGGTATTATCTGCAAATCTTGCATCCAAATCCTTGATCACCAAATGGTTGATAGGACCATTCACCTGAGCGGAGAAGACCAGTCGGTTGTCCATACCGGCCGTTTTGGGAGCGAAATAGCGGATATCCTTCATGTCGAACGTGGAGGTTTTCGCCAGCACATTGAATTTGATTTTATTCAAAAAATCGCCATAGTCTTTCCAACTTCCATATTCGAAGGCAAAATCCAAAAACACATGGCTCGTCGGGGTGGCTAACGTAGCACTTTTAAGTTCCAACCCTTTCGGACCGATATGGAATTTCCCCGACAAGTTGCGAAGAATGAAACCTGTGTATTGTGTAAAAGCCAGATGCTCGATGTCGGCAGAGATATCAGAGCCCATAATGGTAAATTGATCAAGGCGGGCATCAATATTTTCCAGTTCAAAATATCCAAAATCAATATCACCCTTGTCCTTTGTACGGCATGTAAGATCGTTATGATAAATGAAATAGGCATTTTTCAAGATGATGGAAGAAGCGGTCATCTCGAAAGGCTTGGGATTTTTTTTCTTTTTTTGAAAATTTTTAGCCCAAATGGAAATATTGACGGCATCATCGCCCTTGTATTTGCGGATATTCACCCGTATTTTATCGGATTCGATATCCGAAAAACCGAGTTTGAACGGGGAGAATTTCAAGGTGGTGAAACGGCTTTTCAACTTGCCGGCGGCAATCATGGAGTTGTCGTGATGGTCGCGGATAACGAGGTCTTCGACCGTAAGTTTGAGCGTAGGACTGAGGTAGATATGGCCGATGGTGATGCGGGAGTTCCATTTTTCGGAAAGCGTTTCCGCCACCACACCGACCACTTTTTCCTGAATGGGGGGCACAAAAAGCAATCCCACCAAGATTAAGTCAAGGGCAAGAAAACATCCCAAGACAATCAAGGTGATTTTTATGATTTTTTTCGTAATTTTGCGTCCCAAAATTCAGCGGTTATGTCGGTTTATATTCTTGGTGTAGAATCCTCCTGTGATGACACTTCTGCGGCGGTGATAGAAGGCACTTCGATATTGTCGAATGTCATTGCTTCTCAGCGAGTTCACTCCGAATATGGAGGGGTAGTTCCAGAGTTGGCATCGCGCGCTCACCAGCAAAATATCATCCCGGTGGTGGACACTGCACTTAAGCGTGCAAAGATACACAAAAATCAAATATCAGCGATAGCTTATACAAATGGTCCCGGACTTTTGGGTTCATTGCTTGTAGGGAGTTCTTTTTCAAAGGCGATGGCCTTCAGTTTGGGGGTTCCGCTCATCGAGGTGGACCACCTTCAGGCGCATGTTTTGGCTAATTTTTTGGAGAAAAAGGGAGAAGAAAAGGAAAAACCTGAATTTCCGTTCCTCTGTCTGACGGTTTCGGGCGGTCACACCCTTTTGCTGAAGGTGAACGACTATTTCGACATGGAAATTATCGGTCGCACCATTGACGATGCGGCGGGTGAAGCCTTCGACAAGGCGGCGAAAATCCTTGGGCTCCCCTACCCCGGCGGTCCCGTCATCGACCGGCTGGCACAGACCGGCGACCCGAAACGATTCAGCTTCGCCATCGCCCACCTCCCCGGCCTCGACTACAGCTTCAGCGGCCTCAAGACCTCCTTCCTCTATTTTGTGCGCGACCACCTCAAAGAGAACGAGCATTTCATCGAGGAGAATGTGGCCGACCTGGCCGCCTCAATGCAATATGCCATCGTCAAGTCGCTGGCTAACAAGGTGGAGCGGGCCGTCAAGGAGTTGCGTTGCCGCGACCTGGTCATCGCCGGCGGCGTGTCGGCCAACAGCGGACTCAAAGCCGCCATGCAGCGCATCGCCGACAAATACCACCGCCGCCTCTTCGTGCCCACCATCGACCTCACCACCGACAACGCCGCCATGATCGCCGTGTGCGGCTACTTCAAATACCTGCAGAACGACTTCTCCACCATCCACTCCGCCCCCTACTCCACCGCAGGCATCACCCTCAAGACACTCACCGAACTTCCCAAATAATTTTTCACCAAAACATTCCCCATGAAAAGCACCTACAAAGAGATTCTCAAACAGTTGGAAAAGAGACAGTTCGCCAACGTGTATTTCCTCGCCGGCGAAGAGCCGCTGTTCATCGACAAAATCTCCGACTACATCGAAGAGCACGTGATGGAGGAAACCGACCGCGACTTCAACCAGTCGGTATATTACGCCAAAGAGACCAACCCCGCGGAAGTCATCGCACAGGCCCGTGAGTTCCCCTTCGGCGTGGAAAAAAGAGTGGTGATTGTGAAAGAGGCCAAAGATTGGCGCTCCCTCGACCTCATCATGGCCTACTGCGCCAACCCCACCACTACCACCATTCTCGTCATCTGCTACAAATACGGCAAAATGCCATCCAACAAAGCACTTAACGATGCTGTAACCTTCAACTCGGAGAAAGTGCCAGACTGGAAATTAGGCGAATGGGTGGAAAACTGCGCCAAGGAACACTCTTTCCTGATTTCCAAAGAATCAGCATCCCTCATTGCAGAGCATATCGGCAATGATTTGTCACGTATTGACAATGAGTTCACCAAACTGCGCATCACCTACCCCGAAGGCACCACTATCACCCCCGAAATCATCGAACGACATATCGGCATCAGCAACCAGTACAACCTGTACGCCCTGCGCGATGCCCTCTTCGAACGCAACGAGACCAAGGCCTTCACCATCGTCAACGCCTTCTGCCAGAACCTGAAAGCCAACCCGTTGCAAGCCACCATCGGCAGTCTGTACTACCTGTACAGTGGCATGCTCAAGTACCAGCATGCACCCACCAAGAATTTGGAGGAGCAGCGTCTCTGCTTCGGTTCAAACCGTAAGGAGTCCCAGTTGCGCCGCGACATCGCCCTCACCTCTGGTTTCTCCAAACAGATTCTCGTACGCAACATGGCCCTTCTGCGCGAATTTGATGTGAAGTCGAAAGGTGTAGATTGTAGCACTACTGAAGAAGAACTTTATAAAGAATTGATTTATAAACTTTTACATTAAATAATGAATATAGAAAGCAAAGCAGAAAATATCAACGCCAGCAGCCGCAAAGTCTATGAAATGCTGTGCGACTGTCGCAATTTTGAACAGATGGCCACCCAGAAGCAGGTGCAGAACTGGCATGCCGAAGAGGACTTCTGCGAATTTGAGGTGAGCGGCATCGCCAAAATCACCCTGCGCATTCAGGAGAAACAGCCATACAGCCATATCACCTACACGGTGGGCAACGACAAGCAGATTCCCGCCTCCTGCACTTTCGACATCAGTGATGGCGAAACCAGCTGCGACCTTTCCCTTACCATGAACTTTGAAATTCCTATCTTCTTGGCTCCCATGGTCAAAGGTCCTCTGCAGCAGTTCGCCGACACCCTTACCAACGCCATCCGCATGGCGGCCACCAAAGCATAAGTTATGGAAGAAACCACACACATCATCCGGACGGAGAAATTAGTCAAGAAATACCACTCCCGCACCGTGGTCAACGAGGCGAGCCTCAACGTGCGGCAAGGAGAGATTGTGGGACTACTCGGTCCTAACGGGGCGGGCAAGACCACCTCATTTTACATGATTGTCGGACTCATCAGGCCGCTGTCAGGTCATATTTTCCTTGATAATGAAGACATTACCAACATGGCCATGTACAAGCGCGCCCAGTTGGGCATCTCGTACCTTCCGCAGGAGGCCTCCGTATTTCGCGACATGACGGTGGAGAAGAACATCCTGTCCATCTTGCAGTTCAGCGGGCGCAGCCGTGCCGAGCAGAAGGAGCGGATGGAGAGCCTGCTGACGGAGTTCAACCTGCACAAAGTGAGGAAGAACCTCGGCAAGAATCTCTCCGGCGGGGAGCGACGCCGTACCGAGATTGCCCGCTGCCTGGCCGCCGACCCGAAGTTCATCCTCCTCGACGAGCCCTTCGCCGGCGTGGACCCCATCGCCGTGGAAGACATCCAAGAGATTGTGGCCAAACTGAAGACCAAGAACATCGGCATCCTCATCACCGACCACAACGTGCACGAGACGCTCGCCATCACCGACCGCGCCTACATCCTGCACGAAGGCACGGTGCTTCGTACCGGCACAGCCCAAGAGCTCGCAGACGACGAATTCGTGCGGAAAGTCTATCTTGGCAAGAACTTCGAACTTCGCAAAACCGACCGATAACCAATTTATTATCACCCAATTACCATGACATTATCCCAACCCAAAAACAAAGGTATTCGCTTTCTCTATCGGTTCGGCCTTGCCCTATTGTCTGGCATCCTGTTGTGGCTCTCGTGGCCTCCGCACGGTCTCGCCTTCCTCAGTTTTTTGGCCTTCGTGCCCCTGCTGATGGTGAGCCAGTCGCTGACGGAAGAGGATGCCCGTCTGCCCTTCCTCAAAGGCATGGGCTACTCGTACCTTACCTTTGTTGTTTGGAACATCCTCACCACCTGGTGGGTAAAGAACAGCACCCTTGAGGGATGCATCGCCATGGTGGTGCTCAACTCGCTGTTCATGTCGATGGTGTTTGGCGGATGGCAGCGTTTTCGCAAACTGCGGTTGCCCTTCTGGGTGAATGCCCTCTGTTTCACCTCGTTCTGGTGCGCATGGGAGTTCCTCCACCTCAACTGGGACCTCTCCTGGCCGTGGCTCAACCTCGGCAACCTCTTCTCCGCCTGCACCGAGTTCGTACAATGGTACGAAATTACGGGGGCTTTCGGGGGTACGATTTGGATTTTAGCAGCTAACTTCCTGATAGTTGCATTGTTGCAATCAGTGCGACAAGCTGGCAAACGCCGCATCATTGTGGGGAGCGTGCTGCTGGGCTGGCTGATGGCGCCGGCCGCGATTTCGCTTATCCGTTTCTACACCTATCCGATGCCCACCGAACAGAACCGCCGCTCCATAGAAGCCGTTGTGGTACAACAAAATACAGACCCATGGGAAGAGGAATATGCCATGTCGAATAAAGAACATGCGGCCCGTATCTTGGAGGTGGCACGCCCCCTCATCACCGACAACACTGCTGTAGTCGTTTGTCCCGAGTCGGCCCTCGCCAACACCATGAAATATGACAATTTCATGAGAGGAACAGCCCGAAACAGTGAGATATACGGTGGAATGGACCTTTTCGACACCACCATCCTCACCCATCCTGAACTCAATTTCATCTTCGGCACCTCCATTGTGCTGTATTATGACCACAAAGCCACCGAAACCGCCCATTTGGCACCGGGCATCGGACATCTGTATTACGACTACTGCAACACCTCGGTTTGCTACAACCGTTTCGGTGTTACGGGTACCTACTTCAAAAGCAAGCTGGTGCCGGGCGTGGAGAAGATGCCCTACCCGAAGATTTTTGGTTTCTTGGAAGAGATGGCCATCGACTTGGGCGGCACGTCAGGGTCGTTGGGAGCCGACAGCGAGCAGCGCACCTTCCTGTTACCAGACTGTCAGGTGCGCGTTGGGGTGCCCGTATGCTACGAGTCGGCGTACGGCGAGCATTTCGGGGAGTTTGTGCGCAACGGCGCGCAGGTGATGGCGGTCATCACCAACGATGCGTGGTGGGGTGAAACACCCGGCCACACGCAGCATTTTCTGCTGTCGAAGTTGCGCGCAGTAGAGACGCGTCGCAGCATCATGCGGGCGGCCAACACTGGTACCTCGGCCTTCATCGACGAGCGCGGCACCGCACACCAAACCACGCAGTACGGCGTTCGCACCGCCATCCGCCAGAACGTATTTCTCAATGATCAACTGACTTTCTACACCCGCCACGGCGACTATCTCGCACGTTTCTTCACCTTCATCGCCGGTGCGATGCTCCTGTTCGGCATCACCCTCGGCATTGGTCGGAAAGTGCGCAGGCGCAAGGCTGCTCAGCAGAATGTTACTTCAGCGTCTTGACCGCCGTAGGAGTCCAATTTTTGAAGAAAATTTCCACTTTTTTCGCATTATATCCTTGTCCCTCTTCCAAATAGGAGGAGTCTTGGATGTGGATGACATTTCCCTTTTCATCCAAAATCACCAACACCGGGAAACCGAAGCGAGCCGGATTGGAAAGCATCTTCATCGCCTCCGGATTCTTATTGGCTGCAGAATAATTGACATGGATATAGACAAAATTGTCTTTAACAATCTGATTGATAGCATCATTATTGGTAATAAAATCTGAAAAACGGATGCACCATGGGCACCAATTGCCGCCCACCTGACACACCACATACTTGCCATCCTTGGAGGCCTGTTTTACAGCGGTCTGAATCTGTGCCACAGCATCGGCATTCTCATCATAGAGAGGTTTCTTTTCTTGTGAGAAAGAAGAATAACTTACTAATAAACAGATGGTTAATAATAAAATTCTTTTCATAATCATTTATTTTTCAACATATACCAACAATCCCTTCAGGTAGCTTCCTTCGGGGTGGAAAATATCAACGGGGTGGTCGGGACCGGCCTCGAGGTGGCGCAGCACCCGGATGCGCTTGCCCTCCATGGCAGCGGCCGAAAAGACGATGGTCTGGAAGTCGTCGTGCGACACCGCCTGCGAGCAGGAGAAGGTGAACAGAAAACCGCCCGGCTTCACCTTCTGCATCGCCTTGCGGTTGAGGTTGCGATACCCCTTCACACCCTGGTCTTTCACCTTGTGGTGCTTGGCGAAAGCGGGCGGGTCAAGCACAATCACATCATAACTCTGGTCGGGCGTATGCTCGAAAAAGTCAAACACATTCTCGGCGTATGAGGTGTGTTTGGCGAGATAATCCTTGCCCAATTCCGCAATGTTGCGCTCCACAAACTCGATGGCTTTTTTGGAGATGTCCACCGAATCCACATGCACGGCGCCATTGGCCAGGGCATAGGCCGAGAAACCGCCAGTGTAGCAAAACAGGTTGAGCACCTTCCGGCCTTCGGAATACTCCCCTACCAGCTTGCGGCTCTCTCGCTGGTCGAGAAAGAATCCAGTTTTCTGTCCATTCACAATGTCAATATAATATGGGATGCCGTTCTCGCGCACCAGCACATCGTCGAAACTGCCGTACAGGCACTCATCCACAGGCTCGAAACCGGCCACCTCGGGCAGTGTCGCCACACTCTTGTCGTAAATAGAATGTACTTTGTCGCCGAACAAGTCAACGAAAATCTTGACCAGCAGGTCACGCAGCAGGTACATGCCATAGGAGTGGAACTGCAGCACGATGTTGCCATCGAACCAGTCCACAATCAGTCCGGGCAGATAGTCGCCCTCGCCGTTGATGAGGCGGCAGCAGGTAGTGCGGGGATTGTCCATCAGTCCCAACTGCCGGCGCAGCATCACCGCTTGGCGCACCTTCTCGCGCCAGAAAGCCTCGTCGGGTTCTACCTCCTCAAAACTGAAAATCTTGACGCAGGTGGAGCTGTTGTGGTAATGTCCCACCGCCATGAACTGCCCATCGTAGTTGTAAACAGCCACCACATCGCCATCGGCCAACGTCTTGTCCTTCTTGGCCACCGCGCCAGAGAAAACCCACGGGTGGAAGCGTTGCAGCGACTTTTCTTTTCCTTTTTGCAGGATTATTTTTTTCATTACTCAATAATAATTTTCTATAAAAAACTACGCCTCATCATCTTCTTCCAACTGTTTATGCTTCGCATAGTTGCGCCATTTATCCAATGCCTCTGCCATGTCGGCCGGCAGGTCAGAGTCGAACAGCATATACTTTCCCGTCACCGGGTGCATAAAGCCTAACGACTTGGCATGGAGCGCCTGTCGCGGCAGCACCTTGAAGCAGTTGTTGACGAACTGCTTGTACTTGGTGAAGGTGGTACCTTTCAGGATCTCGTTGCCGCCGTAACTCTCATCGTTAAAGAGCGGGTGGCCGATATGCTTCATGTGAACGCGAATCTGGTGGGTGCGGCCGGTCTCGAGGCGGCACTCGATAAGGGTGACGTAGCCGAACCGCTCGATGACGCGGTAATGTGTAACGGCATGTTTGCCCTGCTCGCTGTCTTCGGGGAAGACGGTCATCACCATACGATTCTGCGGGTTGCGGCCCACATTGCCGATGACGGTGCCTTCGTCATTGGGGAAGTCGCCCCACACGAGGGCCTGGTAGCGGCGGTCGATGGTGTGCTCGAAGAAGTTGGCGGCCAGTTTCATCTGGGCGATTTCCGACTTCGCCACAATCATGATGCCGGAGGTGTTCTTATCGATACGATGTACCAGCAGCGGTTTCACCTCCTCGCCGGCGGCGTTGCGCTGACCTTGGAAGTGCCACAGCAGCGCGTTGACGAGCGTGCCCGTGAAGTTGCCCACAGCAGGATGCACCACCATGCCGGCCGGCTTGTTGATGAGGATGACATCCTCGTCCTCATAGACGATGTCCAACGGGATATCCTCCGCAATGAGTTCAAACACATGGACAGGACGGGGCAGCAGGATACTGATGACATCGCGGGGATGAACGCGGTAGTTCGACTTGACGGGCTTGTCGTTCACCAGAATACAGTCGGCTTTGGCCGCCTGCTGGATGCGGTTGCGCGAGGTGTGCGCCATCAGGTTGGTGAGGTAGCGGTCGAGCCGGATGATTTCCGTGCCAGGATCCACAACGAAACGAAAATGTTCATACAATTCCTCTTTTTCGCCGCTGTTTTCCTCTAAAATTTCATCATTTTCCATCACAATAATTTAAGGCGCAAAAATACAAAAATGTTGGCAATAAATTTGTACTTTTGCACTCCAAAACCACAACCATGAACGGAGACCCGAAATTATACCAGCTTTTAGAGGAACTGAACATCCCCTTTGAATATTTGGAGCATCCTGCCGCCCCCACCATTGAAATTGCCAAGCAGTACTGGGCCGGGCATGATGCCAAGCACTGCAAGAACCTCTTTTTCCGCAACCACAAAGGCAACCAGCACTACTTGGTGTGCCTCGACTGCGACCGTGTGATGGACATCCACGACATTGAGAAGAAACTTCACCAGGGTAAATTGAGCTTTGCTTCGGAGCAGCGCTTGATGAAATATTTAGGTGTAACGCCCGGCTCCGTCACGCCGTTCGGCCTCATCAACGACGTGGAACATCATGTTATCGTATTCTTAGACAGCAACTTACTGCAAGCCGAGAAGGTCAGCTTCCACCCGTGCATCAACACCGCCTCGCTCATCATCAAGCGCGAGGACTTGGTGCGTTTCATTGAGCACCAAGGCAACCGCTACGAGTGGATGGAGGTGTATTAGAGGGGATCATCCCCATTTCACGATGCAGAGGTCCATGTCGTGCGGCAACAACGGGTGCTGCGGGATGAGGCGTAACGCCCAGTTCCACACGCCCGCCACCTTGGCATCCAACGGACATACAAAACGAGCCACCCCGTTCTGGTAACTATCGAGTTTGAAAGCGTATTTGCTGAAAAGCCGCATGCGCCCCTCTTTGCTGCGGGTGAACACAATCTCCAGCTTCACCTCCTCAGGCTGCAACGTGCCCAGCTCCACCTCGGCATAAATCTCGCGGGTGGAACCCAGATAGAAGGTGCTGTCGGGATCGGAAGGCAGGTTGTTCTTGAGGAACCGCACGTTGCCCCATGCCGAAAGCACACGGTTCTTCCACTGTACCAGCTCCTTCAGCTTCTCGCCGTCGCCAGCAGTCAGCATCTCACTGCGCTTCTCCAACTTGCTGTAAAACTGCTGGTAGTAGTCATCGAGCTGGCGCTTCATAGTGAAATGGGGCGAAATCTTCGCAAAGCAGTTCTTCATCATGCCGGTCCACTCCAACGGGATGCCTTCGGTGCGACAGTAGAAGGCAGGCGCAATCTGCTCCTCGAAGATGGCATAGATGTTGGCGGCATCGAGTTCGTCCTGACGATGCACATCGGCATAGGTAATCTGCTCATCTACAGCCCATCCCGCGCCCTGCACGTAGCCTTCCGCCCACCAGCCGTCCAACACGCTGAAGTTGAGAACGCCGTTCATCACGGCCTTCTCGCCACTGGTGCCGCTGGCCTCCAACGGACGCGTCGGCGTGTTGAGCCACACATCGCAGCCCGAAATCAGCTTCTTGGCCAGCACCATGTCGTAATTCTCCACAAAGATAATCTTGCCGATATATTCCGGTCTTCTCGAAAAGTCGATGATGCGCTTGATGAGGTCCTGTCCGGCCTTGTCGTGCGGGTGCGCCTTGCCGGCGAAGATGAACTGCATCGGATGCTGCGGATTGTTGAGCAGCGCGTGCAGTCTCTCCTCGTTGGTGAAGAGTAGATGGGCACGCTTATAGGTAGCGAAACGGCGGGCGAAACCCACGGTAAGCACATCGTCGCGGATGGCCTTCACGGTCTTCATGATCAACGCCGGCGGGTCGTTGCGGCGACGCATCTGACTTTCTACCAATTCTTTCACACTCTTAATCAATTCTTTACGCAACTCCTCCTTGAGGTTCCAAATCTCCTTGTCAGAGGCTTCGTAAATCTTGCTCCACAGCTCTTCGTTGGAGATGTCTTTCTTGAAATCCTTGGCCAGCAACTGCTGGTGGAACTGCTGCCAACGCTTGTGCGCCCAGGTGGGATAATGCACACCGTTGGTGACATAGCCGATATGCAGCTCGTCGGAGAAACGGCCATCGTACAGGTACTCAAACATGTCGCGGGTGACGCGGCCGTGAATGCAGCTCACGCCATTGACCTCCTGACAGAAACGGCAGGCGAGGATGCTCATCGAGAACTTCTCCTCGGCATTGGAGGCGCGCTTGCGACCCAGTCCCATGAACTGCTGCCAGCTGATGTTGAACTGGTCGGGGAAGCGCGAGAAATAAACGCGCATCATATCCTCGCTGAAGGCATCGTGGCCGGCGGGAACGGGCGTGTGGGTGGTGAACAGCGAGGAGGCTTTCACCAGCTCCATGGCCTCGGGGAACGACAGATGTTCGCGCTCCATCAGCATACGGGTGCGCTCCAGCGAAAGGAAGGAGGCATGTCCCTCGTTGAGGTGGAAAAGCTCGGGCTTCTCCCCTACCGCATCCAGCAGCCGCACACCGCCGATACCTAACAGGAACTCCTGTTTGAGACGGTTTTCCCAATCGCCGCCATAAAGGTTGGCGGTAATCTTACGGTCATCAGGATTATTTTTATCTAAATCTGTATCAAGAAGATATAACTTGATTCTTCCCACATCAACACGCCAGATTCTGGCATAGAGCTGACGGCCGGGCAGCGCCATCGTTACGGTCACCCAGTTGCCCTCGGCATCGCGCACAGGATGGATGGGCAGCTTGGAGAAACTCTGCTGCGGGTAGAGGTTGATCTGCTCGCCGTTCGGCGAAATCTGCTGCACAAAATAACCGCAGCGGTACAACAAGCCCACCGCCACCATGTTCACATTGCAGTCGCTGGCCTCCTTAAGGTAATCACCGGCCAGCATACCCAAACCACCTGAATAAATCTTCAACTCGTTGCTGATGCCGAACTCCATACTGAAATAGGCCACTTTCTTTTCAGACCTTGTACGGGGTTCGTTCATATAATTCTGAAAATCAGCATAAACCCTATCCAATTTCTGTACAAACTGCGCATTGCGGCTGAACTTTTGCAGCACATCCAACGGCAGCATCTGCAACATGTGAACGGGATTCTGGTTGTACTCGGCCCAGCATTCGGGACCGGCAATCTCCTCGAACAATTCACGAGCCTCATAATTCCAGCTCCACCACAAATTGTTGGCCAAAGCCTCCAGCTTCACCAAATTATCGGGAAGGTTGGATTTGATAGTGACACGCTTCCAATTGGGCTGTTCGTTCTGTTCGGGCTCGGTATTGATGGCAAAATGTGACATTTTATCTTTATATAATTCAAATCTTAAAGCACTCTTTTCCAATGCTTTACCATAAACATTTTCATAATTTTCATATAAATTGCTCCACAAAGCCTTAGCGGCGATGGAACGGGCATCGGCCGAAGCCTGCTCTTTCGCTTTGGCATCGAGAATGGAGAAATGCAGGACGGCATCCACCATCTGGCGGCACACCTCCTCTTCGTTGGCATCGGTGCGATGACATACTGTAACCCCTTGTTGCTGAGCGAAATTAGTCTTCACCCACGCCCCGAAACCGGCCAACGAGGTAGTGACCGTGGGGATGCCGAACGCCACGCTTTCCAACGGGGTATATCCCCACGGCTCGTAGTACGACGGAAACAGCGTCATGTCGAAGCCGATGAGCGTGTCGTAATACGAAAGGTTGAACACGCCGTCGCGGCCATCGAGATATACCGGCACGAAAATCACCTTCACCTTGGAGGCAGGGGCGTTGTCCACATTCAGCCGGTTCAATTCTTTGATAATCGGGTCGTTATAGGGATCGTGAAGCGGATGGGTGGAGTAGTCGCGCAGGGCGGCATGACTGTCGTCGTCGATGGAAGTATGCTCTTCCATGCGTTTGATGAGTTCGGTGCGGAGGCCGCTGGTGCCGGCGGGCACCATGATGAAGGCGACGATTTCGCGCTGCGGATGCTGTTGTTCCAGCTCCGCCATCGTCTTGACAAACAGGTCGATACCTTTGTTATGAAACTCATAGCGACCGCTGTTGAGCAGCAGCAGCGCATCGTTGCTGATGGGTTGTTGAAGCAGGCAGGAGGCCACCTGCAGCAGTTTGGCGCGGGCGGCGGCACGTTTCTGAACGTACTCCTCCCCTTTCGGCACAAAGTCGTTCTCGAAACCATTGATGGTGATGACATCGGCGGACTTCTCAAAGAAGGCGGCGCACTCCTGGTCGGTGATCTCGCTCACGGTGCTGTAGGCATCGGCATGGCTGGCCGACAGCGACTCCAACGAGAATTTCGACTGCACCCCGAAGCGGTTGGCGGTGCCCTGCGGGTCGTACTGCTGGAGGTCGCCGTAGAGCGGCAGACCGTTGCCCGCGATGCAGCGGCCCAACACAGTGGCGTGCGTGGTGAACACGGTGGCCACCTGCGGACAGGCGGACTTGAGGTACAAGATGCCGCCACCCGTCATCCACTCATGGAAGTGAGCCACAATATGGTCCATGGCGGAGCAATGGTACTGGTAGAAACTCTCAATCACCTTGCCGGCGGCATAGCCGAACAGCAGCGGCTCTACATAGTCCCACTGCCCGCTGATAGAATCCAGTTTGTAGTTGAGCCAGAAGTCGGTGAGAATCTCATTTTTCTTTTCGAAGAAAGGCGTAAAGTCCACCAGCACAACAATGGGACTGCCCGCCACACGCCAGCGTCCCACGCGGATGCGCAGTCCGGAACGGACGGCCGCCTCGCGCCAGGAGCGGTACAGATCCGGCGACTCCTCAAAATCGCAGTTGCCACCCGACTCGTGCGAAATGTCGGGTCCAATGCAAATATAATTGTTGTGAAAATGGTTGACGGCGGTGAGTGCCTTGGTGGACAGAACTGTGTATATACCACCTACTTTGTTACAAATTTCCCAGCTGGTTTCAAATACGTAATCGGCCTTTTTCATAGATGTAAAATGAAGCGGCAAATTTACGAAAAATTTGAAAACTGAGGATTGGGAGATTTGAAGATTTGAAAGATTTGAGGATTGGGAGATGAGGGGGATTAGCGGGCGATGATTTGGGCGAGGTGCTCGTTGACGCGTTCCCAGTTGTAGTTGGATTTCACAAACTGGTAGCCATTTTCGGCGATGGTGTTGTACATTTCGTCATTTTCGAGCAGGGCTTTCACGGCATCGGCGAAGCCTGTAGTGGTGTTGCAGATGAGAATTTCCTTACCGTTTTCTACACCCTTGAGGGGTTTGCCCGCGAGGGTGGAAGTGACGCAGGGCAGTTTCATCGACATAGCCTCTAACAGTTTGTTTTGCAGACCAGTACCGAGGTGCATGGGAGCGATGAACACCCGCGACTGCGCATAATAGTCGGCCATGCTGTCCACCCAGCCGGTCACGATAACGCGGCGGCTCTGGAGGGCGCGGACGGCGGGGACGGGCGAAGCACCGCAGAGGGCGACGGTGAGGTCGGGGAACTCCTGCCAAAGCAGCGGCATCACCTCACGTACCAGATAGTTAGCGGCTTCCACATTGGGCGCATAGCTCATGTTGCCGGCAAAAATCAGGTCGTAATTCTTCTCGCAATCGCGATGCTGGTAATAGTCGAAATCCACACCGTTGGCCACCACATGAATCTGGCGGCTCTGTTCGTGCGGGATGAGGTCGCGGTCCACCTCGGTGATGATGACTTTTTCATCAAAAAGCGAAAAAACCTCCGCCTCATAGCGACAAAGACGACGAAATTCTGCCTTGAAAAACCATCGTTTCCAGAAGGGAGCACTTAGGGCTCGGCGCTGCATTCCTTTAGACAGAACATCTTGATAATCAAGAATTTTACGAATATTAAAATGCTTCACATATTCGGCCACGCGAATCAGTTGGCAGAAGATGCGGTCGGGATTCACACGGGCAACCAGTTCATTGATGATACGCTGCGCCTTGCGATTGTAAAAGTAACCACATTGGAAGGGAAGTCCCTTAAAAAGTGCACCAGCGGAGTGCCAAAGTCGGCTTGTCCAAGTCAGTTTCACCACATGCAGTTCTTGGCAGAAGGGACGGATTTTTGCCATCGACTCCTCTGATGGCCAATGCTCGCAAAGCGTTACCACATAAAGCTCATGATAGCGCGAGAGCACCCGCAGCTGATGGTATGCGCGGAGCTTGTCGCCCTTCTCGAGAGGGTATGGGAAACGGGGTAAAACGACTAAAACTTTCATCTTAAGAAATGAGTGTGCAAAAATACACGATTTTTTTAGAATAAAGGCAACATTTTTTCAGCGATTTTGTAAGGAATAGCGAGTTCTAAATAAAAAATAAGTAGTAATTTTGCAGCGATAATATTTAATATAGAATTTTTGTAGTTTGTTGAAATATTATCATTAAAAAATTATTTATAAAAATTTGATAATCAATAAAATAACCAATATCTAATGAGAAAGACACTTTTCGCCCTCCTCATCATTTTGACCTCCTATATGGGAAGCGTTTATGGACAATGTTCTGCAAGCATCTCCGGTCCGACCGGAATCGTCTGTACTGGAGATCAGGTCACACTGACTGCCATGGTATCACCGCCAGACCCAGGCAACTGCTCCACGTCTGTCAACATCACCAATACTACTACCACCGTCACCTGCGGCAGTCCCATCTGCTTCTATGATTCGGGCGGTCCGAGCGGAAACTACGGAACCAGTGAGAGTTACATCCACACTTTCACCTCTAACAACGGCTCACCGGTCACCATCACCTTCCTGTCGGCCAACGGCGAAACATGCTGCGACTACATCTACGTCTATGACGGTGTCGGCACTGCTGGCACACAGTTGCACTACGGCCTGCTGAGCACGGTGAACGGCAACGTGACATACACCTCCACGGGCAACAGCCTTACCGTGAAGTTCACCTCCGACGGCAGTGTGTGCTACGACGGATGGCAGGCCATCATTTCCTGTGATGCCTGCTCCAACTACACCTACAACTGGAGCAACGGCGCCACCGGACAGACCATCACCGTGTCGCCCACCACACAGACCACCTATACCTGTACTATCTCATCAGAAGGTTGCTGCAACACAACCGCCTCCTTCACCATCAACCCCACCAACTGTGTGAACAACTGCAACGGTTTCGAGACCACCGCCGACCGCGCCGAGTGGACGCTCGTGAACGGCAGCGAAGCCAACCAGTGGGTGATGAACACTGGGGTGAACAACGGCGGGCAGTACTCACTTTACGTCACCAACGCCCCCACTTCTGCCACTCCAGCCCACTCTTATACCAACACCAGCACCTACGTTTGGGCATACAAAGACATAGAATTTCCGGAATGCGATGATGATTTCGTTCTGGCCTTCGACTGGATCGCCTACGGCGAAAGCTGCTGCGACTACATGTACGTCTATATCGGCGCTCCCGCCAACGTCACAGCTGCCTCATCCACCGCACCTACTGGTGCAACCCAGCTGAACAACCCGACCACCTCATCGGTCAAATTCAATTTGGCCAGCACATGGCAGCATTTCGAGACCACCCTCCCCAGCGCCACCTACTCAGGACAGATCAAGCGTCTCTACTTCATGTGGCACAACGACGGTTCGGTACAGACCATGCCGCCAGCGGGAGTTGACAACGTCTGCATCCAATCCTGCGAGCCCTGCAACCAGCCGGTGGTGAATGTCACCCCAGAGTCTGCGTTGCTGTGCCAGGGTGAGAGCGTCACCTTCCATGCCACCGTTACAGGAGGCAGCGGTCACGGCTACACCTACGAGTGGACACCGGCCACGGGCCTCAGCTCCACCAACACGGCCACTACCACCGCCACGCCGATGGCCACCACCACCTACTCGCTGCGCGTTACCGACAGCGAGGACTGCGCCAAGACAGTGCGCATCCCCGTGGAGATTTCCGGCACCACGCTTGAAATCACCCAGTCGCCGGCTGTCTATTGCCGCGGCACCGACCCCGTCACCCTCAACGCTGTACTGAATGTGAGCGGCAGCTGCAGCAACTACACCTACGCATGGAGCAACGGTCCAAGCGGGGCTGTATCCACTGACGTTCCCCAACAGAACACCACCTATACCGTGACCGCCACCCCCGTCGGCGGCGACTGCTGCACCCTGACCGCCACCCATACCGTTGAGGTGGGTGACTGCAACCAGGACTGCAACGACTTTGAGACCCCGACAGGCCGCGCCGAATGGACACTTGTGAACGGCACCCAGACCAACCAGTGGGTCACTGGTACAGGCACCAACAACGGCGGACAGTACGCCCTGTATGTGTCCAACTCACCCACAGCAGCTACCCCGCCCAACAGCTACACCAATACGGCAACCACGGTCTGGGCTTACAAAGAGATTGAATTCCCCGAATGCGAAGAGGACTTCGTACTGAGCTTCGACTGGAAATGCGGCGGAGAAAGCTCCCTTGACTACATGTCGATTTTCATCGGAGAAGAGGCTACTGTAACAGCGGGTAGCACCACTCAGCCCGCCGGCTCCACCCGTCTTCTCAATATGGATGCCACCTCTGCGACGTATCAGAGCTACTTCAACACCTATGGCAACTACAACGACCAATGGCACCATACCGAGATCATCCTCGATCACGAAACCTATTCCGGACAATACATGCTGCTTTATTTCATGTGGCATAACGACGGTTCTGTCCAGAACTACAGTCCTGCAGCCGTTGATAATGTCTGCATCCAGGCCTGTATCCCGTGCGACCAGCCTGTAGTGACGGTAACCCCCGCCAGTGTCATCCTGTGTCAAGGCGAAAGTGTTGACTTCACGGCATCTGCCACGGGCGGCAGCGGCGGCGGCTACACCTTCACATGGTCGCCCGCAGGCTCGCTCAACACCACCAACGGTCCCACTGTGACCGCCACTCCTGAAGAAACGACCGTCTATCGCGTGCGTGTGACAGACGGAGAGGGCTGCGCCAAGACCGTGCGTGTGACCGCTGAAGTGTCGGGTACCCGCCTTAACGTGCAGGCCACGCCCGCCGGTTTCTGCGCCGGCAGCACCGAGCCCGTCACCATCACCGCCAACTTGCAGGTGGAAGGTTCCTGCAGCAGCTACACCTACGCATGGAGCAATGGAGCCACCGGCACTACCATCAACGACCAACCGACCATCACCACCAGCTATACCGTGACGGCGACGCCCACCGACCCCTCCTGCTGCGAACTCATCGCCAGCGTGACCGTGGCCGTGATGGACTGCGCCGCTGAAGGCTGTCCGAGTGTCTCACCCGCTGAGCTCGGAACCAACAATGTAGATATCAACATTGACTGTTCATCGCAGCCAGAGGTCACCCTCAGCGCCAACGTCATGGCTACTGCCGTGGAGGCCGACGACTACTTTGTATTCTCCATCCCCTACAACCCGCCTTACGGCTACACGGATGGCACACGAATTTTTGCCAACGCTACCGACGACACATGGAGCAGCGTGGTAAACCTGCCTTTTACCTTCTGTTATTATGGTAATACCTACACTCAGATTGTGGCAGGCGCCAACTCCGTGGCCACCTTCAACACCAGCGTGGCCGGCAACAGCTGTGCATGGTCGTACGACGAGTCTATTCCGGATGCCAACCTCTTCCCCAACACCATCTTCGCCTGCTACCGCGACATCTACCCCTCCACCAGCGATTATGTGGCATCCACGGGCGACGGCGGCATTTTTGAGGGTGTTTTAGGAGAATATCCTTGCAGAAGCTACGTGTTAAGTTTCAACAACATCAAGCTCTTCTCCTGCACTGAGATCAGAACCTTTACCTCCATGATTGTATTATATGAAGGTACTAATGTTATTGATATTTATCTGCGAGATGCGCCGACCTGCACCTCTTGGAACGACGGTAATGGTGTGATTGGGCTCCAGAACGCCGACTGCTCACGAGGCATCACGCCTCCCGGCAGAAACACCGGTCCGTGGACCGCTCACGAAGAGGCATGGCGTTTCATGCCGACCGGTCAGCCCAGCTATACCGTCACCTGGTACCAGGGACAAGACACCTCCGCCAACGGAATAGTCCTCGGCCACGGAGACCTGCTGACCGTAACTCCCACAGAGAGCACGGACTACACCGCTCGTCTGCAATATACAGCCTGCAACGGCGACTACTTCGACATCGTCAACCGCTGCCATGTGACCGTCAACAACTCCATGCCGACCTTAACAGTAGTGGCATCGAAGGACACCCTCTGTCCTAACGAAGAGGTTACCATCGAGGCTTTCACCGAGACTCCGATTTCCTATAGGTGGAACACCGGTGACACGGTCCCGCGATTCACCCTTGTACCGGAAGATGTCATCACGACTTACACGGTCACCGTGACATACGAAAATGGCTGCAGCCGCTCAGACAGCGTAACCGTATATGCCGTGGCCTCTATTGACCCGCCGACCTTCACCCTCGATCCTAACGAAGATTGCGCCGGCAGCCGCTTTGTCATCACCGCCGACGACTACGCCCAATACCGCTGGAGCAACGGGGCTACCACACAATCCATCACCGTCTATCCGCAGGTCACCACCTCTTACTCGCTGACTGTTTACGACGAGGTGGGCTGTTCGTCAAGCGCAGAAACCCAGGTGGTGGTACACCCCATCCCACAAGCAGCATTCGCACCCGAACGTTTCCTGACCTACATTGAAGACGGCACAGCAGATGTGCAGTTTATTGACTTCTCGGAAGGTGCCGCCAACTGGCTCTACGACTTCGGCGACCAATGGTCCAACTCCAACACTTCCATTGACCAGAACCCGATTCATACCTATACCCACTCCGGCATCTACACCGTAACCCAATGGGTGACTTCCGACTTCGGCTGTATGGACTCTGTAACACGCATGGTCTCCATCCAAAAACCATTCTATTTCTACGTGCCCAACGCCTTCACTCCCGATGGCGACGGAATCAACGAGGTCTGGCTGCCGCAAGGCGAAGGTGTGGATGAGAGCAACTATGTATGTATGGTATTCGACCGCAACGGACGTCTGATCTTCAAGACCAACTCGCTGACACAGGGTTGGGACGGTAGAGACCAGCGCGGCAAAGCAGTCCCCTGCGCCAGCTACGTGTACGTCATCCAAACCAGCACCATGGATGCCACCCCGAAAGAATTTACTGGAACTGTAACGGTTGTACGCTAATCCCCTACTTCACCCTCTAATATATATATGAAAAACATCCGCAACTTCTGCATCATCGCTCATATCGACCACGGGAAAAGTACCTTAGCAGACCGAATGCTGCAATTCACCGGTACGGTGAATGACCGCGATTTCCAAGACCAGGTGTTGGACGACATGGCGTTGGAACGCGAGCGTGGCATCACCATCAAGAGCCACGCCATCCAGATGGATTACCAATACAAGGGAGAGCATTATGTGCTGAACCTTATCGACACTCCCGGTCACGTGGACTTCTCCTACGAGGTGTCCCGCTCCATTGCAGCATGCGAAGGCGCACTGCTGCTGGTGGATGCCACGCAGGGTGTTCAGGCCCAGACGATTTCCAACCTTTATTTAGCCATCGACAACAACCTCGAAATCATTCCCGTACTCAACAAGATGGACATGCCCGCCGCCATGCCGGCAGAGGTGAAAGACCAAATCATTGACCTGATTGGTTGCGACGAGTCGGAAATCATCGAGACCAGCGGCAAGACCGGACTGGGCGTGGAGGAACTACTGGCCGCCATCATCGAGCGCATCCCCGCCCCGAAAGGCGACCCCGACGCTCCCCTGCAAGCCCTCATCTTCGACTCCGTATTCAACTCATACAGAGGGATTATCTCCTATTTCCGCATTTTCAACGGCACCATGCACACGGGCGACAAGCTCAAGTTCTTGTCCACTGGCAAAGAGTATGATGCCGATGAGATTGGCGTGTTGCGCATGACGCAGGAGCCGCGCCAGGTGATGAAGGCCGGCGATGTCGGCTACATCATTTCCGGTATCAAGACCTCAAAGGAGGTGCGCGTGGGCGACACCGTAACGCAGGTGGAACGTCCCTGTACAGAGGCAGTGGCCGGATTCCAGGAGGTGAAACCCATGCTCTTCGCTGGCGTTTATCCCACCGATGCCGACCAGTACGAGGAGCTGCGTGCCTCGTTGGAGAAACTCCAGCTCAACGACGCCTCCCTCACCTTCGTGCCCGAATCGTCAGCAGCCCTCGGCTTCGGCTTCCGCTGCGGCTTCCTCGGACTGCTGCACATGGAAATCGTGCAGGAGCGCCTCGACCGCGAGTTCAACATGGACGTGATTGCCACCGTGCCCAACGTCTCCTACAACCTCTATACCACCAAAGGCGAGCTCATTGAGGTTCACAACCCATCAGGGATGCCCGCCCCCACCATGATTGACCACGTAGAGGAACCCTACATCCGGGCACAGATCATCAGCAAGGACGATTTCATCGGTCCCATCATCAAACTTTGTCTTGACAAACGAGGCACACTGCTCAACCAAGTCTATATCGCCTCCAACCGTGTGGAGCTTACCTTCGACCTGCCGCTGGGTGAAATCGTATTTGACTTTTACGACAAGTTGAAGAGTATCTCAAAAGGGTACGCCTCTTTCGACTATCATATCTCCAGCTACAAGCCCGCACATCTGGTGAAATTGGATATTCTGCTGAATGGAGATTCAGTGGATGCCCTTTCCTCGCTGACCCATGTGGACAATGCCTATCCTTTTGGGCGAAAGATTTGTGAAAAGCTGAAAGAACTCATCCCGAGACAGCAGTTCGACATCGCTATCCAGGCGGCCATCGGCTCCAAAATCATTGCGAGAGAAACCGTGAAACAGGTGCGTAAGGATGTAACTGCCAAGTGCTACGGCGGCGATATCACCCGTAAGCGCAAACTCTTGGAGAAGCAGAAGCAGGGCAAGAAGCGCATGCGCCAGATTGGTAACGTGGAAGTGCCGCAGTCGGCCTTCCTCGCCGTGCTGAAGCTGGACTAAGGAAATTGAAAATTGAAAACTGAGAATTGAAAAGTTGAGATGCAATTCATTGCATCTCTTTTTTATAATCATCACCTCCCACAGACGGCACAATAGTCGCACCATTTGCAATGGTCTAATTCGGTCGTCTGCTCAAACGGAAGTTTTTCATCCATGATACCGAGGAAGAGTTTTTTCAGATTTCCCTCATAAAGTTCAAGAAATTCTGCCGTCATTTCCAACGGCACAGTCCCCTTCCCAGCTGGTGTGGGCTTCTGCGGCTCCATCAAGAAATTGCCGCCCGACATCAGCGACTGGAAGCTTACCAACGCACAAGTAATATCCTGTGGTTCACCACCTTTTAGCTTCCAATACATATAGGCATAAGTAATCAACTGCAACAGTTGCTTGTACTTAGGATCGCCGAACAAGTCGTCCATGTCGGAATAGCACAACTCGTGGATTTTACCTGTCTTATAATCCAAAATAACCGTCTTGCCGTCACGCTTTTCCACCAAATCGGCAAAGCCTTTCATCTTGAATTTTCTCTCCTCATCCACCGAGAACTCGAACTCCATTTTCATCTCCGGAGCCACTATATTGACATGAAGCTCGGGGTTGGAGAGTTCCTTGAGCCATTCCTTCAAATACCTATCCAGCTGCCGCTTCACCACCTCCACGGCAATAAACAGCTTACCCTGCGTCAAGTCCTGTCCCTTCACCTCCTCGCTTTCCCAAAACAAATCACGTAGATAGATGGGATTGGTTGCAATGAGATCCTGATACTTTTGAATAATGTCCTTCCTCTGCGATTGAGCAACGTTCTTCAGCTCGTTGGCCGCCTGTTCCAGCACTGCATGGATAACCTTGCCCACCACGCTCTGCTCCACATTCTCATCAATGGTGCGGGGCACCTCAATCTGTGCCACCTTACTCAAATAAAACTGTAACGGACAGTTGATATAGGTGGATAACGTGCTGACCGAGTAGGTCATATTTTGAAGAGTGGCAATGTCAGACTTGGTCTTTGTAATGGAAATGACATTGCCCTGTGGGGAGAGCTTAGGCGGCACAGAAATCTGCCGGCGTTTCATCTTAATAACATCCGTAAGCTGTTGATGCTGAACCTCATACTCCAACTGTCGTACAAAGCGGCTCTCTTCGTTGGCCGAGTCAGAGGTGTCGGCATTATAAATCAGGTGGATAGTGGAAGCCCGCTGCAAGAGGCGGAAGAAGTGGTAGGCATACGTCGTGTCGTGGTGCTCGTAGGTGGGCAGACCGAAATGCTTTTTCACTGCAAAAAGCAACATGGAGTCAGTGGACTTACCCGTTGGGATACAACCCTCATTCACAGAAAGCATGATGACCGTATCGAAGTCCAACATTCTGGTTTCCAACACTCCCATTACCTGAAGACCTTTGTTGGGATTGCTCACGAAGGGTAGTCCCAGCGCACTCACCTGCTCGTTGATAAACGTGGTGAGGGTGTGGAAGTCCAAGAAGAAATCTTGGAAACCGGCAGCCAGCTCATCCACTTTTTTCAGTTCCTGCACCAACAGTTTCAGCACTTCTCTATCCACATTTTCTTCCTCGCTATCCAATTGTTGGACTGTATTTTGGAGGAAATTGATAATCTCATTCAAAAAGTCGCGGCCCTCTTTCGACAGGTCGGGGAAATCGAATTTCAGCACATTTTTAAGATGACCATAGGTAAGGAAAGCCTTATTGACAGCAACCACCTCATCCATTGCGTTTTGTGCTGTCCACTGACCAGAAAAGAAAGCTTGTGCCAACACGGGGTTGCCAATAAGGGCGGTAATATCCTTGTGGTAATAGCCAGGGACTCCGCTGGCATCCAAGTGGTTGAGACGGCGATAGTTCTGTGCAGTGGTCATCAGGTCTTGAAAGAGGTGGAAGGCAGCAGTATGTCGAGCAGGATAGCGCATGGTGATGTTGCACTTTTCCTGTCCGTAGGCATGCACAAACGGCACCAGCAGCGACTCGTCGGCGAGGACGACGGCGGTACGTTCCAGCTGTGCAGGAGTCATCTGCTCCAAAATCTGCACCGCGGCATACACCTGTCCCATAGCCTGCGAAGCTGCGGTGATGGTGATGTTCTTGGGAATTTCCCGATAATCGTCGCTCACCTGCTCTACCTTCTGAAGTTGTGTAGTGGCAGCCACCTCCTGCACCATCTTGTGGATGCCGAGGTGATCGTTATCATAATAAAAATGGTCCAAATCGAAGATAAAATCCACTTTTGCATGGTTGCGAATTTCGCGGGCCAATTTCTGCTCGGTGGGAGCGAGTGCCAAGAGGCCGGCAAACATCACATCATCATATTCAAAACCCTGTAAATACTGCGCCGCATTTTCCGCTACATCCCTATAAATCATTCCATTATAGCCCAGATGATTTTGGTAAAGATGGGCACGAAAGCGCTCATACAAATCATAAAGATGCTGGTAAAAATCGAGGTATTTGCGCTGATTCTCCGTAAGTTCATGCTGTCCAAAAAAGTCGAGCTCTTTAAGGTCGGCGATATTGGAGAAAATGAGCCGCGCATCGCCGTCGTACTGGTCGATTTCGTCAATATCTTTCAGAAAAGTGCGCGACCAGTTCATAAAAGTGAGGAAGGAGTCGTCGTTGCGGAAGTCGCACGCCCAATACACGCGGAAGAGTTCGAGCAGCTGCTGGGAGGTGTCGGCCAGCGTGAGGGGCGATAGGCTCTGCACCAGCTCGTCCATCGTGACGATGGTGGGGGCGAAGACGGGATGCTCAATGCGATTCGCCATCTCTAACAGAAGATGTCGCCTTGCCCTCTGATTGGGCAAAACTACCATAATTTTCTGATTATCAGAAATATTATCAACAATCTTTTGGGATAAATGGGCGATAAAACTCATACGACGATTCAATTCAGTCAGCAAAGATACGACTAATTTTTCATTTCAAAAAATTGAGTCAAAAAAATCAGTGAGTTTTTTGTAATTTTGCACTCCTATTCTCAAATATACAAATTTTTATAAAATATTTATAATCAATAATTTATAAAATAAAACATGAACAGCATTGCAGAAGCGGAAAACGCGATTATAGAAGAGTTTGAGTTGTTCGACGACTGGATGGACAAATACAATTATATTATTGAGCTGGGGAAAAGTCTGCCCCTCATCGATCCACAATATAAGGATGACGCGCACCTGATTCCCGGCTGTCAGTCGCAAGTGTGGCTCCATGCGGAGATGAGCGATGGGAAACTGTTTTTCCGCGCCGACAGCGATGCCATCATCACGAAGGGCATCATCAACCTGCTCATCCGGGTGCTGTCGGGACACACCCCGCAGGAGATTCTGGCCAGCGACCTCGGCTACATCGACCAGATCGGCATCAAGGAGCACCTCTCCCCTACCCGCTCCAACGGACTTCTGTCTATGATTCAGCAGATTAGAGGGTATGCGAAGGGGAATTTATAGATTTGAGAGATTTGAAAGATTAGCATGATTGCCATCAACAACCTTTCGGTAAATTTTACGGGTGACTACCTATTTAAGAATGTGTCGTTTGTGGTGGGCGACCACGACCGCATCGGACTGGTAGGGAAGAATGGAGCGGGGAAATCGACCCTGCTGAAGATTCTGCACCGCATCCAAGCACCCGAGTCGGGTGAAATTACCGTGACGGCGGGACACCGCACCGGCTACCTGCCGCAGGAACTGCACGGACAATACGACACGACCATCTGGGACGAGACCTTGACCGCCTTTGTAGAACAGCGTGAATTGGAGAGTCGTATCCACCGCATCACCCAAGAACTTTCCGATAGAACCGACTATGAATCTGAGCAATACGCACATCTCGCCCAGCAGCTTTCCGACCTCAACGACCGTTTTCACCAGATAGGCGGCACCACCATGGAGGGCGACGCCGAAAAGGTGCTTATCGGTTTGGGCTTCCGCAAAAAAGACTTCACCCGTCCCATGAAGGAGTTCAGCAACGGGTGGCAGATGCGGGTGTCGTTGGCTAAAATTTTGCTCCAACAACCTGAAATCATCCTGCTCGACGAGCCCACCAACCACCTCGACATCGAATCCATACAGTGGCTGGAAGATTATTTGGCCAACTACAGCGGCGCGCTCATCCTCGTATCGCACGACCGCGCCTTCCTCGACCGCGTCACCAACCGCACCATCGAAATCACGTTTGGCAACATACAAGACTACAAGTGCAGCTACTCAGAGTACGTTCAGCAACGGCTGGAACGTATTGAGGCACAGCAAAATGCTTACGAAAACCAGCAGAAAGAGATTGCGCAGATAGAGAAATTCATCGAACGATTCCGCTACAAGGCCACCAAAGCCAAGCAGGTGCAGAGCCGTATCAAGCTGCTGGACAAAATGGAGAAGATTGAGGTGGATGACATCGACAATTCGCACATCTCGTTCCGCTTCCCACCCGCCCCGCACTCTGGCCGCGTGACCGTGGAGACCGAACATCTCACGCTGGGCTACGGTGATCTGGAAGTGCTGAAAGACATCGACTTCCATCTGGAGCGTGGTGAGAAAATCGCCTTTGTGGGCCGCAACGGCGAAGGAAAATCCACCATGGTGAAAGCCATCGTGGGTGAGTTAGCGCCGCAGAAAGGCACAGTGAAACTGGGACATCAGGTGGTGATCGGCTACTATGCCCAGAACCAGGCGCTGATGCTCAACCCCAACAAGACCGTTTTCGAAACCATCGATGAAGTGGCCGTGGGCGACATCCGTCCCAAAATCCGCACCATCCTGGGCAGTTTCCTTTTCAGCACCGAAGACACCGAGAAGCGCGTGTCGGTGCTGTCGGGCGGCGAGAAGTCGCGGCTGGCATTGGCCAAACTGCTGCTCTCCCCCTTCAACCTGCTCATCCTCGACGAGCCCACCAACCACTTGGACATGCAGTCGAAAGATGTGCTCAAGAATGCCCTGCTGCAATACGAGGGCAGCATGATTCTCGTGTCGCACGACCGTGACTTCCTGCAAGGCCTCAGCAGTAAGGTAGTCGAGTTCCGCGACCACGGCATCAAGACCTATTTGGGCGATGTGTATGACTTTTTGGAAAAGAAGAAAATCGACTCCTTCCAAGCGTTGCAGATGCGAAACACCGTACAGGATGAAAGTGGTAAAGTAAAGAATATCAGCAATAAAGCGCAATACGAGCAGAAAAAGGCGCAGGATGCTGCCGAGCGCAAACGCAACAATCAGGTGAAGAAGTTGGAGGCCGAGTTGGAGGAGCTGAACAAGAAGAAAGCTGAATTGGAGGCACAGTTAGCGCAGCCTGAACTTTACGCCGAACAGATTGCTTCGGGCGAGTTGTACCGCGAATACCAGCAGATACAAAAACAGATTGAGGATACCGAATGGAAATGGTTGGAGGTGGCGGAGAGTTGAGAGTTGAAAACTGAAAATTGAAAAATGAAAGATGGGATGCGTTCTGCTATCATAAAAAAATAGTATCTTTGCAGCCGCTAATGAAGAATAAATTTTTAATCATTAAACTATAAAACAAAATTGCTATGAGTAAGATTATTGGAGTTTTCGCTCGTCAGATTTTGGATTCCAGAGGGAATCCCACTGTTGAAGTAGATGTTTACACCGCTGCTGGTGCCATGGGCCGTGCCGCTGTTCCGTCAGGTGCGTCCACCGGCGTTCACGAGGCTGTGGAGCTTCGCGATGGTGATAAAGATGTATATCTTGGAAAAGGCGTGCTGAAAGCTGTCAACAACGTGAACAAACGCATTGCAGAGGCCATCAACGGCATGGAGGTTTCCGAGCAGGAGGCCATCGACGCCGCCATGATTGCCCTTGATGCCACCCCCAACAAGGGAGAGCTGGGTGCCAACGCCATTCTGGGCGTATCATTGGCCTGCGCCAAAGCAGCAGCACAAGAAACCGGACAGCAACTTTACCGCTATATCGGAGGCTGCCATGCCCACATCCTGCCCGTGCCGATGATGAACATCCTGAACGGAGGTTCACACGCCGACAACAACATTGACTTCCAGGAGTTCATGATCATGCCGGTAAGCGCGCCCACCTTTGCTGAGACCCTCCGCATGGGCGCTGAGGTATTCCACAACCTGAAGAAGGTGTTGAAAGAGAAGAACTACTCCACCAACGTGGGCGACGAGGGCGGTTTTGCTCCGAACCTCGGTTCCAACGAGGAGGCCATCGAGGTGGTGCTGGAAGCCATCCGCAGAGCCGGTTACGAACCCGGCAAGGACGTTTTCATCGCCCTCGACGCTGCCGCTTCCGAATATTACGACAAAGAACGCAAGATTTACAAGCTGAAATGGTCCACCGGCAAAGAGTACACTCCCGCCGAGATGGCCGACTACTGGGCCGAATGGTGCCAGAAGTACCCGATCCTCTCCATCGAGGACGGCATGGACGAAGACGACTGGGAAGGCTGGAAGCTGCTCACCGACAAGATTGGCGACCGCGTACAGCTCGTCGGCGACGACCTGTTTGTGACCAACGTGGAGCGTTTGAACATGGGCCTCGAGAAGAAGGTGGCCAACTCCATCCTCGTGAAGGTGAATCAGATCGGTTCGCTCACCGAGACCATCGCCGCCGTCAACCTGGCACACCGCAACCGTTACACCGCCATCATCTCGCACCGTTCGGGCGAGACCGAGGACACGACCATCGCCGACCTCGTGGTGGCCTTGGGTACCGGCATGATCAAGACTGGTTCTGCCAGCCGCACCGACCGTATCTGCAAGTACAACCAGCTGCTCCGTATCGAGGAGGAACTGGGCGACATGGCCATCTTCGCAGGTCCGGAAATTCTGAAACGCTGGGGCAGATAAGCATCTATGGACAAAAAAATATCTGTACTTCTGATACTGACTGGCGGTACCATCAGCATGGGCGAGAATCCGGCCACGGGTTCTCTTGCCCCATTAGGTAAAGAGCAGATGCTCAGCTACCTGCCGGAGTTGGACCAGCTGCCTGTGCGCATCTCCACCGTCTCATTCGACCCGATGATCGACTCATCGGACGTGGCTCCCGACTTCTGGGCACAGATTGTGGAGACCATCCGCAGCGAGTACGACCACTACGACGGTTTTGTCGTGCTTCACGGCACCGACACGATGGCCTATTCCGCGTCAGCTGTCAGTTTCATGCTGCGAGACCTGTCGAAGCCTGTCATTTTCACAGGTTCGCAGCTGCCTTTGGGCATGCTCCGCAGCGATGCCAAGGAGAATGTGATGAACGCTATCGAGATTGCCGCCGCACAAGACAGCGAGGGGCGCGCATTAGTGCCCGAGGTGGCCATCTTCTTCGAGACCTCGCTGATGCGTGGCAACCGCACCACGAAGAAAAGCACCGACAATTTCAACGCTTTCCGTTCGTACAACTACCCAGTGCTGGCCAAGTCGGGCGTACATATCAAGTACTTCCCCGAATACACCCACAAGGTAGAAAAGCCGATGCCGTTGCAAGCCAACACGCAGTTCGACAACAACATCGCGGTACTCACCATCTTCCCCGGACTGCGGGAAGAGGTGATGCGTGCCACCTTGGAGGTGCCGGGGCTGCGGGCGGTGGTGCTGAAAACTTACGGTTCGGGCAACGCACCGCAAGCCGACTGGTTCTACCGTCAGCTGAAGGCCGCCACCGACCGTGGCATCGTCATCGTGAACATCTCACAGTGCCACACCGGCTCGGTGGAGATGGGACGGTACGAAACGAGCCTCAACCTGCAAAAAGCCGGCGTATTGAGCGGCCACGACATGACCTTGGAGGCCGCGGTCACCAAACTGATGCATCTATTAGGTAATTTCAGCGACCGCGAGGAGGTGGTGCGACAACTGCAACAGCCACTCTGCGGAGAAATGACCGTATAACACCAAAAAAGAGGCCTTCACTCATCTGAATGAAGGCCTCTTTTTTCATTAAATTCTTTCTAAAAAACTATCGGCGCATTACCGACACCTTTCGATTTTCGATGGTCTCGGTGGTGATAACGCGCACTACGTATGTACCAGTAGCAACCTGCAGCGGGAGCTGCAACATCGTGCCGGCAGCCCCATGTCGCATCACGCAACGGCCAGAAAGGTCAAACACCTCAACAGCAAGTATCTGACCCTGGCTTCCACTCTCCACAAAGAGATTTGCATCAGCCACACGTATAACGATTGGCGATGCGCTACTTTCATCAATACCCACCGTTTCAAAATAGGCCACAATCGTGTGATTGTCATCCACGAAGCTGAAGGTGTAGCTGTCAACTGCTCCAACATCTTCTCCATCCACCTCCACACGAACAATACGATATTCGGGGAACGGAGTGATGTAATAGGTGACACTGTCGCCATAGTTATACGTCTGCGTACCATACGGGGTGATTTGTCCCGCATTGATAGGATCAACCGAAGAGGTAATCTCATACTGACGAAGCGCAAATATCACTTCTATCGTATGGTTTTCAGAGATGGCAATAAAGGTGTAACTGTCGTCAGAAGGCTCACCCAAGTTCTCGCCATCCACAATGATATCCAGCACACGCCAGCCTGTTTCAGGCACAAAGGTCACTGTGACATCCTCCTCACAGGAAGCCCACAACGTGTCGGAGGGCAACACCACGCCATTACCCTGCGAAGAGGTAGCGACATAGAACCGATCGGCATAGAGGTAGGCTTCTATCTCATAATCCATATCCAAAGAAGCGATGGTATATAAGTCGGTCGGTTCCACCCAATCGCCATTTACTTTCAGAGAATCAATATGATAGCAGTCGAAAAGCGGTACTTCAACCTCCACCGAATCACCACAATACCACCAACTGGTGTCTGACAGCACCATCTCATCATCCATATAAACTCTGAAACCAACGGTGTACTCAATGGAACTGAAGGTCACCTCCATCGTATGGTTTTCGGTCACATTGCTGAAGGTGTAGCTGGCATCATCGCCCACAAAGACGCTGTCGATAAAAACGGCATCGATCTGATAGCACTCGTCCGGCGCGATGGTCACCGTCAGACTCTCACCGTAGGTCACGTTGGTGGTGCCTGCCGGAGTGACGCTACCGCCCTCGCCAGCCGTCGTGGTGACGGTGTAGCTGTACTGGGCGAAGGTCGCCGTGAGGGTGTGATTGACCTGTACGTCGGTGAACGACCAGCTGTTTTGTGCGGTCTGTTGCTCACCGTCAACG
>JAFXTS010000023.1 GCA_017535665.1 Bacteroidales bacterium | reverse complement strand
TGTCAGCTATTACTATCACAACAGCGGCAGCCACACTCCGGTGGGCAGCTCCAACTACACTCTCCGCCAGGCCACAAACGCCAACAGCTGCGCCTCCAGCCTGTGCGGTATCCAGCGATTTCAGGGTGACGGCCTCACGGCACTGGAGCAGTACCTGTCGATGGCGGAGGAATATGCCACCCTGGTAGAGACGTTGCGCGATGTAGAGACGTGCCATGGCGCGTCTCTACAGACGTATGCCACCGACCCACAGGATGAGACGGATGATGCCGACGTCATCGCCCGCCTGTCGGACCTGTCGGCCGCGATGGGCGACCTTGCCCGTTCCGAAATCCGCACCCTCCTGAACGACAGCGTGCCGGACATGGCATTGCTGAAACGGTGGTACGCCACCATCATGGAGACGCAAAATTTTGCGTCCCCACAAATGGCCGATTCCACCATCCCCGTCGCGGCCTACCAGCTGGCGGAGGTGTACAGCATGGAGGGCGACCTTGCCGCCGCCGCTGCGCTACTGTCCTCCCTGCCACAACAGTTCATTACCAATGAGGCTGCCCGCAACGAATATGCCAACTACATGGCGCTGCAACAGTTGCGGGAAACGGTGGCCGGTAATTGGTACACCATGACCGACTCCGATATCGCCGCCATGCAGCAGGTGGCGGAATACGACAACGGCCGTGCCGCACGCATGGCGAAGGAGATCCTCTGTTTCTTCCACCATATCTGCTACGAGGACGAACCGCTGTGGGATTGGGACGGCATCGGGGAACGCGCCCTGCGAGGCGATGGGGCATGCCCCATCGCCGCCACGGATGACGGTCTGCGCCTCCATCCCAACCCCACCACCCACACTCTGACGGTGGAATCGGCCAGCCCCATCCGCACCCTCACGGTGTACGACCTCGCCGGGCGGGTGATGATGACGGTGGACGGCGGGGCGAATGATTATTCGCCCCTACGAATCATGGATGTTTCATCCCTGCCCAATGGCATCTACCTGCTGCGTGCCGTCACCGACAGCGGCGTGGAAACGGGACGGTTTGTGAAGAATTGAAAATGAAATCATAATACGTAAAATAGAAAGGCATTTTAATCGTTATCATTAATTAACAAATTATAATCATGGAAGAAATCAACGAAAACATTCAGGAACAGGAAGTGCAGCATGAGGAAAACCTCGAATTTATTGCGGATACTCCGAAAGAGGAGAAGGAGAGCTGCACCTCACCCAAATGCAACTGCAATATGATTCACTGGATTGTGGAAGGCGTGCTGCTGCTGGCCGTTATCGCCCTCTTCATCCTGCATTTTGTGGGAACAAAAGGTGGCGATACCTCCGACAATGGCAATGCCCCCGCAGTGAAGGTGGCCACCAAGCCCGGAAATGGCAACATTCTGTATGTGAATCTCGACACTATCTACGAATGCGATCTGTTTGAAGAGAAACAGGCTGTGCTCGACGAAGAGTCGAAAAAGTTGGAAAACACTTTCTCCACCCGCCAGAAAAAACTGGAGGCCGACTACACTCAGTTCCAGAAGAATATGAATGCCGGCGTGCTCACCGAAACCCAGATGCAATACACCTACCAGCAGTTGGAGACCGAGAGCAACAAAATCCGTGAGGACTACCAGACCGCAATGGAGAACCTTGCCCAGAAGCAGGCCGACCTCACCAACGAGATGCTTGAGGCTCTGCGCGAGGCTGCCGACCTGGTGAATGCGTCCGTGGAGGGTGAACCCGCCTCTTACGTCATCACCTACTCCTCCAGCAATCCCACCATCGTGGTGGTGGATCCTAACCGCGACATTACCGCACAAGTAATCAAGGAGTTGAATAAGAAATGTACCAAGAAATCCGATAAATAATGAAGAGAATCCTATTCGTACTGCTGGCTGCGCTGGTGGCCCTTTCGGCCTGTAGCGACAAGCCCAAGAAGGAGAAAAAGAAGGAGATGGGCGAGAAGACCACCGTCTTTCTGAAGGACGACCCCTACAAGGATATGCCCCGTATGGTGGAGGTGCTGCCCGACAGTCTGAAAGGTACTTCTCCCGTTAATGTGGATAGTACCGCTTTTATCCTCGAACTGGATGCCAATGGTCAGCCGACCGGACAGGCCAAATGCAGAGTGTCGTATAGTCAGGGAAAGGTGTATGTGGTTGAAAATCTGAAAGAAGGATTGCGCGACAGCGTCTGTACGGCCTATTATCCCAACGGCCAGTTGTGGTCGGAAGAGCATTACCGCAACGGTATTCAAGTAGGGGAGGAGAAGGCTTATCAGGAGAATGGTTATCCCTATTACATCGGCCATTATGATGACCAAGGCAATTGTTGCGGAACGTGGAAGTTCTACAACGACAAGGGTGAGTTGGATAAGTCGGTCAACGTTACCCCCCAAACGATTCAGTGCGGACATTGCAAAAAATGCTTAACTTTGCAGCGTCAAAAAATGGCCGCTAAAAGAAGATAGAGGTTCTTATTATTGAATATAAAATTATTAGTATTAACTTATAAATAAAAGAATTATGGAAATCCCATTTGCAGAAGCGTGGAAAATTAAGATGGTTGAACCCATTCGCAAATCCACCCGCGAAGAACGCGAAAAATGGCTGGAAGAAGCCCACAACAACATCTTTATGCTGAAGAGCGACTATGTGTATATCGACCTGCTCACCGACTCCGGCACTGGCGCCATGAGCGACCGCCAGTGGAGCGCGATGATGATGGGCGATGAGAGCTACGGCGGTGCCCGCTCCTTCTATCACATGAAGGACACCATCACCGAGCTTACCGGCTTCCCCTTCGTTATCCCGACCCACCAGGGCCGTGCCGCCGAGAACGTGCTGTTCAGCTATCTGGTGAAGCCCGGCATGATTATCCCGGGTAACGCCCACTTCGACACCACCAAAGGTCACATCGAAAGCCGTAAGGCCTTCGCCATCGACGTCACCTGCGACGAGGCAAAAGACACCCAGCTCGAAGTGCCCTTCAAAGGCAATGTCGGTCTGGAGAAATTGGAGAAGGTTTTGAAAGAAAACAAAGGTAATGTGCCTTTCATGGTGCTCACCATCACCAACAACACCGTTGGTGGACAGCCGGTTAGCATGCAGAATATCCGCGAGACCTGCGAACTCTGCCACAAATACGGCGTGCCCGTCAACATCGACTCCGCTCGTTTCGTGGAGAACGCCTATTTTATCAAAACTCGTGAGAAAGGTTATGAGAACAAGACCATCCGCGAGATCGTGAAAGAGATGTTCAGCTATGCCGACAGCATGACCATGAGCGCCAAGAAGGACGGTCTCGTGAACATGGGCGGTTTCATCGCCACCAAGAAAGAGGACTGGTACGAAGGTGCCAAGCTGTTCTGCATCCCCTTCGAGGGCTTCCTGACCTACGGCGGTATGAACGGCCGCGACATGGACGCGCTGGCAGTGGGTTTGAAAGAGAACTGCGACTTCGACATGGTGGAGACCCGCGTCAAGCAGGTGCAGTACCTCGCCGCCAAGCTCGACGAGTACGGCATTCCTTATCAGCGTCCCGCAGGCGGTCACGCCATCTTCGTGGATGCCGACAAGGTTTTGACTAACGTCCCGAAAGAGGAGTTCCCGGCACAGACCCTCACCTGCGAGTTGTACCTCGAAGCCGGTATCCGCGCCTGCGAGATCGGCTACGTGCTCGCCGACCGCGACCCCGTAACCCGCGAGAACCGTTTCGGCGGCCTCGACTTCGTGCGCCTCTGCATCCCGCGCCGCGTCTATACCAACAACCACATGGACGTGATTGCCGCTGCCCTCAAGAATGTGTACGACCGCCGCGACACCATCAAACGCGGTCTCGAAATTACTTGGGAAGCTGAACTGATGCGCCACTTCACTTGCCAGTTCAAGAGACTCAAATAGTTGATATGCTGATCGTAGGAAATGTTATCGTTTCCGATGAACTGATTCGGAATTGTTTCTGCTGCGACCTGGCGGCCTGCCAAGGCGAGTGCTGCATCGAAGGCGATGCCGGCGCGCCCATCGCTCCCGACGAGATTGCAGACTTGGAGGACAATTTCCCGATTTTCAAAAAATATATGACAGAAGAAGGTGTCCGTCTGGTAGAAACAGACGGCACCTTTGATTATGATATGGAGGGTGAGTTTGTGACGCCCCTCCTGTCGGATGATGCCTGTGCGTATGTGTATTACGAGGACGGCATCGCCAAATGTGCCATCGAAAAGGCCTATCTGAACCATGAGATTGACTTCCAGAAACCGATCTCATGTCATCTGTATCCCATCAGAATCAAAAAACTCCCCGATTACGACGCATTGAATTACCATCGCTGGTTTGTGTGCGAGAGCGCTTGCGAACTGGGCGAAAAAAAGCATATACCCGTGTACCAGTTCCTGAAAGGTCCGCTTGTGCGCAAGTATGGCGAGGAATGGTACCATGAGTTGGAAAAGGCGGTGGCTTCTGAAACCTGAAAGTCTATCCCACTTCCATTAACCATATCTAAAACCTTTAATGTCAATAACATGTATAGCAGTAACGATAACGGAAAGCCGAAAAGGAAAGTTGAACAGCCTCGAGCCAAGGGCAAATCGTCGAAGCTGATCAAGATTTTCTGGTGGCTCTATTTTATCTTTGTCGTAGGCTTCGGCGGCGGGCTCGCGCTTACCTTCTATATCCTGTCGCGCAACATCCCTTCATTGGAGCAACTGCAGAAGGATATCGCCGACAACCAGCAGGCCACCATCGTGTATGATGCCAATGGCGCCGAGATGGGCCGCTACTTTGTGGAGAACCGCTCCAACTGCCGCTACTCGGATTTGTCGCCCAACATCGTCCACGCCCTTCTCGCCACCGAAGATGCCCGTTTTTACAAACACTCGGGTATCGACATCCGTGCGTTGGGCCGTGTGGCCATGGGATTGGTGTTCCACAGCGATAACGGCGGTGGTAGTACCATTACCCAGCAGTTGGCTAAGAACCTCTATCCCAGAAAGAAAGGGGTGAGTTTGGTGAAGTCGAAACTGCAAGAATGGATTGTGGCCATTATGCTCGAAAGGGAATACTCGAAGGATGAAATCCTCACCCTTTACCTCAATACGGTAGATTTTTCGCATCAGGCCATGGGTATTGAGACGGCTGCGCACCGCTATTTCAACACCACTCCGCAAGAACTTACCGTAGAGCAATCGGCACTGCTGGTCGGTATGCTGAAAGCACCGGGCAGTTACAACCCGCGCCGAAATCCAGAAAAGGCCAAGGGACGCCGCAACGTTGTGATTTCCCAGATGCAGAAATATGGTTTTATCACGAAAGAAGAGTGTAAGAAATATCAGGAAAAACCTCTGGTACTGCAATTTATGCAAGAAGACCATACCACCGGCCAGGCTACCTATTTCCGTGAGTATGTGCGCACCTACCTGCAGGACTTCTTCAACGATCCAGAGCATTTCAAACCCAACGGTACACCATATAATATATATACCGATGGTCTGAAAATCTACACCACCATCGACTCTACCATGCAGTCGTATGCGGAACGTGCTGTATATGAGCATCTTTACGTGTATGATGAGCAGCATAAGATTTCCGGTCTGCAAGCTCGTTTCAACAAAGAGCAGCAGTCGAATCCCAATCATCCCTTCTACCGACTCTCGAAGGAGCAGACGCAGCGCATCCTCAACAGCGCCAAGCGTTGCTCGGAGCGGTATCGCGCTGCAAAGGCAGCACATAAGTCCGATGCTGAAATAGAGAAGGAGTTCAACACCAAGGTCAAGATGTCGCTGCCCTGCCAGGATGGCTCTGGCGCCCGCAAGGAGATGGTGATGACACCTTATGACTCCATTCGTTACATGAAATCATTCCTGCAGTGCGGCTTCATGGCGATGGAGTCCAACACAGGCCGTATCAAGGCATACGTGGGTGGCGTGAATTATGAGGTGTCGCAGTTTGACCATGTGATGCTGTCGCAGCGGCAGGTGGGCTCCACCTTCAAACCGTATGTATATGCCACCGCCATGGAGAACAGCAACGGCGAGCTCACCCCGTGCAGCTACGTGCCCAACGAGGTGGTGTCGGTGCCGCGTCCCGACGGGAACGTGTGGACGGTGGGGCGCCAATATACGGGTGCGTCCTCGTTGACGCTGAAGGAGGCACTCGCCCGCTCGCTCAACAACGTGTCGGCCCGTTTGATTACCACGCCCGAGTATGGCGGTCCGGCAGCTGTGGTGGACCTCGTGCGGAAGATGGGTATCAAGTCGAGAATCGACACCGTGCCAGCCATCTGCCTCGGCGCTGTTGACCTCACCCTATACGAGCAGGTGGGTGCTATCAACTGCTTCCCCAACCAAGGGGTGTATGTGGAACCCTACTTCATCGTGAAGATTTGTGACCGCGACGGCAATGTCATCTTTGAAAAACATCCCGAAAAACACGATGCCATGAGCCAATTGTTGGCCTTCCAGACCGCCAGCATGATGCGCGGTGTGGTGGAACATGGTACCGGCGCCCGTCTGAAATCTGCCGCTTGGTACAACCTCGACTTCCCCGTTGCAGGTAAAACCGGCACCACCAACAACCACTCCGATGCATGGTTTGTGGGTTATACCCCCATGCTCACCGTCGGCGTGTGGGTGGGCTGCGACGACAGAAGCGCTCATTTCCGCTCCATGGATAACGGACAAGGCGGACGTGCCGCCATGCCGATTTTTGGTAAGTTTATGAAGTACTGTTATACTGACCCCAAACTGCCCTATTATGCTGTGGTTCAGAAGCGTGATGCCAGCGATCCGCGCTACACTTTCGCGCCGCCGGAAGGATATTCGGCCAGCGAATACGGCTGTCAGGCCGACCCTTCTGCCACGACTACAGCTTCGCCGGGGTTGGAATTCTAGTTTAACATTCATTAAGATAATTATTTAGTTGATTTTCAAATCTTTATCGTAAAAATGCAAAATTATTTATTGCCATTATAATAAATAGTTGTAATTTTGCACCCGCAATTTTATTAGGAATTTAATTGTTGAATATGAATAAATTTTTACGCTCTATAATAGTTGTTTTGCTCTGTTGTTGCGCCACCATGTCGGCGGCTTTTGCACAAAACTATATCTTTTCTGGTACGGTTTATGATCAAGATGGGGGAACGCTTCCTTACGTGGAGATTCACTCTCCGTGTTTGGCCTCTCCTGCCACTACGGATATCAATGGTAATTATGAGGTGATGGTCAATTCCGCCCAATGTACATTCGTGTTCCAATATACCATGTATCAGTCGGATTCTGTTGATGTGGTCTTCTCGGCCCGCAACCCCAAAGTGATGAAAAAGGTGACGTTGCGCAAAGAGTCTGAGGTACTGGATGGTATCACGGTGGAAGAGGCGAAGGTGGACCATGACCCGACCACTTCTACAACAGCCATTTCCATTATGAGTCCTGATGATGCGGGTGTGATTGCCCCCGACAATGCTGGCGACTTGGTGGACATGATGCCGGGTGTGGCTGTGGTGGATAATGAGCCGCAGATCCGTGGCGGTAGCGGTTTCAGTTCAGGTATGGGCAGCCGCGTTCTCATCCTGCTCGATGACATCCCGTTCCTGCGTCCCGATGCCGGCCGTCCCATGTGGAGTTTCATCCCGATGGAGGATGTGAGAAGCATCGAGATATACAAAGGGGCTTCCTCTGTGCTGTTCGGTTCTTCTGCCCTCACCGGTGCTATCAATGTGCTGACCGCCTATCCGACCATGACTCCCAAAACTAAAATCACGCTTCATGCAGGTATATACGACAATCCGAAAGACAGTTATAAGAAGAGCTGGGGAGATGTCAACCCGATGAAATGGGGTGCTTCCTTCCTGCACAGCCGTATCATCCACCGTCAGTGGGATTTGGTGATCGGCGGCGAGTATTTCAACGACCAGAGTTATATCGGTCCTGAGTACCCGGTGGCACAAGGGAAAACCAATGAGGGTAAATACGAGATGCGCGCCCGCTTGAACTTCAACCTGCGCTATCGTTCCTTCAAGGTGCGTAACCTCTCGGCATCATTGTCGGGCAACTTCATGTATTCCGAGAATGCACAGTCGTTTTTCTGGTACGACTCCGACACCAACATGTACCGTACCTACGAAGGGTCGCTGTCGGTTTTCAAGGATTTCATGTTCTACTTGGATCCTTGTGTGAAGTATATCTCTCCTGACGGCAGCCGTCACGAGTTGCGCAACCGCATCACTTATAGCAACAACAACGAGGCCACTGGCGCTCAGAATGCCCAGTCAATGATGGTGTACGACGAGTATCAGTTCACCAAGATCATCAAACGAATTGGTCTCGGTATCACTGCAGGTGTCGTCAATAACTACGCCCGTTCTTTCGGCTGCGTGTTCAATGGTACGCAGGGGTCGTTGGAGCCGGGCTTGGTGACCATCGACAACCTTTCGGTATATGCACAGTTGGAGCAGAAGTTCTTGAAAAATAAGAATCTCGTGTTGGTGGTGGGTGGCCGCTGGGAGGCTTTCTTCTCCGATCATGAGTTCGCCCAGAAGCCGGTGTTCCGCGCCGGTATCAGCTACCAGCTTCCTATCAGTATGACCAACTTCCGTGCCTCCTTCGGACAGGGTTACCGTTATCCCACTATCGGTGAGCGCTATATCTCCATCTCAGTCGGTAACTACGGTTTCTATCCCAACCCGGACCTCAAGCCCGAAACCAGTTGGAATGCGGAAATCGGTATTGTGCAGCCCTACCGCGTAGGTCCCTTTGAGGGTATGTTCGACGTGTCTGGCTACCATCAGGAATTCAAGAACTTTATTGAATTTGCTTTCGGTAACTGGGGAAACAAGGGCGACTTCTTGCATGATATGGGCTTCATGTATCTTAATACAGGTCCCGCTTCTGTCTCTGGCGTTGATGTGTCGCTCGTGGGGCGCGGAAACATCGGTCCGAATGTGGATATGACTTTCGTGGTGGGCTACACCTATAGCCATCCTATCACCAAAAATAAGGAAGGCGTCTATTACAGCCAGCCGACATCTGATTCGACTTCCAAGGACTACACCTATATGACGACAGCATCGGATCCTTCCAAGGGTATTCTTAAATACCGCATCCAACATAATGCCAAACTGAATATCGGTTTTATGTTCTGGAAGAAGTTGGGCTTTGAGGTGGCCTGCACCTATTATAGCGCTATGAAGAATGTGGATAAAATTTTCTATGAGATGGACTGCTTGAATCCGGATAACTCCCCGGCCAATATCAACTTCTGGTCTAATATGGGCACACTTCCCTTTACGGGATATGCCAATTTTGCCAAAGCGCATGACAAAGGTTCATTTACACTCGATTTAAGCCTTTCTTATAAGATTCTCCCGCAATTGGAGGTCTCTTTTGCTGTGAAGAATGTGTTGAACAACGAATATACGTTGCGCCCCATGTATTTGGAGGCTCCGCGTAATTATGTTCTCAAAGTGGTATATGGGCTCTAATACAATGTACAATTACAATGAACAATTAATAATTGTATGATCGCATAATCGAATATTAACCTTAATTTTTATTGATATGAAAAAAATGATGATTCCCCTGACGCTGTGTTTGGCAGCGATTTTCATGGCTGTCAGCTGCAAAGATCCTGATGATCCTACTCCGCCCAAACCGGATATCGTGGATACTACCGACACTGACTTAGGCTATACGAAACCCACCTGCGATGCGTTCGTACACGACATTGTAGATGGTGGTTTTGAGGATTGCTGGTACAAGCAAGAGATGTCGAATGAAATCTACGTGGAGTACCAATCTTCCGTTTTTTATTCTTTGAACAGCCTTCGTGCCTTGTTGGATGTTGAGTCGATGGCTTTGACCTCTTCTCCCATTACTGCCTATCGTGACAAAACCGACCCGCATAGTGGCAAATCATGCATGAAGTTAGTCACGGGTTTGCTCACCGATGGTAACGGACAGCTGCTCATTCCTGGTGCTATGGCTCCGCTGGATGAGAACTTCGTCTATCAGTTCCTTCATCCTGATGAATATCCCGAGGGTATCAATGTGAAAAGACCGTACACCGACAAGCCCACGGCCATCAAGGGGTTTTACAAATACCTGCCCGTGAACGGTGATGAGGGTTCCATCTGTGTAGAACTCTTTAACGGCAGCGAAAAGATTGCCCGCGGTTACCAGCGTTTCGGCAGCGATGTGTCGCAGTGGACTTCCTTCAACATTCCGATTGACTATACCATTAATGGCGGCAGTCTTTCCACCGCACAGCCCACGCACATCTCCATCATCGTCTCCTCCAGCGCCGACTACAACTTCGCCGACTTGACCAATTGTCAGGGACAGGTGGGGTCCACGCTTTGGCTGGATGATATTTCATTTGAATTTTAATGAACAAGCGTCTATTATGGCAGTTTTAGTTAAAAATATCAAGAAGTTGGTGCAGGCCGAGTCTGCACCTCTTCGTTTTAGGGCGGGTGCAGAGATGAGGAATCTGCCCTGTATCGACAATGCTTATTTGTTGGCAGTGGGCAGTAAAATCGCCGCTTACGGCCCCATGTCGGAGTTTTCGGAGCCGCTGTTGAACGGCATTGCTGAGAAGGTGGAGGTGGTGGATGCCACCGGCCGTATGCTCTTTCCGACCTTCTGCGATTCGCACTCGCACATCGTGTATGCCGGCAGCCGCGAGATTGAATACATCGACAAGATCAAGGGGCTGAGCTACGAGGAGATTGCGAAGAGGGGAGGAGGAATCCTCAACTCGGTGGACCGCCTGCGGGCCACTTCTGAAGACGAGCTGTTCGATAGCGCCTGGCAGCGCCTCGAAGAGGTCGCCTCCTTCGGCACCGGTGCCATCGAAATCAAGAGTGGTTACGGTCTCGACACTGAGAACGAGCTGAAGATGCTGCGCGTTATCCGACGCCTCAAGGAAAAGTCGCCGCTGACCATCAAGGCCAACTTCTTGGCCGCCCACGCCGTGCCGCGCGAGTACATCGGTCGCCAGACCGAGTATGTGGATCTCATTATCAATGAGATGATTCCCGTGGTGGCCGCCGAAGAGCTCGCCGACTATGTGGACGTGTTCTGCGACCGTGGGTTCTTCACTCCGGAAGATACCGAGCGCATCCTCATGCAGGGTATGAAGTATGGTCTGCAGCCGAAGATCCATGCCAATGAGCTGGACTACAGCGGTGGCATCCAGGTGGGTGTGAAATACAATGCCCGCTCGGTGGACCATATCGAATATACGGGCGATGAGGAGATTGAGGCACTGCTGGGTTCCGAGACGATGCCGACGATTTTGCCGGGTGCGGCCTTTTTCCTCGGCATGGTGTATGCCCCCGCCCGCAAGATGATCGAAGCCGGACTGCCCGTTGCCATGGCTGGCGACTACAACCCGGGTTCCTGTCCGTCGGGCAACATGCAGTTTGTGCTCTCTATGGGCTGCATCAAGTATGGCATGATTCCAGAAGAGGCCATCAACGCAGTCACCATCAACAGCGCATACGCTATGGGAGTGGAAGAGGAGTTGGGCACCATCACCAAAGGAAAAACGGCCAACTTCTTCATCACCAAGCCCATCTCTACCATCGAGTTCATGCCCTATGCCTACGGTTCCAACAAGGTAGAGAGTGTGTATTTGAGAGGGGAGAAGTGGGGTTGATTCGTTGAATTGTTGATTTGTTGAGGGATCGTTTGAGACTTTAATTGCTCCAATTTTCAAATGCTCACGTGCTGAGCTCAAATGTGAGCGTAGCGAACATCAAATTTTCAAATCTATAAATCCTACCATGAAGAATAACGAAGGCGGTTTTACATCGAGTTTTGGTGCGATAGCGGCGGCGGCCGGGTCGGCCATCGGATTAGGCAACATCTGGCGTTTCCCATATACTGCCGGTGCTAATGGCGGTGGGGCATTCCTGTTGCTCTACATTGTTTTCGTCTTCCTGATTGGCGTGCCCATCATGATGAGCGAGCTTACCATCGGCCGTCGTTCGGGACAGAATGCTGTGGGTGCGTTCCGCGTGCTGTCGCCTCGTCAGAGGGGCTGGATGTTGGTGGGTTTCTGGGGCGTTCTCACCACCTTCTTCATCTACTCTTTCTACAGCGTGATTACGGGCTGGACGCTCGACTATGTGGTGCTGAGCTGCAGCGGTGGCCTTTCGGGCAAGACTCCCGAAGAGGTGAGCGCCGTCTTCCGCGAATTCTCCAGTGGTTCATTCTGGCCGATTTTTTATCAGATTATCTTCATGGCCATCACGGTGGCGGTGATTATGATGGGGGTGCAGAAGGGGATTGAAAAATCGTCGAAAATCCTGATGCCGGTGCTGTTCTTGCTCATGGTGGCACTGTGCATTCGTGCAGTCACCTTGCCCGGGGCAGGAGAGGGGCTCTCTTTCTTGTTCAAGCCCGACTTCAGTAAAGTTGACGGCAAAGCGGTGCTGGATGCGCTCGGACAGGCCATGTTCTCGCTCAGCATTGGACTGGGTGTGCTCATCACTTACGGCTCGTATGTGCGTAAGCAGGACAATCTTTTCAGGTCGAGTATTATCATCGCCTCCACCGACACGCTGATTGCAGTGATGGCGGGAGTGGCCATTTTCCCTGCGGTGTTCGCCTTCGGACAGGATCCCACCAGCGGGCCGAGTCTGGTGTACGAAACTTTGCCGAATGTGTTCAACAGTATGCCTGGCGGCATCGCCTTTTCTATTGCTTTCTTCGTGTTGCTCTCCATCGCGGCACTTACCTCCACAGTCTCCATGTTGGAGGCGATTGTGCTATTTGTGATGCAGGAGTTCAAGTTGAAACGTGTGACGGCGGCGGTGCTTTGCACGCTGGCCACCCTGGTGCTCGGCATCCTCTGTACCTTGTCGTTCGGACCGCTCAAAGAGGTCACTTTTTTGGGAAAAACCATCTTTGACATTTTGGACACGCTCACGGCCACCTATATGCTTCCGTTGGGTGCATTGGCGATTGTCATCTTCATGGGGTGGTTTTATCCGAAGAAAGAGGTGCTTGACGAAGTGACCAATCAGCATACGCTGAAGGCAGGGTTCTTTAAAGCCTACTACTTTATTATGCGCTACGTTGCGCCGGTTGCGCTGCTTTGCGTGTTGGTGGCGGGAATTGTGGCGAGCTTCCGCTAACTCAACATCATAACGGCTTTTTTTACGGCCGCCACCAGCCGATCGATTTCTTCTTCTGTATTGTAGAAGGCGAAAGAGGCGCGCAAGGTGCCCGGGATGCCGAAATGCTCCATGATGGGCATCGAGCAGTGATGTCCTGTGCGCACGGCAATGCCCATCTGATCAATCAGTGTGCCAATGTCAAATGGATGTAATTTGTTGATATTAAATGAAATGATGGCTGATTTGTGTGGGGCTGTCCCCACGATTTGCAGTCCGTCAATTTGCAAAAGCTGCTGGGTGGCATACTCCAGCAATGCCTGTTCCCGTCCGGCGATCACCTCCAGCCCGATGCTATTGATGTACTCGATGGCCGTTTGCAGTCCGATGACATCGCCCACCGACGGCGTGCCCGCCTCGAACTTGTAGGGCAGTTCGTTGTAGGTGGTGTGGGCGAAAGTGACGGTCTTGATCATCTCGCCGCCGCCTTGGTAAGGAGGCATCTCGTTGAGCCACTGTTCTTTCGCGTAAAGCACGCCCACTCCCATGGGGGCGTACATCTTGTGTCCCGAGAAGCAGTAGAAGTCGCAGTCGAGAGCCTGCACATCGATAGGAAGATGGCCTGCCGCCTGCGCGCCATCCACCAGCACGGGGATGCCTTTCGCATGGGCTTTCCGGATGATCTCCGCCACCGGGTTAATGGTGCCGAGTGTGTTGGAGACGTGGTTGACGGCCACGATACGGGTCTTTTCGTTCAGCAGACTGTCCAATTCCTCCATGCGCAGCACGCCCCTGTCGTCGAAGGGCAGCACTCGGAGGGTGGCGCCATGCCGTTCGCAGGCTAACTGCCACGGCACGATGTTGGCGTGATGTTCCATCTCCGACACCACCACTTCGTCGCCTGCGTGCAGGAAACGCTGACAGAAACTGCTGGCTACCAGGTTGATAGACTCGGTAGTGCCTTTGGTGAGGATGACCTCGTGGGCGTGCGGCGCATGGATAAACTGCTGCACAGCACGGCGGGCCTCTTCAAAGCGGGCGGTGGCGAGCTGGCTGAGGTGGTGTACCCCTCGGTGGATGTTGCTGTTGATGGTCTGGTAGTAGTCGTTCAACGCGTCAATCACCACTTTAGGCTTCTGCGAGGTGGCGGCGTTGTCGAAATATACCAGCGGATATCCGTTGACCTGCTGGTCCAGAATGGGGAAGTCTTTGCGAAAATCGGGCATTTTATGATAATATTATGGCTGAAATTTCTTTTTTTGCCAAAAATGGAAATAAAAAGGCGCCACGAGGGCGCCTTTTATAGATGTTGGTTCAGATTACCATGCGAAGAGCGGACGGTTCTGCATCATCTCGTTTACCTGACCGCGGGTCTTGGTGATGAGGCTTTCGTTGGTCGGGTCGCAGAGGACGGCGTCAATCATATCGACGATGACACCCATCTCGTTCTCTTTGAGACCACGGGTGGTGATGGCAGGCGTACCGATACGCAAACCGCTGGTCTTGAAGGCGCTGCGGCTGTCGAACGGAACCATGTTCTTGTTGACGGTGATGTCGGCGGCCACGAGGGCGTTCTCGGCTTCCTTACCGGTGAGTTCGGGGAACTTGGTGCGGAGGTCGATGAGCATCAGGTGGTTGTCGGTGCCGTTGCTGATGACCTTGTAACCCTTGTCGATGAAGGCCTGGCACATGGTCTTGGCATTCTTCATCACCTGCTGGATGTACTGGTCATAGCTGTCGGTGAGGGCTTCGCCGAGGGCGACAGCCTTAGCGGCGATGACGTGTTCCAGAGGACCGCCCTGTACGCCCGGGAATACGGCGCTGTCGAGCAGGGCGCTCATCTTCTTGATCTCGCCCTTCGGGGTGGTCTTGCCCCACGGGTTGTCGAAATCCTCGCCCATCAGGATGAGGCCGCCGCGAGGTCCGCGGAGTGTCTTGTGGGTGGTGGTGGTCACGATGTGACAATACTTGACGGCGTTGTTCAGATAACCCTTGGCAATCAGACCGCTGGGGTGGCTGATATCACCCATGAGGATAGCACCGATCTTGTCGGCAATCTGGCGCATGCGTGCCCAATCCCAGTCACGGCTGTAGGCGGAACCGCCACCGATGATGAGTTTCGGCTTGGTTTCGAGGGCGCGCTTCTCCATCTCGTCGTAATCAACCATGCCAGTGTCCTCGCGGACGCTGTAATCCACCACGTTGAACATGATGCCGGAGAAGTTCACGGCGCTACCGTGGCTGAGGTGACCTCCATGGTTCAGGTTCATGCCCATGAAGGTGTCGCCAGCGTTGAGGCAGGCCATGAAGACGGCCATGTTGGCCTGTGCGCCACTGTGGGGCTGCACGTTGGCCCAGCATGCACCGTAAAGCTGCTTGGCACGCTCAATAGCGATGGTCTCGCTCTGGTCAACTACTTGGCAACCACCATAGTAACGCTTTCCAGGATAACCTTCTGCATATTTGTTGGTCATCACGCTGCCCATGGCTTCCATCACCTGGTCGCTGACAAAGTTTTCAGAAGCAATCAGCTCAATACCTTTGGTCTGACGATTGCGCTCCTGCTGGATCAATTCAAAAATTTTGTTGTCTCTTTCCATTGTTTTTATTTATAAATGATTGATAAACTTTATCTTATAAAAATTTTTTATCTCATAAATGAATTTGCAAATTTACACATTTTTCATTGACAGCAACCTATAATTGATAAATTTGTGACGAAGAAAGACACTCGAAAGAAATATTTGTAGTAAATGGGATTTTTGCGCAATGTTTTGTATTTTTGCACGTTTTTCGTGAAATAGATTAATTTTCTTCAACATGAATAAAATCAAGACGTTACTTGTTGTCATCACCTTCTCTTTAAGTCTCAATATGGTGTCCGCACAGACGAACCCCTCATACGAGTCGGGAAAGCGGACCGTAGATTATTTTTTGACCTTGCTTGACAGGATTTATGTGGACACATTGGATTTCAATGCTTTGTCGGAAAAAGGTGTAAAGGAAATGATTACCACCCTCGACCCGCACTCCATCTATACCACCGCCAAGGATGTGGCTGCCTCGCGTGAACCGCTGCAAGGCTCGTTCGATGGCGTGGGCATCACCTTCCAGCTTATCAAAGACACCATCAACGTCATCGAGGTCATCATCGATGGACCGTCTGAGAAGGTGGGCATTCTGCCCGGTGACAAAATCGTAAAGGTCGATACCCTCACCGCTTGCGGTAAGTCGATTACCAACACATGGGTGCGCGACCACCTCAGAGGCAAGAAAGGCACCAAGGTGCAGCTCGGCATCAAACGCGGCAGGAGCAACGAACTGCTCTATTTCACCGTCACCCGCGGCAAAATCCCGATGCACAGCATCAACGTTTATTTCATGATTGACAAAACCACCGGCTATATCAAACTCGATCGTTTCGCCCAGACCAGTCTCGCCGAGTTCCAGCAGGCCTGCACCAAGCTGCAAGAGCAGGGGATGAAGAACCTCATCTTCGACCTGCGGGGCAACGGTGGCGGCTACCTCAACACGGCTGTGCAGATCGCCAGCCAGTTCATCGAAGGCAACAAGCTGCTGGTCTATACCGACAACTTCCGCAAAACGGGCGAGACGCTGAAGTCGCTGCCCAACGGCATGTTCCGTGAGGGCCGCTTAATTGTGCTCATCGATGAGAACTCGGCCTCCGCCAGCGAGATTACCTCCGGTGCTGTGCAGGACTGGGACCGCGGCATCATCATGGGCCGTCGCTCTTTCGGCAAAGGTCTGGTACAGAAGCCTGTTGACCTGCCCAACGGTGCGGAAGTGCGCGTTACCATCTCCCACTATTATACTCCCACCGGCCGCTGCATCCAGAAACCCTACGATGACCGCGACGACTATTTCAAGGACATCTCCAACCGCTACTCACACGGCGAACTTTTCTCGCCCGACAGCATCAACTTCCCCGATTCTCTCAAGTACAAAACCCCTGCCGGCAAGACGGTTTACGGCGGCGGCGGCATCATGCCCGACATCTTCATTCCCCTTGACACCACCAACTACTCCTACTTCTATTCCGAACTCGTTCGCAAAGGCGTGGTCAGCAGTTTTGTCATGAATTATCTTTCCGATAATCGCGAAAAACTGAAGGCACAATATCCCACCTTCGAGGAGTTCAAGAAGAAGTATTCCATCAGTAATAAAATGTATAATGATTTGGTGGAATATGCTAAAAAAGAGGGAGTTGTGGATAGCGCAAAACTCTATTTCGCCGCTAATCTTGAAAAATTTGCCAAAGAAAAGAAAGCCGAACTTGACTCCATATACGCTTCCGAGAATGATTTGCGCAAAATGGACATCCTCGATAAGATGATTTCCGACTACATGAAGGAGGCCTATAAGAAGAGTGTGGAAGAACGCAATTCCGACAAGGCTCCCAATCTGATTAAGACGTATATGCTGTTTGAAATCGCACGAAATATCTATTCCTATAGTGATGGCTATCAGTATATGCTCCAAGAAGATAGAACTTTCCAAGAGGCTTGCAAAGTCATCAATGATGTGAAAGTTTTCAGAAAATATAAGGTTGCCCACTAACTATGATCACTCAGAGGTGCATTGATGAAATTAAGATGGCGGCACGCATCGAGGATGTCGTGTCGGATTTCGTGCCGTTGAAACGGGCTGGCGCCAGCTACAAGGGGGTCTGTCCGTTCCACGACGACCATTCTCCCTCCATGCACATTACACCGAAACTCGGTATCTATCACTGCTTTGTGTGCGGCGCGCATGGCGATTCCATCAAGTTTTTGATGGAATACCAAAAGATTTCCTACCCCGAAGCATTGCGCTATTTGGCGAGCAAGTATAACATCGCGATTGAGGAAGAGAAGAAGGAGCTGACCGCCGAACAGGAGGCCGCCAAGAACGAGCGTGAGGCCTTGCTGAATGTGAATGCCTACGCTGAGAAGTTCTTCACCAACCAGCTGTTTGATTCGGAGGAGGGGAGAAATATCGGTCTCACCTACCTGCGCGACAAACGCGGCTTCAAGGAGGAGACCATCCGCAAGTTCCGGCTCGGCTACTGTCCCGACACGTGGGACACGTTCTCCAAAAAGGCCGTTGCCGACGGCTATAAGCCCGACGACCTGCTCACGTTAGGCCTCTGCCGCAAGTCGGAGAAGACGGGCAATCTGTTTGACTTTTATAAAGGAAGGGTTATCTTCCCGATTCTCAACGCTTTCGGTAGCGCCATCGGGTTCGGTGGCCGTGTGATGAGCCAGGAGGCCAAAGGTCCCAAATATTACAACTCGCCAGAAAATCCCATCTACCACAAGAGCGACGTGCTGTACGGCTTCTATTTCGCCCGCCGTGCCATTCGCGAGCGCGACAATGTGTATCTGGTGGAAGGTTATACCGATGTGATTTCCATGTCGGAGGCGGGTGTGGAGAATGTGGTGGCCTCGTCGGGCACCGCCCTCACAGACGGACAGATTAAACTGATTAAGAGCCAGACCAACAATATCACGGTGCTGTACGATGGTGACAATGCGGGCATCAAGGCCTCGCTGAGGGGTATCAACATGCTGCTGGCCGCCGGACTGAATGTGAAGGCCGTGCTGCTGCCCGACGGCGAAGACCCCGACTCGTTTGCCAAGGGGCACCGCGACTCGGAACTGAAGGATTATCTGGAGCAGAATGCCGTGAATATCATCCAGTTCGAGGCGAAAACCCTCATGCACGGGGCGGGCAACGACCCGCTGAAACGCGCCGAGGTGGTGAACACCATTATCGAGACCGTGGCGGAGGTGAACGACGAGGTGCTGCGGGCATTTTATGTGCGCGAATGCGCCGAACTGTTTCAACTGTCGGAAGAGTCGTTGCAGGTGAATTTGAAACGGGCTTTGTGGAAGCGGATGAACACCCCATCGCCAGCAAGGGTGACGAACATCCCCCAACAACCCGTACAACAAGGTCAGCCCGTGCAGCAACAGCTGCCCAATGTGGTCAAACCGGAAGAGGTGCCCCAAACCCAACAGCCCCCCACCGATCCGCTTTACGATCTGGAATACAACATCATACGTCTCATCCTGAAATATGGTTTCTTCGAGACCAACGTGCGCGATGTGGATACCGACGGGCAGGAAGTGATACGCAGGATGCGGGTGGACCAGTACGTGTTCAACGAGTTCCACGCTGAGGAGATCAGTTTCACCAATCCGCTCTACCAGCGTTTCTATCAGGAGTATGCCCGTCTCGCCCAGCAGTTCGACTCGCAGGACGACCTCTGCAAGGCCTTCGCCCAACACGACGATGAGGCGCTGCAGGCATTGGCGATTCCGATTCTCACCGAGCAGACTCCCGATTGCAGCCCGGCATGGGAACAGCGGTTCGACATGGATACGCCTCGTCCCGACACGGACATCGAATGCTTGAACCAAGAGATTACAGGATGTGTCAACCTCTTCAAGATGAGATTGATAGATAAGTGTAAAGAGTTGTTGATTAAAGAGTTGGAGAGTGGCGATTTGACCGAGCAGGAGCAGCGCGACATCATGATGCGGATTGGGGAGCTGAACGAGCGGGCCAAGGAGTTAGGCAACTTGCAACGGATTGTTATTTCATCGCAATATTAGTATGAGGTATTTCATCGAGATGGCCTATAACGGAACGCCCTTTTCGGGCTGGCAGGTGCAGCCCGGACAGGAGACGGTGCAGGGCGTATTGGAGCATGCCCTGACGCTGCTGTTGCGCGAGCCGGTGGCGGTGACAGGCTGCGGCCGTACCGATACGGGCGTTCACGCCCGCCAGTTTTTCGCCCATTTCGATACGGAACTGCAGTTGGATACGATGAGGCTCTGCGACAAGCTCAACAGCTTTTTACCCAAAGAGATAGCCATCTATCGGATTTTTCCTGTGAACAATGACCTGCACGCCCGTTTCAGCGCGGTGGCGCGCACTTACCGGTACTATGTGGCGGTCAGCAAGGAGTGTTTCCGCTTCCCGTACACCTGCCGCGAGTTCCACCAGTTGGATGTGGCGAAGATGAACGAGGCGGCGGACATCCTGCTACGGACGGTCGATTTCACCAGCTTCTCGAAGCTGCACACACAGGTCAACAACAACAACTGCAAGGTCACGGAGGCGATGTGGCGCGAGGAGGACGGACTGCTGGTGTTCACCATCACGGCCGACCGGTTCTTGCGCAACATGGTGCGTGCGGTGGTGGGCACCCTCCTGCAAGTGGGTAGGGGAAAGTTGTCGGTGGAAGAGTTCGAACAGATTGTGGAGCGCAAGGACCGTTGCGCGGCGGGCGATTCCGCACCGGCACACGCCCTCTTCCTTGAAAGGGTGGTGTATGAAACACTGTCATGATCAAAGCAAGTCAACTTCAAATACTATAGTATTTTAGTTATGATGAATAAAACTATAGAATCTCCATTAACAGATATTCGCCACCAATTGCACAGGCTGGCGGAACCCTCCGGTGAGGAGGTGCGCACCCATGCGTTTATTTTGGAACAGCTGAAAGCCTGTTCGCCTTCGCGCATCCTTACTTTTGCTGATTCACAGAGCATTATCGCCGTTTTTGAGGGCGAAGAACCCGGGCGTACGCTGCTGTTCCGCGGCGACTTCGATGCCGTGCGGGTGGAGGAGACTATCGACGTTCCCTACGCCTCAGAGATGGCGGGAGTGGCCCACAAGTGCGGTCACGACGGCCATGCCACCATCCTGCTCGGACTGGCTCACAGTCTGCATCAGCGGCCGCCTCAGCGCGGACGGGTGCTGCTGTTCTTTCAGGCCGCCGAGGAGACCGGTCAGGGCGCTGGCCAGATGCTCTCCACGCACTGCCTCGACGCGTATCAGCCCGACTGTGTGTATGCTCTGCATAATATTCCGGGTGAGAAGTTAGGTACCGTGCTGGGCAAGCCAGGCAGTTTTACCTGCTCGGTGGTGAGCACCGACATTGTTTTGCAGGGACATAGTGCCCATGCCGCAGAGCCTCTCAAGGCATTGTCGCCCTATCCTGCTGCACGAGCCATCGCCGATAAGTTGCTGGCGCTCAACAATTACGATATGCACAGCGACCACTATCGTCTGCTCACGCTGGTGGAGTTTAGGGTAGGGGAGCAGGCCTACGGGGTGGCCGCCGGCGACGGGGTGCTGCGCTTCACCTTGCGCGCCAAGGACGACGCCTGGCTGCAACAAACCAAAAAGGAGGTGCTTCAGATTGTGGACGAAGAGGTGAAAAAAGTGCCTGGACTTGCCTCTACGCAAAACTGGAAAGAGTACTTTGCGGCTTCTAACAACCATCCGGATGCGATGGCGGAGGTGCGGACAGCAGCTGAACGCATCGGATTGGAATACAAAGAGTTGGAATTTCCTTTCTCGTGGGGTGAGGACTTCGGACTGCTCACCCAACACTACCCGGGCGCCTTGTTCGGACTCGGTTCCGGTGAGTGCCAACCCTCGCTGCACAACCCCTATTTCGACTTCCCCGATGAGTTGCTGCCTATCGGCGTGTGCCTTTTCCGCGAAATTATTGACGGTCAAAAATAGAATACGCGATTTTTTTGTACTTTTGCACTTTCAATAATTTAGGATAAGTGTTGTTGCGACCAACGGAAATTAAGGGCAATTGGAAGAAAAGATGGATGCTGAAAACTTTGATAATCAGTGTCTTATTTTTCGTTATACAGCCTCTTTCCGCACAGTTTTATAACGGATCGCAGCTCTCTTTTGGTAAAAATCGGGTGCAGTATCAGAAACAGAACTGGGAGTATTACCGCACCACGCAGTTCGATGTTTATTTCTATCCCACGGGCAAAGAGTTGGCCGAGTATGTGCTGTGGAAAGCGCCTACCGAGATTGATGAGATTGAAAGGATGCTGAACTACACCTCTACCAAAAAGATACAGTTTATCGTTTATAATACGCAGTCTGATTTCCGCGAGTCGAATTTCGCCTACGACAATGAAGACTTTTACAACCAGGGCGGTGTCACCAACATCTATGGAACAAAGGTCTATCTCTATTTCGATGGCGACCGCACCCATTTCGATCGCATGTTGCGCGCCGGCATCATGAACCTCTATGCTCATTGGGTCATCAACGGCACGTCGGTGGGGGCTAATATCTCTTCTGAAAGTCTTCTGGATGTTCCGAATTGGTATTTTTCGGGCCTCTCCTCCTATATCGGTGAGGAGTGGAACAGCACGATAGATGCCTACGTGAAAAACGGCATCCTGACGGAGAAGTACGCCGACTTTGGCGAACTCTCGCAGGTGGATGCCATGTATGCGGGGCACTCCCTCTGGAAGTATGTGGGCGACCGTTTTGGCAAGTCGGCCATTCCGGCCATCTTGTTCGCCACCCGCTCGTACCGAAGCCACGAGCGCGGTTTCTTTAATGTGACCGGCGTGCCCTACAAACAGTTGCTTATCGATTGGTATCGTTATTATTACGTTCTTTATAAAAAAGATATTAAACGGGATAAACCGGCCGATGATGGTCTGCTGAAACGCCCCAAGGCCAAGCGCGACTACAACCAGTTCCGCCTTTCGCCCGACGGCAAGAGCTATGCTTACGTTACCAACGAGGCGGGGAAAGTGACCATCTGGATGTATCGCGAGGGCGACAAGAAACCGCGTCGCATCTACCATCGTTTCCATAAAACAGAAGACAATCCCGACCTCACCTTCCCGCTGCTGGCTTGGCATCCCAATGGTAACATTCTGGGTTTCACCATCGAAGATGCAGGACGTTGTTACTATTATCCTTATAATATTGAAGAGAAAAAATGCGAGAAACGGCTGTTGGTGGATGTGGAGAAAATTACCGACATCTCCTTCTCCACCGATGGTAAGTTGCTGCTGTTCTCGGGCTTCCAGCACGGACAGTCGGACATTTTTGTCTATAGCCTCCGCGCACGCTCCTTCCAAAATCTCACCAACGATTTCTACGACGATTATGCTCCCCGTTTCATCAACAATAATAAGCAGATTGTCTTCTCTTCCAACCGTCCCGACAACCAGCTTCATCCCAAGGAACGCTTCGACCAGCTGAATCCCCAGTCCAACTATGACCTTTTTATGTACGACTACTCCACCAAATCGTCTGATTTGATGCAGCTTACCTATACTCCCACTGCCAAGGAGACCGACATACGCCCGCTGGCCGACGGCGGCATCACATACCTGAGCGACGAGAACGGCATCCGCAACCGCTACGTGGCGCAGTTCGACAGCACCATCAGCCGTATTGATACCGCCATCCATTATGCCTATTATGCGAATAGTCAGGTGGTAACCAACCGTGCGTATAGTATCTTGGAGCAGGATTATTCGCCCGAAACGGGGCAGGTGGCCGAGGTGATGTTGCGCAAAGGAGCGAAAAGACTGTACATCAGTTCGATAGAGGAACAACCTCTGTCGGCTGAACTTACCAAGGCGGCTTTTGTGACGCAGATGGAGGCCAACCAGGCCCGCCGCGACAGCATCCAGCAGGCCAACCAGAAAAGTGCCTCGTCGGGTACGCGCCACCGCGGCTTTCACCAGATTCATCGCAGCGACCTGTCGGGCAGCCGCTCTGACGGCATGGACGAAGGCGACAGCAGTTCATTCACCCGTGTGGCCGCCCGAAACTATTATACACAATTTTCTATCAACCAGTTGGTTACACAGGCTGACTTCAGCTTCCTCAATACCACTTACCAGCAGTTTACTGGTGGCACATCGCCCATCTACCTGAACACCGGCATCAATGCACTCGTTATGGTGGGCATCAACGATCTGTTTGAGGATTACCGCATTACGGGTGGCTTCCGTCTCTCGTTCGATCTGCAAAGCAACGAGTTTATGTTCAGTTACGAGGACCTCCACCGCCGCCTCGACCATCAGGTGGTGGTGTACCGGCAGAGCATCAAATCCATTATCGGCGACTATTACTACAAACAGCACGCCAACAGCGTCTTCTATATCATGAAGTACCCGTTCGACAAGTTCAACAGTCTGCGACTGACGCTGACGGGCCGTTACGAAACCAACATCATGGCGGGGCTCAACGACTATTCGTTGAAGATGCCCGACGAGCGGCATGTGTGGGGCGGTGTGAAGCTGGAGTACGTGTTTGATTCTTCGAAAGAGCTGTTCACCAACTTGTGGAAGGGCAGCAAAGTCAAGTTGTGCTTGGAGTATCAGCACCGTGTGGACCGCGAAAATATGTACCTTTTTGTGGCGGGACTCGACATCCGCAAGTCGGTGAAGGTGTTCCGCAACATGACGTGGGCTACGCGCTTTGCCGCCTCCACCAACTTCGGCAGCAGTCGGTTGGTGTACTACATGGGCGGCGTTGACAACTGGATTTTCGCCAAGTTCAATAGCGACATCTGGGTGGACCAAAGCAAGAATTATGCTTACCAGACGTTGGCGACCAACATGCGCGGTTTCAAGCAGAACATCCGCAATGGCACCTCCTTTGCGTTGCTCAGCACCGAGTTGCGCATTCCGTTCGTGCAGCTGATTGCCCGCCGGCAGATCTCCAACCAACTCCTCAACTCGCTGCAGTTGGTGCTGTTCGGTGATGTGGGTACCGCGTGGACGGGCGTTTCTCCGTACTCAGACGAAAACTGCCTCTATACCCGCTGGGTGTATGCCGGCGATATCACGGTGCGGGTGAAACGGCAGGTGGAGCCCATCATTGGTGGTTTCGGCCTCGGCCTGCGGGCCAGTTTGTTCGGCTATTTCCTCCGCCTGGATTATGCATGGGGCGTGGAGGATTTCAAGATAGAGGATAAGACGGGAATGCTGCATTTTTCGATAGGATTGGATTTTTAATAGATTGATATTTAATACGTTATTATAAAAAATAAATTATGAAAACAAAAGTAGCAATTATTGGTTATGGAAACATTGGTCGTGCGGTGGAGCAGGCGCTTCAGGTGGCCGATGATATGGAATTGGTAGGTATTTATCATCACAACGATGACATGAGCGCAGTGCAGGCGGATGTGGCGGTGTTGTGCACTCCTACCCGCGAGGTGCCCGCTTTTGCGGAGAAGTTGCTTGCTCGGGGCATCTGCACGGTTGACAGTTTCGACATCCACACGCAGATTGTGGAGTTGCGTCGCCGCTTGATGCCGCAGGCCAAGGATCATAAGGCGGTCAGCATCATCGCTGCTGGCTGGGATCCGGGTTCCGACTCCATGGTGCGTGCCCTCCTGCAGGCCATCGCCCCAAAGGGTCTCACTTACACCAACTTCGGTCCCGGCCGTAGTATGGGACATACCGTCGCTGCCAAGGCCATCGCGGGTGTCAAGGATGCCCTCTCGATGACCATTCCGCTCGGCTCAGGGGTGCATCGCCGTATGGTGTATGTGGTGCTGGAAGATGGCGCCGACTTCGCCACCGTGGAGAAAAACCTTCTCGCCGATGACTATTTCGCCCACGATGAGACGCATGTGGTGCAGGTGAATTCTATTGATGAGTTGAACAACGTGGCACATGGCGTGAACCTCGTGCGTTCGGGCGTGAGCGGAACCACTCACAATCAGCGTTTTGAGTTCAATATGGAGATCAACAACCCTGCGCTCACTGGTCAGGTGTTGGTGGCCTGCGCCCGTGCGGCTCACCGTCTTACTGCCGAACAGCGTTACGGCACCTACACCATGATTGAAATCGCCCCGGTCTATATGCTGCCTGGCGACGATGAGATGTGGGTAGGGAAGTTGGTGTAAGGGAGTAGCACCTTACTACCGTTTCTTGAATCGCTAGTTGTAGTAGAAACCCGAAGCGGCGCCGTGGACCTTTTAGTTCCTTCTGCGGAACAACTCCAGCAGGGCGGGCACGTAGTCGGTGTCGGTGAACAATTGTGTGTGGTCAACACCAGCTTTTCGTAGGGTATTTAACGTGTTGTTGTTGAGGTTGTTCCACCACTGTGCATAGGCATTCCGCACCTTCTTGCTGGCAGTGTCGGTCCAGACGCGCACACCCGTTTCGGGATCTTGTAGCTCCACAATCCCCACATTCGGCAAAACTGTTTCGCCGCGGTCCACAATATCTAATGCCACAATGTCGTGGCGACTGGCAGCGATGCGCAAGGCCTGCTCGTAGTCGTTGTCGATGAAGTCCGACAGGAGGAAAGCGGTGGTCTTGCGCTTGCTCACGTTGGTGAGAAATCGCAACGCTTCGGCAATGTTGGTCTGGTTGGAGGTGGAACGGTAGGTGAGGAGCTCGCGGATAATGCGCAGGATGTGTGACTTGCCCTTCGCTGGCGGGATGAACTTCTCCACCTCGTTGCTGAAGAATATCACACCCACCTTGTCGTTGTTATAAATAGCTGAAAATGAAAGCACTGCTGAAATCTCAGTGATCAGTTCTGACTTGAACTGCTGGCGGGTGCCGTACAGGTTGGAACCGCTCACATCAATCAACAGCATCACGGTCATCTCACGTTCCTCCTCAAAAATCTTCACGTATGGGGTGTTGAAACGGGCCGTCACGTTCCAGTCGATGAAACGCACGTCGTCGCCGTAGTTGTACTGCCGTACCTCGCTGAACGCCATGCCCCTTCCCTTGAAGGCACTATGGTACTGCCCAGCGAAAATCTGCTGGCTCATCGCCTTGGTCTTGATTTCAATGCGGCGTACTTTCTTGATCAGCTCCGACGTTTCCAACCTTTCAGTTTCCAGTTTTCAGTTTTCAATTTCTAAGGCACTTCCACGGTATTCAGCACTGCGCTGATGATATCGGTGGTGGTGATGTTTTCGGCTTCGGCTTCGTAGGTGAGACCGATACGGTGACGCAGCACGTCGTAAGCCAGTGCGCGGATGTCTTCCGGAATCACATAGCCGCGGCGCTTGATGAAGGCGAGGGCTTGTGCGGCCAACGCCAGGTTGATGGTGGCACGCGGGGAGGCTCCGAAGTTGATCATCGGCTTGAACTTGTCCAGACCATACTGTTCGGGGTAGCGGGTGGCGAAAACGATGGAGGTGATGTACTGTCCAATCTTTTCATCCAGATAAACCTCCTTCACCACCTGCCGTGCCTTGAGGATATCTTCGGGTTTCAGCAGCGTGTGGGTGGTGGGGTATACGGCTTCAAGATGTTGGCGCAGAATACGTTGCTCTTCGTCCTGCTTGGGATAGTCCACGATCACTTTCAGCATGAAACGGTCCACCTGGGCTTCGGGTAGGGGATAGGTGCCCTCCTGCTCGATGGGGTTCTGGGTGGCCAGCACGAGGAAGGGCTCGTCGAGTTTGTAGGTGGCCTCACCGATGGTGACCTGACGCTCCTGCATGGCCTCCAACAACGCGCTCTGCACCTTGGCAGGAGCACGGTTGATTTCATCGGCTAAAATGAGGTTGGCGAAAATGGGACCGTGTTTCACCACAAACTCCTCCTTTTTCTGACTATATATCATAGTACCGATGACATCGGCGGGCAAAAGGTCGGGGGTGAACTGAATACGGCTGAATTTGGCCTGGATGATATTGGCCAATGATTTGATGGCCAATGTCTTGGCAAGTCCAGGTGCGCCTTCGAGCAGAATGTGTCCGTTGGCCAAAAGTCCGATCAGCAGCTTTTCCACCATCAGCTTCTGTCCCACAATCACATTGCTCATTTCACTATTGATGAGCTCCACGAACGAACTTTCACGTTCGATTCTTTCGTTCAATTCTCTGATATCTACGTTATTACTCATACCTGCGAGGATTAGTTTACGGACGGCAAATTTACACAAAAAATTTTTTTTGGAAAGACGAAAAGATTTTTTTGAGATGTTTGCTTTTCGTTTGAAAAGATGTAAATTTGCAACCGTTTTATTTTCGTTAAAATAATTTATAAATCAATAAAATATGTCAGAGAAAATTTTATCCAAAGTCGCTCCCGGCGTGGTTTACGGGAAAGCATTGCAAGAAATCTTCAGAATTGCTAAGGCTGAAAAGTTCGCCATCCCTGCTGTGAATGTGGTGGGCACCAATTCGGTGAATGCCGTTTTGGAGGCCGCCAAGGTTGCCAACTCGCCCGTTATGATTCAGTTCTCCAACGGTGGCTCCGTCTTCTTTGCCGGCAAGACCCTCCCGAACGATGGGGAACGTGCTGCTATTATCGGTGCTGTTTCCGGTGCTATGCATATTCATCAAGTGGCTGAATATTATGGTGTTCCGGTTATTATCCATACCGACCATGCCGCCAAGAAACTCCTTCCTTGGGTGGATGGTTTGTTGGATGCCGGTGAAAAGTTCTACAAAGAACATGGCAAACCGCTCTTCAGCTCCCACATGCTCGACCTTTCGGAAGAGCCTCTGAAAGAGAATATTGAGATTTGTAAGAAGTATCTCGCTCGTATGTCCAAGATGGAGATGGTGCTCGAAATTGAGCTCGGCATCACTGGCGGCGAGGAGGATGGTGTTGACAATACTGGCATCGACAGCGCACGCCTATACACCCAGCCCGAAGATGTGGCCTACGCATACGAGGAACTCAGCAAAATCAGTCCCAATTTCACCATTGCTGCCTCCTTCGGCAATGTTCACGGCGTTTACAAGCCGGGCAATGTGAAACTGGAGCCCATCATCCTGCATAATTCACAGGAATACATCCAGAAGAAGTACAACACGCAGCCCAATCCGGTCAACTTCGTGTTCCATGGTGGTAGCGGCAGCGAGCCGGCCAAGATCAAAGAAGCTATCGAGTATGGTGTAGTGAAGATGAACATCGACACCGACACTCAGTGGGCTTTCTGGGAAGGTATCATGAACTACTACAAGAAAAATGAGGCTTACCTGCAAGGCCAGATCGGCAACCCCGAAGGCGACGACAAGCCCAACAAGAAGTATTACGATCCGCGCAAGTGCCTCCGCGAGGGTGAGGTTTCCATGGTGAAGCGCCTCCAGATCGCTTTTGAGGATTTGAATGCGGTGAATAGAAACTAAAAAGCGTTCACATTATCCCCAATAGCCGCTCTCACCAGCGGCTATTTTTTTTGTGATCACGTGTCGGAATGTGAAGGATTTATATGGATTTATTTGTATCTTTGCAGGTTGATAAATTACATGGTGAAATAATTTCAATTTGAATAAAATTCTGACGAATTTATGGCTAAGCAAAAGGAAATAGTGGAGGAACCCCTCGAAAAACAGCTTTGGAAAGCGGCTGACAAACTGCGCAAGAACATTGATGCGGCGGAATACAAGCATGTGGTGTTGGGATTGATTTTCCTGCGCTACATATCTGTCTCATTTGAACAGCTTTACAATGAACTTGTGAAGCAACAGGCCGATGGCGCCGACCCCGAGGACCGCGAAGAATATGCAGCCGAAAATGTGTTTTATGTTCCGGCCAATGCACGGTGGAGTTATCTGGTGGAGATGGCCAGGAGTCCGCAGATCGGCAAGTATATCGACGATGCGATGGATGAGATTGAGCGTGAGAACAAGTCGCTGAAAGGCGTGTTGCCCAAGGTGTTTGCCCGTCCCAATCTCGACCCTACCAGTTTGGGCGAACTCATCGACCTGATTGGCAACTCCACTTTGCAGAACACCAGCACCAAAAGTGCCGATTTGCTGGGACACGTTTTCGAGTATTTCCTCGGCGAGTTTGCCTTGGCCGAAGGCAAGAAGGGCGGACAGTTCTATACGCCGCGCAGTGTCGTGGAACTGCTGGTGAATATGCTTGAACCCTACAAAGGCCGTGTGCTCGACCCTTGCTGCGGTTCGGGCGGAATGTTCGTGCAGAGCGAGAAGTTCGTGAAGGAACACCAGGGAATGATCGAGAACATTTCCGTTTATGGGCAGGAGAGCAACCAAACCACTTGGCGTTTGTGCAAGATGAACCTCGCCATTCGTGGCATCGATGCTTCGCAGGTGAAGTGGAACACCGAGGGCTCATTCCTCAACGATGCGCACCGTGATGTGAAAGCCGATTTTGTGATGGCCAATCCACCGTTCAACGATAGTGACTGGAGCGGCGACCAACTCCGCAGCGATGCCCGATGGCAGTACGGGGTGCCTCCTACGGGCAATGCCAACTTCGCTTGGATCCAACATTTCATCTACCATTTAGCGCCATCGGGACAAGCTGGCTTCGTGTTGGCTAAAGGCTCACTGACCTCAAAAACTGGCGGCGAGGGCGAAATTCGCAAGGCTTTAATCGACAAAGGCTTGATTGCCTGCATTGTGAACCTCCCTGCCAAGTTGTTCCTGAATACGCAGATTCCTGCTTGCCTGTGGTTTGTGACACGCAACCGCAACAAACGTGCTGGCGAGATTCTGTTTATCGATGCCCGTAACAAAGGCCACCTTATCAACCGTCGTACGCGCGAACTCTCGGAGGAAGACATTCAGGAGATTGCCAAAACTTATCATCTATGGCGCGATGAATCGGCAGAATATCAAGATATTGCTGGCTTTTGTGCGTCGGTGCCTTTGAGTCGTGTGGCGGAACTGGACTATGTGCTCACGCCCGGCCGTTATGTGGGTTTG
>JAFXTS010000022.1 GCA_017535665.1 Bacteroidales bacterium | reverse complement strand
TTCTTGGTTAACTTGTTAGACATTGATTTGCAGTTTTTTTCATACGTTCTATCTGCCTTTTCAGATACAATAAAAAGAAACTGCAAAACTAAAGGCTCTACTGCGCTTCGCTCGTGCCGCTCCTATCCCTGCCGCGACCGAGCCTCGGGGCGGTGTCGGCATAATCCATTCGGCCACGGAGCTGGAGCCTACAAGAAACACACTGCCCGTTCTTCCGCGGCATACACCCCGTCAGGTTCTATCTTCCAGTCAGCGTGCCGCGGTTGGCGGTAGGGCGCAGCCCTTCCCCACATTGCATGTGGGGTTATTGAAATTCGCTCCCTCCGGGAGCGCGTCCATGATGAGCCACCGCCAACAGGCCAGTAACAAGAAGATTCCGTCAATCTGGCGATTGACGGAATGGTGGTGCCACGAGTATCCGCAATGGGGAAAGATGGGCGGCGGCGCAGGCCGCTCCAAGTTTGGGGCACGCTCGCCCGCCGCCCATCTTTCCCATTTTATTGTATTCCAGTCCACCCACCATTCCGTTGCCGACGGCAGGAGGCAACGGAACCCCCGCCACCGCGCTCGTTCTGCACCCAGATGGAAGTTTTGTGAGCAAAATATCCGAAATTGTGACTATCTTTGCACCTCCAAATCAAACAAACCACTATGCTGCAAAAAGGAACCAAAGCCCCTTATTTTGAGGGAGTTGACGAAAACGGAAATCCCGTCAAACTGACCGACTTCGCTGGGAAAAAGTTGGTGTTATATTTTTACCCCAAGGACAGCACGCCCGGCTGCACTGCCGAAGCCTGCGACCTGCGCGACAATTACAATCGTTTTCTGGCGCTGGGTTACAGCGTGTTAGGGGTGAGCCGCGACAGTGCCGCCTCGCACCAGAAGTTCATCGCCAAGTACGAACTGCCGTTCCACCTCATCGCCGACACCGACCTCACCATCCTGAAGGCCTACGAGGCGTGGGGCGAGAAGAAAATGTACGGCAAAGTGACGGAGGGCACGCTGCGCACCACCTACGTCATCGATGAAAACGGTGTGATTGTGGAGGCCATCGGCAAGGTGGACACCAAGAACCATACGGCGCAGATATTGAAATAGTTAGCAGCGATTTGCACAACCCATCCACCTCTTCCGCTCCTCTTCGTCCATCTGCTCGATGGCGTAACGGAGGGTGGTGCGGGGCATTTTGTGGGCGTGCAGCTGTAGGAACTCGCGCAGCAGGTCCATGCTGATGCGTTTCCCCATCTCGCGTAGCATCCAGCCGACGGCCTTCTGCATCAGGTCGTGCGGGTGATGCAGGTGTACTTCCGCATAGCGCAGACACCACCACGAGTCGCCCTGCTGCAGGGTTTTCCACGTGCAGACCATGCTCATGCGCTGCTTCCAAAGACACGGACTGGCGGCCAGCTCGTCCATCACCTTTACCTTATATTCCTCATGCATACCCAGCTCGTCGCCACCGAGGAAAGTGGGAAGTAATAGCCAATTACCCAATATCTTATGGGTTGACAAATCCACCAAATCCCAGTTATTGGCCCGTTCGGCATATTGCAGATACAGGGTGAGGATTTCGTCGCGCCGGTGTGCCGCCTCCGCATGGTGGGCCAACCGCTTCGTAGCCAGCTTCTCGAATTTCGATACGAGGATCAGCAGTCCGCAGAGCCGCACCTCGTGCCACTTCGACATCAGCAGTTCGGGCACCTCCTCGAGCGGAAAATCCTTGGCGATGGCCTTCACCACCTCGCGGGTCTGCGGCACCTTGAGGCCGAGGAACTCGTCGCCCTCGCCGTACTGTCCCGGCCCGGTCTTGAAAAACCGCATCAGCGCTGTCCGCTGCTTCTCGTTGCGCAGGGATTCGAGGTAGGAGATGGTGTCGGAGGCGGAGATTTTTTCGGTTGTCATTGTTTTGAAGATACGAGTTTGTTATTGTCAAGATTATAATACTTCACATGAATCTGATTGTCCGTTAATGGCAGTTGTTGCAAATCATGCAACAACTGAATTAAGTGACAACCAAACCGTTTCATCGATGGGGCACACGTCTATCTTTATTGCACTACATTCGGTTTGGCTAATGATCCTTTCTTGGGAGGTGGGGTTATTTGCATCCATTATAGTTTTTTCGATTTAATTATCAAAATCAATGTCTATCGTACATTTTTAACATCCCTTTTACTTCTCCATTTTCTAAATAAAAAACGCCGCATGGAACCTTGAAATAAGTAGCGCCAAGCATCGTGTCATCAATAGTGAATTTTTCTCCGAGTAGTGTCCAAATAATATCTAATTTGTTCTTTTCCAAAAAAGCAATCAATTCCTTTCCCCTAACTAAACAACCATTTCCGTCCTTGTTAATTACAATGGTTTCACCTTGACAATTCACTAAATCGCCATCAACAGGTGCATATTGTAAATTCAAGCCCTCAAAAATAAATCTACAAGGGATGCTATAGTTTTGATTTGAACCAGATTTATCATCTTCAATGGAGCCTTTTGCTCCTTCATCAGGGATAATCACTTTAAAATCAGTGTTTCGAATTACATACCACATCTCTTCGGTTGCGTAGGTATCTTCATATGCTGGAGACCAGTACTTTTCGCGGTTAAACAAGGAGGTGTATTCTTGATTCTCAGGAAGCCATCGCCCCCACAAGTTTTGATGGGATAAATAATCAATGAGATTTTGCTTGTCGATTTTATCAACCAAGAAGGCTTGAACTAAATACCAAATCTGTTTTCCTTGGTATCGATCATTACCTATTCTTTGAGGTTCTTTCCATGATACATTATGACTTAATCGTAGCCATTCTGTTCCTTGCTCATCTTGCTTCATTATAATGCTTTGGGGTGGAACCAAATCATCAAGGGTGTTGACCCATTCATGGTCAGGGACATTCCAGTGAGAATAATTTTCATCTTCCCACCATTTCTTTTTAGTTATATCAAAAGTTTTTTCTGAAAATTCCTGTCTAATTTGCTGTTTGATATAAACAGGATCAATATTTCTCAGATGCAATTGCCAAGGGCCTTTGTAGTTAGTGCAAATATCACTCCATTTGTCAATCATACAATAATTATCAGCAATTCGAGCCATTAGTTCATGAAAGGCAATCCATTGATATTTTTTTCCAATCCTTTCGATTCTATTTTCACTATAATATTTGAAACGCCTCACAAAGGAGTCAAATTCTCCATGATATTTTTCGTTATAGCCCATTTCAAACACCCGTTTTAGTATCCAGTTTTTTGCCCCCATTGCGTCAAGCTTCCCATCTTTGTATTTATCTAGATGCGAACAGTCTTTTATTGGTGTTGACAAAAAATTACTCACAGCGTTTTCTACAACATAGTGTCCAAAATCTGCGAGACCACCAATCAAAGAATAGTAAATCGCATTATGTTCGGCTCCGTGATTCTTATCATATTCAGGATCCTTACTGTCAAGAATATAGCACTGTATCTCCTCGTTTCTTGGAAAAACAGGTTTATTAGATTGATATGGTGGCCTAATCAGTTCAACATCAATATCAGCTATCACATTTCTATAGATAGCATATTCAACAACATTTCTAGCATAATCCCTTAGAAGAATATGTACAGGTGGTTGACCGTTTTTGAATATGGTCTCAAATACATAATTAGCAATTAAGGAGACCGATTCTTCATTTTCTGTTCGTAGGGTGCAACCGTAAGTAACAGCAAAAAGTCTCTCCTTTATGTATGGATCATCTACCTGCTCAAAAGCTCTTAATACAGAAATTAAAGATACTGGCTTTTGTTCCAGCAAATTAACCAATGCTTTTGTGGCTTGGTCTCGTAGAGTATTATTTGTACTAGACAACACCCATGCCAAACTTTGGGCAGTTAATCTTGCAGTTTCAGCATCGGTGTTTTTTGATATGTCAGGAGACCACGCCCAGTCAATTAGTCTTCTAATTGGAAAAGCGACATTGTAATCATTATAGCCATTATAGTATTGCAGATGCCGTTGCAAGAAACTGTCTCTAATTGGCATAGAAAGATTTAACAACCAATGATGCAAATAATCGCTATTGAAAGGATGATTGGGAACAGAAGAAAGTTCGGTAATAGTATAAATCCAGGTATCGGTATCTATACATTGATTTACATCTATCCATTCGGTTATTTTTTCAGCATCGATATTATCTATGGATCTCCATTTGAGACTCTGTACTAATAAATCGGCAAAACGATATATGTGTTCTGTTTCACTTATTTCATGCGACTGATGGGGAATAGACTTGTCGATAAGAAAATCCGATAATTCATATAATTCATGATTGTATTTTTCTGGAACAAGTACAGACAAGGCCTCAAACAAACCGTCATATTGCCAATTGTCTACTTTAATTTTACTTAAACCTGAATCATGGGAAAATCCATCCAAAAGTTCTTCATAAGAATTGTACGGATTTAATAATTCTTCAGCAATACAAAAATCCCCGAATCTCTGGTAAGAAAATACCACATACTCAAAAGATTCATTTGCAAAATGATAGTGATGTTTGATAAGTATTCCTTCCTCTATCAGATCTGCTAATAAGTTGTTGAGATTTGGGAATTGTTCATTTAACAACGAATACGCTTCTTTAATGTTCAACCTTTCGTATTCTGCATTGAATATACCTTTTGATAATACTTCAATAGCCATAGAGACAACACTTATAAACTTGTACTCATGTCTTTTTTGTCCAAATTTATTATCCTGGCAATCCAAATATAATTTAAGTGTTTTTCTAATGCCGTTGAAGCCAGTGGGGAATGTTTTATCAGCACTTTCTCTAATAGTTGTGCAAATTAAGTGCAGAAACAACGGATTTGAGTACTCTGGGGTTAATATCGGGAAATTAGGAAGAATTAGTCCGTAGTTTTCACAAAACAAACTTAATGCTTCATATTCATTGCCATTGAACCCAATATGTTCAACAATGGTGATTTTTTTATTGGATTCAAAATCTTTTGGAATAATTTCCTGGTAATATGTGTCTCGAATAGTAAGAACCAATCCAATTGCTGGATAATTCTCAATTGTTTTTATAAATCCAGCAATTTGATTTCTCCATAAATCAGGACCAGGCCCTTCATTGATGGCATCTATCATTATTAGGGCTCTTGATCTCATTCGTAATCCTATCTCGTTCAGATTTTTTGCGAAATCATCAAACGTGCAAGACAAGCCTAATTGGTTAAGAATGTTTCTCTCAATAGTACCATTTGTAAAATTATTGCCCAAAACTAATACGGTTGGTAACGAGAAGTCTTTTCTTCTCATAGCGATGTCGCCTAGTAAATGTGATTTCCCACACCCAGCTTCGCCATGAATAATCAATGTTGGATTGTTCGACAAATTTACGTTCAATTCATCGATTTTACTTATAAAATCGAAATTGGTGTTTTCTATTTCCCTTAATCGATAGAGTTCACAGTCGCGCTGTCGTTTATCTTTTTCTTCTTTTGATATGTCGTGATACAACTCACTCCTTGCCGATGATATTTTTGAGTTAATCGCATGTAGTTCGTCGATATAGCTATCCAATTCGATGGTCTTATCCACCGAACAAAACAAACCATTAACCCATGCAGTCAAATCACTTTTCAATGCAGTCAAATTAGTCTCCACATCATGATAATGACTGCTTGCAGGCAGCTTTCTAAAACTGTTTTCGGTGAGCCAATCATTAATCGTTTTAATTAGCCTATCATAGAATGGTTTGCTGCGTGCAAGCGACTCAAACAGTTTTGCTATTGGAAGCTCAAAATTAAGTTTAGCATTGTATCTTTCACCTAAATTGGCGACTGATTTTTCAACTTGTCGATTGAAAAAAACAGGGTCAAGTTCTAAACCGCCAAAGAAAATGTCTTTAATCCATTTATTTTGGGGTTGAACCAATTGGATCTCTATTTGACTTGGCACTCGCCAATCAATTTTTATATTTTTGGATTTGGCATATTGTTCTATTTCGGTTTTGTATTTTGGATCGCCTTTCGTTTTTGTACTTTTTGAAAACTCTTTATTTAGATAAAAGAGCAGCGTTGTTATGGAAGGATAATAACTCTTTGATTTGTCAATGGAATCAATTATGTCTTGCTTGTTATCTTTAATAGAGCTCGAGTAATACTTTGCTTGAAAACCAGTTTTACCTCCATCTTTTTCAATTGGTTCTGTCTCAATGCCGGGCTGGTTTTTGTACCTGAACAAACCAATCGGGCAATCGTTTTCGGAACAAAACAAGAAATATGCCATGTTCTCAAAAGCCCATTGTTCTCTATTATTAAATTGGGCGTTAAATGAATTCCAGTTTATGAGTTCAACCATGTTTCCCAGTCACGTTAATTCCTAATTCTTATACTCTCCTCTCGTCACCCTCATTTCTCTTCCACCACTTTCACTTCTTCTTCCGTCAACCCATACAACTCATACACCTTTTTATCAATTTCCTTGTCGGTGGTGGCGATTTGGGTTTTGAGGGACTGACATTCGGTTTTGTATTGATTGAAATATTCTTCCCATTCGTCTTGTTGAACAAGGGTGAGTTTGATTTTCTGTTTCTTGAGTTCTGCCACAAAGCCTGCAAAATCAAGATTGTCGAAAGTTTCCAATGCTCCGTTGATCTTGATTCCCGGCATATTCTCCTGCAAACGACGAAGAAAACGACTGCGCTTCTGCTGCAAATCTGAGTTTAAAGAAAGCATTGTCTTGACCAATATTGCTATTTGATTCTGCTGCTCGTTATTAGCGACTTTAATTGGCAATTCTCTAAATTCAGCCACACGCATTTTAGGGAAAAGCTCATCAAATTCATTACTTGAATATCTAAAATAAGTTGACATCAAAGAAGAATTCAACACTCCATCTATATAATAAATGTTAATGGTTTCATCAATTGGGATAGCAATATATAAGCTCCTGTCTATTTTTATATCATCAGTCAAAATCGTGCTAATCAAAGTCTTACCAAGAATTTCTCTAAAAACGATTCTTTTTCCTGTAAAATATTTAGGTTCTCGAGGTGCAGCCAACCAATCCCCATAACTAATGTACGTTTTTTCATCCCATTTATCATAATACCTTCCAATATGTCTTCCTTGAAGTAATGGAACAAATGTTTCATCTTTTTTATAATCGGCATGATATGCTTTGGTTTTTATAATATCTTCTGACTGTCCTGTATATTTATCATAAGGATTTATACCACGGCATACATCAAACAAATCGCTGATTTTAGATGTGTGTGATTTTATTTTATCTAAAACAAGTGCCATTTGAGGGTTTACTTCGATATCAAATATGTAATTTGAATTGTTTTTGAATCGACTCTTAGATGCAGCATGACTAAACAAGGCCTCTCCATTATTAAAATAATGAATATTAATAGCATCTGAATCTGAATCTTTTTTAGTACCAATATAAACTAACGTATCTACCGAAGCATCAACAAAAACATTATCTGTACGTATTATGTCTGTCGTATTCAATTCATTTAGCATAAATTGACGACATTTTGACATCATCATATTTTTTAACCATGAATTAGGGACAATAAAACCATTATATCCAGAATTATTAAGTAATTGGACTGATTTCTCCATAAAACAAACGTACAAATCCAATTGGTATTCTGCGGTATAAAAAGCACTATTAATAAAATTCTTGATTTGATTGCTAAGATTGCGCGTCACATACGGCGGGTTGCCTATCACCACATCGAAACCACCTTTCTCGAACACTTGCGGAAATTCTTTTTCCCAATCAAACGCCTTTTCGCCGGCAATGGAAGGATCGGAAATCAACGAGTTGCCGCATTTAATGTTATTATTCAGCGAGTTTAGTTTGCGATGCGGTTTAGCGGTACGAAGCCATAGCGCTAATTTGGCTATCTCTACACTCTCATCGTTAATATCCACGCCATAGAGGTTATTTTCCAAAATGCTGTTTTCCACATTCTGGAACACAATCGAGCCGCCTGTAACTTTGGTTTCCATCTCGTCAATGAGTTTGTGCTCATTCATAAGGAAAGCCAGTGCCGCATTGAGGAAAGCACCCGAACCGCAAGCAGGGTCACAGATAGTTATTTGCAGCAACCATTCACGATATTGGTTCAGTTGATTGACAAGTTTAATCTTGGTCTGTTTTTGGCGTTTCTGGTCGGAAAAATAATCTTCTTCAACTATGCCCAATTCCGCTTTCTTCTCAGAACAGAGTTTTCCCACCGTGTTTTCCACTATGTATTTTGTGATATACTGTGGTGTATAGAACACTCCGTCACGCTTTCTTTTAGAAACCGCAGGCGCCTTTTCGCCACTATTGATCTGCGCCGTTACCTCTTCTATCTCATTAAGCGAGTTTTCAAAAATATGTCCGAGGATATTCACATCGACTTCGCTTGCGTAGTCATATTCGGATAATTTTCGTGTGAAGCGAGCCAATAAATCATCGCTAATCTTCAATCCGTCTAGTATCTCGTCTGGTTTAAACAATCCGCCGTTATAGGCAAAGATTTCGTACTTTTTGCCTTGGAAACCGGTATCAAGATAGCCGAAATACTTTTTAATGCGGGCATAGAGCGGCACATACTCGTCCATCTCTTTCAATTGCTCCCATTGGTCAAAAATCAACACTATAGAATTGGGCGGCAACAGTCCGCTGTCCTCGGCAAAGAAGATAAACAGCAGCCGGTCGAGCAGCTTTTGGGTTTTCTTAAACAACAGTAGAATATGCTCTTTGGGCGTATTCTCGTCCGTGTTATTGGCTACGATGTCCGCAAAAATCTCACGCTTAAATGCCGAATAATCCTTGTATAGTTGTTGCGTAATCTTGTCTTCCGAAGAAACCGACTCGCTTTTCACCTTCAACGCGACACCCTTTTTCACTTGTGACCAAGCGATGCAGAGATACAACTCTTTGAACTCGTCTTCGGTCATGGCAAAGAGATTCCACTCGCGAAAATCAACGGCGTTGTCTATATAAAGACGCAATTTTTCAAAATTGGAAATAATCACATATCTGGCATCGCGGTGCTGGCTCTTATAGCCGAACGCCTGCTGCTCAATTTTCGACAAATCGGTGGTTTTATGGTCTTTCAACTCAATAACGCCAAACACTTTGTCGTCAAGCAGGATTGCGCCGTCAGCTTTTTTTGAGTTGGTCTCGTTCTTTTGTTCGGTAATCAGATTGTAGTCGGGCGAAGGATTCAGCGTATATCCTAATACTTTCACAAACAATTCCCGAAGGAAACCTTCTTGAAACTGTTCTTCTTTACTTTGCTGTATGTTTGACTGAATATCGGGGTTAAGAAAGTAACTTTTGTACTGACTCCACGCCTGATTGATGTCCTCCAGCGGCAAAGTGGCAAGATATTTTTTGACAATATTCTTTTGAAACAACATAATTCAATTTTTCTATTTAATATTTATTTCGGTTCCTCCGTCAAAACTATTTTTTCACCCCTTCAAACACCCAATCGGCACCACATAAATACCATCTTCTCGTTGATACGCAAAATCGCCAACACCGGTCAAAACCATCATGAACGACGGCGACTTCATGCGGGTGGTGTCAATGTCGGCGGCCAAGGCGGTGAGCGATGCCGCACCTTCGTCAACCAAGTTGTCACCCCCAAGTTTTATTTCGATAAGACCGTAAGAGCCGTTCCTTAAATGAACAACAGCATCGCACTCCAAGCCTTTTTTGTCGCGGTAGTGATACACCTGCCCGTCGATGGCATCGGCATACACCCGAAGGTCGCGCACGGCAAGGGTTTCAAACATCAACCCCATCGTATCCAAATCGTTCAACAGATCATTCGGGCCTGCGCCCAAGGCAGCGGTCGCAATACTCGGATCTATGAAGTAATGGTTGTCGCTCGTGCGTATGGCCGTCTTGCTCCGCAGGTTCGGATTCCAAGCCGGCATGTCCTCCACCACAAAAATCTTTTTTAACGCCTTGAGGTAATCATAAACGGTGTTGTCTGATAAACTGCTGGCTTCATTCGCTTTCAGGTCTCCCAAAATGGTGCCGATGGTGGCCATCGTGCCTTGGTGACGGGCATACGAACGCATGAGCAGCCGCACTCGTTGCGGGTCGCGCTGCACATTATCTACACGCGAGATGTCGCTGTCGCAAACCACATCGAAATAATCAAAAGCCTGCGCCAATGCATCTGTTTCATCCATTTCCAATGCGCCCGGCCATCCGCCACGGCAAATCAGATATGCCAACCGATTGATGTCAATGCGGCTGTTCCCAGAAACAGGTTTCTTTTCTTCTGCAAACAACTCCGACAAACTCACCGTGCCCGTTGAATCGCCGGATTCAAACAACGACATCGTGCGCATCTTCAACTTGGCAAAACGGCCCGTGCCGGAATGAACGATTTCATCTGTGGATGGTGGCACGCTACTCCCGGTGAGAATAAAATGCCCCCACCCCTCGCGGTGATCGACTTCAAATCGCACACTGTCCCAAAGCGACGGCGCAATCTGCCACTCGTCAATTAATCGCGGAGTATCGCCATCCAAAAGTTGCTTTACGTTGATTTTGGCGGCCTGAAGGTTCTGCTGCTTGCGCATAGGATCCGCCATATACAGCACACTGGCCGCCTGCTGTTCGGCCGTGGTGGTCTTTCCGCACCACTTTGGTCCTTCGATAAGCACAGCCCCTTTTCTTCTCAATCTCGCCACCAACATCTGGTCGGCAATTCGCGGTTTGTAAGCACCCATAACGAACATTTTTAATTCGCGGCAAAAATACTACAAATAAATCAATTACGCAAATTTTTATCTTCCATTTGGGAATTTGGCACGTTTTCGCTTGGGAACTTGGCTGATTTTCATTTGGGAATTTGGCCGATTTTTGTTTGGGAACTTGGCATTTTTAACTCGCAAAAAAATATTTTCAAAAGATGAAGTCGGATTTCAAAAAAAGTTGTATTTTTGCACGCTTTTTTCAAAACCATAAATCAAACACAATGGCATTAGAAATCAACAGCGGAAACTTCGAAGAAGTCATCAAAAGCGATAAGCTCGTTATCATCGACTTCTGGGCAACTTGGTGCGGTCCCTGCCGCGCTTTGGCTCCGATTATGGACGAACTGTCCAACGAATACGAAGGCAAAGTCGTCATCGGCAAGTGCGACACTGACGAGAACAACGACATCGCCATGCAGTTCGGCGTCCGCAATATCCCGATGCTGGTGTTCCTAAAGAATGGCGAGGTGGTGGAAACCCTGGTCGGCCTGCAGCGCAAGAACGACCTCGTGAAACTCATCGACTCGTTGATATAACAACCCTGCCCGGGTGGCGGAATGGTAGACGCGCTCGTTTCAGGTGCGAGTGTCGAGAGACGTGCAAGTTCGACTCTTGTCCCGGGCACAATTTGAAAAACCAACTATTTGTGATTCAAATAGTTGGTTTTTTTATTATAAAATTTGGCATTTTAATGTGATAATATCACTCAGAAAAAGCACCCTTAAACGATGGCTCAACGGTACCTTTGTGCATTAGCTATTTTCATAAAAGAATTGCAGTTGTGAAAAAAATGATTATTTTTGCCGCGTATTTTTGGAAATTCACTTTTGAGCCGATGTCATGATGGCCTATAACAATGAAAAATGATGATGAAAAAAATGATGCTTCTGCTTTTTGCAATCACCTTAACAACAATGGGATATGCTGCTTCAACCTCCAATATCCCCGATGAACCACAAAGCAACGTGGAAGTTACTTTCACCGTAAATGGCGTTGAATGCAACGAGGGTGTTAGCTACGAAGTCTATTGGTACTCAACACTGGAAGAGTACGTCATCAAATTCTACAACAACACCGACAGCTACGTGTCGATTACCTACCAGTATCGCGTGAAAGACGATGAGTACAGCAGCCACTGGCGTGACGGGTATGCCGGCTGTACCTCAGGCGGCACTTCCGACTACAACCCTGCGGGCGAATGGGGAGACGTGCGGGATGTAGAATATGAAAAGAAATAATATCAAAACTTTAATATACAGGATTTTATGGCAAAAAGCATAAGAATTGGCCGCGGACAAAATAATGATGTCTTTATTAATGACCCCGCAGTATCGTTGAACCATTGCGAGATTTCGCAGGATGACAATGGGGAATTCCGTATCACAGACCTGAATTCCACCAATGGCACGTACGTAAATGGCACTTTGCTGCTGAATCCCAATACACTACTGCGCGAAAATGATATTGTGCGCATTGGCAACACGGCTCTCCCATGGAAAAACTACTTTGTGTTCCCCACCCCATCCCAGCAGACCTATCAGCAGCCCTATCCACAACCCCCTGTTCCCCCTATCTTTCAACAGCCACAACCTCAAACTCCTCGCGGCCGCAGAAAAAACGGCATGGGAACTGCCGGCTTCGTGCTCAGTTTGATCTCTTTAGCGTTATGCTGGCTTCCCGTTGTTAATGTGATCCTCTTTTTGCTGGGTCTTGCCTTTTCGATTGTAGGAGTTTCGTTGAGAAACAGAAAAAAAGGACTGGCCATCGCCGGCCTTGCCATATCGGTTGTTGTGCTCATTTGCTTATTTTTTGTGGGGATTGCGATAAACAACGGACATCTTGGAATGAATGACTTCGAGGATATCTTTGATTACTAAAATCCACATAGCCTAAACACACGAACGACACCCGCCATTTCCTTCCATGGACCATCTGCAATTTTTAGGCATTCATATCTTTTACTACCTGCTGGTGGCGGCATTTCTGCTGCCCCGCATCCCCGTGGTGGGGAAATTCTTCAACATCATCAACACGCTCATCCATGAATTGGGGCACGCGCTGATGTCGCTGCTGCTCCAAGGTAAAGTGTCGAATATCAAGGTTTTTCAAGATACCAGCGGCGTCACCACCACCCAATCCAACTCCAAATTCAAATCCACTCTGGTGAGTCTGGCCGGCTATCCATTCGCTTCCGTGATGGCTTTCGTCTGCTTCTTCCTGCTGTCAGTAGGCTATGAAAAGTGGATTTTGGTGGGACTGACTGCAATTTTCCTTCTCATGCTTATTTTCTGGATTCGCAACTGGTATGGCGCAATCTGGGTGCTGATATTCACGCTCATCAATATCGCATTTCTCTATTTCTGGCGCAATGACACGGCCAACGAAATCGTGGCATGGTTCTATAGCATGATGATTTTGGTGGAGTCGGTGTGGTCCACATGGGTGCTGGTATGGCTGTCGGCCAAAACGCCCGACAAGGCCGGCGATGCCACCAACCTGCACAAATTCACCCACTTGCCCGCCATCATCTGGGCCGTGCTGTTCGCCCTCTTCGCCCTCGTGATGGCGTACCTGAGTTTGGTGCGAGTTCATATCCTTCCTTGGTGGTTTTAATTGTCAATCATGAAGATACAAGGAAATAAAACCGGCTTTGTATTGTGGCTGCTGCTTCTGCCGTTGCTCTTTGCACCGCTGGTCCTTGCCTTCTTCCCCTCTCTGTCGGGTGAAAAGCTGTATGGCGTTCAGGACACAGAAAAGGCTAAATTTTCATGGCATCATATTCAAAATCACGAGTGGCAGAACTCCATCGAAGATCAAGTCAAGCAAAATATGGGGTGTGCTAACTACTGGGTGCGTCTTCACAATGAATTGAATTTCAGACTTTTTAGATATACTAATGCCGAAAAATTGGTTCTCGGCAAGAATGACTGTTTTTATGAGGAGATGTATATCACCGAATATCTCGGTCATAACTATATCGGAAAAGATTTTGTAGAAAAAAAGGTTGAAAATCTGAAGCGGCTGCAAAACCTGCTGCAAGAAAAGTACGGAATAGAGTTGCTACTGGTATTCGAACCAGGCAAGGCTCACTTCAGTCCGGAGAACATCCCCGACCGCTTCCAGCCCACCGTGAAAACCACCAGCAACTACGAGGCTTTCACGGCGGCCTGCAATCGCGCCGGCGTGCATTACCTCGACCTCAACGGCTACTTCTCCCGCCGCAAGGCCACTTCACCCCACCCGCTCTACTCGAAATATGGCGTGCATTGGAGCAGCTACGGACTCTGGCAGGCCGCCGACACCCTCGCTCGCTACATCGAACACGAATGCCGTATCAACCTGCCCGACATCGTCTTCGCGGGCGATAGTAACTCAAAGTATAACAAGGACTTGGACTTCGATTTGGAGCCTGCCATGAACCTCCTCTCCCCTCTCCCTCACGAAACTCTTAACTTCCCCATCTGCTATTTCCGCCACGACGACAGTTCCTTTGTGCAGCCTCGTGTGCTCACCGTCGCCGACAGCTACTACTGGAGCATCTGGAACAGCGGCATCGCCGAGAACCTCTTCTCCGACAATACATTCTGGTATTACAACCTCACCGTTTACCCCAACATCTGGGACCCCATCGAATGGGTGGACAAGAGCAAAATAAAGGAAGTTATTGAAAATAAAGATGTTATCTTATTAATGATAACCGATGCCAACCTCTACAACTTCGGTTGGCAGTTTGTGGAAGAAGCTTTGGCAGCCCTCGATCCCAATTGGAAAATTCAGCCCGACATCGCCGCTTTCAACTGCATCATGAACACCACCGAGAACGGCAAACACCAGTGGTACCTCAACCTGCTGGAGCGGTCGCGCCGCAAACAGATTCCCTTTAGTGAAATATTGCACGAAGCGGTGGATCGCATTGCGAAGTAGATTATTACTTTTGCGATATTTTTTGTATTTTTGCAGTTCAGATTTTGCATTATTATTAAATGACTTACGATATGAAGAAACTGCTTTTTTCCATCCTTTTCATTACCTTTGTATGTTCCCTTTCGGCGCAAGACCTGTACCGTGCGCGTCAGGACGGACATGTGGACAGCGTATATGCCGGCATCGACTTGCCAGATTCCTATACGGGACGAGGGGTCATCATCGGTGTCACCGACTGGGGTTTCGACTACACGCATCCGGTTTTTTACGACACCACCGGCACGCAATACCGAGTGTTACGGGCTTGGGACCAGTTCCGCAATGCGGGACCCGCGCCGGCCGGCTTCGACTATGGCACTGAGCTGGTAGGGCGTGAGCAGCTGGTAGCTGCCGCCTGCGACACCTCCAACATCTACGGGCACCACTACCACGGCACGCACGTCGCCTCCATCGCAGGCGGCAGCGGCGCTGGTACTATCTACCGCGGTGTGGCTCCCGACGCCGAGTTCATCTTCGCCTCCTTCCGCCCCGATGAGCAGTCGGTAATCGACGCCTTCGAATGGATGTACCAGGTGGCCCAGCAAGAGCAAAAACGCCTCGTCATCAACATGAGTTGGGGACTGTACTGGATGGACAACTTCGACGGTACCGGACCAGTAGGACAGAAAATGCAGGAATTAAGCAACTTGGGCGTGGTGTTTGTGACCAGCGGCGGCAACAACGGCGATGAGCAATTCCACCTCGGACACACCTTCAACAACGACACCCTCCGCAGCCGTTTCCAGTTCCCAGCCGACAACAACAGTCCTTATTACTGGGGAACATCCCTCTCCATGACCAATAGTCCGGGCAAACCCTTCTCGGTACGCCTTAACTGGTGCAACAACCAATATCAAACTATTGATGCGTCACCCTTCTTCCATACTGCCGATGGGGACAATTACACGGAAGGATATCTTACCAACGGAACCGACACCATCATCTATAACATTGAGCTGATTGCCAGCGATGAGTCAGGAAGACCCGAGGCGCGACTCTGTGTAAAAAGACCCGCCATCATCAACTCTATCTGGCGTTTCGGCATCGAAGTAGCGGGCACCAGCGGTGAGTTCCACGCTTGGAATGTGGCCGAACTGACCACCGGCGTGGGAAACTGGGGAGGCAAATGGATGGGAGTAAATGTGTTAGGGTGGAAATACGGTGACTCGCAGTACGGCACCGGTACGCCCGCCTGCGTCGATTGTGCCATTACGGTGGCTGCCCACCAGTCAGGAAATTGGGAAGATGATGTGTGGCATCCCGGCGACATCTGCAACTTCTCCAGCTATGGCCCCACCATCGACGGGCGAGACAAACCAGACATCTCCGCCCCCGGCTACGGCGTCATCTCTGCCAACTCCAGTTATGCTGACGAGCACAACTCGGCCGTCGCCACTGTCACCTTCGAGGGTCGCGAGTACAGTTTCATCAGTCTGTCAGGAACTTCCATGTCGTCACCCTTCACCACCGGCGTGGTGGCCCTACTGCTCGAAGCCAACCCCACCCTCACCCCCCAGCAGGTGAAAGAGTCCTTGATCTTCTCGGCTACCCACGACAGTCTGACCGAAGCCCGCGGCATGGTGCGTTTTGGCCACGGCAAAGTAAACGCCTACCAAGCAGTTCTGCGCGCCCTCTACCATGTGGGTACGCAAGCGTTCACCAGTCACGCCAACATTTACACCGTCTTTCCCAATCCGGCATCTGACCAGATTTTTATCTCCACGCCCAACGACCAAGAGCCCGCCACGGCTACGTTGTACGACCTCAACGGGCGGATGATACAGACGCTACGCATCCAGCAGGGCGTTAACACACTGAATGTAAACTCGTTGCCCAACGGCACCTATATCCTCCGCATTGCCACACCCACACAGACACAGAGCCAAAAGGTGGTGATTGCCCGCTAATGGAGCCTTTCCGCTTCCAGCATTTTACGCTCCGCCATGAGGCCAGCACACAGCGCATCGGCACTGATAGTGTGCTGTTAGCGTCCGCTATGCCTTTGCAGGATGTGCACACCGTGCTGGACATCGGCTGCGGCTGCGGAGTGGTCGGTTTCTGCATCGCCGACCGGCTGCGACGAGCCGGGGTGAAGGACATTGCCGTGACAGGTGTTGACATTGATGCCGCCTCGATACGGGAGGCGCAGGAAAATGCCACCCACTTCCCTACCCCCGAATCTATTCAGTTCGAGTTTCAGCTGGAATCGCTACAAGAACACGTGCGTCTGACACCCCCCCATCGTTACGACCTCATCGTGAGCAACCCTCCTTTTTTTGTCAGTTCGCTAAAGCCAGCCGATGAGCGGCGCCGGCAGGCGCGCCATACCGACGGTACGCTTTCGTTTCACGAACTGGTCGCGGGAGCCGTCCAACTGCTCGCTCCATCTGGCCATTTCGGACTCATCCTTCCCTATAATGAGTTTATCTCCTTCGAGAAAGAATCTCAGGTGAAACTTCATCTCTCCGAACAATGGCTCATCCGCCCCAAACCTGCCAAGCCCGTTCACCGCGTCATCGCCATCTATTCCCTACATCCCACCATCTCCACTTCTATAAAAGAACTTTGTATCCGCGACAATGAAGGACATTACACCCATGAGTACCAGCACTTAACCCAAGATTTATACCTATAAAAGAAATACTATGAAAAAAGCACCGACAGTCAGCCGGTGCTTTTTCATATCTATTATAAAATAGTTACTAATGATTAGTGGCGGGGACCACCCTCGCGGCGCGGACCGTGGCCGCCTTCACGACGGGGACCAGCACCACCTTCGCGGCGGGGTCCACGCGGACGTGCTTCGGGCTCCTTATAGCCTTCCGGCTTCGGCAGCAGGGCGCGGCGCGACAGTTTCAGTTTGCCGGTCTTCTCCTCAATGCCGATGAGCTTCACCTGCACGATGTCGCCCACCTTCAGGTAGTTCTCGAGGTTGTCCACACGCTTCCAGTCGTACTCGGAAATGTGCATCAGACCGTCTTTGCCAGGAAGGATTTCGATGAAGGCACCGAATTCGAGGATGCTCTTCACAGGACCTTCATACACCTTGCCCTCTTCCGGAACAGCCGTAATGAGCTTGATGCGCTCCATAGCGGCGTTGATGTTGTCCACGTTGGCAGCGGCGATGTCGATGATACCGAAGTCGCCCACCTCCTCGATGTTGATGACGGTGTTGGTTTCACGCTGCATCTCCTGGATGACTTTGCCGCCAGGTCCGATGACCGCGCCGATGAACTCGCGCGGGATCTGCATCTGGACGATACGCGGAACGAACGGACGGTAGTCTTCGCGCGGCTCCGGAATGGCCTGATGCATCTTGTCGAGAATATACAGACGGCCTTGACGGGCCTGCTCAAGAGCCTGTGCCATCGTCTCGGAAGAGAGGCCGTTGACCTTGATATCCATCTGGCAGGCGGTGATACCATCAGCGGTACCGCAAACCTTGAAGTCCATGTCACCGAGGTGGTCCTCATCGCCGAGGATGTCGGAGAGGATGGCGTAATTGCCCGTTTTCTCATCGGTAATCAAACCCATAGCGATACCTGCGACCGGTTTTTTCATCTTCACACCGCAGTCGTACAGGGCGAGGGTGCCGGCGCAGACGGTAGCCATGGAGGAGCTTCCGTTCGACTCGAGGATGTCGCTCACGAGGCGGACGGTATAGGGGAAGCTCGGATCGTCGAAGGGGATCATCGGCTTGAGGGCGCGATGGGCCAAGTTGCCGTGACCGATCTCGCGGCGGCCGGTGCTGCGGATGGGCTTCACCTCGCCGACGGAGAAGGGCGGGAAGTTGTAGTGGAGGATGAAACGGCTGCTGCCTTCCACGATGGCACCGTCGATGGTCTGCTCGTCGAGCTTGGTGCCGAGGGTGCAGGACATCAGCGACTGGGTTTCACCGCGGGTGAAGATGGCGGAGCCGTGAGCTGACGGCAGGTAGCCGGTCTCAATCCAGATGGGACGGATCTGGTCGAGCTGACGGCCGTCGAGACGGATACGCTCATCCAGAATCATATTACGCATGGCGTGGTACTGCACGTCGTGGTAGTAGCGAGCCACCATGTATTTCTTCTCTTCGCGTTCCTCTTCGGGAATGGTTTCCATGAACTCATCGAAGATCTGGTCGAAAGCGTCGTTGCGCTCGTGTTTGCCCATGAACGACTTGGCGATGGCGTAAACCTTGTCGTAGGTTTCGCGGTTGACGCGCTCGCGGAGCTCTTCGTCGTTGGTCTCGTGGCAGTACTCGCGTTTCGGGTTGGCTTTTTCCACCTGGGCGGCGAGGTCGAGCTGAGCCTGGCACTGCACCTTAATGGCGGCATGGGCGGCGTTGAGGGCCTCCACCATGTCGGCTTCGGAGATTTCCTTCATCTCACCTTCCACCATCATGATGTTGTCGATGGTAGCGGCAACAATCATGTCGATGTCGGAGCGTTCCATATCTTCCACGGTGGGGTTGATGACCATCTTGCCATCCACGCGGCCTACGCGCACTTCAGAGATGGGACCTTCCCACGGAATGTTGGAGACGGCGAGGGCGGTAGAAGCTGCGAGGCCTGCGAGGGCGTCGGGCAGGTTGTTGCGGTCGCCGGAGATGAGGGTGACGAGCACCTGCGTCTCAGCGTGGAAGTTGTCGGGGAAAAGCGGACGGAGGGCGCGGTCCACGAGGCGGGCGATGAGGATCTCATACTCGCTGGGACGGCCTTCGCGTTTGAAGAAACCGCCTGGGAAGCGACCCACGGCGCCGTATTTCTCCTGATATTCAACCTGCAAAGGCATGAAATCGGTGTTTTCCACTGCGTCTTTTTTGCAGCAGACGGTGGCGAGCAACATGGTGTCGCCCATTCTCACCACTGCGGATCCGTCGGCCTGTTTGGCGAGGATGCCGGTTTCGATGGTCACTTCACGGCCATCGGGGAGCTGGAAGGTTTGCCGAGCTCCTAAGGGTTTATTGGAATTATACATAATTTTTCGTTTTAATAATTACAAAACAACCACGCCGTGCGGGTAGGATGAGTCCACAGCAGTGATTGCTTTTTGAATGAAAAGTTCGTGATTCAAAAAAAGGCAATTGTAGGAATTGCCTTTTTTTGAAGCGTTGGAGATTATTTTCTCAAACCTAATTTCTTCACAATAGCTCTGTAGCGCTCGATGTCCTGCTCTTTCATATAGGCGAGCATTTTCTTTCTCTTACCCACGAGCTGCATCAGTGCGCGCTTGGTGCCGAGGTCTTTGTGGTTCTCTTTCATGTGTTCGGTGAGGTGCTTGATTCTGTAGGTGAACAGAGCAACCTGGCTTTCCGGTGAACCGGAATCGAACTCGTTCTTACCGTTTTCTTTGAAGATGTCTTTCTTTACTTCAGATGTCAAATACATAATTTTCTTCTCTTTTTTAAATTTTCTAACGTCTTATTTTTCGGGGTGCAAAAGTACAACATTTTTTTAAGATGGCTCACCCCTTTTTCTTATTTTTTTTGAAAAAAACAAAACGCTGAAAAATCACAAAAAAATCTTACTTTTGCAAACTCAAAAAGTGGTATCATGATTAGGAATTTTTTGGAGACAATAGGCGAGTATTTCATCTTCTTGAAGAAGGTTTTCTCGAAGCCGCCGCGCACCTCGGAATTTTTCCGCAAGGTGGTGGACGAGATGAACGCGATGGGCGTTGGCTCGTTGCTGATTGTGTGCATCGTGGCGGTCTGTATGGGTAGCGTTATCACAACGCAGACGGCGTTACAGATTGAAAGTCCGTGGATTCCGAAGTGGACGCTCGGCTTCACGGTGCGCACCTCAGTGGTGATGGAGCTCTGTCCGACCATCATCACCTTGCTGTTGGTGGGCAACCTCGGATCGCGCATCACCTCCGAAATTGGCAGTATGAGAGTTACGGAGCAGATTGATGCGCTGGAGGTAATGGGTATCAACCCGGCCTCTTTCCTCATTCTGCCCAAGATCACCGCCGCGCTTTTTGTCATTCCGATTCTCACCATCATCGCCATCTTCTTCGCCCTAGTGGGCGGCTACATCACCGTTATTGTCACGCACGTATCCTCCCCCTACGAGTTTTACGACGGACTCACCTCCTATTTCCGCATGTACGACTTGGTGTATGTGATGACCAAGACCACCATCTTTGCCTTTGTGCTGTCGTCGGTCTCTTCGTTCTTCGGCTATCGCATTGAGGGCGGTGCGCTGGAGCTGGGTAAGGCCAACGTGAACGGCATCGTGGTGTCGTCGTTCATCATCCTCGTACTGAACCTGGTGATCACTTCAATTATGCTGTAAAACATTTCATTATGATAGAACTCATCCACTACACACTTAAACTATAACCGATGAAAGAGGAAAATGTCACAAACAAAAAACAATCTGTTGAACTGGTCACAAATTGTGACCGGTTGCCCTTAAATGTTGAGTCTCTCATTCAAGTTGTTAGGAATCAGCAAGTAATGTTGGATTATGACTTGGCAACATTGTATAATATTGAAACAAAAGTACTTAACCAGTCTGTTCGTCGAAATATAGAACGATTTCCAGCACATTTTCGGTATCAATTATCTCAAGAAGAAATGGATGAACTAGTCACAAATTGTGACCGGTTAAGAGTGCTCAAACACTCAACAGTTCTTCCTTATGTGTTTACTGAACAAGGTGTTGCTATGCTTTCAACTGTATTACGAAGCCCAAGAGCTATAGCGACCAGTATTCGAATTATGGATGCTTTTGTCGCTATGCGACATCTTATGGCCTCTAATATCCAAATGTTGCAACGCATCGCCAACATAGAATACCATCAAATAGAAACAGATAAACACATTACAGAGTCAGATAAACGTATTGATAAAGTTTTTCAACTTCTTGACCAAGGAGCAAAAGCCAAGCAAGGAATTTTTTATGATGGGCAAATTTTTGATGCTTATATCTTTACTACCAATCTCATAAAATCCTCAAAAAAACGAATCATTTTGATTGACAATTATATTGACGAAACTACCCTTACCCTTTTTGACAAACGTGGTACAGATATTTCAGCTACTATCTATACAAAACAAATAACCTCACAACTTTCACTGGATCTTTCCCGTCATAATTCACAATACCCTCCGATTGCAATAAGAACATATAACAAGGCGCACGATCGTTTTTTAGTAATAGATGATAAAGTTTATCATATTGGCGCATCTTTAAAAGATCTTGGGAAGAAAATCTTTGCATTTTCTCTTATGGAAAATCTTCCTGCTTCCGAACTGCTTTCTCACTTATCTGATTCACAATAAATAAAATATAATTCTTGGAACTATGATAGAACTCATTAATGTTTCGAAATATTTTGGGGAGCGGCAGGTGCTGAAGAGCATCAACACCCGCTTTGAGGACGGCAAGGTGAACCTCATCATCGGGCGGTCGGGCTCCGGCAAGACTGTGATGATGAAGAACCTCATCGGTCTGTTAGCACCCGAAGAGGGTGAGATTCTGTACAATGGTCGGAATTTCAACAAGTTCACCGAAAAAGAAAAAGAGTCCATTCGTTCCGAGATGGGTATGGTATTCCAAGGGGCGGCCCTGTTCGACTCCATGACCATCCAAGACAATGTGATGTTTCCGCTCACGATGCTCACCCGCCAGAGTTACGCCGAGAAGCTGGAACGGGTAAACTTCTGTCTGAAACGGGTGGACCTCGAGGGTTCCAACAACCTGTATCCCGCCGAGCTGAGCGGCGGTATGAAGAAGCGTGCCGCCATCGCCCGTGCCATCGCCTGCAACCCGCGCTACCTCTTCTGCGACGAGCCCAACTCCGGCCTCGACCCCAAAACTTCGCTCCTTATCGACGAGCTGATCTTCGAAATCACCCATGAGTTCGGCATCACCACCGTGGTCAACACGCACGACATCAACTCGGTGATTACCATCGGCGAGACCATCTCCTTCATCTATCAGGGCAACCTCGAATGGCGGGGCAGCAAGGACAATGTGCTCACCTCCGACAATCCGAGACTCAACGACTTCATCTTCGCGCAACCCCTTACCCAGCGCATCCGCGATCTGAGTTAAGCCATGAATGCCCTCGACCTCATCCTCATCTTTCCTTTGATTTGGGCCGGCTTCCGAGGTTTCAAAAACGGCCTCATCACTGAGGTGGTTTCCATCGCCGCCCTTGTCGGCGGCATCTACCTTGCCCTGCACTACACCGACAGCATCGCTAAATATATCCACAACGACGCGGCCCAGCTCATCGCCTGCGCGCTCATCTTCGGTGGGGTGCTGCTCGGCGGTTATCTCGGCGGACTCTTGGCCAAGAAAATCACCGCCATCCCTGATCTGCTCGACAAGATTTTAGGTATCGTATTGGGAGTGGCCAAAGTGCTGGCACTCTGCAGTCTGCTCCTTATCGGACTGAAGGCCATCGACGTGAAAAACGTCATCCTGACCGAGAAGGTCACGGAAAACTCATTGTTATATCCTTACATGGAAAAGTCGGCCGACTTCATCATCAGCCAACAAGAAAAACATTAGACCGACACGTCCGCTTTGATGTGCGGGTGTGGGTCGTAGCCCTCAAGAGTAAAATCCTCGTAGTGGAAGTCGAAGATGGACTTTACCTCGGGGTTGATGCGCATGACCGGCAGCTGGCGCGGCTCGCGTGTGAGCTGCAACTGCGCCTGCTCCAGATGGTTGTTGTAGAGGTGCGCATCGCCTAAGGTGTGAATGAAATAGCGCGGCTCCAGTCCGGTGACCTGCGCCACCATCATGAGCAGCAGGGCGTAGGAGGCGATGTTGAACGGCACGCCAAGAAACACATCCGCGCTGCGCTGGTAGAGCTGGCACGACAGCTGGCCGTCGTTCACATAAAACTGGAACATCACATGGCAGGGAGGCAGTGCCATCCGGTCAATCTCGCCCACATTCCATGCGCTGACAATCAGTCGGCGGGAGTCGGGGTTGTGCTGGATGTCGTGAATGAGCTGTGCGATCTGATCCACGGTACGGCCGTCGGCGCAGTCCCACGACCGCCACTGGTGGCCGTAGATGGGTCCCAGCTCGCCATGCTCGTCGGCCCACTCATCCCAGATGGAAACGCCGTTCGCCTTGAGGTAGGCGATGTTGGTGCTGCCTTGGAGGAACCAGAGCAGTTCGTGGATGATGGAACGGAGGTGAAGTTTTTTGGTGGTGAGCAGAGGGAAACCGTCGCGGAGGTCGAAGCGCATCTGGTAGCCGAAAATGCTGCGGGTGCCGGTGCCGGTGCGGTCGCCCTTGTCGGCGCCATTCTCGAGGATGGTGCGCATCAGATCGAGGTAGGGTTTCATAGGGGGGATTTAAAGGGTTTGGAGAAAAGTCATCATTTTGCGGATGGCGCGACCGCGGTGGCTGATGGCGTTCTTGTCGAAGTCGCTCATCTGGGCGAACGACACGTTGAAGCCGTCGGGCATGAAAACGGGGTCGTAGCCGAAGCCGCTGTCGCCGAGGGGGGCGGGGAGGATGATGCCATCCACGCGGCCCTCGAACTCGTAGCGTTGTCCGTTGAGGATGAGGGCCACCACGGTCTTAAAGCAGGCCTTGCGGTTGCTGACGCCCTGCATCTCTTGCAGCAGCTTGTTCACATTGTCCTGGAAGGAGCAATGCTCGCCGGCGTAGCGGGCTGAGTAAACCCCCGGACGGCCGTCGAGGGCTTCCACCTCGAGACCGGTGTCATCGGCAAAACAGTTGACTTGGTATTTCTGGTAAACGTATTCGGCCTTCTGTTTGGCGTTACCTATCAGAGTATCAGCGGTTTCGGGTATTTCATCGAAACAGCCGACATGGTCGAGGCCGAACACGACACAAGAAGCACCCGCTATTGCGACTGCCTCTTGTAACTTGTGCCGGTTGTGCGTGGCGAAAACTAATTCCATCGCTTCGGCTGGCTTCATCTCAAGGATTAGGCCTCAGCGCCCTTGATTTCGATGGCCTGTCTGTCTCTGTAGTATCCGCATTCAGGGCAGATTCTGTGAGTCAGGATGACCGCACCGCAATGGCTGCAAGTGGTCAGCTGGGGAGCGGTGATGAAATCGTGTGCTCTTCTCTTGTCTCTTCTCATTGCTGAGTGTCTTCTTTTCGGATGTGGCATAACTTGTTATTGTTTAGTGTTCTAACTTTATTTTAATTTTTTGAGGGCTTCCCAACGCGGGTCAATCTCGTCTTCCTTTTTGGCATCGGGAGAGTGCTCATTCATAATTTTCAAAATTTCCGGATTGCAGGTGGAGTTTCCATTCTCATCGTCGGGGTGCAGCACCTGTATGGGCAGCGCCAGCATGATGGATTCATATACAAAATGAAACACGTCCAGCTCATATTCATTCTCATTCACCACCCACATATCATCTTCCTGCTGCATCTCCTCCACCTGCGGCACCAATTTGACCAGCAGATGCTCGTCGAAGTCGAGGTTGACGCGCACCGGCTCGAGGCAGCGGTCGCACGGCAGCATCACATAGCCGTTGAATTGGAAGTCCAACGTGATCATTTTTTCAGAAACTTCCATCTCGATTTGCAATTTCACATCACCTTCCTGCAAATCTGGAATCTCTGCAAGTTCAAAGAACCTGTTGTCGCAATCTATTGAAAATGAATGCATCCCGAGCTCAACTCCGGAAATTCTCAGCTTAAATTCTTCTCTTTTCGGGTCGATTTTCACCTTCTATAAATTGGGGTGCAAATATACAGCTTTTTTTAAGTCGCACCACCCCCTTTTATTTTTTTTCAAAAAAAAGAGCGAAAATTGCTCATTCACAGTCAAAAAACCACTATTTTTGCACCCAAAACTTCACCCATGAAACACACCTTGGCAGCCCTCTTTCTCCTCCCCTGCCTGCTGTGCACCACACTGTATGCACAAACCATCACCACAAAGGCAGTGGAAAGAACCTATGACCGCGATGAACTCTTCAAGATATGCCAGAAAAGCGTATCCCGCGTCGCCTTGCCGGAATGGAATATCGACCAGAATAAGATGTGCAACTGTCTAACTGACAGCATCCTTCTTCGTCTCCCCCCAAGAGATTTGGAGTATGTCACCGCCTTCAGAGACAATCCCAAGCGTTTCCTCACCATCCTGCTTCTCACCCACTATACGGAGTTTGAACACTGTTGCGGCACAGTGGACCGCGACAAGCCCAACCCGATAGATTTCCTTACTGAAGAAACTGTACAGCATTGCATAGAGGTTTATTGCTACGATGCGGACTCGAAATTCAAATGCGATATTGAAGCCGATATGTTTTGCCGATGCACGGCCAACAAGATGCTCTCCGGTAACTACACCTACGAAGAGATTTTCAATTCCTTCAAAAAAGATGGAACCGTCTACAACGAAGCCATCATGGACTGTTGGACAGAGATTCACCCAACTTCCTCCTCCTACTCTCCCTGTGACATTATCGGGGATTCCGCTTTCACCACCGTCCAACTCAGCATCTCCTACGGCATCCCCCGCAAAGTGAAAATCTCCATCGAAGGAGTCGCCCGATATTTTCTGCTCGACACCGGCGCTGATGATTTCGTCATCAACAGAGAAATCGAAGCCATGCTTCTCGAAAACGGCAGCATCAAAAAGTCTGACTACACCGGCACAATGGACATCACCGTCGCAGACGGATCCACCGTAAAAGGAAGGCAAGTGAGGCTTAACAACGTGCGCATAGGCGACTACACCGTAAACAATGTTGAAGCCATCATTTTGGATGAGGGCTCGCTACTCTGTGGTCACGGGCTGCTCAACAAGTTCAAAAGTTGGAAATTGCAAGACGGCGTTTTATACCTTTATAAATAGTATAGAGGAAAGCACCGCATTTATCGCGCGTTTCGGAGACACGCGACTTTCGTTATGTTCATTTTCTTTTCGATTGCAAAAAGAAAACGAACCAAAAGAAATGCGCTTTGCCGCTGTGCAAATTCCGGCTAAAATCGGGTGGTGTTCGCTAAACGGCGAAAAACTTGATGAGCTTCACTGCGTTGCGCTCATCTTCGGACAGTTCGCCGTTCTTCACGCTCACTCCGCCCGATTTCTTCACGCCTTCATTTGCAAGGCGGCCTGTAAACCGAACCCGCATGGTTTATTACTGTGCTGCTGATGGTTCGCACTATGGCGATGTCAGTAGGAATGCGCGGCGAGTGTCTGGGTGAAGATGACGCCGTGCTATCCTCGTGTGCCGGAGGCACACCATCTCAGTAACCCCAGACAAGCGAAACGTAGTGGAGTGCAGTCTGGGGAAGGGATGCGCGGGACGACCACTGGGCAATACAAGACATATAAGGGCTTGACAAAAGAAAGCCTTCGCGACAACATGACCACCTTGGAACTGGCTTTGAACACGCTCGCTGAGGCGGCCACCACCGAGATTTCACGCCACCGCAATCCCCAAACGATGGCCGAAAACAAGCAAGTGGCACAAAGTGGCGGTAACACAGCTAAAATCGCCCGAGAGGACATCGAAAGAAAAATTGGACATAGTGTCATTTCTTCCGAAAAGGCTTCCGATCACCGACTCCCTGCCGAAGATGTTGAAGTGAAGGAAATAGAGGAGTAAACTATATTGAAGGTTTTATCGATATGGTTATTTTCAGCAGTCGCGGCAGGGATTGGAGTGAGCACGAGCGAAGCGAGTAAAACGCAAAGCCCGACGGCGACCGCAGGGAGCCGGGCCGCCCAAAGAAAAAAAATGAAAAAATGCCTACATATTATATATAGTATCGCCTAGTATTCCTCTTCGAAGAAAAGCTGGTAGTAATTCAGGCCGGTCTCGGGGTCCACACCCTTCTTGATGCGCTTGGTATCGCCATGCACATAAACGTGGAAGTTTTTGTCTAACTTAATGACACTCTTGAAGTTGCGCGACTGTTTCTTGATGGCGCTGTCGGAAATGCCGAAGCTGTCGGGCACCACCATGTCGTTGGCCTGCTGGAACTCCTCCTTGTAGGTGTCGAAACTCTCGATAAGCTCCTCGTTGCCGATGACCTCCTGCTTGAAATCCTCCATCTCGAAGGTCTTGTTCTCCTTGAAAAAGTTGACCGAGCGGTTGAGGATTTCGGCTTGATCGGCTTTGGAAACCTCCTCGAATTGCTCTGGCATATAATCAGTTACAAACTCCTTGCAGAGGGTGAGCATGCTCTGGGTGTTGTAATATTCATCCTTGCGTTGGCGGCAGTGCAGAAAGTCGTCCATCCAGTACTGCGCCTCGCCACCGCGGTTGGTGTTATCGACCACCGACAACACGTAGCCACGCTCCTTCTCGGTGTTGAGAATCAGACAGCCCTTGTCGAGCTTGTTGAGTCCGAAGCCGAAGTCGCTCTCTACCACAAACTTATCATCCTCCTGATGAATCTTCAGGAACGAGTCTTTGGTCTCGGCCTTGAAAAGTCCGACGGCATCCACCTGCTCATCATCCAGCACGCAATCCTTGAAATAGACCACGTAGAACTCGCCGTCCTTGATTTTCGGGTGGTTGCACTGGTTGTAGAGGTGCTGGGCCATGTAGAGCGACTGCTCCAGCAAGCTGTCGGGATCGTCGAAGATGGCCGTGGCCGCCTTGTAGATGTCGTTTTGCTCCACCCCGTCCTCATGGAACAGCTGGAAATACTCCTCTGACTTGAAGGGAAAGAGAAAATAGGTCTTGAGCAGGTTTTTCACCTCGTCGCTCACGTTGAGCAGTTCGTGCGACAGGGTGAGGGGCTCGTCTAACTGTTTGTTGCCGACCGCGTGTACGGCAATGTGCTGGATGGTGGTGTCTGCAAGGTGCATGGGGGAAATTGAAAATTGAAAGTTGAAAATTAATGGTTTTATATTGTAGAGACGTGGCATGCCGCGTCTCAAAATTACAAATTTATAATGGCATGCCGCGTCTCAAAATATAGCAATTATTTAATGGCATGCTGCGTCTCAAAATAGCAAATTTCTAATGTCATGCTGAGTCTAGAAAAACGAGGTTTATCCGACGGAATTTTTGAGAGAGATGGAGAGCAGTTCTTGGGCTTCGGCGGCGAATTCGAGGGGCAGTTTTTCGAGCACGCCTTTGGCGTAGCCGTTAACGATGAGGCTGACGGCCTTTTCGACGCTGATGCCGCGCTGCTGGCAGTAGAAAAGCTGTTCTTCGGAGATTTTGCCGGTGGAGGCCTCGTGTTCGAGCACGGAGCTGTTGTTGTGGCAGTCGGCGTAGGGCCAGGTGTGGGCGCCGCATTTGTCGCCCATGAGCAGCGAGTCGCACTGCGAGAAGTTGCGCGAGTTGACGGCGCTCTTGTTGATCTTCACCAGTCCGCGATAGCTGTTCTGGCTGTAGCCGGCGGAGATACCCTTGCTGATGATGGTGCTGCGGGTGCGCTTGCCGATATGGATCATCTTGGTGCCGGTGTCGGCCTGCTGGTAGTTGTTGGTGACGGCCACGGAGTAGAACTCGCCGATGGAGTCGTCGCCCTGCAGCACGCAGCTGGGGTACTTCCATGTGACGGCTGAGCCAGTTTCCACCTGCGTCCACGATATTTTGGAGCGGTTGCCTTTGCAGAGGCCGCGTTTGGTGACGAAGTTGTAGATGCCGCCTTTGCCGTCCTTATCGCCCGGGTACCAGTTCTGTACGGTGGAGTATTTCACCTCCGCGTCTTCGAGGGCCACAATTTCCACGATAGCCGCATGAAGCTGATTTTCATCACGTTGCGGAGCAGTACAACCCTCCAGGTAGCTCACGTAGGCACCTTCGTCGGCCACGATGAGGGTGCGCTCGAACTGTCCGGAGTTTTTGGCGTTGATACGGAAATAGGTGCTGAGGTCGATGGGACAGCGCACGCCTTTGGGTATGTAGCAGAAGGAGCCTTCGCTGAAGACGGCCGAATTCAGGGCTGCGAAGAAGTTGTCGCCGGGCGGCACCACGCTGCCGAGGTACTGCTTCACCAGGTCGGGGTAGCGCTTCACGGCCTCGCCGAACGAGCAGAACAGGATGCCCTCCTGCTCCAGCATGTCGGAGTACATGGTTTTCACCGAGACGGAGTCAATGACGGCATCCACGGCCACCATCGATTCCTTCTGCTCCTCCTGCTGCTTGGCCTGCGAGAAGGCGTCGGCGTCTTCATCGAGCGAGATGCCGAGCTTGTCGAAAGTCTTCACCACCTCCGACATCTCGTTTTTCTTGGGGATGGAAAGATATATAATATTCTGGTAGTCAGGTTTTTCGTAATGAAGATGCGCCCAGTTGGGTTCGGTCATGGTCTGCCATTTGCGGAAGGCCTTGAGGCGGAACTCGAGCAGCCACTCGGGTTCTTCCTTCCTTTTGGAGATCATTCTGACGATATCTTCATTAAGCCCTTTGGGAAATTCCTCCACCTCGATGCTGGAGACAAATCCGTGCTTATACTCCTCTGTATTGATGTTTTTAATGATGTCTTCTTCCATAATTTCGCACTCAAAAATGCAAGCTGCAAAAGTACGAATAAATTGAGAATTGAGAATGGAAAATTGAAAATTTAAAATGGAGATGAATGTTGTTACAGCACACGCACTTGGGTGAGGCCGCCTTTGTTGCCCATCACAAACAGTTCTGTCGATCCGTCGGGGGTGAAGTGTTCCACGTAGAGTGGTTCGTGTTCCATGAAACGGTCGCAGAGGAACGACTCGCCGGCTTTGAGTTTGGCGTTTTCTGATTCGCGGACCACAAACCGGTGCTCACCTTGGTATTCGAGCAGACAGCGACGGTTGGGATTCCATGTAATTTCCAGCCGACTGCCAACGGGCAAATTATTGACATCCAGCGTAGTGCTAGTCACGCGGTGCGACGACTGCACGCCATCCACCTCACAGTAGTCGCTCACGAAGGTCTCCCAGTCGGGGTAACCGATGAAGCGGGCGAGGATGTTGAGGGTGGCCGCACGGGTGGAGGCATAGCCATCCACATAGCCCCAAAGCCGTTTGAGGGTGGAGGTGGCGATGGTTTCGCCGAGACGTTCTTGTATCACCCCAGAGAGAAAGGTGAAGTCGGTAGAGGTCTTGATGCGGTGGTTGGCCGACTCCTCTACACAGTGGCGCAGCAGGGCAATGTTCTGGCTGATTTCGGGCATGATGGATTTTTTTGATGCGGCAAAAATACGCCAATTTTCGGAATGAGATGGTGGGCGGCGGGTTCTTTTAAGGTTCTTTTGTAGGGGTTGACCGAGGGTTTCTTTTTGACTAAAAAAAAGAACCAAAAAAGAACCTAACTACGTGATTATAAATGTTTTATTTTTGCCGCCGAAAAAAAAACACAGTAGCTATTGACCCTTGCGATCTGTGGTGAATGAACTAAAGGGTCCAAATTAAAAAAAATTAAACATGGGAAAATTTAAAATTGAAAATGTAATTGGTGCCGGCATCGCATTGTTGTCAATGATCATGCTTACGTTTCTTCCGTTAATCAAAGGGTATGCTTTATTTAAACTTTTTGGAGACTTTACTGGCATTGCTCTTGTGTGGCTCTTCTTCCCCTTGGTGGCCGTCGTCAGCCATCTGTTTGGAAAGGTAAAGATACTCACCGCCTTCCTTATGCTGATACCCTGCTTATGGGGTCTAGTGTACGTTCACTACGGCGTCGCAGGAGCTGGTTATTGGGTTTATGTGGCCATGACCATCGTCTTAATTGTCTATACTATTGTAGTAACGAAGAAGATGAAAAAACAGAACAACTAACACACAATCTTTAAATATTTAAAAATCAATTATTATGAAAAAAATCAAAAATTTAGCTTTGATTGCTGTAGCAGCAGTAGCAATGATGTCATGTGGCTTTAACTCCAAAGTCAATAGTATGGAAAAGGCCTGCAAAGCAGGTGATTACGAAAAAGCCTCGAATCTTTATGAGGAGATAGGCAAGAAATATGCCACGGATATGGCAAAAGGCAAAATCGATGAAGAACAGCTGGATAGATACATGGATGTTTTGAGTGATTGCGAGAAAGGATCACGGGATGCTGGAAAAGGGAGCCTTTTCAAGGCTGATTTTGACTTATCGGACATCGACATTGAAGATGTAAAAACGAGTGGTTTCGACAGCGATGACGACGACTGGGATGATTAGTATTATTTTTAACAATCCAATTATTATGAAAAAATATTTCTTACCATCATTAACTTCTACATTAGCCATCCTGATGGCTATCACCTTTTCCTCTTGCGGTTCTGACAGCAACAATGAAAATCAAAATACGGAGAATGAAACGAAAAAGATTGTACTCAACGAAAACATTGTGCAATGGGGAACGACAAGCGGCTGGGGATGCATTCCGGAAGAATACCAATTCTTGGAATCGGCACAAGGTGCATATAATCTGACCGAAAAGGAAGGAAAACTTGAAATTGCTATCGATTTCAAAAAAACTCGCGATGTGCAGAAGATTATCATCGACAACATCAGCGATTTGCAGCTTTCCATTAACGACAAAAATTTCCAGACTGACAGACCAGCTGCCATAGAGAAACTGAATGCTGCAGGTGAGAATGAGGTCGTAAAAATTGTTTTCACTTACATTCCCTCCTCTGATAAGGAAAAACAGGACATTTTCGAAAACAACGACAATTGTGTCGTTACCATTAAAACCACCATTCCCAAAGAGGAAGAGTTGGCGAGTAACAGTGATGACGACGATGACGACGATGTCGATGACATCTATAAAAAGGCCAAGAAAGATTATGACGATGCCTATTCCAAAGCAAAAAGTGATTACGACAAGGCTTACAAGCAGGCTCAGAAAGATCTGAATGACGCCCTCGATTCATACGGGTGGTAATTTTACCCCTGATTCTTCACATTGTAATTCACAAGACATTAGCCTCCTATTTTAACCGATAGGAGGTTTTCTTTTTGCACATTCCACAAAAATCCGTATTTTTGCACCATGATTGATTCCACCGACGACATCTCGACCTCCGGCCGCATCGAGCCTGCGGAATACCACGTTTCAGAGCGGTTTTCCAGTCACAGCGAACTGCCGTCCAAGAGTTACTGCCGCCTCTGTAAAGTGCAACGCTATGGGAAGTGGTTTGTGCTGAAGTCGTTGAAAGCCGAATACGCCTCCGACTCGGTTTATAACGGACTGCTGGACAAAGAGTACCAACTCATGATGCAGATGAACCATCCGAATGTGGTGCGCGTTTACGGCATGGAGGAAGATGCGGTGATGGGGCGTTGCATTGTAATGGAGTGGGTGGATGGGCGAACACTGGAGGAACTGCTACGAGAGAATCCCTCGCCAGAACTGCGGCGCACAATATGCCGCCAGATTTTGGACGCGCTCTCCTACTGCCATGCCCAGCAAATCATTCACCGCGATCTGAAGCCGAGCAATATTCTCATCACAAGGAATGGCAACAATGTGAAACTCATCGACTTTGGCCTGTCCGACAGCGATGGTTTTGCCATACTGAAGGAGCCTGCCTACACCAAGGCCTACGCCGCCCCCGAACAGTTGGCCGGCGAAGAACTCGACTGCCGCACCGACCTCTACGCTTTCGGTCTTATCTTGCAGCAACTATTTCCCAAACAATACGAGCGGGTGGTGCGCCAGTGCCTGCAGCCCAAACGCGAAAACCGTTACAACTCGGCTATGGAAGTGGCAGCTGCTATGAACACCAGCAACAAGCGAAAACGCCGCCTCTTGTGGTGGATACTTATCGTAGCCGTTATTTTCATGCTTTGCGGAGTACTCATTTCTGTATTTTCATCTATATATAAGACTGAAAAACAAGAACTTACACCATCTAAAGAAATTATCATTCTTAAAGACGACACCTCCTCAACGACCACTAACCTTCCCGCTCCGCCTGCGCCAGCAGACCACACAACAACCGACCAACTGCTCAGCAAGGTGAAAGGTGAACTCAAACACGACCGCGACAGTCTCTCTCTTGTTTTTCAACAGGAAATCAATAACGGCATAGTGAAATATTATGAGTTGTATGGGTACCGAAAATCCATCATATTGCATGAATTTCTAATCCTTTGCCAACAACGGAAGGCAGAGTTACCGTCATCGCAGCGCCCCGTTTTACAAGAATATTTCCAGACACTTTGGGGAGATTTGATGGGACAATTTCAAGACCGTGATGAAAACAACCAACCCCTCTATCCAGCATTCCGCGTGCTACATTTCAACGGCCAGATTTCGGATGAAGAGTACGAGCAGGCGCTTAAAGAGGAACAACAATACAGTCAGGAGGCAACGCGGTTGGTGCAGGTATGGACTCAGAATAATAGGGAAAACTGACATCTCGCCTTTGGAAATCCGATTTTTTTGTGTAAATTTGCCGCTAAAATTGTATAGTGTGCAGTTTTGTATATTTTATTGAATATTAATACATTATAAAAAAGAAAATCAACATCGGATATGAAGAAAGTTGCCATTATTGGTGCGGGACCTGCGGGCATCGAGGCCGCTTCGGTTCTTGCGGCCCACGACTGCGAAGTGATGCTGTTTGAAAAATCAGCCGCCCCGCTCTCCAATATACTCGATAAAGCGTTCCTTTTCCCGGATTTCTCATCGGCACAAGAATTGGCCAAACAGTTGGAGGCAAAACTGCTCCCTGACAATATCAAAGTTCTCTGTCAGAAGGAGATAGTGGATGTTAAAAAGGTGGATGGGGAATTCAAGGTTTATGATTCGGAGGGAAAGGTTTATATTGCGGACAACGTCCTCATCACCACGGGTTATACGCTGTTTGATGCGCATCGCAAGGAGGAGCTGGGCTACGGCATTTACAAAGGGGTCATCAACTCGTTGGATTTGGAGCGAATGATTCTTCACCAGCAGATCACCAACTCGATGGGCGAGCCGGCAAAGCGCGTTGTGTTCCTGCAATGTGTGGGCTCCCGCGATGAGAAGTCGGGCAACAATTACTGCTCAAAAGTATGTTGCGTAACGGCCGTGAAGCAGGCCATTGAGGTGCGCAAGCTGCTTCCCAGCACTGCGATCTATCTGTTTTACATGGATTTGCGTATGTGGGGAAAAGGCTTTGAGGAGATGTACCGCGAGGCGCAGGAGAAGTACGACATCCGCTTCATCCGCGGTCGTATCTCCGAAGCATCGGCCACCTTCGACAACAAGGTGCAGATCAAGGCTGAGGACACACTGATTGGTCAGCCGCTGAAGATGACCACCGACCTGCTGGTGCTGATGGCCGGCATGGAAGCGTCGGCAGGCACCCGCACCCTGGCGGAGAAATGCGGCATCGAAGCGCCCTACCACTTCATCGCCACCCAGGGACCGCACATCGGCGACAACCTCACCACCGTTGACGGTCTGTTTGTGGCCGGCACTGCCAAGCAGCCTATGAGCATCCGCGACTCCATCACCGATGCCACCGCCGCCGCATTCGCCATCTTATCAAAATAATTTTCAACTCATTCTTTAAAACATTACATGGACAAAAAAACAATCATCGGACTGCTGCTCATCTTCTTTGTCTTCATTGGCTACAGCATGTTTACCTCGCACCAAGCCAAGAAAGCCCGCGAACAGCAGATCGAGCAAGAAATGAAACAGCAGGCCAAAAAGAAGGCCACCGACAAAAAGACTGCGCAACTCAGCGATACGATAGCGAAAGACACCACGGCATTGGAAGAAACTGCCGCTGTTGATGCCGCTGCCACCGCAGCACCGGCACAGAAGAAGAGCACCGACTACTTCTCTTTCGCCGATACCAACCAGACCAACGACTTCATCGTGCGCACCAACAAGGCGGAGTACCGCTTCTCGCGCTACGGCGGCTACCTTAAGTCTGTCAAACTCCACGACATCTACAAATATGCGCCGAAAGGTGAAAAGAAGAAAGAACTTTACATGCACGAGGCCGGCCACCACAAGATGGCCCTCACCCTGCACACCTCCGACTCGCTGCGCTCGTTTGTCTCCACCGAGAACTGCTACTTCCGCGCTGAAAAAGATACGGTGGATGTGAAATCCAACACCGGTCATCTGCGCCTCTACCTCCATCCCTACAAACTCGCCGACACCACCACGGCCGCCAACAGCGTTATCGACTCTGAAGCTTACATCCTCTTCGATTACACCTTCAATGCCGATGACTATATGCTGGATTTCGACGTGCAGTTCCAGAACATGTCGCCCTACATCGCCAAACAATCCCCCACCAACATCAAGTGGAACTCTTCTCTCTTCACCGCTGAGAAAAACATTGAGGCAGAGCGACGGCTCACCACGCTGTACTACATGGACAACGGCGGCAAGGTGAAAAACTTGGATGAAATCAAGTCGGAATCGAAGGATGTGACCACCACCATGAAGTGGGTATCCTTCAAACAGCAGTTCTTCACCTCCATCCTTGTCGCCAAAAAGGACAATTTCAAGAAGGGCGAGCTGAAGGTGGATGTGAACAACCAAGGCGAGAACGACCCGTTGCTGAAAACCATGAGCTCCGATCTCGGCTTCGAGGTGAAAGATTACGACAAAGGCGATTTCGCCATGCAGATGTACTATGGTCCCAACCAGTACAAACTGCTGAAAAAATATCAAAACGAGCAGGGCGAGAGCATGGGCTTCGAGCGGCTCATCCCGCTGGGCTGGGGTTTCTTCCTGCTGCAGTGGATCAACCGTGGCGTGGTCATCCCCATCTTCAACTGGCTGGATGCATACGGGTTGAATTATGGTATTATCATTCTGATACTCAGTATTTTCATTAAGATCGTCATCTTCCCTTTGGCCTATAAAACCTATCTTTCTTCTGCCAAGATGCGCGTGTTGAAGCCGCAGATTGACGAAATCAACGAGAAGTACCCGAAACCGGAAGATGCCATGAAGAAGCAGCAGGCCACCATGAACTTGTACAAGAAGGCGGGTGTGAGCCCGATGGGCGGCTGTCTGCCGATGCTCATCCAGATGCCGATCCTCATCGCCATGTTCCGCTTCTTCCCGGCCGCTTACGAGTTGCGCCAGCAGAGTTTCCTCTGGGCGGAAGACCTCTCCACCTACGATTCCATCCTCGACCTCGGTTTTAGCATCCCGTTCTACGGCGACCACGTGAGCCTCTTCACCCTGCTGATGACCGCCGCCACCCTCGTCTATACATGGCTCAACAACCGCATGATGATGGCCACCAACGGCGACCAGATGAAGATGATGAAATGGATGATGTACCTCATGCCTATCCTCTTCCTGCCCATGTTCAACAGCTTCTCCTCCGCACTGCTGTACTACTACCTCCTCATCAACCTCATCACCTTCTTCCAGATGTGGATCTTCCGCATCACCATCAACGAAGAAAAGCTGCTCAAGAAGATGCAGACCAACATGGTGAAGCCGGTGAAGAAGAGCAGATGGCAAGAGCGTATGGAACAGATGATCAAGCAACAGCAGCAATTGCAGCAGAAGAAAAAATAATAAAACCGTCATGCTCGTCAAGGAAGTCATCAGAAAAGATCGTGGTATGCAGTACGTTGTGGAGAACGTGCTGGTGTGTTCGGCGTGGGGAAGAACCCTGCTGCTGAACCAGCCGCTGATGACCGACCCGCAGCAACTGCAGCAGAACCTTGACAGGATGGAATCTCACATCCGCTTCCTTCAGGAGCATGCGGATGCCGCCCGCGAGCTGGTGGCCGTACTGCACGACATCAACGACATCACCCAGACCCTCCGCAACCTCAAAGAGTTGCATGTGCTGGACGATATTGAGTTTTTTGAATTGAAGAAATTCGCGCTCGCGGCCCAGAAGATTCGCCAAATTCTGCTGGATGCCCACTACCCGCAAGAAAACCTGTACGACCTCTCGAAGATTATCGACACCCTCGACCCGGAAGGCAGTCGCATCGCCCATTTCTACGTCTATTCGTGCTACCAGCCCGAACTGGAAGATTTGCGGAAACAGATGAACCAAACTGAGGACGAAACCGAACGCGAGAAATTGTTGTGGGAGGCCGAGCAGTTGGAAGACTCTGTACGGCAACGGCTTACCGAACAGCTACAACCCTATACCGACAGTCTGCTCTACAACCTGCAGCACATCGGGGCACTTGACGTGCTGAATGCCAAGGCGCAGATGGCGGTGGAGTGGCACCTGTCGAAGCCGGAAATTTCGGAGACCGAGACCTGCTACCACGGACTTTTCCACCCGCAGCTGGTGCAGCTGATGGCCGAACGGGGCGCAAAATTCCAGCCCGTTGACATCCGGCTGGAGCAGCAGCCCTGCCTCATCACGGGAGCCAACATGTCGGGCAAGACCGTGCTGCTGAAATCGTTAGCAGTGGCACAATATATGTTCCAGTTCGGCTTCTACGTGCCAGCGGCAAAAGCCACCGTGATGCCGGTGAATGAAGTTTTTTGTGTAATTGACGACCAGCAGACCGAGCAACACGGGCTTTCCTCCTTTGCGGCGGAGATGCTGGCCGTGAACGAGATCCTCACCCGCTCGAAGACCGACAACCGTATTCTGGCGTTGGTGGACGAGCTGGCCCGCACCACCAATCCCGACGAGGGACGCCGCATCGTGAACGCTTTTGTCACGATGATGCAGAAATATAACGTGATGGCCGTGGTGACCACCCACTACAGCGGGGTGGCAACAACCTGCAGGCGGTTGCGGGTGAAAGGGCTGATGACCCACCGCATGACCGACAACATCACCCCAAGAAGCCTCGGCCAGTATATGGACTACACATTAGTGGAGACCACTTCCGATGAAGTACCTGTAGAGGCCCTCACCATCGCCCGTATCTTCCATGTGGATGACGAATTTCTACAACTGGCTCAACAGAACGCACAATCTTGATTTCATCAATAATTATTATAAAACAAATAAAATCACAAAATTATGAAAAAAATCCTTGCCCTTTTAGTCTTAACAGTTTTTGTCTTCGGCCTTCATGCCCAGTCAGGTCAGACCAACAAGACCATGCAATATGGTGGTGTGGAACGCCAATACATTGAGTACATCCCCGCCAACGTGCTCTCCCCCGCACCAGTTGTTTTCGTGCTGCACGGGTTAGGCGACGACATGGGCAACATGTTCAACGCCACCGGCTTCAAGCAGATTGCCGACCAGCATGGCTGGATTGTCATCGTACCGCAAGCCCTCGAGGCCAGCGTCTCCTTGATGGGGCAGAACATATCCCTCGGCACCGCCTGGAACTCCGGCGTCAGCGCCAACCTCTCCTTGCTCGGCAACATCATCGTCAATGATGGCGTTGACGATTCCGGCTTCATCATGGCCATCCTCGACGATCTCATCAGCACCTACAACGTCGATCAGGCCAACGTCTTCTCCATGGGCTTCTCCATGGGCGGCTTCATGAGCAACCGCCTCGCCATCGAGCACGGCGACCGCATCAACGCCATCGCCGCCGTCAGCGGCACCATCGGCAACGAAGTCAAGACCCACACCCCCGTCGCCAACGTCAACACCCTCCACTTCCACGGCACCTCCGACTCCACCGTCAGCTACGACAACGCCGACTTCAACGTCATGGTCATGTCCGCCAGCGTCGGCCTCGGCGCCGAAGCCACCGTCGATTACTGGCGAAACTACAATCAGTGCAATGCCACCCCCACCGTCACCAACTTCCCCAATAGCGCCAACGACGGCCTCACCTTCGAGAAATACGCCTACGACAACGGGAACAACGGCTCCAAGACCCACTTCATCAAGGTCATCGGCGGCGACCACACCTGGTACTACACCCCCAACAACGACATCGACTACACCACCGAAATCTATAACTTCTTCGCCTCCTGCCTCGTCGGCGGCAACGACATCGACGACAACGACAACGACAACAACAACGTGCTCATCTTCCCCAACCCCGCCCATAGCACCCTCTCCATCCAAGGCGAGGGCATCAGCGAGGTGCGCCTCTTCAACGACCTCGGCCAGCAGGTGATGACCTCCACCACCTCCACCCTCAACGTGTCGGCGCTCTCACAAGGACTTTACACCGCACAGATTCTCTTCCACGACGGACAGTCGATGACCTCCAAAGTGATCATCAGCCGCTAATTTTCTCCCATCATACTCTGCATCTGTCAGCGTAAACATCGTTTAGAAATTAATCATTAAAAAAATTATATCGTGAAAAACACTCCTATTGACCGCAGTCTTGTTGACCAAATGATTGCCCAGAACAGCATCAAAGAGGTGGGCAAAGCATCTATCCGTGAAATCAAACGACTCATCAACGACATTGAGAATGCCTCCGGCACGAAGTTCGTGCGTATGGAGATGGGTATTCCGGGCATTCCCGCCTGCAAAATCGGTGTGGAAGCCCAGATAGAGGCCTTGAACAACGGCATCGCCACCATCTATCCTGACCTTGACGGAACCCCCGACCTGAAAAAAGAGGCCTCCCGTTTCATCAAGAACTTCATCGACTTGGACATCTCGCCGGAGTCCTGCTTCCCGACTGTCGGCTCGATGATGGCCGGCCTCGTGAGCTTCATGACCCTCGCTCGCCGCGAGAAACAGAAAGACACCACCCTCTTCATCGACCCCGGCTTCCCGGTGCAGAAAAACCAGCACAAAATCCTCGGTCTCAAGTATGAGACCTTCGACGTGTATGACTTCCGTGGCGCGAAACTGCGCGACAAGCTCGAAAGTTACCTGAAGAAGGGCAACATTCACTCCATCATCTACTCCAACCCCAACAACCCGTCGTGGATCTGCTTCACCGACGAGGAGCTGCGCATCATCGGCGAGCTGGCCACCCAGTACGATGTGTGTGTGATTGAAGACCTTGCCTACTTCGGCATGGACTTCCGCCGCGACATCTCGAAGCCCGGCGTGCCGCCCTTCCAGCCCTCTGTGGGTAAATACACCGACAACTACGCCCTCATGATTTCCGGTTCCAAGGCTTTCAGCTATGCTGGTGAGCGTATCGCCGTGCTGGCACTGTCCGACAAGTTTGGTGCCCGCGAGTTCCCCGACCTGGTACCCTATTTCAGTCAGGCCGTGCTGCGCCGTGCCATGATCAACGGTGCCGTATATGCCATCAGCTCAGGAACTTCCCACTCGGCACAGTTCGCCCTCGCCGCCATCTTCAAAGCCTGCAACGACGGCACCTACAACTACCTCGACGATGTGAAAGAGTATGCCGAGAAGGCTCATATCATGAAGAAAATCTTCACCGATAATGGCTTCCAGATTGTGTACGACCACGACGGTGCGGAAGAGATTGCCGACGGATTCTACTTTACCCTCTCTTACCCCGGTCTCACCGGCGAGCAGCTGCTCCACGAGCTTCTGTACTACGGCATCAGCGCCATCTCATTGGCCTCCTGCAACAGTACCCGTACCGAAGGCCTGCGCGCCTGCGTGTCGTTGGTCAACCGCAACCAGTTCCCGGATCTCGAAGAACGCGCCAAGCTGTTCCACGAGAATCACCAGTAATTGTAATTTTTAATCCTCTGCCATGAAGAACATTGCCCGTCTCCCCATCCTTCTCAGTATCATATTGGTATTGTTGGCTGGATGCAAGAAGAATGCAGGACAAATTGAAGAAACTCCAGACTGGGAAGTTTTCCACAAGTATTACAAAGAAAGTGATTATAAAAATTATCTGATGAAAAATATCAACTCCTTAACAGACAAGGAGTTGATATTTTCACAACCGATCATTGAATACTACAAGAAAGCTCAACAGCCCATCTGGACAGCCAATGGTCTTCAGGAAAAATTAGTGGAGGAATATTTAGAGCTATACCAGCATTCGGAGGAGCATGGATTGCCTACCGAAATGTTTGGTTTTCAAATCATTAAAGACGATATTAATTATCTAAAAAAAGGTGAAATCAAAAACGCCGACGACCTCTACCGCAAGCTCAGCGAGGTGGAGGTGCTGATGGCGCGTTCTAACGTGCTGTATGCGAAGAGCATGGCGTATGGTGCCACCGACCCTGTGGAGGTAAACGGAGGGAAGTGGCTGTACAAGAATGACAGCATGCCGGAGGATTTCCTGCGGAATGCCATGCAGGAAGCGCCCAAGGGCACGCAACATCTCACGGCGCTGCATCCCACCGATACGGTGTATGTGGCTTTGCAAAAAGAGATGCGTAAGTTCCTGGCTTTAAGAGAAGAGTCATGGGATACCATCCCCTACTTCAGCGCTGACTCCGGCCAGTGCGTGCGCAACGTGCATCTGATTGGCGAGCGATTGCTGAAGTTGCAGGAAATCAGCGAAAACTATACTCCTAACGACACGTTGGGCAAGGTGCTGATGCCCGCCATCAACCGGTTCCGCGAGAACCGCGCCATCCCACGCAGCCGCAAACTCGATGAAGAAACCTTCAAAGCCCTCAATCGCACCCCCGATGAATACATCGCTGTGCTGGCAGCCAACATGGAGCGATGCCGCTGGCAAACAAAGCACAAGAAAGGCTCCAACTTCATCGCGGTTAACATCCCTGACTTTATGTTGGAAGCCCGCTGCGATGACACGGTGGCACTTAGGTCGAAAATTTGCTGCGGCAAGTACCGCCGCAAAGGATCCGAAGACTCGTGCCGCGTGAATGGCATCCTGCCCGCCGTGAAGTCCGAGTCACCGCTGCTGTACAGCGAAGTCACCAGCATCGTGCTGAATCCCGAATGGCGTATCCCCTACAGCATCATCAAAGACGAATATTATTATAAGATGGTGAAAAACTGTGTTGGAGTTTGCCAAAAAGAGAAACTCTATATCACCGACAATCGCATAGGCAAACAGGTGCATCCCGAAAATGTTGACTGGAAGAAGGTAAGTCGGAAAAACATCCCTTACCAGCTGACGCAAACCTCGGGGAAGCATAACGCCCTGGGATTGTACAAGTTCAACATCCCCAACACGGAGTCGGTCTATCTGCACAGCACCAACAACCCGGGGGCATTCAACCACCGCAAACGCGACTTCAGTCACGGCTGTGTGCGCGTGCAGCTGGCCGCCGAACTGGCAGAAGTGCTCTTCCTGATGAACGATTACGACACCACCCGTTTAGAGGAGGTTTCCATCATTCTCGGCAATGAACCCACTACCGAAGATGGTGAGAAATATCTGGAGAAGAAACTGGAGCGCGAAGAAAAATACGTGGCAAGACTCACCCCTGAAGAAGCTTCCTTCTATCGCCCGCTACGTCCCACCAGCTTAGTCCTTCAGAAAAAAATGCCTGTCTTCATCGAATACCATACCGCCTTCATCGGTCCTAACGGAGATGTGCATTATCGCAATGATGTTTATCACAAAGACAAAAACATCACGAATGCGCTGAAAAAACTGATTCCCAAATCAGAAAAAGATGCTTAAAAACAAGAAGATCTGCGTTGTCTTACCTGCCTACAACGCCGCCGACACCCTCGAAAAGACCTACCGCGAGATACCTTTCGACATCGTGGACGAGGTGGTGCTGGTGGACGACTGTTCGCACGATGGCACCGTGGAGGTGGGCAAAAAACTCGGCATCCAGCATATCATCCGCCACGACCGGAACAAAGGGTACGGCGGCAACCAGAAAACCTGCTACCAGACGGCCCTGTCTCTCGGCGCCGACATCGTGGTGATGCTGCATCCTGATTATCAGTACGATCCACGACTCATCGAGTCGATGTGCCACCTGATTGCCAACAACGTATATCCGGTGGTGCTCGGCTCGCGCATCCTCGGCAAGGGAGCCCGCAAGGGTGGGATGCCCCTCTACAAATATTTCTTCAACCGGTGCCTCACCGCCTTGCAGAACTTCGTGATGAACCAGAAATTGGCAGAGTATCATACCGGCTATCGCGCTTTCTCGAAAGAGGTGCTCGAAAGCATCAACTTCATGGCCGACTCCGACGACTTTGTGTTCGACAACCAGATGTTAGCACAGATTTTCTACGCGGGCTACGAGATTGCTGAAATCACCTGTCCCACCAAATATTTTCCGGAGGCTTCGTCCATCAATTTCAAGCGCAGCTGTCAATATGGCCTCGGTGTCATCCACACCTCCTTCTGCTATCGCTGGCAGAAATGGGGACTGGCGAAATGCAAGATTTTTGAGAAGCCGAGCCGAACGTAACGGCGGCTTTATTTTTTACCCTTCTTCCCAAACCAATACTGGTACAGCGGACCGTCGGGGTTGAGGTAGGGCTTCAGCCATTTCTTAGGAAGCGACAGCTCCGGCTCGCCATACATATAGGCTGCCACCTCGTAGGGGGTATAGGCATAAACCAATTCTTTATCTGTAAAATAAAAATTGTTGTTGAGCATATACAGCACATCCTGTTCGCCGTCATCCTCTTCCTCCGTGTACTCTTTCAAAAGCGTATACAATTTGCGTGCCACAATTTGGCGCTTCTCTTCTGAAGCATCCAAAATATCATCTTGAGAAATTTGCTCGCCTGTTGAACGGTTAAAGACATAGAAGAAAAACGCCCATGTGGGATGCGAAGCCCCACCGAAATACTCATTGACGTATGAAGTGAAGCCGATTAAATCTTTTTCTATCAGGTTGGGATGGATTTCAAAAATAACACTGACATAATCCTCATTTTCAAAGGGAGCCTTAGGTTCTTCGCCCTCTTCAGGGACTTTTAACGCAGCTTCACTGCTGTCGGCAACATACTCATCCCGCAACTGCTGCTCATAATTACCCGTATAATCCTCGCCAAGCAGTGCGCGCCTGATTTTCGACACAACAATGTCGTTTTCTGGCATGGGCAATATAAGGGTGTAATCCAAATCTCGGTCGGGTGATTCAAAGTGATATTGATAGCATTTGAAATGGCTGCGGCCGATAAGGGTATCGGAGATGGTGACACCATTTTTGCGTTGGGACTCAGAGGAAGACTCCTGAGCAAAGCTGCTGATGGTCAGCAGGAACAGAACGAGGGTGAAAAGAGGGGCTTTCATAATGGCATTTTTTTAATTTCGGGGCAAAAATACGGAATTATTGGACAATTGTTATAATGTGACTCCCTAAAGCTTTCTCTATTAGGGCAATCGTCCGGCATGTGAAATTATGACCACCGCTTAGCCATCGTGTGACATCTGATGGACGACGGTGTGTTAGAACAGCTAAATCTTTTTTACTGATACCCTTTTCTTTCATTATCGCATCAATGCGGCTGGCGATACCTTCCGTTATGGCATCGGTCGCCCAGTCAATGTCGGGGATACTGTCATACGCCTCCTGTATGATTGGACTTGTAGCAGTTTTCATAGTAATTGTGGTTTTATTTTTACGCTGCAAAAATACTATCTTTTTTTGATATTTCGCATATATGCGAAATTATTTTAAAGATTTTTTGACAAAGGTTGGCTCCAGCATTTCTCACTAGTAAGCCACCCTACCCCTATCTTCTGAACTCGTACATCACGATGGCGGCGGCGATGGAGGCATTGAGCGATTCGGCGTGGGCGGTACCGCGCTCCACCAACGGCACGCTGATACGATGCTGCACGCATTGCTCCACCTCCGGCGAGATGCCTTTTCCTTCGTTGCCAATTACCAGAATGTCATTTTTCTGGAAATCAATATTTTGAATCGCATCACCTTGCATAAACGTACCAAAAATGCGGCCTTGCACCTGCGGCTGCGACAGGCACTCGGGCAGGTGGGCATACACCACCTTCACCCGCGTGAACGACCCCATGGTGGCCTGCACGGTCTTCGGGTTGGTCCACTCCACGCAGTCCTCGGAGCACAGCACCTGCCGGAAGCCGAACCAGTCGGCCGTGCGCAGGATGGTGCCGAGGTTGCCCGGGTCGCGGATGCCGTCCAGCACGAGCAGGGCGTCTCCGAAGTCGAGGTCGGCGGTTGTGAAGTGCGGGGTGCGCACCACCGCCAGCACAGACTGCGGGGTGGAAAGGACGGTGATGCGCTCCAGCTCGGCGGGCGTTACCACCGTGAAAGGCACGTGCGACAGTTCAGCCCGGTGGGCTTCCGTCCACGCCTCGGTGGCGAAAAGTTCCTCTACGGGCAGCGACGAAGCCAGGAGGTCGCACACCGACTTGGTGCCCTCCACCACAAAAAGGCCACGCTCCTCGCGAAATTTCTTCTGCGACAGCTTCTTCAGTTCTGATATTTTATTCTTGCTAATCATTAAACTATAAAGGGAAGATTAGGATACAAAAATACAAGATTTTAACTTAACGTGATAGAATATTCCACTTCAAACCCACTTTTAGTCCCATCATTGGTCGAATAGTATTAGCAACAATGACATAACGATCATCAATGGAAGAAAATGGGAATAGCGTATAAAGTGACCCATTCAAAGAAAAATTCTTATGAAATTGGTAACCCACCCCTATTTCAATATCAGCACCTATCCATCCTTGGTCTTTTAGGCACTCTTCCACCTGCTGCTGATAAGGGAGCCCACTTGTTTTTTCCAGCACTTTCATCTTGTATTTCCCTAATTTATAAAATGATATGCCGGATTTGCAAAAAATCAAAATTTGTGAAGGAAAAACATATTGGTACCCCACAAAAATAGGAGAGCCATAAAATAAGGCGTTCATTTGATAGGCCTCTGTGGAATAGTGATGATGCCATACTTTAAAGCCGATTCCAAAAACAAGCAAACCTTGAGGAAGAGATATGTCGCATCCCACCGAAAGAGCACCATTTCCCATAAAGTACCGATGTACACCATGTTCAGGATAAGCTAATGCAAGGTGTGTTCCCCCTTGAAGTTCAATAGTCGGACTGATTTTAGAGGTATAAGAAGAATCTTTTTCTTGTGCTTGTGCAACAAAAAATGTGATGAGAAGGAACCAAAGGAGGCAAAACTTTTTCATGGGATTGAAAAGATTATTTAGTGAGAAACAATCACTTTATATGTTTCATTTAAGTCATTATTGTTATGTATAACAACAAAATAACAGCCGTTTGAAAGTTTACTAACATCGATGCTTTTAATATTTTGTGGAGAGCTGGCAGTAGAAAACGTTTTCTCTCCAGTAGAATCATATACATCTACCGCATAGTCAACATCCTTATCTGTAGATATAAATAACCTATTTGAACAAGGGTTAGGGAATACATTAAAGAAGGAATGGTTATCTGTCAATTTGAATAATTGTTTACTATTATTGTCAATCACTATGGGATTTGGGGAATCATCTTCTCTGCTATTAAAGATACAGGCTCTAAAAGCACCACCATTAGCTACTACAAAATCATGATTAATAACAATTTCTTTGTTGGCCGCAACAACAACATACTGATCGGCATCAATTATGATAGGGTTATTTGAATTTGCAATGATAATTGTATCAGCAGTATATATGTCTGAATGATTTGTATTGTCAAAATCACTTATGCTTATTGATTTTCCAACATTATTTTTCTTGAAAATTTTTATATAATCAATCTCTAAAGATGCGGGGAAAATTGTTTGTGAATTTGGTGCCGGGCCGAACCCTCCACTTGATATAGCTACATTAATTCTGATTGACTGAGGCCCTTTTGGAAAAAATGGATTTCGTAAATATAAACCCGACGAAAAGTGTTCACAATCAACAAGACCAGCTTGACCATTGGGTATCAAAAACTTATAATCAACTCGTTTCACGATACCATCCACTCGATAAATTAACTTAAAGTCATCCCATTCCAAAGAGAAGGTATGGAATTCATCATCAAAACCGCAGGAAGAAATCCAAGTAGTATGACATTGTTCATGTGAAGCATTATGTGGCCAATTGTGTATAGTCATATGGTGTTTATGTGTATTTTGACAATTAAATTCATAAACGTCAATTTCCCCTTCACTACCATAAAACCAAAATGCAGGCCAAAGCCCCTGACCTGCTGGTATCTTACATCGAATTTCGTATTTTCCATATTGAAATTCTGCCTTAGATTGAATCCACCCAGATGTATATTCAAAATATGAGTAGCTTCCAGTTGCATTGTTGTAATAATAGCCAGGTTCTCTTTTGACAGTCAGATATAATAGTCCATTCTCTATCACAATATTTTCATTCAAATAGTATTGTGGTTCATTTCCGTGAGTGTGATTCCAACCATCATTACATGTATACCAAAAAGTTGTATCTAAAGAGCCATTCTCAAAGTCATTCTCATATATCAACTGCCAACCTCCGTGCTCAAAATGATCGCAGGGTGAAATCTGTGACCAAGATATAAGTTCCCAATCTCCACATGTCGGTGTCTGTTGACAAAATATATTCATGGGATAAACAATTCCAATACATAACATCATAACCAGTGAAATGATCTTCATTTTTATTAAATAGGTTGAGTAAAAACACTTACATTGAAATCACAGATAAAGATTATCAAAACTCCATCTTCATCAGTTTCACCACATCCTCGTACTTTCCGACGTCCATCCAGTTGTCGTGCTGGTGCAGGTAGCCCTGTATCAGATACTGGGCGGCTAGATCGACATAGAGCGGGGTCATCGAGAGTTTTTGTCCGGCAGGGATGTGGTCGAGGATGTCGCGGCGCACCACGTGGATGCCGCTGAAACCTAATGGATATTCATTCCGCATGGGGATTCCCACGCGTTTCTCGCCGCTCTTTACGTTCTCCCACCCGCACAGCCGCATCGTGTCGCGCTCGAACAGCAGGTAGCGCGAGGTGGTACGCTCTCGCACTGCCAAAGTAGCCAACGCGTCGCTCTGCAAATGACTGTCAATCAGTTTTTTCAAATCAATATTGGAAAGAATATCCACATTATGGAGCAGAATATGGTCACTGTCTTGGAAAAACGGCTCAGCGAATTTCAGTCCACCGGCGGTGTCGAGCAGCAGGTCGGTCTCGTCGGAAATCAGCACCTCCGCATCAAACGGGTGGGTGGCAATGAACTGTTTCATCAAGTCGCTGAAATGGTGGATGTTGACCACGATATGGTGGATACCCGCATCGGTAATGCGGCGGATGACGGTTTCGAGCAGCGTCACCCCGTTCAGCTCCACGAGGGCCTTGGGGCGGTCTTTGGTGAGCGGATAGAGGCGGGTGCCGAGGCCGGCGGCGAAAATCATTGCGGAAGTTTTCATAAGAAGGTAGGGATGATGAGGCGGCAAAATTACAACATAATTCTCACAAATACAACTAACTGATTTTGTCGGCTCTTCCTACGCGTATGCAGTAATCTTCCCTTCTAACCTATTAATTTTTAATCAATCTTTCACACACCGTACCGAGAAAGCATTGTAGCTAACATAATAGTATCCGTACTCTTCGCCGGCACCGTAATACAATGAACGGTAGATTACCGTACCATAGCTATCGCCAGCAGTCCAAAAGCGGGCATAGATGCCAAAATGGCCCTCTATGTCTCCGGCAGGAAGAGCATTAAACCCCGTGGCATTATTGCTGCCTGGCTTGTTGCAGATATCCCATTCGTAAGAACTCTCGCAACTTTTCCACCCGGATTGGGATGCCAAAGCCTTTGCAATATTCGTACTGTCATCCCCACAAACATACTGTTTTTGACTCATAACGTACTTTTTAAGCTGTTTCCACTCCTCATTGGTGGGCAGATGCCATCCTGCAGGACAAACCTTCTTGGCTTCAGGCCACGTGTACAGATAGCCATACTTGGCAACATTTTTGGGGTTATTATCAGGACAGTAGGTGTATAACTCATTTCCCTCACAATCACGTTTGGCCCGCATATTCTCCGCCGTCCAAACTTGTGTGCCAATCTGCACGGCGTTATAAGTGTTCCCATCAATGTCGGTCACGGCATGAGGAATCAGCGCAATTTGCGCAAAAGCCCTTCCTCCGCAAACCAGCAGGGCGACAGTACAGAGCAGAAGAGTGGAATTTTTCATACGGGTGAAACGGATAAAATCAGTTCTTTACGCAGCGAATCGAGGATGCAGTTACTTTGTCTATGCAGGCATCTGCCACCTTGGGAAAGCTGTTCCAGATTTCAAAGCATACCGATTGTTTTGGACAATCCACGGTGGCACTCCAAAAGTATGCAATACGATCTTCTCCGATGTATGAATCGAGATATTTATTTCCTGCGGGAAGAGCGGAAAATCCGGTGACGTTATTGGCTTCGAAGTTGTTGCCCACCACGCATTCTCCAGAGATCCATTCCCAGCCATTGTCGTCAGCCAGCACTTTCGCGATGTTCTCCCCGATACCGCTGGCACTGCCATTGTGAATGTTGCATACATATTCGCTCTGGTCGCTGCAATAAAGTATCAGTTCAACCCATTCAGCTTGGCTCGGCACATGCCATCCATTGGGGCAGATGCCCTGCACACCTGAAGGGTTGGCGTTGGAGGAGGAGGCCTTATGCATCACTGCCGGCCAATTGTACAGGTAACCATAGGTCTTTATGTTGGTATTGATAACGTCGCGATACGGCTTATCCGTGTCGTGGCTCTCATTGATGTCGGGAATGGCCTCACCATCAGCATAACGGGTAGTGCGCAAATTGGAGGCCATCCAAATCTGATTGCCGATCTTTACCGCATCGTAATGGTTGCCGTCGATGTCGGTCACCGCATCGTAAATCACCTCCGCCGTGGAGGGATAATTCTGCGCAGGAGCAGCATGGGTTTCATCCACCTCGTTAGGAGTGGGTTCTTCTTTTTGGCACGCCATCATCAACACGACAGACATGCATAAAAATAGGGCTAATTTTTTCATGATTAAGGCGTTTATAAAATTATGCTGCAAAAATAAAACATAATTTCCACAAATACAAACCTTTTACAAAAAATAAAATCCCTCAATTCTGCTCGCAGCGAACCTCCCCGTTTTCCAGCCGGTACTTTTCGCCCGACTCGGGACAGATAGCCTCGCCAGCTTCGTCGAAGACCAGCGTGCAGCCTCGGCGGCTCACCCACCCCATCTGGCGCGCAGGATTCCCCACTACTAACGCAAACGGCGGCACGTCTTTCGTCACCACCGCGCCGGCACCCACCAGCGCGTATGCCCCGATGTTATGCCCGCAAACCACTGTGGCATTGGCTCCTATCGTGGCGCCACGTCCCACATGGGTGGGCGCAAACGCATCCTTCCGACACACACTGCTACGCGGATTCACCACATTGGTGAACACCATCGAAGGACCCAAAAACACCTCATCCTCGCAGGTCACTCCCTCGTAAATCGAGACGTTGTTCTGCACCTTCACCCCATTGCCTAACACCACGCCCGAAGCGATGAACACATTCTGCCCGATGTTGCAATTCTCGCCCAGCACCGCTCCGCTCATCAGGTGCGAAAAATGCCAAACCTTGCTGCCCGCTCCAATGCGGCAACCCTCGTCAACAACAGCAGTCTCGTGAATAAAAGTCTCTTGCGTCATATCCGATATTTTGGGTGGGAAAATCAATATTACAATTTGTCCTCCGTAACGGGGTTCACATCGCGATGCTCGGGATAGTCGAGCGAGTAGTGCAGGCCGCGGCTCTCCTTGCGGTCCATGGCATTGCGAATGATCAGGTACCCCACGTTGATGATGTTGCGTAGCTCGCAAATCTCGGGGATCAGCACCGATTTCTTATACAGCTCCTCGGTTTCACGGTAAAGGATGTCAAGACGGTCGAAGGCGCGTTGCAGGCGCAGGTTGGAGCGCACAATGCCCACATAACTCGACATGATGGTCTGTACCTCCTTCACCGACTGCGTGATGAGCACCATCTCCTCGTTGAGCACGGTACCCTCGGTGTCCCAGTCGGGAACAGCATCGCAGAAGTCGATATTGCCGATGCACTCCACCGCATTGCGGCAGGCACGGTCGGAAAAGACCAATGCTTCCAGCAATGAGTTGGAGGCCAGACGGTTGGCTCCATGCAGACCGGTGGAAGCGCACTCACCGGAGGCATATAAATTGCGGATGGTGGAACGTCCCCACTCATCCACCTGGATGCCACCGCAGGAGTAGTGGGCGGCGGGCACCACGGGAATCATCTCCTTGGTGGGATCGATGCCGATGCTGAGGCATTTGGCGTAGATGTTGGGGAAATGGGCAAACATCTCCTCCTTCTTGATGAGGGTGGTGTCCAGATAGACATGGTCCACACCCTTGGTTTTCATTTCGTTATCGATGGCGCGGGCCACAATGTCGCGGGGGGCGAGCGAGCCACGCGGGTCGTACTTGGCCATGAAGCTCTCGCCGTCTTTGTTCTTGAGCACCGCGCCGGCGCCGCGCATGGCCTCCGTAATCAGGAACGAGGGACGCTCGCTGGGATTGTAGAGCGAGGTGGGATGAAACTGCACAAACTCCATGCCGCGCACCGCACCCTTGGCGCGATACACCATGGCGATGCCGTCGCCGGTAGCCACCGTGGGGTTGGTGGTGTTACCGTAAACAGTGCCGATGCCGCCGGTGGCCATCATGGTCACCTTCGACAAGACGGTATCCACGGTCTTGGTCTGCGGGTTATAGATGTAGGCTCCGTAGCAGGTGATGCCGTCGGTGTGGCGGTTCACCTCGATGCCGAGGTGGTGCTGCGTGATGATCTCCACCGCAAGGTGGTTGTCGAGAATCTCGATGTTGGGATTCTTGTGCGCCGCCATAATCAGCTTTTCCTCAATCTCGTAGCCGGTGATGTCCTTGTGGTGCAGCACGCGGAACTCGGAGTGGCCACCCTCTTTGGCGAGGGCAAACTTGCCGCTCTGGGTCTTGTCGAAGTCCACGCCCCACTCCACCAGCTCCATCACACGGGCGGTGGATTCGCGGATGGTAATCTCCACGATGCGGCGGTCGGAAAGCTCGTCGCCGGCAATCATGGTGTCCTGGATGTGCTTTTCGTACGTGTCGGGACTGTACATCACCGCCGCGATGCCGCCCTGGGCATACTTGGTGGAGGTGTCGTCAATCTTGGCTTTGGTAATCATGCAGACCTTGCCGAAGTTGGCGGCTTTCAGTGCAAAACACAGCCCCGCAATGCCAGAGCCGATGACTAAGAAATCTACTTTTTTTCTCATTTTATAAGATTAAGGTACGCCGAATAAGGGCAGTTTCTTTTGAAAGTGCAAAATTACAATGATTTTTTGTTTTATGAGACTTTCATGGTTTCATTTTTTATAAAATCACATCATCAGGTATAGTCGCAAGTAAGGACGGCCCATCCTATTTGAGACTTAGTATTTTGCGAGAGACTTTTAAAAGAAAAAATGATGTAGAAATTTTCAAAATATTTTGTACTTTTGCAGAAGCATAAATTTTTTCATAACCATATCCTCTAAAGTCCTTAATTATGAAAAGAATAGCCCTGTTCCTGTGTGCCGCCGCCCTGCTGATGGCGGCTTGCGATAAAGAAGACCCCAAGCCTGATCCGAATGGTGACGACAACGATTATACCCCGACCTATCCTTCTGCGGCGGAGGTGATTTACGATGCGGTGACCGATATCGACGGCAACCACTATGATGCTGTGCAGATTGGCAATCAGTTTTGGATGGCCGCCAACCTGCGCACCACCCGCTATGCCAATGGCGATACGATACCGTCAGGCACCGACAGCGACACGCTGCCGTGCCGCTATGCCGTCCCCCAAACCGACAATGTTTATTTTGGGTATCTTTACAACTGGTATGCTGTGATGCACGGGGAGGCTTCGTCTGCGGCCAACCCAAGCGGCGTGCAGGGTATCTGTCCCGATGGCTGGCACGTGCCCAGCGATGCCGAGTGGACGCAGCTGATGGAGTTTTGCAGCACGCAGGCCGACTATGTTTGTAGCGGTCCGGCGGCCACCATCGCGAAAGCCCTGGCGGCCGGCTATGGCTGGCAGTCGAGCGATGCGGAGTGTGCAGTTGGCAACGACCTTTCACACAACAACAATACAGGTTTTTCGGCTCTTCCTGCCGGTTTCTTCCCGGGTACGGAAAATAGTTTCGGCGTGTATGCCTCCTTCTGGAGCGCTACCAAAGCTGACGATGTTGTGAATGGCGCTTGCAACTTCAACCTACGCTACGACCATTCCACCCCTTTCCGCGATGCCCATCACCAATATGGCGCTCTGTCGGTGCGGTGCGTGAAAGACTGATAACTGTTAGCTCTTGTTTTTTATTTGGGCGGCCCGGCTCCCTGCGGTTGCCGTCGGGCTATCCGCATTATAGGTTAAAACCAAATTTTTTTATAAAAAGTTATCAACAATATTGCAGGCGTTTGTGTTTGTTGCGTTTTCACAATAAACTTTTATACAAATTGCTATCCTCTCAATTATCTTCGGGTAA
>JAFXTS010000021.1 GCA_017535665.1 Bacteroidales bacterium | reverse complement strand
TATGGGTGTTGGTGTATGCCTTAAACAGCGATGTTTCAGCGTGTTAGGAGGATTGGCGGAAGTGTGTACACCAACAAAAAAAGCACCCTTTTGAGGTGCTTAATTGATTGGTTATTAGTGTTTTAAGTGAGCGGAAAACGAGGCTCGAACTCGCGACCCCGACCTTGGCAAGGTCGTGCTCTACCAACTGAGCTACTTCCGCAAGGGTGTTAAGAGCGGAAAACGAGGCTCGAACTCGCGACCCCGACCTTGGCAAGGTCGTGCTCTACCAACTGAGCTACTTCCGCTTATTATTTTTGCTTGGCTTGGTTTGTACCTCGGGCGGGACTTGAACCCGCACGGGCGCGATGCCCAAGGGATTTTAAGTCCCTCGTGTCTACCATTCCACCACCAAGGCAACGTTCAATGAACCTTTCTCAAAAATGAGGCTGCAAAAATACAACTTTTTTCGTACATAGCAGCCCCCAACAGAAATATTTTATCAAATTTCTTTTTATTTATTTTAAATGATTTATAATCACTTATTTGCGAATATTTGTTTGGAGTTGATAAAAGAAAATTTAGGATGAAAATGGCCAATATTCAGAAAATTTTCCTTACTTTTGCAGCCTGCATTTTGCAGTTGTATGTTTCGTGATTATCAAAATCAATTCAATATTAACTATGAAAAAGTCTCTTACATTTTTTGCCGCCCTGCTGATGGTAGTAGTATCTATGCAGGCCACTCCGGTAACGCAGGAACAGGCGACCACCGTGTGCCGTAACTTCCTGAAACAGAAACAGGCCAACCATAATGTGGAAAGCACGGAGTTCCAATACCTGAAGACCGCCTTCCACAATGGAGCAGCTTATGCCTACATCTTCCGCTGTCTGCCAGTGGGCTATGTGGCCATCTCTGCCTCCGACCATTTCGACCCCGTGGTGTGCTACTCCTTCGAGAGCGACTTCCTCTCCAACCCCGGTTTCGACTTCGCCATGGAGGCCTACGGCAACATCATCACCTACCAAGAACGTATCGGCAAGGACTTTACCGATGAGGTGGCCGCCCGTTGGCAGCACTATCTTTCCGACGATTTCACCGCAGAGCCCACCCGCGATGTGGTGGTGGCACCGCTCATCACTACCAAGTGGAATCAGGGCCGCTACTTCAACACCTACTGTCCGTGGGACATTCAAGGCGATGACGGTCGCGTGGTGACAGGCTGTGTGGCCACCGCCATGAGCCAGGTGATGAACTACCACGGTCACCCCTACACGGGTGTCGGCGGTTCGTCGTATATTCCGCAGCCTTATGGCCGTCAAACAGTGAGATTTTTTGAACAGACCTATAATTATAATGCGATGCCCAACGTGCCGAGCGGTTACTCCAACGAGATGGCTAAGCTGCTCTACCACTGTGGAGTAGCAGTGCAGATGGGCTACAGCGCAGGCGGTTCGGGCGCACACAGCGTGAGCGCTGCCGAGGCTATGCGCCGCCACTTCAAATACGACTCCGCCTGGATCTGTCCACGTCACCTCTTCGACTCGATACATGAATGGCACAATGCCCTGAAGACCGAACTCAACGCTCGTCGTCCTATCTATTACTCTGCCGACAATGGTCATGATGGACATGCCTTTGTGGTGGATGGCTACGATGAAGACTCCAAGTTCCACGTCAATTGGGGATGGGGAGGCAGCGGCGACTCTTATTTCACCATTTCCGACAACAACCCATCCGATATGATGAGCTTTATCTATAATGCAGAGGCCATTCGTATGGCCATCCCCGTGACCGACGCGCCGGGCGCTTGCCACGGCTCCTATCGTATCGATGCGGCCAACGGCACTTTTTATTCCGGAATGCCTACACGCAACTATGACGCCAACACCGAGTGCCAGTGGATGATTGCCGCACCGGAAGCCTCGCGCTACACCTTCCATTTCGACCGCTTTGAAACAGAGGAGAACAACGATGTGCTCACCATCTACAATGGTCCTACCGTTGAATCGGGAGTGGCAGGTGCTTTCAGCGGAAGCGAAATCCCCGGCAATGTCACCGTGAACGCCGACAGCGTGCTGGTGACCTTTACCACCGACGGCCAGAACCAGTTCAGGGGTTTCCAAATCAGCTATACCACGGTTTCGGCTGCCCAGTACTGCTCCGACGCCACCATCAATACGGCTGGTCCTACCACCATCACCGATGGCAGCGGCGACAACCCCTACCGCAACAACACCGTCTGCACCTGGACCATCAACGTGCCCAATATGAGCCGCTGCTACTTCAGCTTCCCGCAACTTGAGTTCGGCAGTGGCGACTTCGTCGAGATTTATAACTCTACCACCACCCCGGCCACCCTCCTCTACCGCTTCGACAACCATAACTATCCCGAAAGCGATGTTCTTACTCTTAATTATGGTAAAATGAAAGTGCGCTTCGTGGCCGATAACTGGGATGTGGACAACGGCTTCGCCATGACGGTGGAACCCGTGACTGCGGTCAACGACTATGCGGGTGTGAGCGACCTTCGCATCTATCCCAATCCTGCCAGCAATGTGTTGAATATCAATTTCTTCTCTGAAAAATCACAACCTGTTACTTGTACGATTTCCGACATGAGCGGTCGCACCGTGAAGAGCATTCAGTACCAGCACAATGGCGGACTTTTTGAGGAAAAGATGGAAGTTAACGAGCTGGCAAAAGGCATCTACATGCTGCGCATCCAGACCGAAGAGGGTTGCTCTGTGGAGAAATTCATCCATGAATAATAGGTTATAGCGATAAACAAAATATTGTTACTAAAAATCAACTCATAACAGCTGTATTAAGACTTTTAATTATTATTTTTGCCATTCAAAACACTTTATTATTAACCTTTAAATTTTATCATTATGGAAAACACTTGTTGTAGTTTCAAAAAGTACATCGCCGAGATGATCGGTACTTGTGTACTCGTGCTCATGGGCTGTGGCGCTGCAGCATTAGCTGGTGGCTCCATCGGCTGGTTAGGCGTTTCTTTAGCCTTCGGTCTTTCAGTTATGGTGATGGTGTATGCCATCGGACCCATCTCTGGTTGCCACATCAACCCCGCCATCACGCTTGCCATGCTCATCAATGGCAAAATTTCAGGCAAGGATGCCCTTTTGTACTGGGTATTCCAGATCATCGGTGGTTTCATCGGTATTCTGCTCCTCGGTTGCATCGCTGGTCATTTTGATGGTTTGGCAGTAAACGCTGTTGACCCCTACGGCAACGGCTTCACCACCTGTCAGGCTTTCGTTTGCGAGTTTGTGATGACCGCTCTCTTCCTGTTCGTCATCTTCGGTGCCACCAGTGAGAAGGCTCCCGCAGGCTTCGCCGGCATCGCTATCGGTTTGAGCTTGGCTCTCATCCACCTCGTTTCCATCCCGGTGACCAACACCTCCGTCAACCCGGCTCGTTCTATCGCTGCTGCAGTGGTCGATCTGAACGCCAACAACGGTCTCACCGACCTCTGGATCTTCATCGTTGCCCCGCTGGCTGGTGCCGCAGTGGCCGCTCTGATCTGGAAGGGCCTCTCTTCAGAATACAAGTGCAAGAAAAATGCATAATCTGACATGTCCTATATTTTAAGTATAGACACATCCACCTCAATCTGCTCGGTGGCTCTTTCGAGAGGCATCGAGCAGGTTGCTTTTCGTGAAACGGCAGAAGGCCGCTCGCACGCCCATATTCTGATGCCTTTTATTGAGGAGGTGCTGAAAGAAGGCGGCATCGCCCCCGCACAGCTGAAGGCGGTGGCCGTGAGCATGGGCCCTGGCTCGTACACCGGTCTCCGCATCGGGGTATCGACCGCGAAAGGACTTTGTTACGCGCTGGGCATTCCGTTCATCGCCATCCCCACCTTGCAGATTATGGCCGCCGGAGCGGTGGCAGCGGAAGCACCTGATGCCGGCATGCTGGTTTGTCCCATGCTGGACGCACGCCGCATGGAGGTTTTCTCCGCCCTGTACGACAGTAACTTGCAGGAGGTAGAGCCCTATTCTGCCAAGATTATCGAGGCGGACAGTTTCCGCGAGCTGCTCGACCGTCAGCCGGTGCTGTTCTGCGGCGATGGCATGGCCAAATGTCGCGAGCTGCTGTCGGTCCACCCGAATGCCCGCTTCAACACCACGCCCATCTCCGCCCGCTGGATGGCTCCGCTTGCCCTGCGCAAGTTCGAGAACCAGCAGTTTGAGGATGTGGCCTACTGCGAACCCGACTATGGCAAGGCCTACATCGCTGCCAAACCCAATGTGAAAGGACTGCACTGATGGAACGAAAGAAGAACACCGACGTGATTGCCATAACCGACTACTCAGCCGTCGGGAATGCCGCCGTGCTGCACGCCGCCTCGTTGGCCCGCTTCTTCGAATCCACCCTCACCATCGTCACCAACTTCTCGTTCGAGCCGCTGCGCCAGTCTCGCATCGCAGACGGCGATTTTCATACAGTACTCCAGCAGGCCCAGTCCATGGTGGAGGTGACGGTTAACGAGATGCCCTTCCAGCCGGAAGGTCTGCACGCCATGGCCGAGTCGGCCAATCACATCATGTACGTAATCGGCGTGTCGCGCAACTCGTCGGCACAGTTCAACCCGTTGCGGGCCTTGCAGTTCATCGCCCCGTCGCGACTGCCCGTCATGGCGGTGGGCGAAGCCCCCGTCCGCGACCCGCAATGGCAGAACATCCTTCTGTCGGTGGATGTGGATCTGCCCGCCAAAGAAAAAGCCCTGTGGGCCGGCTATTTCAACCGCTACGGAAAATCCAACATCCATATCCTTCATAATGAATATCAGGATTCCATCTCTAAAGACAAACTGTCTGATTTGATGGATTTTATCAATAAATTATACGAAAATTTAGAAATTCAAGCTATCCCTCACATCATCACCCCTAAAGCCTACAATTTGGACCAATATGCGGTGGAGCATGCCGACGACTATCAGGGTGCGGCGCTGGTGGTGATGACGACTACCCACAAGACTTTCATCGACCGGATTTTCGGCACCCGCGAGAAACAACTTCTCGCCAACCCGCAAAATCTCCCCGTACTTTTTATCAACGAACGTGACGATCTGTTTGTGCTTTGTGCCTGACAGACAATAAGATAAATTATCATGAAAAACAAAAATCTCATCCGATATATCATCTTCATTGCTGTGGCGTTGCTGGCCTACGGTGATACTCTGTGGCTGAAATATGCCTCCGACGACCGGATGATTATTTATGAGAATGACTACACCCTCCAGGGCGATGTGAAGAGTGTGATGACCAAGGATGCCTTCACGGGCTATTTCGGCGAGGGCGAGCAGTTGGTGGCCGGCGGGCGCTATCGTCCGTTGTCGCAGCTAACCTTTATGGCCGAATATCAGGCATTTGGAGGAAAGATCAAAGATGAGGTCGGCCTGCACCGCGCCCCACAAAACGAAGAGCTGTTCGCCAACAGCGCGCTTCCCTACATTCAGCACGGCATCAACGTAATCTATTTCATCCTGCTTTGTCTTCTCATTTACATCACTTTACAAAAAATCTTCCCTCAATTGGAAAACGAAAAGTGGTATCTGTCGCTGCCCTTCCTTGCCACTCTGCTCTTCTTGTTGCATCCTCTTCATACAGAAGCAGTTGCTAATATTAAAGGTCGGGATGAGATGATGAGTATGTTAGGGGCGATGGTGGCGTTGTTCACCGCCTTGAAGTTTGTGGAAAGCCGGAAATGGTGGTGGCTGGTGCTGTCGTTTGTAGGGATGATTTTCGGACTGTTTTCCAAAGAAAATGCCGTCACCTTCCTCGCGGTGATTCCGCTGGCCTTGCTATTCAAGGGGACGGAACGGAAACTCGACTACGTTTGGACGCTGGTGCCCGCGCTGGTGGCCTCCGCCATTTTCATCGTGGTGCGGTCGCGCGTGTTGGGCGGCGTGCTCGACACCACCCATCAGGAGATGGTGCTCAACAATCCGTTTGTGAATGCCACTAAGAGTCAGGAGATTGCCACGGTGCTGCTCACCTGGGGCATCTATTTCAAACTGCTGATCTTCCCTCATCCGCTCACCCACGACTACTATCCCCACCAGATCGAAATTACCAATTTCAGCAATGCTGCCGTTTGGTTTGTTATATTGATTGTGTTGGCCATGTTGGCGTATGTGGTGTATGCTTTAGTGCAAATTTTGAAAGGGAAAAGAAGTGATAACCAGATATTTGCATTTGGTATCGCTCTTTTCTTCATCACCTTTTCCATTACGTCCAACCTGCTGTTCAACATCGGTACTTTTATGAACGAGCGTTTCATGTTCATGCCGTTGTTGGGTTTTGCACTCGTTGTGGCGTATGCTTTCCAGAAGTGGGCGGCGTGGGGTGTGAAGATGCGGCAAGAGGTGGTGAAGCGGAGAGTGAAACAGACCGACACGATGCCCGCTTGGGTTACCGCTCCCATCGCGATGGTGGTGGTATTTCTGCTGCTTTGTGCCGCTTATACCGGAAAAACGGCGGTGCGAAATTGGGCATGGTATGATGATAACAAACTGTTTATCACTGATGTAGAGACTTCTACCGAAAGCATGAAGTGTAATTTGTCGGCAGGAGGTAGTTATTTGAATCTTTATCAAAAAGAGAAAAACACCAAAAAGAAGAACAAATATCTCAAGAAGGCCGAGTTGCATCTCAACAAGGCGTTGGCCTTGGGACGCTCCGACACCGACACGTGGAGTTTGTTGGGTAGAATGTATTGTTATAAAAAAGATTATGTGAATGCGGCGCGATGCTATACCAATGTGCTACAGGGCAAACCTGACGATAAAATGGCCTTGGAGAATTTGGAGATGATGAAAGGCGCATCGGTGGTAGAGGCCAACCGGCTGATTGAGGAGGGAAAGCGTGCGGAAGCCTTGGCTTTGGTGCAGTCGGCCATCGTCGATGACCCCAACTCGCCTGCCTTGCTCAACATACTGGGGCGCTTGACTGGCGAAATGGCGGCGGCAGAATTAGCGCAGGCCGAAAACGCTTTGCAGGCACAACCCGACAACAGGACATTGCAGCAGACCATCCAACAGAAAAAAGCAGCCGTGCAGCAGTCTATCGCCTACTTGGAACGCGCCCACGAACTCGACCCCGACTATGCCAGCGCGTGCGAGAACCTTGGCATCGCCTACGCTTCGTTGCACCGCTTTAGCGAGGCTATTCCATTGTTGGAGAGAGCGTTGGAACTTTATACTACAGAAAAAGACATTGAGCGTACCCGCAGCAACCTTGAAATGATGAAACAGGCGAGCGGGAAAATCAAAAAATAATACACCATGAATAACAAACAAGAAATCGTAGAAAACTGGCTGCCCCGCTATACGGGTGTGCCGTTGGAGGGGTTCGGTCAATATATTATTCTGACCAACTTCAAAGATTATGTGAAGCATTTTGCTGAGATGATGGGTGCTGAGATTAGGGGAGAGGACCGACCCATGCAGAGTGCCACCAAAGACAACATCTCCATCATCAACTTCCAGATGGGAAGTCCTATGGCGGCCACTATCATGGATTTGCTGACGGCCATCATGCCGAAGGCAGTGCTGTTTTTGGGGAAGACCGGAAGTCTGAAAAGCTATATCGGTTTAGGAGAATTGATTTTGCCCATCGCTGCCATACGGGGCGAAGGTACCTCCAATGACTATTTCCCGCCTGAGGTGCCGGCGCTGCCCGCCTTCAACCTCGAGAAGGCCATCTCCACCACCATCCGCGACCACGGCCGCGAGTACTGGACCGGCACGGTTTATACCACCAACCGCCGCGTGTGGGAACACGACGAGGAGTTCAAGAGCTACCTCCGCCGCATCCGCACCACCGCCGTTGACATGGAGACCGCCACGCTCTTCTCGGTGGGCTTCTACAACCGCATCCCCACCGGCGCGCTGCTGCTCGTTTCCGACCAGCCGATGCAGCCCGACGGCATCAAGACCGAAAAGTCCGACAAGGCCGTCACCGCCAACTATGCCAAAGAACATCTCCAAATTGGAATCGAATCATTACAACAACTTATCAATAAAGGAATTACAGTAAAACATCTGCGTTTCGACTATTACGAAGGAGAGGATAAATAATCATGGAAAACACCAAGAAGGAAGGCAAAGGCAAGCAAAAATGGTACATCGCTGTTAGAGACTGGCTGTCGGGCGTTTTTGGAAAGAACACCCTGCTGTTTCTCAGTTTCTTTGTGGGAGTGTGCGGTGCAACGGTGGCCATCGTGGTCAAAAACCTGCTGCACTTCACCACCAACCTGCTCAACACCGCCTTCCCCGAGGCACAGGTCAACTACTACTATCTGGCCTTCCCGATGGTGGGTATTCTGCTCACCGCTCTTTTTGTCAGATATTGGGTGAAAGATGACCTGAGTCATGGAGTGAGTATCGTGCTGAACTCCATCAGCAACTATGGCGGTAAGCTCCGCCCGCACAATGTATATAGCTCTATGGTAGCGAGTTCCATCACGGTTGGCTTCGGCGGTTCGGTGGGAATGGAGGCCCCAATTGTGCTGACGGGCTCGGCGGTGGGTTCCAACCTCGCGCGGCTGTTCAACCTCACGCCGAAACAGACCATCCTGCTGCTCGGCTGTGGCAGCGCGGCGGCCATGGGCGCCATCTTTAAAGCCCCCATCGCGGCTGTGGTTTTCGCCATCGAGGTGCTCATGCTTGACCTTACCACCACTTCCATTGTCCCCTTGCTGATTTCCGCCGCCACCGGTACCATCCTCTCCATGTTCTTCCTCGGCGAGGATGTGATGCTCACCAACGCCCCCATCACCCCGTTCCAGATCAAAAACGTGTGGCTCTACATCGTACTCGGCATCACCACCGGCCTCATGTCGGTCTATTTCCTGCGAATGTCGAGAGTGGTGGACCGTCTTTTCTCCAAAATCAAACAGTATTATATCAAAATTATCATCGGTGGATTGGCTTTGGGCGGACTGATTTTCGTGTTCCCCGCCTTCTACGGTGAGGGTTACGGCAACATCGCTCAGCTGATGCGCGACGATAGTTTGGGACTGTTCAAAAATTCACCCTTCTTCTCCTTTATCAGTCAGGATTACTGGGTGTTGCTGCTCTTTTTGGCGGGAATCATTTTCCTGAAAGTGGTGGCCACCACCATCACCAATGCCAGCGGCGGTGTGGGCGGCGTGTTCGCTCCCTCGCTGTTTATCGGTGCCTTTGTGGGATATTTTATCGCCGTGATACTCAGACATTTCTGTCATATCGATGCGCCCATCACCAACTGCGTGTTGGCGGGTATGGCGGGAGTGCTCGCCGGCGTGATGCACGCCCCGCTCACGGGCATCTTCCTGATCGCCGAACTCACCTCCGGCTTCGGCCTCCTCATCCCACTGATGGTCACCTCGCCCATTGCCTACGTCACCGCCAAGGTCTTTGAACCCTACTCGGTATATACCCGCCGGCTGGCACAGAAGGGCAAGCTGAAAACCCACAACAAAGACAAATACGCCATCCGCCAGATCGACTTCCTGAGTCTGCTCGACAAGAACGTGCGCACCGTGCCGCTCAACGCTACCTTGCGCCAGTATGTGGATGTCATCGCCGACTGCAAACGCAATATCTTCGTGGTGGTGGACGACCAGCATAAGTTTGTGGGACTGTTGTTGATGGATGATCATCGCGACACCATTTTCAAACCTGAACTCTACGACACCTACTCGGTGCGCGACCTGCTCTACATTCCCGATGTGGTGGTGTTCGATACCGATACCGCCGAAGAGATGGTCGCCAAGTTCAAGCAGACCGACAATTTCAACCTGCCGGTCATCACCAAAGACCGCAAGTACCTCGGCTTCCTTTCACGAGCCAAAGTGTTGGATGTATATAAAGATGTCATCGCGGAAGAATCCGACGACTAATTTCATCCTTTTCTATTTTTTACTCAAAACAACTCTACTATGCGCGAACGGATACACCAAATTCTGAAACAACACTGGGGGTACGACCAGTTCCGGCCTTTACAGGAAGACATCATTTTGTCGGTGATGGAGAACCGCGACACGATGGCCCTGCTGCCCACCGGCGGTGGCAAATCCATCTGTTTTCAAGTGCCTGCCCTCGCCAAAGAGGGTCTCTGCATCGTCATATCGCCCCTCATCGCTCTGATGAAAGATCAGGTGATGAACCTGAAAAAACGCGGGGTGAAAGCTGCTGCCATCTTCTCGGGAATGCCACAGGAAAAAATTCGTATCGCCATCGACAACTGTCTGTTTGATAAGGAGATGAAATTTCTTTACGTCTCTCCAGAGAGGTTGAAAACTGATCTTTTTAGGGTGAATTTGAAGAGGATGAACATCTCGATGATTGCGGTGGATGAGGCGCATTGCATCTCGCAGTGGGGCTACGACTTCAGGCCGCCGTATCTGGAGATTGCGGAGATTCGGCAGTTTTTTCCGGAGGTGCCGGTGCTGGCGCTGACGGCCACTGCCACGCCGGAGGTGGTCAAGGATATTCAGGAGAAGCTGAAATTCAAAAAAGAGAATGTCTTCCAGAAGAGTTTTTTGCGCGATAACCTCACCTATTATGTTGTGAAAGAGCAAGATAAGCAGGGACGAATGTTGCGTATCATGCAGCGGTATGCCGGAACGGGCATCGTGTATGTGCGCAACCGCCGCAAGACGCGCGAAACGGCCGAGTTCCTGCAGCGTAACGGCATCAGCGCGGACTTTTACCATGCGGGGCTGTCGGGAGAGGAGCGCGACCGCAAGCAGCAGGAGTGGATGGACGGCAAGACGCGCGTCATCGTCTCCACCAACGCTTTCGGTATGGGTATCGACAAGCCCGACGTGCGGTTCGTCATCCACATCGACATCCCCGACACGCTCGAAGGCTACTTTCAGGAGGCGGGTAGGGGAGGACGCGACCTGAAACCCTCCATCGCGGTGCTGCTGTACGACGACAGCGACCTCCGCGACCTGCAACGTAACTTCAACAGTTCGTTCCCGCCGTTGGAGTTCATCCAGCAGGTGTACAAAACCCTCTGCAACGACCTGTATATTCCTATCGGTAGCGGTGAGAATGAGTCGTATCCGATTGATTTGGCGGAATTTGCCAAAAAGCATCAGTGGAACCCTGTGGAGGTGTACAATTCGGTGAAGCTGATGGAAAAGACGGGGGCGATATTGCTGGAGGATGACAAATACGTGCCGCCGCAGCTGATGATTCCGCTGTCGCGTGAGGACTTCGACCAGCTGCAAAAGCGGGAGTCATACCGGAAAGAGGAGATCTTCATGCAGCTCATATTGCGCTCATACAGTGGCGTTTTCAGTCGGTATGTCACGATTGACGAGGAGGAGCTGGCGCGCCGTGCGGGATGTACGCGTCGGCAGGTGGTGGCGAAGCTCCACCAGCTCCACGACCTGGGGTATATTGACTACCAGCCTGGCACGTCGCTGCCGCAACTGTTGTTTGTACGCCCGCGGGTGGAAGAGAAACGGCTGTTTTACGACCGGAAGGTCTATACCCAACGGAAGGAGGTGGCCGCCAAGCGGTTGGAGTCAGTGCAGCACTATGTCACCACTGACAGCATCTGTCGAAGCCGGCAGCTGCTGGCCTACTTCGGCGAGACGGAGAGTCCCGCCTGCGGCAAGTGCGACGTGTGTTTGAAAAAGGCCAAGGAGCAGTTCACCAAAGAGGAGTTTTTGCAGATTTCGGAGGCGGTTTTGTCCATTTATGACGAATGTGAGGACATCAAGGCGGTGGTGGAAAGGCTCTGCAGCCGTTTTGATGAGGAGAAAATTGTGAATGTAACTCGCTGGTTGATAGATAATAGGAAGATTGTTCAGAAATAAGGAGAAAAAGATTTCAAATAAAATCCCTGATTTCAAAAAAAATCGTATTTTTGCAGCCTCAAACAAGCGAATGATCTGTTAGCTCAGTTGGTTTAGAGCGCTTGCTTGACAGGCAAGAGGTCACTGGTTCAAATCCAGTACAGATCACACGAAAAAGCACCCATGAATAAGGGTGCTTTTTTTATTTTCAAGAAATTGTTACAACAGGAATAAAAAGGTTAATGTTAGTTTTTTATCTCAAAAGACTCAATGCCATACCCCTGTTTCCCTGTGGTGCAGATGTACACGGTTCCGTCATCATCAACTAACCAGAGTCTTTTGAGGTAGCTCTTACGGGTTGAACATTTCATGATGGTCTTGTAATCCACCGCACCATCCGGCGAAAGCTTTGTCAGACGAATACACGTTGATCCGTATTCCAGCGGGGTTGGGTTGCAGTATTTGTCGTGTTCAAGGCTATTATTGTAAATCAGATAGATGTTGTTGCCATCCACAATGTGATCAAAAGAGATTCGGAAATCCTTGAAAGCATAGACATAATCGCTGAAGGTCTCGGGCGCGATACATGAGCCAGACGAATAGGACTGCAGTTTGCGCACCATATCGTTGCGTTCGCATTCGCCTGTCGTGTCGAAGGTCTGGTAAACGATATCGCTGGCCCAGTTCGAATAGCTGGTCGTTGTGGTGTTGCCCATTCGCGAAGTCTGTACAGAATAAGCACAGTGCTCTCCCAGCATCACCACTTTTCCGTTTTCCAACCGCACAATATCCCGAACATGAATGTGATATTTCAGATGAACTAGAAACATGTGCTTGTCCTGCCCCTTCTGTTCTTCTGGAAGCATGTAGTTTTGGGTTTCAATAATGTCTTCTGAATGGGGGTCGAAGATACAGGAAAAATAACCGATGGAAGGTTTGGAGGTCATCTCTCCATAGTAGCCGCCGATGAAGCACTTGTTGCTGTCCAGAGGAAGGAGGCTGGCAGAATGTATTTCCCCGAAAGAGAAATGGGGGATGCGATACTCTGTCAGTTCACCATTAATGAGGGTGGCCACGTGTAAGGAGGTGTTTTTTGCATCGGTAGGTTTCGGCAGTGTGGCTTTTGACAATGGCAGCATGAAATCTGAGTATTGTTTCCCCTTTTGTTCGTAATTGATGAACAGCATGGTGAGGTCGCCATTGTTCATCAAGACAGCCTTTGAAAAGGAAAAGAGAGGAGTGCGTGTGGATGGGGTGAACTCCTCGAAAGTCACTTCCTCTCCTTTTGCATTGTAAACGAAAACATAGACTTTGAAATGAGCCTTTTTAAAGGCGGCCAATAAAATCACCGCATGCAGATTCCCGTCAGGAGAGTCCAAATACGTTTCATACACGGCAGTGGTGGGGATGACCATCCGTTTTTCGGGACGGGCATTCTCTGTCCCTCCTTTGGGGATGTGGGTTGTGCAATACACCGTGGATTTCTTTTCAATGCGGGTGAAAGTAGCAAAATAATCTTTGCCCGTATCAAATATGGCATCCGTATAATGGGTTGCTGGAAAGATTACATCATGGTAGGAAAACGTACGTTTTTTCTTGTTGAAAACCGCGATGGTGTGTTTCACGTTTTTCTTGGCAAACATGTGCTTTTTGTCCCGTCGGGGATAAATATATGCCGAGAATAGGTCTGCATCATTCTCTATGATTCTGAAGGAGTATTGGAACAGATCCATGTCTTTCAGCGGGACGTATTTCTTGTTGACCATTTGGGCAGAAGAACCAAATGTGATGACAAAGCAGAAAATAGATAAGAGTAACTTTTTCATATCGTTTTTCTATTAACTATTGGATTAAAAATGAAATGCAACCCCCACACCCTGCGAAGTGCCGCCAATGGTGATGCGCATGGATGTGTTTGATGCATTTGAAAACTCAACGTCATGTGAGTCCGTAAAAGAACCCCATGCGTTGTCCTGTGCCGACAATGAAGCGCAGAATAAAAACAAAATGGGAAAGAGGTAAAGAATATTTTTCATGTTATCTTACTGGTGCTTTTGTTCTGAATTTTTTTTCTATTTCATTATCAGACTTGCAATTCCCTTGAAAAAAAAACTGAAAGCACGATGGGACAAAATTACAATTATTTTCTAATTATCAAGCTTTTGTCGTGATTTTTTTATTATAAATATGGGGGTGTAAATTATTGTAATTCAATATGTTACAAATATTGATTTTGTGTTTGAAAGTGCTGTAGGGTTTATCTGTGAAATTTTAGGGGGTGATTTTCGGAATCATTCAATAAAAAACAGGAAGCTTTTACAAGCCTCCTGTCGCCTTGTGCGGATGAGGGGAATCGAACCCCTACTCCTTTCGGAACTAGATCCTAAGTCTAGCGCGTCTACCAATTCCGCCACAACCGCAAAAAGAGGCCGCAAAATTACAATTTTTTCTCCGAATAAAAGCAGGAAACGGAATTATTATGTATTTTTGCCATCCCAATCCTTACCCATGAAAAGAATCCTGCTCATCACACTGCTGCTGGCCTCTCTGCAACCCGCACTATGGGCACAAGTGTTCGACCTCCGCTGCGAGGGACTGAAAGAACCGCTCGGAGTGGATACCACCGTGCCGCGCTTCAGCTGGAAGAACACACTGAAACACAACGGCCAGCGACAGACGGCCTACGAGATTCAGGTGGCCTCCGACAGCGTAGCGTTGGAGCATGGGAATGCCGACCTCTGGCAGAGCGGGCGCGTGATGTCCGAAGCGCAAGTGTGGGTGGATTATCATGGCAAAAGATTGTCGCCGAGACAGCTGTGCTATTGGCGAGTACGCACGTGGGACGAAAAGAATCGTTGCTCGAACTGGAGTTCCATCCACCGGTTTGCCATCGGTCCGCTGGACGGCATCAAAGGAGCCTACATCGGGCATTCGCACGACAGCAGTACGCTGGCCCCAACCCCTTGTTTTTTCAAGTTTTTTGAGGTGAATTTGCAAAAGGGAACGCCAGTTTTCATCCACATCAACTCTTTAGGGTACCACACATTGTATGTCAATGGAACAAAAGTGGGAGATGCTGTGCAGCAGCCAGCCGTTTCGCAATTGAACAAGCATTCTTATATTCTAACTTACGACATTACCCCTTATTTGGTGGAAAAGAATAACGATGTCATGATTCTGTGCGGACAAGGATGGTACCGCCAGACGGTTTTCGACATCCCCTTCGACGGACCGCTGCTGAAAGCAGAGATTTGCCAGTGGGTGGACGGACAATGGCAAGCCGTGGATTCAACCGACCGCTGGTGGGATGTGTGGACAACCGAATTCAGCTATACAGGCACTTGGCTGCCGCTACAGTTCGGCGGTGAACAAATCGATGGGACGCTCCCATATCCTCGAGATTTTTGCAGAAAAGCGCTGTTCGATGTCAAAGGAATGCAGGCCACCCCACAGAACTTTGAGGGCAACCACATCATTGACACACTATTGCCCCAAAGTGTCACCTACCAAAGCGACAGTTCTCTTCTGCTGGATTTTGGACGTGCTATAACAGGTTGGATATCTCTTCGGTTTGATAGGATGGAACGAGGGAATCGAGTGGTAATAGAGTACAGCGATCATTTGGATGAAAACGGGAATTTCGTTACCCAGGGCGAAAGCGACCTCCTGATTGCGGAAGGGCCGCCACCTCCCATGTGGGCCATCTTTACTACAGCAGATTCATTGGAACATTTCCATAACCGATTCCATTATCATGCCTTTCGGTATGTGCGCATTTCGGGAGCGGGTGTTAATGAAGCAAAAGCACTACAAATCAGTGCGTTGAATCCGAAAGAGTCTTCTACTTTCCGGTGCTCCGACGACCGACTGAACCAAATTCACGACTTGGTGCAATACACCCTGCAATGCCTGACTTTCAGCGGCTACATGGTCGATTGTCCCCACTTGGAGCGGATGGGGTACGGCGGCGACGGCAACTCCTCCACCATGACGTTGCAGACGATGTACGACGTGCTGCCCACCTACCGGAATTGGCTGCGGGCGTGGGCGGAGTCGATGGACGAGGACGGCGGACTGGCATACGTGGCCCCCGCGTTCCCTACCGGTGGCGGCCCTTACTGGAGCGGCTTCATCATCAAGGCTCCGTGGCGCACCTATCTCAACTACGGCGACTTCCAGATGGTGGAGACCTATTACGATTATGGAAAACGATGGCTCGGCTACGTGGAGCAGTACTGCGTGGACGGCCTCTTGCAGCCGTGGCCCGACACCAAGAAGCGGATGTGGTTTCTCGGCGACTGGCTCGCCCCGAAAGGGGTGGATCTGGGCGGCGAATCCATCCTGCACGTCAACAACTGCTTCCTCAGCGAGTGCTATGGTGATATGGAAAAGATGGCTTATCTTTTAGGTAAAAATGCTGATGCACAAAACTTTGCGGAACGAAAAGCGCAAGTTCAAGCTGCCATCCAGCAGCGTTTCTACCATCCCGAAACGCGCACCTACGCCAACGGCACCCCGATTGACCAGGCCTACGCCTTGCTGGCCGGCGTCACACAAGACACCGCCATCATCCGTCAGGTGACCGAACAACTGCTGAAGGACTCTTATGGAAAATACAACGCACATATTGCAGTGGGACTGATGGGCGTGCCCATCTTCACCGAGTGGTGCGTTCGCGAGCGACAGACCGAGCTGATGGCCACTATTTTACGGCAGCCCGACTACCCTGGCTACTTAGACATGATCCATCATGGTGCCACCGCCACATGGGAGTCGTGGGACGGCGAGCGCAGCCGCATCCACAACTGCTACAACGGCATCGGCACGTGGTTCTACCAGGCCGTGGCGGGCATCCGTCCCGACGAGAACGCACCCGGCTACCGCCACTTCTTCATCGACCCGCAGCCCGTGGACGATGTGGAGTGGGTGGAAGCCACGAAGCCCACGTATTACGGTGAAATCCGCGTTAAGCTTTCAGCCAAAAAGATGGAACTGACCATCCCCGTGGGCACCACCGCCACGGTTTTCCCCGGCACCGACCACGAGCGGACACTGCCGGCCGGAAAATGGCATCTGAGAAGAGCCCAATAATATCAATTCAAAAAAAATGCGTACTTTTGCCCATTAGGATTCTGTATGACATTTTTCTAAAAATCAGACCTATGGACACTTATCGTTTCAGGAAGCAGATACACAAGTTGCCAGGGAAGGTGATTCACCATGTAACACTCCCCAAACCCCTTGTGGTGGAAGGCCACCAGTCGAGGGGAAAGATCGGTGAGATATGCCGACATTGTGGCTACAAGCAGGTGCTGTTGGTGACGGACAAGACGCTTCAGCAACTGGGCTACGAACAAGCCATCGTGCAGTCGCTGGAGGCCGCCGGCGTGGGCTGCACCCTGTTTGCTGACATCAACTCCGAACCCACCATCGACCTGATTGATGCGGGCCGCCAAGCAGCAACAGCCTGTCAGGCAGAGTGCGTAATCGCCTTGGGCGGCGGATCGGTGCTCGACACCTGCAAGATGATTGTCGCTGGCATGAAATTACTCCATCTGAAAACCAAATCCTTGCTGCTCAAGTTTTTGGTGGTTCCGAATAAAACGCTGCCGATGATTTCGGTACCCTCTACTGCTGGTACTGGCGCCGAGATTACCGTAGGTGCTGTGGTGACCAACGCCCACGGCGTGAAAGGCTCCACCGTGCTGATAGGCCTTAACGTCACTCATGTGATTCTCGATAGCGAACTCACCCTCCACGCGCCGTCTATGGTGACCGCTGCCTGTGGTATGGATGCCCTCAGCCATGTGGTAGAGGGCGCTGTGAGCGATGTGGACATGGACGAAGAGAACATGCGACTCTCTCAAGAGGGCGTGCGGCTGATCTTTCAACATCTGCCCATCGTGATGAGAGAACCCGAAAACATTGAGTCGCGGCTGGCGATGTGCCGCGCTGCCATGTACGGCGGCAACGCCATCAACACGCAGCTGGCCGGCTATGTACACGCCTTCGCCCACAGTATCGGCGCTAAATACCATATTCCTCATGGACAGGCCATTACCTTGATGATGATGCCCGTGTTGGAATATCAGAAAGAGGTTTGTCAGGCGCGCTACGCCATGCTGGCTCGCTACTGCCAGCTCGCCGATGAAAACACCAGCGATGCCGAAGCCGCCGACCATTTTCTGCAAGCCGTCGTGCAGTTGATTCAAACGTGCGGCATGGACAATCTTTCAGTGCCTATTAAAGAAGATGATATTGAAGAACTTACCCGCATGATTGCCAAAGACTCCATCAACTATTCCGCTCCCATGACCTTCAGCAACGAAGACATCCGGAAGGTATTGGAGCAGGTGGCTCAAAAGTAGAGACGCGATTCATCACGTCTCTACAAAAACATTCGGACAAAATCTCTTAATTATAAAAATTCAACCACCAACCATGTATAACGAAGTAGAAATCAGCAATATCGTAGCGGCGCAGCGAAAGTTTTTCCGCACGGGTGCCACCCTCCCGATCAAGTGGCGCATCCAGCAGCTCAAAAAGCTGAAAGCGGCTGTCATTGCGCATGAGAAAGAGTTTGAGGATGCCCTGGCCGAAGATTTAGGGCGAAGTCAGGTGGAAGCGTATCTGTGTGACATCGGTCCTATCGTTGTGGAAATCAATGAGATGATAAGAGGACTGCGCCGGTGGGCACGTCCTGAACGCCATTTCAGCGGCTTCATGTGCTTCCCCAGCATGATCACCAAAGTCTATAAAATGCCCTACGGCGTGTCGTTGGTCATCAGTCCGTTCAACTTCCCCATCCTGCTCACCATCGGCGTGGTGGCGGCGGCGATGGCAGGCGGTAACACAGCGGTCATCAAGGCCAGCAGCAAATCGGCGGCCAGCACCGCAGCCCTCAAACGCTTCTTCGCCGAGGTGTTCCCGCCAGAATATGTCACCCTGATTGATGGCGGACACGAGGTGGCCGATATGTGCTTGGCACAGCGTTTCGACAAGATTTTCTATACCGGCTCGCCGGCGGTGGGTAAGCATGTGCTGACGGAAGCCGCCCAAAACCTCACTCCCGTGGCATTGGAATTGGGAGGCGAGACGGGCAACTGGTGCGTGGTGCGCCAGGATGCCGACCTGAAAGACGCCGCCCGCAAGATCGCCTTCTTCAAGCTCTGCAATGCCGGTCAGATTTGCATCAATATCAACCAGATAGCCATCGCCGAAGAGGTGGCAGAGCCGTTTTTGGAAGAACTGAAAAAGGCCTTTGTGGCCCAAATTGGGGAACATGCTGAAAAGAATCCCGAGTATCCCAAACTCATCACCGACGCAGCCTACGACAAGTGCGCCCGTTGGGCCGATGAGTACCGCAACCGCATCGTCTTCGGAGGCGTGGGCGACAAGGAGAGCCGCCGCTATGCCCCTACCATCATCTATCCCGTTGGCATCGACGAACCTATTGTGCAACACGAGCTGTTCTGTCCGCTGCTGCCCATCGTGCCGTTCAAAGATGCGGAGGTGGACGCGCTGATGGAGACCATTGCCGACCGCGAGCATCCTTTAGCTATGTATTTGTTTACCAAGAATATGCGATGGGCCAACCGTGTCATGCGCACCCAGCAGTTTGGGGGCGGTTGCATCAACGAGGTGTGTATCCACATGATGGTAAAGGGAGTACCTTTCAACGGCACGGGGCATTCGGGTATGGGCGCCTATCATGGCGAGTGGGGTTTCCGCGAGTTCACGCACCCGCAGACCGTGCTCAAAGGCCGCACGCGCCTCAACCTGCCGCTGCGAGAGCATCCCTATAGCGGCAAGTCGGGAGATAAAAAGTTGAAAATCCTAAGGATTTTTGAGCGATAAAAAAGTGGAAATAGAGTGCAGATGGAGTGAGTGTATATGGATTATTTTTTGTAAATTTGCACCCATTAATTATTATTACATTGTTATTAATTAAAATATTATAAATCAAATAATTATAAAACCAAATCTTATGGCTAAAACACTTTTACTGGGAGTTGAGGCAATTGCGCAAGGCGCACTTGACGCAGGATTGTCCGGAGTATATGCATACCCGGGAACTCCCTCCACCGAAATCACTGAGTACATTCAGAACTCCAAACAGGCTGTGGAAGGCAACGTCCACCGCATCTGGGCAGGCAACGAGAAGACCGCCATGGAGTCGGCTGTCGGCATGTCGTACGCTGGCAAGCGCGCCATGGTCTGCATGAAGCATGTCGGTTTGAACGTGGCTGCTGACCCGTTCATGAACTCCTCCATCACAGGCGCCAACGGTGGCCTCGTGGTGGTGGTGGCCGACGACCCGTCAATGCACTCCTCACAGGATGAGCAGGACTCCCGCTACTACGGCAAGTTCGCCCTCATCCCGGTCATGGAACCCTCCAACCAGCAGGAAGCCTACAACATGGTGTATGACGCTTTCGACCTTTCCGAGAAATATCATACCCCCGTCCTGCTGCGTGTGACCACCCGTCTGGCCCACTCCCGTGCCGGTGTGGAACGCCGCGAAGCCCGCAAACAGAACGAGCTCAACGTGTGCGACAACCCGAAACAGTTTGTGCTGCTGCCCGCCAACGCCCGCAACCACTACCGCGCCCTGCTCGAGAAACAGCCCGACTTCGAGATGGAGTCCGAGAAATCACAATACAACCGCTACACCGATGGCGCCGACAAGAAAATGGGTATCATCGCCTCCGGTATCGGTTACAACTACGTGATGGAGAACTACGTGGGTACCACCTGCCCCTACCCCGTACTGAAAGTTTCGCAGTACCCCGCTCCCACCAACCTCATCGCCAAGATGGTAGATGAGTGCGAGAGCGTGCTGGTGGTGGAAGAGGGTTACCCGCTGATTGAGGACCACCTCCGCGGTCTGCTCAACCGTACCGGCAACATCAAGGGCCGTATGGACGGCACCCTGCCGCGCGATGGCGAGCTCAACCCGAACCTCGTGGCCAAGGCCCTCGGCCTGTCCGAAAGCTACGGCTCACCCGTTCCCTCCATCGTGGCTCCGCGTCCGCCCGCGCTCTGCAACGGCTGTCCGCATATCGACACCTACCTCGCCCTCAACGAGGCGATGAAGGAGCACGGCCCCGGCAAAGTGTTCGCCGACATTGGTTGCTACACCCTCGGCGCACTGCCGCCCTACAAGGCCATCTACACCACCCTCGACATGGGTGCTTCCATCACCATGGCCAAGGGTGCCGCCGACTCCGGCATGAGCCCCGTGGTGGCCGTCATCGGTGACTCCACCTTCACCCACAGCGGTATGACCTCCCTGCTCGACTGCATCTACGAGAACACCCCCATCACGGTGATGATTCTCGACAACAGCACCACCGGTATGACCGGCGGTCAGGACAGCCACGCACTCGGTCGTATCGGCAGCATCTGCAAAGGTCTCGGCGTGGCCGAAGAGCATATCCGCATCATCACCCCGTTGAAAAACAACCATGATGCCAACGTGCAGGTCATCAAAGAAGAATTGGCCTACCAGGGTGTCTCCGTCATCGTGCCCACCCGCGAATGCATCCAGACCCTGAGCCGCAGAATGAAAGCCCAATCCAAAAAATAATCGTAGGGGCGAATAATTATTCGCCCCCGCAAAAAATAAAAAAGTAGAGACGTGCTGTAGCGCGTCTCTACATCAGGTAAAAAAACAAAAACAACAATGAAAATAGATATCATTTTAGCAGGTGTCGGCGGACAGGGAATCCTCTCCATCGCCTCCACCATCGGCGTAGCAGCCGTAAAGAAAGGTTTGTACCTGAAACAGGCCGAGGTACACGGCATGAGCCAGCGCGGCGGTGACGTGCAGTCGCATTTCCGCTTGGCCGACCACGAAATCGCTTCCGACCTCATCCCCATGGGCAAGGCCGACATGATCATCGCTGTAGAGCCGATGGAGTCGCTCCGCTACCTCCCCTGGCTGGCTGAAGGCGGCTGGGTCATCACCAACGACCAGCCCTTCATCAACATCCCCAACTATCCCGAAGAGGCCGCTCTGAAGGCTGAGCTCGACAAACTGCCCAACAAGGTGGTCATCAACGCCGACCAGATCGCGAAGGACCTCGGCAGCGCTCGTTCCGCCAACATGGTCATCCTCGGCGCCGCTGCCCCGTTCCTCAAGATGGAGTACAGCGAGATCGAAGATGCTGTACGCACCATCTTCTCCCGCAAGGGCGAAGCCGTCGTCAACACCAACCTCGCCTGCCTCAAAGCTGGCTACGAATTTGCACAGAAAAACAAATAACACTACAGCCACGTCCTAATCTATGGCCAATTATTCCGAAGAAATGACAAAGGTACTGGAGAGCGCCGCACAGGTCGCCCGCCAGTACCAATTTAGCCACATCGGCTGCGAACACATCTTTTACGCTATCCTGAAGTACCCCGACGACACGCTGAGCAAACAGCTGCTCGCCGACTTCGGCTTCAACATCGAGAAGGTGTGTTTCGATTTGGAGAGCATGTTTGTGGAAAATGAAGGAGAAAGCGACGGACAGAGTCCGGAAACGCTGACCTACAACACGCAGACACAAAACCTGTTGCGCTCGGCAGAGCTGCATACCCGCTCGCTGCTCTCCCCCCTGATGGAGCCGCAGTTCTTCATCTTGGCCATCCTCAAGTCTGGCCCGGCCGCCAATGTTGTCAGGAGCATCCTCAACAACTACGGCATCACCTACAACGCCTTCCTGGCCAAGCTGCGCAAGGATGATGGTCTCGGCAGCAAGCTGCGTGGCGGTTCGCGATTCTCCACTCCAGACGGAGAGGACGATGATGAGGACAGCCGCTACACCCAGCGGAGAGACAAAGGGAAGGGCACGCCGCTGCTCGACAACTTCGGCAAGGACCTGACCCAGTACGCCCGCGAGGGCAAACTCGACCCGATTGTGGGACGCGAGAAGGAGCTGGAGCGTATCGCCCAGATTCTCAGCCGCCGCAAAAAGAACAACCCCGTGCTCATCGGGGAACCGGGCGTGGGCAAGTCGGCACTTGCCGAAGGCCTTGCCATCCGCATCAACGAGGGACGCGTGTCGCGCACGCTGCTCAACAAGCGCATCATCGCCCTCGACATGACCTCGCTGGTGGCCGGTACCAAGTACCGCGGACAGTTCGAGGAGCGTATGCAGACCATCATCACCGAGCTGGAGAAAAATCCCGACATCATCCTGTTTATCGATGAGTTGCATACAATGGTGGGCGCTGGCGGCGCACCGGGAAGCCTCGATGCCTCCAACATGTTCAAGCCCGCCCTCGCCAGAGGAGAGGTGCAGTGCATCGGTGCCACCACACTCGATGAGTACCGCCAGTATATTGAGAAGGACGGCGCATTGGAACGCCGCTTCCAAAAGATTCTGCTCGAACCTACCACGCCAGAAGAGACCATCGAAATTCTCAACAACATCAAAGGGAAATATGAGGAGCACCACGGCGTGAACTACACCGACGAGGCCATCAAGGCCTGCGTGCAGCTCACCACCCGCTACGTCACCGACCGCTGCCTGCCCGACAAGGCCATTGACGCGCTCGACGAGGCCGGCGCCCGCGTGCATATCATGAACGTGCATGTGCCGCCCGTCTTCCTTGACACCGAGAAGAAAATTGCCGACTTGGAGGCACAGAAAGAGCAGGCCAAGAAGGAAAAACGTTACATCGAAGCAGGCCAGTTCCGCGACCAGATCAAGGAGTTGCAGGAAGAGCTGAAGGCTATGCGCAAAAACTGGGAGTCGGAAACCGAAGAGCTGCGCTACGAGGTGAGCGAAGAGAATGTAGCGGAGGTGGTGGCCATGATGACCGGCGTGCCGGTGCAGCGCATCGCCAAGAGCGAGAGCGAAAAACTGCTCCGCATGGCCGACGAACTGCAAGGCAGTGTCATCGGACAGGACGATGCCATCGTGAAGATTGCCAAGGCTATCCGCCGCAACCGCGCCGGCCTCAAAGATCCTAACAAACCCATTGGCACGTTCATCTTCCTCGGTCCCACCGGCGTCGGCAAGACCTATCTCGCCAAAGTGCTGGCCTCCTATCTTTTCGACTCGCCCGACGCGATGGTCCGTATCGACATGAGCGAGTATATGGAGAAACATACCATCTCGCGCCTCATCGGTGCGCCTCCCGGCTACGTGGGCTACGAAGAGGGCGGACAACTCACCGAGAAGATCCGCCGCAAACCCTATTCCATCGTCCTGCTGGATGAGGTAGAGAAGGCCCATCGGGATGTGTATAACATTATGTTACAAGTATTTGATGATGGTATGCTGACCGACGGCATGGGCCGTAAGGTCGATTTCAAAAACACCATCATCATCATGACCTCCAACGTGGGGTCGCGCGAACTCAAGGACTTCGGACAGAACCTCGGCTTCAGCACTTCCGCCACACAGGCCGGCAAGGACAAGAAAGCTCAGAAAATTCTTGAAGGCGCCCTCAAAGCCCAGTTCCCGCCCGAATTTCTCAACCGCATCGACGATATCATCTTCTTCAATAGTTTGCAAGAAGAGGATGTGAAGAAAATTATCAAACTGGAACTTAACAAGTTGCTCCAGCGTGTCGGCATGATGGGACTCAACGTCACCATCACCGACAAAGCCACCGACTTCCTCGTCAAGGAAGGATGGGACTCCAACTATGGTGCTCGTCCGCTGAAACGCGCCATCCAGAAACATGTGGAGGATATCCTCGCCGAAGAGATTCTGCAAAACGAAGGCCTCGAAGCCGCTACCCTCATCGTGGACTACGATGACCTTTCGGAAGGACTGGTGGTGAAAAAGTCGGAGATGATGCTGGAAGAGAAGGAACAGGAAGAAGAGGAATAGAAGCACATTCACTCAAAATTATATTTGCAAAAGAATAGAAAGATGAAGAGAAAATACACGCTTTTATGGTTCATCTTTCTGCTCTCCATCACCTGCTGGGGACAACCTACCCACGTGGTGTTTAACGGCCAGTCGCTGCAGCCCTACGCGGGACAAACCGTCGTGTTCGACCAAACCCTTCATGTGGTAGGCCGCTACTATACCGATAGTTACTCCTACCTGTATCTTTCCTACGAGCGTTTGCGCCAGCCGGAAGAGTGTGCTGTGCAGGGCACGGCAGCATACGACTCGATAGCCGCAAGCCACACTACAGCCGTTATCAGTGCCCGCTGCTACAACTTGGATGTCAGCACGATACGGTTGGGAGCTACTATAGAGCAGCTGCAGGCTGTGGTGCTGAGTACAGGAGATCGCAACATCCGCATCGACGGACCGCAAAACTTCAGCAACAACGAGCGCCCCACACAGCGTCCCGACGTGGGCAACGCGCGAATTATCGTCTGCGAAAGCAACCTCGAATACTATTGCCCTGAATGGGACGGCACCTACGGGGCAGGCAGCGACGAGGAGTTTGAACGGCAGCACCTGAAAACGGTGAAGGCGCTGGCCAATATCGGCGCAGACCTCTATGCTCTGGAGGAGCTGCAGCAGGGACGCGAAGCACTCGACCGGCTTGTAGAGGGACTGAACGCTCGTACCGTCCCGGGACGCTATGCCGCTGTGGAGGATTTCGACAGCGTGACCAGCACCTACATTAAGGTGGGCCTGATTTACCGCACCGACAAGCTGCGGCCTGTGCTGCATTTGGGGCATCCGTACCACCCGGGGGCATCGAGCTACTTGATGCAGGCAGGCGACTACAAGCGCGAACTAGTGCAATGCTTCGAGGAGGTGGCGACGGGCGAGCGTTTTGTGGTGTGTGTCAACCACTTCAAATCAAAATCAGGCGGCGACAGCACCAACAATTTCTATAATGAAACCCGCGTCACCGAGGCACAGTATCTCCTTGACTTCTTGTCTGCCGAATTGCAGAACAACTATTATGGTGATGCTGATATTCTGATACTGGGTGACCTGAACTGCGGCACTATGGAAGAGCCAGTGCGCCTGATAGAAGATTATGGTTATGAAAATGTGGTGAGCATTTTTTCACCAGAGGGTTATAGCTACACTTTCAATGATGAGGTGGAGTACCTTGACCATGTTTTGGCATCGCCCAGTATGGTTGCACAGATTACAGGCGTGTCCCCCTACCATCTCAACGCCGATGAACCCTATCAGCTGCATTACAACTATAGTGAAGATACCACCATGTACCGCTACTCCGACCACGATCCTATCATTATCGGTCTCACGCTGGATTCGGAGCCGACAGAGTGCTGCGACACCCTGCATTACTTCGAGAGTTTCGCCCAGTCGATGGGCTGTTTTGAACCGGTAAATGTGGTGGGCGACAGCTACTGGTTCGGCTATTCCAACTACCAGTGTGCCTATATGAGTGCCTATAATGCGGGAGCCAACACCGACTGGCTGATGAGTCCCACCTTCGACCTTACCCACATGCAGTCGGCCACCCTCACCTTCGTACATACGTTAGGTTATGGTACGCCATCTGCGTGGCCATCTGCCTGCAAGTTGTTGATTTCCAAAGATTATCATGGAGATTTGAATGATGCTACATGGGCGCAGCTCCCCATCGTCAATTGGCCCTCCAGCAACTGGAACTGGCAGACCAACATTATCTCTATTCCTTCCAGCTACCTCGGACAGCCCGCCGTTACCTTAGCTTTCCTCTATGATGTGCCCACCGACAACAACTGTCCCACCTGGGAAATCAAGAATGTGTCGTTCAACGCAGGCACCTCTCCCACCAATCCGCTGGGGATTGAGAATCCCACCATCAACCAGATTCCGATCAGCGTTAGGGTGGCCAACGGCGAGTTGTTTATCGACAGTTTAGGTCCATACGAGACTGTGATTTATGATATTTCTGGAAGGGTGATAGCACGGCATGATTCTGCCTCCCAATGGGTCATTTCCCTTCCATCATCGGGTACCTATATTATCAATAATGGAGGGTGTTCACAAAAAATAGTCATCACAAATTTAAAATAATCAATATGAACAGAGAAGAAATTATTCGCGTAGTCAATGAATTTTTAACCGAAGAATTAGAAATTGATGCAGCCTTGCTGAAAGATGAGGCTTTGTTGAAAGAAGACCTGAAGATTGACAGTCTGGACTTTGTAGATATTTCTGTCATCGTGGAGCGTCATTTCAAAATCAAGATCAAGCCCGAGGAGATGAAGGATGTGAAGACGCTGGTGCAGTTCTATGATTATGTAGAAAGCAAGTTGCAGTAATGGCTGAGGATTCCTCGCAGAACGATCGCCAGTGGAGCGGTAAGACGGGAGGAGGGAACTTCGGACAGCGTTTTCTTTTTGCTTTTTTGAAGAAGGTAAAAGTGAAATGGCTGTACCCCGTTCTCTATCCGGTGGTACCGTTTTATTGCATGGTCAACCACGAAGCCTTCGGCAATATTGTTTGGTATTTCCGGAATATTCATGGCTTTTCGCGGTGGAAGTCCTTTTGGATGGCCATCCACAACCACTTTGTCTTTGGCAAGGCGGTGTTGGATCGTTTTGCGATTTTGTCGGGCAATGGCAGTCAGTTCCGTGTGGAGGTGGAGAACAGAGAGGTGTTCGAGCAGCTGCTGGAGCAGCCCGGCGGGTTCATCGTGGCCGGCTCGCACGTCGGCAACCTCGAACTGATAGGCCACTTTTTCAATCAAAACAGCAAGCCCCTCAACGTGGTGATTTTCGGCGGTGAGGGCAAGGATTTGAGTGCGAAACGAAGCCAGTCGTTCAGCAAGCACAACATCAACGACATTCCCGTCTCCGACAATTTGGACCACATCTTCCAGATCAAGACGGCGTTGGACCGCGGGGAGGTGGTGGTGCTGATTTGCGACCGCATCTTTGGCAGCTCCAAAACGCTGGAAGTTGACTTTTTCGGCCGTCCGGCGAAATTGCCGTTGGGCAGTTTCCTGCTGGCAGCCCAGATGCAGGTGCCCGTGGTGCAGCTGTCGGCGGCCAAGAAACGGCGTGCGCTCTATCTGGGCTATGTCAATATCCTGCCCCAGCCCGATGACAGCATGAACCTGCGCACACGCGCCAAGTTCATCGCCGAACAGTACGCGCACACCCTCGAGAATGTGCTCCGCAAGCACCCCGAACAGTGGTTCAACTTCTTCGACTTCTGGGGCTGGCGCGACAGCACAACGAAATAAGTAGCTCGTGTGTCGAAGACACACCATCTCAGTAACCCCTGACAAACGAAACGCAGTGGAGTGCAGTCTGGGGGACGGCGGCCACTTGCGATAAAAAGCGTGTCGGAGACACGCGACTAATTGACATGACCCTGCAGCAAGCATCGTGGATGGGCGCGAAAAGGCTTTGCACGGGGATCTGGAAAAACAAAGGCAAGAAGCACAAAGCACCCAGCAAAAATGTTAGTCCATTTGTTAGTCCATAAAAAAAAGCACTCACAAATTTCTTTGTAAGTGCTTGATTTCTTTGCGCTCCCTCAAGGACTTGAACCTTGGACCCTCTGATTAACAGTCAGATGCTCTAACCAACTGAGCTAAGGAAGCAGTGGTGTTTTGAGGATGCAAAAATACAACTTTTTTGTTTTGTTGCGCATCTTTTTTGAAAAAATTTTTTCTACATCCTCAAAACATTACAATTTGCTATAAATGACGATTTTACGAATGATTATTTCGTCTATTTGGTCTTGTTTTTGAAGGCTTCAGGATACATATAGACCTTCAGATAGTTCTGAATATCGAAGTTTTTCTGCATGAAGGCTGCAATATCCTTCACCGTGATCTTGCTCAAGTTCTCCTTCACGGTGTTCATCTCGTTCAAATCATCGTTGTAGAGATACTGCGTGGCGATGTAGGAATGCCAGTAACGGTTGGTCTGCTGTTCCTCTTCGGCATTGCGCAACATCTGCTCTTTCACTTTGTCGAGAGTGGTCTTCTTCGGTCCCTTCTTGATGAAGTTCTGGAGGATTTTGATGACGGCGTCCGACAGCTTGTCGGTGTTCTTCGAATCGCAGCTGAACAGCACCATACACATCATCTGGGAAGTGGGATACTTTTGGGCAGCCATCTGTACCATAGGACTGTACACACCGCCCATCTTCTCGCGGATGGTTTCCAAAAGTTCGATGGAAAGAGCCTCGTTGATCACCTCGGTCATCAGCTCGTTCGGCTCGTTCCACTCCAAGTCGTTGATGAAGGCCATACCTACCCAGCTGGCGGCATCCTCTTCACCAAAGTAAATCTCCTTGCTCACTTGCTTCTTCTCGTGTTTGCTGAACACCTCCGGACGGAATTTCTCTCTGTCGCTGGTGGTGGGCATGGAGGCGATGTAGGTCTCCATCATGTTCTCCAACTCTTTCTGGTCGAAAGCACCGGTGAAGAAGAAGGTGAAGTCGGCGGGGTTGGCGAAACGCTCTTTGTAAAGATACATAGCGCGGTCGTAATCCACCTTGTTGAGGAACTCCTCATCGTAAGTCATCATGTTGATCATGTAAGGATCGTTGTAGATGCTACCGATGAACTCACCGATGAACTTGTACATGGGCTGCGACTGGATCATCTTGATCTGCTCGCGCGTCTCATCCATCACAAGCGTATAGGCGGCTGTGTCCTCACGCGGATGCGTAAAGAAAGCGTTGATATACTGGCAGAAAAGGTCGAGGTCTTTCGGACTGGTGCTGCCGCTGAGACCTTCGCTGATCACGGAAATGTTGGGGCTGAGACCGATTTTCTTGCCTTTCAATTTCTTCTGCAAGGAGGAGTAGTCCATCTCGTTGATACCGCCGCGGTCCACCATTTCGGAGGCGAGGGCGAGGGAGGGGATGTCGCACTCGTAGTACATGCTGTATCCGCCTTGGCTCGTGGCGCTGAACAGGATTTCATCGTTCTTGAAATCGGTATGTTTGGCCACCACCTTGATGCCGTTGGAGAGGGTGTACTCGGTAGCACCCACCTCGGGAAGTTCTCTCTGGCTTACGATGCTGCCTTTCTTAAGGGTTTCTTTCTCAATGATTTCCTGCTCTTTGTAGTTGTCCACGTAGGGTTCCACATTGGCAAGAGATTTGTCTTTGATGATGGCGATCATCTCGGCTTCCGTGGGCACTTTCACACCCTCTTTTTCGGGAGCCATCACCACGGCCACAAAGTTCTCGTCCACAATCCATTTCTTGGCCAGGGCGTTCACCTCTTCCAAAGTGATGCCGTCGAGGTATTTCTTGGCGTATGCGAGTTCGCGCTTGGCACCCGGGATGGGCTCCTGATGCAGATAGTTGTCCACATACTCGCCAGCGAAACGGGCCGACTCGGTCTTGTCAACCTCCTTCACGGCACGCTCGTAACGCTCCATCAAAGCCTCTTTGGCACGCTGCAACTCGGTCTCCAAGAAACCATATTTCAGCACGCGGTAGTCCTCGCGAAGCAACATCTCAGCAGTCTCTTTGATGCGGTTCTCTTTGGCCATACCCACCAGGGTGTAGGCATCCATTTCGCCAATAAAGTGGCCGTATCCCACCGAGCTACCCACAGCGGGACAGCTGGGATTCTGCTGAAGTTCTTCCAAACGCGATTCAAACATTGAGTTGTACAACTCCTCGATCATGTGGTCGCGGTAGTCCTGGACGGTGGTCATGGGCTGATGTTTGAACTTGCGGATCATCATCACCTGGTTGCCACCAGCCTCTTTGTCGGTGCAAACACATGCCAGAGGCTCCTTGTTGTCTTCAATCTTGGGATAAACCTTCGGACGGGCATTCTCTTTGGCCGGGATGGGGGAGAACTTGTCCTTAATCTGCTGCTCGATTTTGTCCACATCGATGTCGCCGACCACAATCACAGCCTGCAAATCCGGACGATACCAGTCGTTGTAAAAACGACGGATGACCTCCGGCTTGAAGCCCTGGATGATTTCAATCAGACCGATGGGCAGACGCTGAGCGTACAGCGAGTTGGTGAACACCACTGGGAACCATTTCTTCTGCATACGGTCGCTGGCACCGTTGCCCATACGCCACTCCTCGGAAATTACACCGCGCTCGTCGTCAATCTCCTTCGGGTCGTAGAGCAGGCCGTGTGCCCAACCATACAATATATTGATACCGAAGTCGATGTGCTTCTGGTTGTCGGTCGGCATGGTGATCATGAAAACGGTCTCATCAAACGAAGTGTAGGCGTTGATACCCACTCCGAAGGTGACACCAATCTTCTGCAACTGGTCGATCATGTCGTTGTGCGGATAACCTTCGATACCGTTGAAGGCCATGTGCTCGGTGAAGTGAGCCAAACCACGCTGGTCCTCATCCTCCTGGCACGAACCGGCGTTCACCGCCAAACGGAACTCCACACGTCCCTCTGGTTTTGCATTGTGACGGATGTAATATGTCATTCCGTTGTCCAATTTTCCGATTCTTACGTTCGGGTCGTTGCCGATTTTGGCATCTAACTTCTGCGCATTACCGCTGGGCATGAATCCAAACCCGATGACAATAATGGCAACAAAAAACAAAATTCTTCTCATACTTTTTGTAGATTAATTATTAATAAATTGTTGATTTTTAATTATTTATAATAAAAATTGAGACTATTTTCCACTCATGCAAAAGTACATTAATTTGCCATTTCTACAACTTATTTTATCCTTAATTTATTATAAAAGTAAAGAAAAAATTTTTTTTGAAAAATGTGTTGTGCGTGTTGAAAAAAGTTGTATTTTTGCAGCCTCAAATTCAGAGAGGCGCTGTAGCTCAGTTGGTAGAGCAGCGGACTGAAAATCCGTGTGTCACTGGTTCAACTCCAGTCAGTGCCACTCCTTCAAAAGGATCACGAAAGTGGTCCTTTTTTTGTTGTGGGATGGGGCACCCCCTCTCAATCGTCACCACACAGTTGGGTGTATTTTCTCTCAAATAGTTCATCGATGTCATCGAAACGTTCATCCAACCGATCTTCCTCCCATTCTTTCAGATTGGCATCGGATCCATACTTCTTTTGAATTTCTTTGAAATCCTCCGAGAATCGGTTGGCTACAATGGTCAGCCTTTCGCAAGTAGTGCATTTGTTGAGCTGTTTTTCGAGGTCATCGATAAAATCCATGATCTCCAAAAAGGCGGGGCTGCTTTCCCCGACGTTTTCAGAGTTTTTGTCTCCCTTTTTTTCGTACCCATCATTCATGCTGTCTCCGCACAATTTCTCCACTTGAATGTCAACCAGTTTTTCTATTTCTTGCAATTGTTGTTCTAAAACTTCTTCCTCTGCTTCCGTAAGATCGTCATCGTTATACTGATCACTGATTTTTGCCAAGTCGTCGAGGAATTTTTCAAAAACTGCGTCTAATTCATCGCAGGTTTTGCAGTTTTTTATGTTCTCTTCCGTCTGGTCAAACAGCCTCATGAAGGCTTTGAAAACAGGGCCGCCCTCTTTTTGGGAGGAGATTACACTCTTTACCTCATCGTTTCCGTAAGTTGGGTGGCTATGGCCATAAAGGGAAAACAGCAGGCAAGATGCTATGCACAGAAACAATAATTTTTTCATAGTGTTGATGTTAGGGTGAATGATATTTTTATTGGGTGCAAATATACAAAAAAATAAAAAGGCAACCCATTCGGATTGCCTTTTTTTGAACGTCGGGGTGAGAAGACTCGAACTTCCGACCCCTTGCACCCCATGCAAGTACGCTAGCCAACTGCGCCACACCCCGTTCATTTTTGCGGCTGCAAAATTAGAAAAAATTTCAATACGCTCATCCTTTTTTGAAAAAAATAATTTTTTCACCTTCTTCCCCCTTCTTTCTGTTTGATATTGAAAAAATTAGTGTAATTTTGTCAGCCTAAAATTCTAAACTAAACCGCTTATGCAAAATAAGTTAATCGTTGTATCGGCACCTTCCGGAGCAGGAAAGACCTCCATTGTGCGCCATCTTCTCGAAAATATTCCTGAACTTTCTTTCTCCATTTCCGCCACCACACGCGCCAAACGCGAGATGGAAACCGACGGAAAAGACTACTACTTTATCACCGTTCCCGACTTTCAGAAGCGCATCGCCGATGGCGACTTCCTCGAATGGCAGGAGGTGTACGCCGGACAGTACTACGGCTCTCTCAAGTCGGAGGTGGATCGTCTCGGCAACGAAGGTAAGGTGGTGATTTTCGATGTAGATGTGCTCGGCGGCATCAACATCAAGAAGTATTACGGCGAAAGAGCCCTCTCCATCTTCATCCAGCCGCCCACCGTCGAGGATTTGAAAAAACGCCTCGTGGGCCGTGGCACCGAAACCCCCGAAACCCTCAAAAAACGCATCGACAAGGCCGAGTACGAACTCACCTTTGCCAACCAGTTTGACGTGATCCTGGTGAACGACATCCTCGCCGATGCCCAACAAAAGGCCTGTCAGTTAGTCAACGATTTCTTATGTCAAAAGTAGGTCTCTTCTTCGGCTCCTTCAACCCCATCCATATCGGCCATCTCATTATGGCTGAATATTTTGTGGAGAATACCGACCTGAAGGAGGTGTGGTTTGTGGTGTCGCCCAACAATCCGCTCAAGAAGAAGGAGTCGCTGCTCAATGGTCACCAGCGGCTCTACATGGTGAATCTCGCCGTGGAGGACGACGCCCGTTTCCGCTCCTGCGACATCGAGTTCGGCCTTCCGCTTCCTTCCTACACCAGTCACACGCTGGTGCGGCTCAGCGAGAAATATCCCGACAAGGAGTTTGTGCTGATTATGGGCGAGGACAACCTCCAGAGCATCGACAAGTGGAAAAACTACGAGTTCATCTTGGAGAATTACGCCATCTACGTCTATCCGCGCCCCGGCTGCGACGGCGGGAAGTGGAAGGAACTGCCTAATGTGCAGATGGTCAACTCGCCACTCATGGAAATTTCCGCCACCCTGATTCGTAACTCCATCGCGGAGGGCAAATCCGTACAATATTGTCTCCACCCCAAAGTAGCGCAGTGCATCGACGAGATGGGATTCTATCGGAGAAAGTAAGAGGCCGTTGAAAGCCTACTCAACCCGCAAATTGTTTTTTACGATAAGAACAGGTGGTTAGGCCACCTGCGGAGAGGGGTTATTCGGGTACAGCAGTTCACAACGGTTGATGATGGCGTTGGCCATATCAAAGCCCGATTCGCAGGTCTTTTTATTTTTGGTGCCATCATAACCCATGTGCAAGTGCAGGGTTTCGTAGCCGGTATTGACAAACTGAAGGAGTTTGCGGTCGCGTTTGGCGGCAGCCTCCTGATATTTGGCTATGGAGGGACGGCCTTTTCCCTTCCGCACCCCTAACACCGCATCTAAGGCAATCAGACATCCCTTCCACAGCGTGTCGCCAGCAATGCGGACATACTTCTTGTCCCTGTAAAGATTGGTTTCGGGATCCAATTTAGAGTTTTTGATGATTTCTTCGGCATTCGCCACATAGCGGCGAGCCTCTTCAATAGGATTATCAAGTTCCATGATGTTTAGATTAATTTAGTTCTTTCTTGCCATAAAGTACGTATTGTTTTTGTAGAGACGTTGCGCGCAACGTCTCTACCATGTCCCATTAGGACACCTGCGCAAGATCGGTTTTCGGTATAGCAGCGCACAACGGTTGATGATGGCGTCGGCATAATCGAACCCAGCATCGCACACCTTTTTGCCCTTGTTGCCGTCGTACCCCATCACCAAGTGTAGAGTATCGTATCCAAGATTCAAAAAATGAAGCAGTTTCTTATCTCGTTTGCCAGCAGCTTCTTGGTATTTCGCTATGGAGGGACGGCCTTTTCCCTCCCGAATTTGAAGAATAGCGTCAAGCGCCACCAAACAGCCACACCATAAGATATTACCGGCTGTTTTGACATATTTGCTGTCGGTGTAACTCTTCAGTTCAGGGTCGTAGTTGGCCTTTTTGATAATTTCTTCGGCATTCGCCACATAGCGGCGAGCCTCTTCAATAGGATTTTCGAGTTCCATGATGTTTAGATTAATTTTGTAGAGACGCGGTGCACCACGTCTCTACAGGACACCGCAAAGATACAGCAGAAAATCCATTTGTTATCAATTTCGTAAAAATATTTTTTGAGAGGATAATTGTTTCAATAACAATGATTTGAAAAATCGCTCTTTAACACTCTGCAACTTTTTGGCATAGAGAATGTTAGCGATTTTGGAAGATTTTGCGGGCACAATAAAAAACAGGAGGACACCTTCCGGCATCCTCCTGTCGCTACCTATTAGTAGATGTGTCGCTTATTTCTTGGGAATGTTCTTGAGCAGAGCCACGATGAAATCCCAGAATTTGCCCACGCTCTCGATGTTCACGCGCTCGTCGGGGGAGTGCGGGTGCATGATGGTGGGTCCGAAGGAGATCATATCCCAGTTCGGATAGTTAACGCTGAAGAGAGCGCATTCCAAACCGGCATGGATGGCCATGAAGGCGGGATCTTTCTTGAATTTATCTTTGTACACCTTCTTGGCGGTCTGCAGAATCGGAGATTCCATGTTCGGCTTCCAGCCCGGGTAGCCAGCCTCGAGCACGATGTCGGCACCGGCAAGGCGGGCGATGGCGGTCATCTTCTGTCCCACAGCATCCTTGGCGCTGTCCACAGAGCTGCGCATCAGGGAGATGATCTGGATCTTGCCGTTCTGGGCGTTCACCACGGCGAGGTTGTTGGAGGTCTCCACGAGGCCGGGCATGCTGTCGCTCATGCGGAGCACACCGTTGGGCAGTGCGAACACCATTCCGAGCAGTTTCTCCTGAGTGGCTTCGGGCATCACCTTGGCGGGCGTGTCGATGGCTTTGGCCTTGATGGTCATGTTGGGCTCGGTAGCGGAGAACTCAGCCTTGGCGGTCTTGGCGAAGGCGTTGACGAGCTTGGTGAGAGCCTTTTCGTTGGCTTCGGGCACGGCCACGATGGCAACGGCCTCACGCGGGATGGCATTGCGCAGGTTGCCGCCCACGAAGGAGGCGAGACGGATGCCGCACTTCTCGGCAGCCGTGCTCAGCACGCGGGTCATCAGCTTGTTGGCGTTGGCGCGACCGAGGTTGATGTCCATGCCGGAGTGACCACCGTTGAGGCCGGTGATGACAATCTGGTAGCCCTTCATGCCAGCGGGAACGGCCGTGTTGCGGTAGTTCATGGTGATGACACCGTCGAGACCGCCGGCGCAACCCACATAGAGTTCGCCCTCGGTTTCGGAGTCGAGGTTGATGAGGATCTCACCCTTGAGGGCACCCTTCTTCAGACCGAAGGCTCCCGTCATGCCAGTCTCCTCGTCAACGGTGAGGAGCACCTCCAGCGGACCGTGAGCCACGTCTTTGGAGGCGAGCACGGCCAGAGCGGCCGAACCGCCGATACCGTTGTCTGCACCGAGGGTGGTGCCGGTAGCGCGTACCCAACCGTCTTCGCAAATGCGCGGTTTGATGGGGTCTTTGGTGAAGTCGTGTTTCGTGCTGGCGTTGGCCTGCGGCACCATGTCGATATGGGCCTGCAAGATCACGGGAACGCGGTTCTCCATGCCCTTGGTGGCCGGTTTGCGGAACACGAGGTTGCCGGTGGCATCCTGCTTGCACTCGATATTGTTCTTCTTGGCCCACTCCATCATCCAAGCGGCGAGTTTCTCCTCGTGTTTCGACGGATGCGGAATAGCGCAGATGTTGTCAAAAATCTCCCATAATGATTTCGGGTAAAGTTTTGCTAATTCTCCCATAGTAATTGATTTTAATTAAGATGTTGATTTATTGAATATAATGATTGATTTCAGATGAAAAATGGAAGTGGACGGCAGAAATTCAGAGTTTGAGGCGGCAAATATACAACAAAGTTTGCGAATTTTATTCATCCAGAATTCAAAAAAAACTTGTACTTTTGCAGGCTTGTTTTTTGTGTAATGTCAGAGAGGAATAATAAAATCATCGATTGGTTCCGCAGGTTCACTTGGAAACAGCGACTCATCATGTATGCCGCTGTCGTGATGTTGGCGGTAGTGTATGTTTTTGTTTTTTCCGACAGTAACTATCACATTCACCAAAAACTGAATACGAAGATTAAAGAGCAGGAGGCGGAGTTGAAAAAGGCGGAGAAGAATGTGGAGATACAAAGTGTTAATAAAGATTTCAAAAATGATAGTGTGACCAGAGAACGCTATCGTCGTGAGCAACTGAATATGAAGAAAGAGAACGAGGATTTGTTTTTGATAAAAGAATGAAACTGCTGATTATCAATGGGGTGAATTTGGGGATTTTGGGTACCCGCGAGGTGAATGTCTATGGCCATGTCACCTTCGAGGAGTATCTTTTTTCGCTCCGTCAGCAGTTCTCCTCTATCCAGATCGACTATTTCCAGTCGGATGCGCTCCACGAGCTGGTTGCCCGCATCCATTCTGCGTCCGACTACGACGGCATCATCCTCAATCCGGGTGCCTACACCCACACGGCCATCGTGTTGGCCGATGCCGTGAAGGCGGTGACCACGCCGGTGGTGGAGGTGCACATCTCCAACCTCTTTGCCCGCGAGCAATACCGCCGCAAATCCTGTCTGGCAGGCTGCTGCAAGGGCTTCATCTCCGGTTTCGGACTTCAGGGCTACGCGCTCGCCGTGCAATCTTTCATCCAAAATTAAACTTGTTAAGCATTTTTATATCAAAATATCGTTTTAGTCATTAAAAAATAAAAAAAACATATCATGAAAAAAGCTTTTATTCTCACCCTCATCGTCGTATTCTTCGCTTCATTTACTGCTTTTGCGCAGAGTGATGCCAACGCAGGCAAAAACGGCAAAGCCGGAACAGAAGTCTCCAAAGACAACAAGAAGAATAAGAAAGTAAAGGTGGCTGAAATTACTTTTGAAAGCCTTGAGTATGACTATGGTAACATTTACAAAGGCGACAACGGCGAGTGCGAGTTCAAGTTCAAGAACACCGGCAAGGCTCCGCTGACCATCACCAAGTGCCAGGCCTCTTGCGGTTGTACCGTTCCGTCGTGGCCGAGAGATCCCATCGCCCCCGGCAAGACCGCCGTTATCAGAGTGAAATACGACACCAACCGCATCGGCACCATCAACAAGTCGATTACCGTGAGTTCCGATGCCGTCAACAACAGCGTGGTGCTTCATATCAAAGGACATATCAGCGAGAAGCCGGTGGAGTCGGCTCCCGTGCAGGATGCTCCGATGATGAAGGCCAACTAAAAATCTACGAAAATGAAAAAGATTCTCATCGCATTCGCCATCCTGTTGGTAGCCAACTTGGGCATGGCACAAAGCAATTCCTCAAAAGCCGCTTCTTCCGAGAAGAACACCGCCGCTGCGACGAACGTCACGGGCGCCGAGATCTCATTCGCCAAGAAGACCATCGACTATGGCACGCTCCATGTCGGTGATGTGAAGACGATTGAGATGGTGTATACCAACACGGGCAAGAAGCCTTTGATTCTCGATAATGTCACCACCAACTGCGACTGCACGGAGGTGGACTGGTCGAAGAAGCCGGTGATGCCGGGCAAGACCGGGGTGATCAAGGTGACCTATACCGCCAAGCACACGGGGCTCATCAGCAAGTGGGTGACCGTGATGTCGAATGCGGAGACCGACCGTGTGGTGTTGAAGACCAGCGGTGAGGTGAAGTAAAGAAAAGGAAACGGTTGTCCGGCGGCGTGCAAGCCAAGGGCAGCCGAACCGCACAATGGGGTCGTTTGGTTTTGACAGCATGTGTGTGGATTTGTAAGCACGTCGGAGGTTGTGAGACGGTTCCGTTAAAAACTAACTCTCTTAGCCAATAAATGGCAACAACTATGCTTTCGCTGCCTAATCGCGGCGAATCCCGGAACCCGGACAAGGTCCGTGGCACTGGGTGCTTCCCCGGCAGCCCTGCCGTTCGGCGGCCGGCCAGAAGTATCATAAAGGAATGGATAGCGAGCGCAGGCTTCGATGCGTGAGCGAAGATTAGAAGATAAGCGCGGGGTTGGTTGGTCCCGTACCTGCCACGCGCCGACAATCAAACGGAGACTAAACGTGTAGAAAGCATCTCTGCAGCAAGTTTGGACGCGGGTTCGACTCCCGCCGGCTCCACTTGAAACGGGAACGTGGTTCCCTAAAATCAAAGAAAGACACCGACAATCGTTTGATTATCAGTGTCTATCTTTTTTTAAGGATTTCTCCCGTTGAAAGTTGTTCTGGAGGGGACTGCGCTCGACTTCTTCTTCAAAAGGGTCATCGCGCAAGCCAAAATGAGTTTCGCCCGAATTTCGTCGCGACTCGGCAAAGCTCAAGCAAACTTGGCTTTGCTCTTGCTTCTCCGCCTTTTCCTCCGTGGCTCCATACTTGAACGTCCTTCGATTGTTGAGTATGAACTCCTCGCGGTCATCCGTGTGCAACGAGGCCAATGTGACATTCGATTTTATCGGCATAATGCCTTGTACAGATTGATTCTCCCCTGCTGTAACTCCAACCAGTCGGCAGTCTGCTGCAACTGGGCATTGAGCCACGACGACTGGGCGGTGAGCACTTCCAGGTAGGTGACGGATGAGGAATGCTGCATCAGTTCGCGTACGTTCTCCACCGCTTTTTGGCTGGCCTCCACCTGCGCCTCGCGGACTTGCAGTTTTTGTTGTGCGGCATGGCATTCCGACAAAGCATTGGCGACTTCGCTGCCCGCCTGCAACAGTGCCTGCTCGAAAGCAATTTGCGACTGCTCCTGCTGCAACTTAGCAATCTCGAAGTTCGCCTTGATCTGTCCCATCTGAAACAACGGCTGTGTAAGTCCGCCAATCAGGTTTAGCAACAGTTTGGCAGGATTGACAATCTCGCCGATGTTGTTGGTCCACGAGCCGCTGGCGGTAAGTTTCAGCGACGGGTAGAACTGCGAGCGCGCCACTTTGGTGTTGCTGAACGAGGCCCGCAGCTGATATTCCGCGCTACGCACATCCGGACGCATCGCCAGTGCCTCCAAACTGACAGGCGCATCCGCATCCATATTGATGTCTTTGACATCCGCGTAAGTGGAATATTGAACATTCTGAGTCGTGCGGCTCAACAACACATTCAGTGCCCGTTCGGTCTTCTCGCGTTGCAGGCGCAGATCACTCACCGAAGCAACCGTGACCTGCAATTCTGTTTCGGCTTGATTGACAGCCAATTCGTTCATCATGCCCACCTCCTTCATTGCCGTGATGGTTTCCAGCGTTTCCCGTTGCAGTTGCACGCTCTGTTCCGAAAGCCGCAGCTGCTCATCCAGCATAATGAGCGTGTAGTAAGCGTTGGCAACGGAAGCAATGAGCTGTAGCCGTGTATATTTGAGTTGCTCCTGTGCGTTCATCCACTGGTATTTCGTTGCTGCTTTCTGTGCCGCCATTTGTCCGCCGAGATTCAATTCCCAGCTCATCGTGAGCGGCAGTTCGTAAGTGTAGGTGGCGGTGCTGCTCTGTGCCTTCGAAACAGTTCCCGATGGCGACAGCGCAAACGACGGCAGATAGGAAAGCTTCGCCACCCGCATCTGGATGGCGGCCTGTTCCACGTTGAGCTGCATGGTACGCACATCGGCGTTGCTGTCAAGGGCTTCCGCAATCAGCGACTGCAAGGGTTCGTCCACAAAAATCTCCTGCCACGAGCGCATAGACATACTGTCAACCAGTATGATGTCCGGTTCAAGAAGATTGGGCCTGACGGCTTCCTCCACCACCGGCTTCTGCACAGAGCAGCCGATCGCAAGTAGCGTTGTCAACAGAATCGGAAGCATCTTCATTGTCTATAGTGTTTATTGTTCACGTACGTTTTTTTCTTGAAATTTGTGTTTACTCCTTCTTGTTGCCCCCCTCAAAACAGATTGGAACATTTACACTCCGCGACAACTATTTCCCAAAGTCCTTGGGTGTAGAGGATCATTTCAGTCGTTCCCAGATTTGTTTGGTCTACCTAACGATGGAAAATATGATCGATTTAAATGGGGATGTTCATTTGTCGTGCGGATATTACACTTCTACAAAAACATCGTATGTTATTCTCCGTAAACTTGTGATTATTGTAGGACATTCATTTTCCACGACGTTGTCAAACAAAGACATCATCGGCATAGGTGACAATTTCTTTTTTTTGACATAATCTCCCATGGGCTTACTTCCGTTCTTAAATCGTTCTTTTATTGTTTCAATTGCTTCATCGCCAATGTCAACGCCTATCCATTGCCGGCCAAGCTCATCAGCAGCGACAAGTGTTGTTCCAGAGCCGGCAAAACAATCCAACACCAAATCACCAGGACGTGAAGAAGTTTCGATGATGCGCTTAAGCATTTCAATATTTTTTTCGGTTGGATAACCTGTGATAAGTGTGTTTTGATTATTTGTGTCAATATAATCCAGCCATATGTCTTGTACAGGCAAGCCTTCACTTTGGTCAAGATAAACCTTACGTCGAGGATTACCGTTTGAAGACCAGTAAATCTCCCCATTGGCATCCATTTCGTCAAGTTTGTCAGGTGTAAACTGCCAATGCTTTCCCTCAGGAGGCATCATTCCACGCCAAGCAGTGCCGGTAGAGCCATTACGGGTACCAGGGGCATGTATGGGAACTTTCTTATAACGACGCCCCGTTCCTTCCTCGACATAAGGGTACTCTTTTAGTATCTTGTCATCGCCCCATTCCTCGAAGGGACGATTCCACACTGGATAGTCTGTTTTGGAGTAAAAAAGTATATAATCTGAAATATTGCCGTAGGTTTTTCGCGTAAAGTTTTTGGATTTGCATTTTTTTCTGGTAATCATACCCTTGAAATTGCGAATGCCAAAAATATCATCCATGAGTATTTTGACGTGAAATACCATATTGCTATCAAGATGGACATAAATAGACCCTTCATCGGAGAGAAGTTTGTGCATCAGTACAAGCCTAACACGCATAAATTCAAGATATGATTCTGTTGAAAAACAATCGTCATACGCGTGCTTGAAATCTCTGGTCTCAAACACTCCGCCTGTGTTATATGGTGGGTCAATATAAATAAGTGTCACTTTCCCACACACCTCCTCGTCGTTTGTCAGAGCATTAAGAACGTCAATATTATCGGCATGATATAGCCGTTTAATGCCATCCCCCTCATTCCATGCCGTCTGCTGGAAATTTATTTCAGTATGGGGCGCGAACTTTAGGTTCACTGTCCGACCGGTTGTTGATGTTACGCTTACTGCCATAATACTTTTTATTTGCTCTTAAGCCATTTGGCGGTGAGCCTTGTGTTAAACATTCGGAGAGTTAGGACGATTATTCTGTTGGCATCAATCTTTTCTAGCGAGGAGTAGTCATTCCACATAGATCCCAAAAGCAAACCTGGGCCATCGTTTACGAAAATGACCTTTGTAGAAAGCCTTTTTGCCTTGGTATATTGCAGGATTTCTTTCGCGCAATTTGCATAACCACCGGTTCTGTCATCTTCTTGCGCACCCCCACGGTCGCCATCATATCTTGCAAGTCCAATCGCCAAGATATCATCCTTTTCATTTTTGATGACAAAATCAACGGGTCTTGTAGGATTGGGATAATCGGGGAAAACAGACTTCATTAAGACATCAGCACCTGCTCTTTTGGGTCCTTCAATCCTTAACTTTGGGAAAGCAGATTGGAACAATTCAAAAAAGCGTTCCGTCAAGTCGTATCCTTTTTTGCCACGGTCTTTATACTCCCAAAGCAATGCACATAACGCTTCGTCAGGCATCGGTCGTGATGAAAATGCTGATTGAACCCTGTCAATGGTACGGAAATATTTGCCATAATTAGCACATATCATTGTCAATTTAGATTTGTTTTTTAGCATTTCTACTGGCGTCTGTGGCGAAACATATTTCCGAAAAACACGGCACAGTTGAATTCTCATCCATTGCTGATGAACATCCATTATCTCCCGGAGCAGTCTCTCGGAACTTTCCGATGTCTTAATCAATTGTTCGAACAGAACAAGTACAGGTTTGTATAATTCACATGCACTTTCCAAAATATCTGGATAAAACTCACCATTTGCCATAGTTATCCAGTTGGGCGCATCTTTCTTATAATCTGCAAAAGATTTCATATATTCTTCATTTTAACGGCTGCAAAAATATGATTTTTATTTGGATTTACGATTCATTTTCTCACACTTCCGTTTTTTTTGTTTTGCGGATAGGGGAATGGTAGCGGGACTAACACGCTCCTGCAGCCTTTGAAACACGACAAACAACACCGGCACGGTGAGCAGCAAGCCGAGCGTGCCGAACAGCATTCCTCCGACCACACAGACCCCAATGGTTCGGCTGCCGTTGGCGCCCACGCCCGAGGCGAACATCAGGGGCAGCATACCGATAATCATGGTGAGCGAGGTCATCAGGATGGGACGCAATCGCACTTTGGCGCTGCTGAGCGCCGCCTGGGCAAGTGACCTCCCTTCCTTTCGTGCCTGCGAAGCATATTCGGTGAGCAAGATGGCTGTCTTTGACAGCAGTCCCACCAGCATCACCATTCCGATCTGCATATAGATGTTGTTTTCCACGCCAAACAGTTTGGCAAACAGCAGACTACCCGCCAGACCGAATGGCACCGACAGCATCACCGCCAGCGGGATAAGGAGGCTTTCGTAAAGTGCCACCATTACGAGATAGGCGAATACGATGCATATCAGGAAGATGAAAATCACTCTGCCAGATGTCTGGCTCTCCTCGCGGGTGACGCCGCCAAACTCAATGCTGTAGCCCACGGGCAACTCCTTCGCGGCGGTCTCCTGGATGGCCTTGATGGCACGGCCCGAACTGCTGCCCTCTGCCACGCTGCCCGAAACATCGATGCAGGGGAACATATTGAAACTGTTGATTGACTGCGGCATATACTCCTTGGTGAGGGAGACGAATTGGTTGATGGGCATCATCTCGCCGTTTTCGGAACGCACGAAGAGGCTCGTCAGCGATTCGGGGCGGTTGCGGTCGGACGGCTTCAGCTGCAAATCCACCTGATACACCTTGTTGTATTTGTTGAAATTGGAGATGTAGTCGCCGCCCAAGTAAGCGCCCATCTCGTTGAGCACGGTGGAGGGAGCAACCCCCATCTTCTTGCACCTCGCCACATCCAAATCCACGCGGTACTGCGGATAGTTGACATCGTAGCTCGAATAGACCTCGCCGATTTCCGGACGCTCGCTGAGTTTTTCCGTAAAGCGGGTGGTGACTGCGTGCAGCGTCTTGGCATCCTGTCCGATGCGCCCCTGCACCGAGAACTCAAAGCCGCCGTTGCCGCCATAACCCTCCACCATGCCCGGTTCCGAGACGAAGCTCTGCGCCTCCGTTTCCTGGGACAAAATCTCGTCTATTTTCTCCATAATGGTGGAAGAGGAGTGCGCTTTTCCTCGGCGTTCTTTCCACGGTTTCAGCTGGACGAAGATGTTGGCACCTGCTCCGACGCCCACCACGCCGCCGACATCTTGAACCTCTGGCAACTCGCGGATCTTGTCGCAAGTGCGGTTCATCATATCGAAAGTCTTGTTGGCCGTATAGCCCGGCGGCGGTGTGAGGTCCACGAAGAGCGTGCCCATATCCTCGTTGGGGATAAAGCCCGTGGGCACCACCTTGAACAACACCGCCATCAACACAATGGCGACAACAATACCGATAGTAGCCACCCATTTGCGACGGAGAAACCAGCGGACCATGTTGGCGTAATGTTTTAACAGGGCGGTGAAGGTGGTTTGGTATGCGGTACGAATCCTTGATTGCAGGGACGATATCCCCGATTTTTGTAGAGACGTTGCACGCAACGTCTCCACCGACGATGGTTTCAACATCAATGTGCACAATGCCGGTGACAATGTCAGCGCATTAATCAACGAAATGCCCACCGCGACGGCCATCGTCAGACCGAACTGTTTGAAGAAGATGCCGGTGGTGCCGCCCATAAACGCCACGGGGATGAAGATGACCATAAAGACCAGCGTGGTGGTGAACAGCGTGACGGAAAGACCATTCATGGCATCCTCCGAGGCTTTACGGGCGGAGGTGCACCCCTCGTCAATCTTGGCTTTCACCGCCTCCACTACCACGATGGAGTCATCGACCACGGTGCCGATGACCAGCACCAAAGCAAACAGAGTCAGCAGGTTGACAGAAAATCCTGCTACTTTCATAAACGCGAAAGTGCCGATGAGTGAGACGAGGATGCCCATGGCGGGAACCAGCGTAGCACGAAAATCCTGCAGAAAGAAGAGCACCACAACCAGCACCAGCACAATGGCAATGACGAGCGTCAGTATCACCTCGCGGATGGAGGCGAAGAGGAAGTCGTTGGTGTTGTCGAAGGTGACGATTTTCACGTCCTTGGGCAGCGATTTCTCGGTTTCGGTCAGCAGTTTGTCGATCTCAAGGTTGATTTTGGTGGCGTTGGAGCCGGCCATCTGGCTCACCGAGCCCATCACGCCCGGATGCCCGTTGATACTGTTGATGTAGTCGTAATCCGACTGTCCCAGCTCCACATCCGCCACATCCTTCAGCAGCAATTCCTCGCCGGTAGGGAGGGAGGCTATCACAAGGTTCTCGAACTCCGACACCTCAGTTTTGCGTCCCGTGTAGCGCAACATATATTGAAACACATTGTCGGAATTGCTGCCCAGCGAGCCGACCGAGGCCTCGATGTTTTGCTCGGCCAGCACAGCCGATATGTCGCTCGGCATCAGCTTGTGACGCGCCATCACGTCGGGCTTAAGCCAGATGCGCAGGGCATATTGTGAGCCCCATACCTCCACCTTGCCCACGCCCTTGATGCGCAGCAGGGCGGGACGCAGGTTGTTGTAGAAATAGTTGCTGAGGAAGTTTTCGTCGTAGGTGCCGTTGGGGCTCTCTAACGCGATGATGCGAAGCTGGCCGGGTTGCCGTTTCTCGGTCGCCACGCCCGTCTGCAGCACCTCGGCGGGCAGCTGCGCTTGTGCCTGGATAACGCGGTTCTGCACGTTCACAGCGGCCATATCGGCATTGGCACCCTGCTCGAAGTAGATGGTGATGCTGGCCGAGCCGTTGCTGGCCGACGAGGTCATGTAGGTCATCCCCTCCACCCCGTTGATGGCCTCTTCCAGAGGCATCACCACGCTCTTCTGCACCGTTTCGGCACTTGCGCCCGGATAGCTCGCCCACACGTAGATGGCCGGCGGTGCAATGTCGGGATAGCGCTCCACCGGCAGCGACAGCAACGAAATCACCCCCAACAGCACGATGAACACGCTGATGACCATCGAAAGGAGCGGGCGATGGATGAAGGTTTTGGTATTCATAGCAATTCCTTATCAAATTTTGCGCAAAAATATAGGGATTGTGCCGATGGCGTTGCGGGAAAGTGGGTGAAGCGGGAATATTGGTGGGTGAAGTGGAGGAAGAATTGAGTACTGACAAAAGTTTTAAGAAGAGAGTGAATAATATAGCAATAAAACATACTGATTGTCATAAAGTTATGTATTTTGTGAAAATTTCACGTGAAGTTTTCACGCTATATAAAGAAAAAATTGTATCTTTGCTGCCCATATAAATGAAATACCGTTGTTATGTTATTGAGAATCGCCATTCAGAATATGTTGTCTTTTTATGAGAAGACTACATTCGATATGTTTCCGAATCCGAAACGTGAGATTTTTGCCAATCATATCAATACAAATGAAAAAATCCCACTGCTCAAGCACGCTTTGATATACGGGGCTAATGGTTCGGGAAAATCAAATTTTGTAAAGGTGTTGCAATTCTTGAAGTCATTTGTGACATTGGACAATTTTCTGAATATCATTGATTTGAATGACTTTTTCTTTCAATTGGTTCGCACCAATAATGAACCAATGAAAATTGAAATTGAATTTTTCACCAAATGTAATTATTATATTTACCAATTGGAAATTCAGCATTCTCAAAAGAATAACATTAGAGAACGGCTGTTGTTGTCTGGTCTTGGCGAACAGGATGACACTTTGATATTTGAGAGGGTTGGTGATGTTGTGACTCCAACTACCGACAACAAGCTTTCAACAGATTTGTTGAAGAAGAACAATGGTTCTTCGATAATCTGTTTAAACACCAAGTACCCTGTGATTAATGAAAAACACATTCAAATTGCCTATGATTGGTTTCTTAATGATTTTGATATCATCACCATCAACTCTCAAACACCTTTTTTGATTGACATGATGTCGAATAACAAGCAATTACTTGATTATGCCAACATCTTGCTTTCGCGTTTGCATATTACGGATTCTCTCAAGGTGGGAGAAACACCTATTGAAAAGTGGATGTCGAATAAGAAAAACGCCTCAGAACTACAACATATGCTTCTCAGGAACCCTATAAGTGAGCATACCGGATTAACGTCCTTTTCCAACAACCGAAACAACTTCAACATTACTATGAAAAATGGAGAACAAATTGTTCAAGAATTTCTATTTGAACAATTAGGCATTGGTGGCTATAAAAAGAAAATGAATATTGCCAGTCAATCCGATGGAACCGTACGCTTGCTCACACTGATACCAGCTTTATATAATGCCAGTAGAGGAAAAGTTGTGGTTATTGATGAGGTTGAAAATAGTATGCATCCTAATCTCATCTATAATCTGCTGAAATACTTCTTCAATAGTGAATCAAAAGGACAACTCATCTGTACTACTCATCTGACCTTATTCCAAGACCAACAGGATTTAATTCGCCCAGATGAGTTGTGGAAGGTTGAAAAGGAGAATGGCAATTCTAAAATGCATTCGTTTAATGACTATAAGATACACAACACCATGAATATAGAGAAAGGGTATCTTGAAGGTCGATATGGCGGAGTGCCACAAATCTCAATCATAGAATAAATGGCAGACGACAGATATTATCAGAAGGGTAATCCTGAAAAAGAGCCATTGGAAGTCGTTGCAGACAATAAATTGACTACAATAGCTTACAATGACATAGCATTGTCTGTTCCACAGTCAGCATATATAAAACCTGAAGCCACACTTCAACCTAAAGCATACATAATCGTTTTTTCTGGCGGTACCGAAAGGGAGAAGAACTATTTTTACCTAATCAAACGAAACCCCTCGTTATATACAGATATTAAGGTTGATTTCTTTGCTGAACCAAATTTCGAAAAAGGAGGCAAACCATTAATAACAAGCTTTGCGGTAGCAAAGGTGAAAGAATATCGGGAATCTGCAAGTGTGGATAATCCTGACAGTTTTTGGTTGCTTACCGATGTTGACCATTTTGAGCAATTTCTTACGGAGATGCGATCTGAATGCGATGAAAACGGCATACAATTAATTATAAGCAACTCTTGTTTTGAAGTGTGGTTGTATTACGCTGAAAAAGCAGACAAATGTATAGGTTTTGATATTCCTGACGATAAGAACAAAATAAGTTCTGCATTTAAGACTTGGGCAGACACACAAGTCAGAGGCGGATTAAAACCCCGAAAGGCAATTTTGATGATTGAGCAAAATATCGCTAATGCCAAAGCCAACTATTCTGAGGAAAATGGATTTCCAACTCTGTTTTCAACACAGATGTTTCAGTTGGCAGAGAAAATGTTGCCTTACGTTAAAGATGGTAATGAGAAGATTCTAGGGGAGAAGGATTGTAAAACAAAATGATATATAGGATGAAAAGTTTGATTATAGTAATTTTAGATTCAATAAGAAAATGTAAACTGAGAAAATACGAGTTTGAAATAGAATCGTATATAAATAATTATCAGCAGATTAATAAGACTAATGCAGAAAAAGCAAAACGGTCTTTTAGCGAAGAATGGTTGCGTTTGTGTCCTTATTTAGGAAGGGCTAACAGATTCAATGAAGACGGAGCGTCAAAATTAGGGCAAGCACTGATTAAATACTCTGCAGCTATAGAACAACTTCCATGCAAAGAAAGCGAAGTTATCCACCTGAAGGAACTTATTGATACTTATGATAGAGACAAAGATTGTCGTTATAAAATATCAATAAAAGAAGCTTTATACTTTAATCTTGGTTTATGTTGGCATAAATTGGGAACAAGATATGAGGATGATGCGCTGTTAGCCTTTAAGAAATCTCTTTTTTTTCTCTTGGAACAATCAAATCATAAATCATATGCAGGGTTGTCAGCATATGGTTTTAGAAAATGTAACGAATTTCTCTATAAATCCCTAATAAACGAACAATTAAACATCTCATCTCCTTCAGAATTTAATGATCCATTTGATTGCCCTATTCTTGTTCTACTAAACATGTACGATGATGAAATTAACAAATTAATCCTCAAAGCATACAACGACAGTCTGAAGATTGCTTGCTTCTCTAGAAAAATAAAATTATTACCAGAAATAAGTGAACAAGGTGAACCGAAAACCAATGAGGATGGAAATCCTATTTATTTACATAAACAAGGTTGTGATAAAGATGAATATTTAAACGAATTAATGTGGGCACATTATGCAGATTTCCATAAAGGAGTTTGCATTAAATATCATTTTAATGCTAAAATGACCAAGATGATAACAAGCAGCAATAGGATTATTTCATATTTCAAAGACGTTAAATATTCTGAAAATGACATGTCAAAATATTCAAATAAGGATTCCATATCAGTTGAGGATTCTTTCTTTTTGAAAAGTAAAAACTGGGAATATGAAAACGAGTTGCGTTATCTTTATTTTGACATTGATGGCACAGGAAAACATAAGCAGATAGATATTCCTAATTGTATTGAAGCTGTATATTTTGGGGTGAAATGCGCTCAATCGGACAAGGATACTATTAGAAAAATACTGAAGGACCAGAAACTTATCACATACGATTTGCAAGAGAATATGATAGAAAAAGGTATTGAGTTCTACCAAATGGAAATGGACATGAATCAATTTGGTCAATTAAAGGCAGTAAAACTATAAAATATAGTTAGCTACAAACATAATCTGATTTTCACCTCACTCTTTCTCCTTCCTCCACAAACCCCGCGCCTTTGGCAACAATCACATCGCCCTCATGGAGGCCGCTGATGACCACGTACTCCTTGCCGTTGTTATGCGATGCCACTTGCACGATGGTGGAGACCGTCTTGCCATCAACGACCTTATACACATACACTTTGTCCTGAATCTCGTAAGTGGCCTCCTGCGGTATGACGATGGCGTTTTTCTTAACAGCAGGCATTACGATTTTGCCTGTACCGCCGCTGAGAAGAATGCCGTCGCGGTTGTCGAAGAGGGCGCACACGGAGACCGCCCCCGTTGCCTCGTCCACAATCCCGCTGATGCTCTCCACACGACCCGTTTGACTGTAGAATTGACCGTTCGGGGGGAGCAGTTTCACTTCAGGCATCTGATTGACAGCCGCTTCCATCGTCTTGTATTCGCTTAGGTAATTCATCAAAACGGTTTCGCTCATAGAGAAGTAAGCGCGGATGTGGCGGTTGTCGGCCACAATGGTGAGGCCATCCTGCATGGTGGGAGTCACAAAATCACCCTTGCGATAGCGTATTCTTCCGACAACCCCGTCCGACGGGCTGCGCAATTCCGTATAACTAAGGTCGTTGCGTGCAGAAGTTAGTGCGGCTTGAGCTGCTGCAAGATTGGCTTTTGCTACAGCGAGGTCGCTTTTTGAGGATGCCAGTTCATAGTTAGAGATGACATTCTTTGCACGGAGTTTCTGCTTGCCTTCGTATTCCAATTGTGCCTTTTCCAAGGCCGCCCTCATCTGCTGCACATTGGCGTTGGCGGCCTCAACCGCTGCCCTATAGGTCGCCGCATCCACTTTAAACAACAACTGTCCCTCTTTCACCTGTTCGCCCTCCTTCACATAAATGCCTTGCAGATAGCCTTCTATACGAGGAATGATGCGAATATCCTGCTGTCCTTTCAGCGAAGCAGCATATTCAGTGGTAAGCTCGTGGTCGCTGGCAGTGATAGTCAGCAAATCGTAGTGTTTAGGCTCATCGCCCTCTTTCTGCTGCCGCGATGCACACGAAAGCATCACCATCGGCAACAATATCCATATCATCCTCTTCATTTTGTACATCCTTATAAATTGGGATGCAAAAGTGAGGATTTATTGGCGAAGCAAAAATGTAATAATAAATGAAGCGGGAAAAATCAATGGTGAACCGTCATAGCCACCAACGACAAATGCTGTAACAGCCACTATAACTTGTAATTGTTAATTGTCAATTATCAATTATTAACTTTCAAAAGTCCAGCCAGCGCTTTACCGCCGACACCTTCTCGCGGCTCACGATGACCTCCGTGTCGGGATAGCCTTTGAGGTGGACGCGCATCTTGCCGAGAAAATGGGCTGACAGCTTCTCCACCGCTGCCGCACTGACAATATACTGCCGGTTGACACGCATAAACCGCTCGGGGTCAAGTTGCTTCTCCAGTTCGTCCAGTGTCATGTTCAGCAGGTGCGATTTGCCGCCGGTGGTGTAGAGACGAACGATGCCGTCGCTGATACCCACGTGGTTCATCTCGCCTACGGATACCACGTGGAAGGTGTCGCGAAAGGCAATGAGGAAACGCTCACGGTAACGGATGCTGCCCACAGAGGCTAACAGCTGCCGGATGTCTTCCGTGGTGGTGGTGTGTTCCACAACCACCTTGTCCAATGCTTGCCGAAGCTCCTCGGCATCAATGGGTTTCAGCAGATAGTCGAGACCGTTGTATTTGAAGGCTTGCAGCGCATATTGATCGTAGGCGGTGGTAAAAATCACGGGCAGCGACTGCGGGGCGGACTTCAACCCTACGAAACTCAAGCCATCGCCCAACCGGATGTCCGACAATATCACATCCGCTGTGTTGTCTGCTTGCCTGAAGAAATCCTCCACCTCCGCATTGCTTGCCAACACAGCCACAATCTCGGCATCGGGGCGAACATCCTTCACCAACCTCACCAAACGTTCGGCATTGTTCTGCTCATCTTCTATAATTAAAATTCTCATAAACTTTCAGTTTTCAATTTTCCGTTTTCAACTATCACCGGTATCGTTATCGCATAGCTGTCGCAACCATCTTCAATCCGCACCTTCTGGCGGGTAAGCAGGCGGTATCGTTCCTCGATGTTGTGTATGCCAATTTGTGTGGATTCGGGCATAGGCACGAGGCGTTTGTTGTTGCGTACAGTAATGTTCCGGCCGTCGCCAAAGATGTCAATGTTCAGCGGGTGTGCGGCGGTGTGCTCGTTGTGCTTGATGGCGTTCTCCACCATCATCTGCAACACAGCAGGCGGCACACATCCTTGACCGTCAGCCACTTCTGGAGAAATATCCACACGAATGGTATCGCCAAAACGCTCGCTAAGCAACTGCAGATACTGTCGCAAGTAGGTCAGTTCGTCCTGCAGGCTCACTTTGTCGTGTTCAAGGTGAGAGAGAGCATAGCGATAGACGTTGGAAAGATTCATCAGGTATGTAGTGGCCTTTTTCGGATCCACCTCTATCAGTTCGGCCAGCGTGCTGAAGTTGTTGAACACGAAATGCGGGTTAATTTGGTTCTCCAACGCCAGCAGCTTGTATCGGTCGCGCTCACGTTCGGCCCGGTCGTAGGAACGCAGGTAATAGATGGTGGCCGTAAAGGTTACAAAACAGCACACCGCATAGTCAAGCAGCATTTCCAGCGGATGGAACGGCCAGCCTTTGTAGAATTCCATTCTCAGATCCGGGTCAAAGAGAAACCAAACCAGATAGTAAAGCAGCCAGCTAATCAAGGAGATGACAGCCACGATTAGAATGATGTGAAGGACACGTTTTTTCTTCATTAGAAACAGGATTCAAAATCAGAATGCAAAGATACAAGATGTTTGAATTGGAAAAACACAAAACTTGGTGAAGCGGGATTTTTTGCGGGTGAGATGGATTGTCTATTGGCCAATCAAGCTCAAAAATACACTTTTATTGGGGAAAATCAGAACTTCACCCAGCCCGTCAATCGGAAACTGCGGCCCTGCATCGGGTAGTTGCGGATGATTTCGTAATGGCGGTCCGCCAGATTCAACAGCTCGGCCTTGAGCCCTAACTCGATGATGTAGCGCCGTCCCACACGCCCCACACAACGGTTCACCTCCATCGGCCAGCGCGCCGTGAGCGACAGACTATGGTCGGTGTAGGGCTGCAACTCGTTGGTGGGCACATTCTGCTGCAGCGTGTAGCGCTTGCCGGCCGCCACCATGGTGTAACCCACCTCCACATACTGTAGCTGCACACTCGCCGCCACCGAACCCGAATGCAACGGCGTGTAAGGAATCTGATGCCCGTAGGTCTTGCCCGTGGGATCGGTGCGGTCAACCGCATACTGCAAGGAGTAACTTCCTGATAATGAAACTCCTTTGAACCATTTGGAATCACCGTACTCGTAACTGAAATGGGCATTGACATCCATCCCCGCCATCTCCACTTTGCCAAAATTCAGCATCGTCCATACGAAAAGGTTCTTGCTGGGGATGGCTACAATCTTGTCTTTCACGCGGTTGTAATAGCCGTCGGCGGTGAAAAACAGGCTGAAGGTATGGCGATAGTCGCCGTCGGCAGAGGTGGTGGCCTCCAGCAATCCCCAGTGGAAACTCTTGCTGTAGGTAACGCCAGCATCGAGCTGGTGAGTGTCTTCGGGCCGCAGATTGCGGTTGCCTACTTCGGTGTAATAGAGGTCGTTGAAGGTGGGGAGACGGAAGATGTTCTGGTAGAAAAGGCGGAGGTGGAGTTCCTCATTGAGCAGCGGCTGGTAGGAGATGCCCGCCGACGGCGAGAAACGGCTCAGGTTGCCGGAGGCCTCGCCAATTTTGACGCGGTTGACCACGCCGGTGTGCAACAACCGCGCATGGGCATTGATGTGCCGTACCGTCACCTTCGCCGCCAACACGGTGAGCGACTGGAACCGGCTCGGGGTGACAAACTCGTGCAGGTTGGCGTTCATGTTGCCGTAAATCAGGTCGTTGGCCAACGACAGAGAGATGATTTTGTGCGGCTGGTAGAGCACCACATTCGACAGGTAATACTCGCGCTGCGCATACACATTGTGCAGAAAACCTTCCGCATTGAGGTAGTTGGAGTCGATATAGCGTTGCAGGGCGAAGTTGAACTTGGCATTGAGCTGATAGGCCCACGGACGGTGGAAGCGGTGCTCGAAATGCACCTGTCCGAAGGCATTCTGGTCGTACAACCGCTGACTATTGCCTTGCTTATAGAAGATGACAGCACCGGGCAGTCCGCGCTCCGACTGGTAGTAGTAGAGCTTGACCTTCATCTGCGACTGCGCGTTAAAGTCCACGAAGAGATTCTCCTCCACATTGAAGATGTGGACATCGGAGTTGCTGCGGCGTTCCACCGAGGTGCTGTCGCCCTGGTTGCCGTAATAGAGGATGAAAGGATAGTCGCCTTTTGATTGTAAGTAATTGATATTAAATGAAGAAGCGATATAAGGATAGCGTTCTTTGGCGCGGGGAAGAATACGATTTTCGATGATGAGCGAGGGGTTGATGAGGCCGAAGGAGCCGCCGGTAAAGCGGAAATCGACATTCACGGGAAGCTCACTGCGTTGTATGGGACGGTTGAGGGGATGGGGGGGTACTTTGGTGTTGAGGGTGATGGTGCTGGCACTGGCGGCGGCACGCGCGGGCAGGAAGATGCTGTTGTCGGAGCCGGTCACCAGCTCCACGTTGCCGGTATTTTGCAGCGAGAATTTCGACAGGTCGATCTGGCCGGTCTGGCAGTCGCTCACCACGATGCCGTCGTAGCACACCGCTGTATGCTGACTGCCGAAGCCGCGGACCGACACGGTTTTCATGCCGCCTACGCCGCCGTAGTCCTTGATGACCACGCCGGAGAAGAGTTTCAGCACGTCGCTGACCTGCACGGCGGGCATGGCCTCCAACCTTTCGGCATCCATACTCTGTACCGGCGCGATGCTCTGCACGGCAGGAATCTCATTCTTACCCTGTACCGTAATAGCATCCAGCTGATAGATAGTGTCTTGCTGCTGCGCCTTTCCTTGCAAGGCACAGAACACCAGCAATCCGCCCAGTACGAGCGTCAGCCCATGCGATAGGCGGGGGAAGGGTGTTGTGGATGCATGGCAGGTTGTCATGGTGTGATAAACGGAAAATTGGTGATGTTAGTATAGTTTGAAATAATTTAGCGGATTGCACCCGTTCAGAGCACAACCCGCTAAAAGCGTCCTAATCAAATCAGTCGTAAAGTCTGATTTACTGTTTGACGACCTTGGCCGACTGGTTGCCGCAGCGCACGATGTACATGCCGGCGGGCAGGTCTTGCATATTCAAGGTAGTCGTATTGTCGGTAGCCACTACGCGCTGCAGCAGTGCGCCCTGCATGTTGAAGAGCATGACCACGTCATGGGCTTCGGTGTTGAGGGTGATGTTGCTGTGGCACGGGTTGGGATATACCGTAAGAGTGTGGTTCACCATCGTGTTCTCTTCAACGCCATTGGGTCTCCAGCCGTTGAGCACGCAAACGCCGTCAAGGTCGAAGCCGCTGGAGTGGAAAGGTGTCGGATAAGGATCGTTGATGATGTGGCCGCGGCTGTCGCGGGTAGCATAGCGCGGTGCAACGCAACCCACCACGTCCACGAGACGGATGTGGGTGATGTTGTTGATGTCGAGATCATCGTTGCCGGCGAGTTCTTCCAGATCGAAAGGAGTACCCCAGCCAGCGCGATATTTACCGGCAAGGTTGTGGATGAGGGTGGCATCCACGCTGCCGCCGTTGTCCACCTGTACGGTGGTGTCAGAGTTGGAGATAGCGGGGAAACGGAAGTAGTTCACACCGTCGGAGCTCACCTCCACAAAGGCCATTTCAAGGAAGGAGTCGTTCAAAGAGTTTTCAAACACGGCGAAATCGTAACCGTCACCGTTCTGAATCGGGATGTCGAAGGTAAGGACGGCAATACCGTAGTCGCCTAAGCTGACCACGTCGCCCGTGCTTTCGGTAGCGGCGCCCACGCCGTCGTTTTCAGTGCCGTAGGTGGCGAAAACGCCGGGAGTGGTGATGTTCTGGCGGCCGCGTTCAATGGTGCAGGTGGTAGCCCAGCCGAGGATGGCGGGATCTTGGCAGTGGATACCCTGGCAGCCTTCGGTGCCAACCACGCCGTCGAAGGTCTCGTCGCTCGGACCCACTTCAGTGGGAGCAGTGGCGGGATTGATGGAAGCAGTCCATGAAATGCTGCTCCAGTCATCAGAAAAGATGCCGCAAGCGCTGCCACCAATCTTCACAAAATCACCATCGTGAATCGGTTCGGCGGCCATATAGTTCTGTCCCATCAAACCATTGATGCTGTGCATGGGAGCATCGTAATCGGGATCGCCCCACTGGGCGTTCGGGTTGGGTTGCATGGTAAGGTCGAGCTCACCATCCTGATAAGTGACGTTGGAGGGAGCGGCGCCCACCACAGCCAGACGGCTGTCGGCAGCGGCAATAGCGGTCAGCGCGTCAAAGACGGTGGCATCACCATGGAAACGGTAGCCCCATGCCAGAGCGGCCTGGGTGTTGCTGCACCAGCTGATGGCGACCACCACTTGGTTCTCACCTTCACCCAGCCAGTACTCGACTTCATCGGCGGAGATGGTAGCATCCACCACCTCTTCGGGGGCGTTCGGGTTGGAAACGGGGGTGACTTCGGTAGTCCAAATATAGGTAAAGTTTTCCCAGTCTGACATGTCACCCACTTCGGTTGCGCATTCTACATCGCCCCATTTCACAACGTCACCGTCAGTGATCATCTGTGACGTGTAGCCAAGACCGGCCATCCAGCCGTTCATATTGTACATCCAATACAATCCCACCAAGGCCAAGCTGTAGTCATCATCATTATAATAAATCTGATTCACGGTACTGGCATCGCCTTCGTAAGTGAGGCGGCTGTCTTCGGCAGTGATATCATCCAACATGGTTTGAACATTCACCTCGCCATCAAAGCGGTAACCCCATGCAAAAGCGATTTCGGGATCGCACCATTGCACGATGAGAATGGCTTCGTTTTCACCTTCGCCAATCCAGTATTCGATTTCGTCAGCGGAGATGGTAGCATCTACCATTTCGTCTTCAGGTTCAGTGGCGGGAATCACGGGAGTGGTCCAAGAAATGGTGCCATCTGTCCAGCCGCCTTCAATAATGGCGCAGTCGTAACCACCAATTTTTGCAATATCACCATCTACGATGGCCTGTCCCGACATGCCCGTCTGTCCGATAGCTCCATTAATTCCGTGCATCGGATAGTCGCCAGTCATATTCAGGCTATATTCGTCATCTTCATAAAGAATGTCGCTGGGGGCGGAACCCACAACGGTCAGACGGTCATCAGCAGCGGCAATGTCAGTCAACGCAGCGAACAGGTTGGTCTCTCCGTTGAAACGATAACCCCATGCCAAAGCAGTTTCAGTTTCTTCACACCAGCTGATAATAACCACAACTTCGTTTTCACCTTCGCCTACCCAATATTCAATTTCATCGGCGGAGATGGTAGCATCTACTACTTCAGTGCCGTTCGGGTTGGAAACGGGAGTTACTTCGGTAGTCCAGATATAGGTGAAGTTTTCCCAATCAGACATGTCACCCACTTCGGTTGCGCATTCTACATCACCCCATTTCACCACGTCACCGTTAGTGATCATCTGTGAAGTGTAGCCGAGGCCGGCCATCCAACCATTCATATTGTACATCCAGTACCAGCCCACCAATGCCAAGCTGTAGTCATCATCATTGTAGTAAATCTGGTTCACTGTACTGGCATCACCGTCATATGTGAATCGGCTGTCTTCAGCAGCAATGTCATCCAACATGGTTTGAACATTAACCTCGCCATCGAAGCGGTAGCCCCATGCGAAGGCGATTTCCGGGTCGCACCATTGCACGATGAGGATGGCTTCGTTTTCACCCTCGCCAATCCAATACTGGATTTCATCAGGAGAGATGGTGGCATCTTCCTGCGCTTTCACCGCACCCATTAAAGTGCAGAAAGCAAATAAAATCAATAGAATTTTTCTCATAATTACTAAATCATTAAATTGTTAAATTATTAAATTTTGAATCTTTGAATTTTTTGAATTATTAGTTAGCTTTTAGAAAAATAATGTTGTTGGGGTTGAGGCCGGCCTCAAACTGGAACTTCTTCTGCCCATTGCTGCCGAAGCAATAAACATCCCCATTGGTAGTATATTGGTAAGCATCGGTGAGATACACGTCGCCATTTTCGGGGTTGACGGCGATGCCGTAAGGCGTGCGCAAATCAGTTCCATCGGCGATAAAATGTTCGTTGATAATCTGTTCCGTCATCACATCCATCACTTTTACCGAACATTGTTCAGTACCATAATCATAATGGTAGAAATAGCATAGGTTGTCGCAGATGGCGAAGTTGGTGACGGCGAAGTCGAAGGTTTGCACCACCTCATCGGTTTGTGAATCAATACGTTGGAAAGTCATTGGCACGGAGCCGTAATTGCCGTTCGACACCAAATACACATCGCCCTGACTGTCGGCGGCCATGCGGGTGGGGTTGATGACCACGGTGATGTCTTTGAGGTGGGTGAAGGTGGCGAGGTCGAACACGCTGACGGTGTTGCCATAGTTGGGGTAGTTGAGTCCGCCTGAGTTGGCCACATACAGTTTGCCGTTGGCGGTGCAGATGCCGTCGGGGTTGCTGCCGGCCTGTGCGGTGGCGGTCACGGTCATGGTGGCGGTGTCGATTTTCACCACGTCGCCATCGAAGCAGCACACGTAGGCGTAGCCGTCGGCGAAGGCGATACGGCGGGGCTGTTTGCCCGACAACGAAATCTGTTTCAGCGATTTGGCGCTCTTCAACTCCATGATTTCCACCGTCTCGGAAACATTCACCACGCAGTACATTTTCGAGCCGTAGGCTTTGAGGTCGTTGCCGGTGTCGCCGAGTCCGCGGCCGTTTTGGGTTAAAAAGTAGTTGTTGTCGATGTCGTTAGTAATAAAATTGTAGAAGGTGAGGGTGGTATTATTCATGTCCATCAGACCCTCGCACAGCACATAGATGCCGGAGGCGGCGGCCTCAATGGGATCCACTGGATCGGGCTGGGGTGGTTTGGGTTTTTCGCAGCCGGTCAGAGCGACTACGGCCACCATTCCCATTATGAGCATCCCTTTCAGTTTTGCGCTGAAACGACTTTGATTTTTTTGTTTTGTTGTATGCCCTTTCTTCATCATACTATATTATTAGTTCAAGTTGGAGGAAAATAGAAAATCCTCCCGATGGAAGACCGGGGAAGGCATACGAAGCACAGCGGAGGTGACCCGTTGGCAGCAGCCCAATGCCCGGAGCTTACCGTGATAGATGTTATGGCAGGTTTTCTGACTTACTCCGCCTTCAGGCGTCTTCCCATCGCGGTGCGACAGTGACCTTTGCCTGGGGCATTGTGGAGATTACAGCAGCGGGTACTGTGCAGGAATTTCACCTGCTTCCCTCTCGAAATCCACAAGGGATTTCTCACCATAAAATCGGCGGCAAAATTACAAAAAAATTCATCATAAAAAAATAATTTTTCAGAAAGGATAATAATTCAAAAAATAGTAATAATTTTGCAGCCCGTTATCGGAACAAATTCTAACAACTTAAAAAAGTTATATTATGGAAGTTAAAAAAATCATGGCTAACCTGGAGGCCAAACATCCTGGTGAAAATGAGTATTTGCAGGCGGTTCAAGAAGTTCTCGAATCCATCGAGGAAGTTTACAACCAGCATCCTGAATTCGAGAAAGCTAAGATCGTTGAGCGCTTGGTTGAGCCCGATCGTATCTTCACTTTCCGTGTGACTTGGGTTGACCGCAATGGCGAAGTCCAGACCAACCTCGGTTATCGCGTGCAGTACAACGCCGCTCTTGGTGCATACAAAGGCGGTCTCCGTTTCCACAAGGCTGTGAACGTTTCCATGCTGAAATTCTTAGGTTTCGAGCAGATCTTCAAAAACTCTCTGACCAACCTGCCTCTCGGCGGTGGTAAGGGTGGTTCTGATTTCGATCCCGTTGGCAAGACCGACGAAGAAATCATGCGTTTCTGCCAGGCCTTCATGTATGAGTTGTGGCGCAACATCGGTCCCGATCAGGACAGCCCTGCTGGTGACGTAGGTGTTGGCGGTCGTGAAATCGGCTACCTCTATGGCGCATACAAGAAAATCGCTCGCGAGCACAGCACCGGCGCTCTCACTGGTAAGAGCTACGGTTGGGGTGGCTCCCTCATCCGTCCCGAAGCTACCGGTTTCGGCGCTATCTACTATGTAGAGAGAATGGTGAAAGAAAAAGGTGACAAGATGGAAGGCAAGAGAATTGCTCTCTCCGGCTTCGGCAACGTGGCTTGGGGTGCTGCCATCAAGGCTACCGAACTTGGCGCAAAGGTTGTGGCCCTCTCAGGTCCCGACGGCGTTTGCGAACTTCCCGAAGGTATCAACAAGGAAATGATCGACTATATGCTCGAGATGCGTGCTTCCAACCGCAACAAAGTTGAGGATATGGCCACCAAGTTCCCCGGAAAAGCCAAATTCACTGCTGGTAAGAAAGCTTGGAGCGTGAAGTGCGACATCGCTTGCCCGTGCGCTTTCCAAAACGAGCTGGCTGAAGCTGACGCTAAAGAACTCATCGCCAATGGCGTGAAGTATGTGGCTGAAGTTTCCAACATGGGTTGCCAGCCCGGTGCTATCGCCGCTTTCCAGGCTGCTAAGATCCCCTTCGGACCTGGCAAGGCTGTGAACGCTGGTGGCGTGGCTACCTCTGGTCTCGAAATCTGCCAGAACGCCGGTCACATCAACTGGACTGCTCCTGAAGTTGACCAGAAACTGCACAAGATCATGAACGACATCTATGATATGTGCGTTGAATATGGTAAGCAGGCTGACGGCACCATCAACTATGTGAAGGGTGCTAACATCGCCGGTTTCATGCGCGTTGCAAAAGCTATGCTTGCTCAGGGCATCATCTAATCGTTTCATTACGATTCTTGAAAAAAAATCCCTCCGAATTTCGGAGGGATTTTTTTGTGGAATGGTGAAGAGTTGGTGATGATTTACTGCTATTGCGATGAAATTATTAAAATATTATAACATACAGATTTATAATATTTTATAATTATTTTGTACTATTCGATTTGAGAAGGAATGCATAGCAGGCAGTCGTGCCAAAGGCACGAAATTCCAGTAACCTCAGACAAGGCCTTTAGGCCGCAGTCTGGGGTAGGGACATGCAGCGGTAAAGGCGTGCTGAAAGCACGCTACACATATCTCCTTTCTATAGTAGCGTGCCTTTGGCACGCTGATTACTAGCGCTGTTGCCCACTCCACACTGCACTCACTATGTTCGTTTGTGTGGAGTTACTGGGATGGCGTGCCTTTGGCACGCAAAGAAGAACAAATAACTATTCATATAGTAGAATTGTCGACTAAAATGATGATGATGTGTTTTATCACAACAGCGCAGTGGTAATTTTTTTTGTATCTTTGCAAGTTGAAAATACACTCAAATTGCTAGATAAAATTTCAACTGTTGCAAAAAATGCAACAGTTCAGAACGAGAAAGGGCGTTCCGTAGTCAGACAAAGTATTAGAATAACAATAAAATAGTTTCATTATGTCGTATCATTTTAAGAATTTGGTTTTTGAAGGCGGTGGTGTGAAAGGCATCGCCTACGTGGGCGCTATGGAAGTGCTTGACAGAGAGGGGATTTTGAATAATATTGAGCGAGTGGCGGGCACGTCGGCCGGCGCCATGGTGGCAGTTTTGGTCGGGTTGAAATACTCCGCTGAGGAGGTGAAAGATGTGTTGTGGCACCTCGATTTCAATAATTTCATGGACAAATCAGGCTTCTTCTTGGCCAATACCACGCGGCTGCTGAAGGAGTACGGCTGGTATAAAGGCGACTTCTTCCGCAAAACGATGGCCGACCTGATCCAACGAAAAACCGGCAATGGCGAAATCACTTTTGGCGAGCTGGCGAAAACGAAGAAATACCGCGAAATCTATCTGGTGGGGGCCAACCTTTCCACCGGTCTCTCAGAACTCTTCAGCCACAAGACCACCCCGCAGATGAAGGTGGCCGACGCCGCCCGCATCTCCATGTCCATCCCATTGTTTTTCGCTTCGGTGAAAGGGGGGAAGAAAAAGGATCACATCTATGTAGACGGCGGTCTTTTGGAGAATTATCCTATCAAAACCTTCGACCAAGTGAATTATATCGCCAATGCGAATAGCATTCGACGCACCGAGTATTACGATACCATCAATACCAAGTGCATGCAAAAGGGCATTGCCAAGACCGAATATGTGTACAACAAGGAGACGTTAGGCTTTCGCCTGGATTCGTCGGATGAGATTTCGATGTACCTCGGCCAGGGTTCTGCGGAGGTCAAGGAGATCAAGAATTTCCTCGGTTACACCAAGGCGTTGGTGACCACCCTCATTGATTTTCAGAACAATGTGCATTTGCACAGCGACGACTGGCAGCGCACGATCTATATCGACACGTTGGGAGTGGGTTCTGTTGATTTCAACATTTCGGATGAGAAGAAGAGCGATCTTCTGAATTCAGGAAAGCAATATACGGAATCCTATTTGGAGTGGTACAACAACGACGAGGAGAAGGCCAACAAATAGGGCTTTTATCATCCATTTTTTACTGCTAAAAAAATATAATATTCAGCGAATTTTGGGTTGAATACTGCATTTTTATTGTATTTTTGCAGACTTAATTTTGAAAACCTATTATTCACAAAATCAATTTATTATGAAACACTTACGATTATTTTTGATGTTGCTGATGGCGGCAATGCTGCCATTGGCCATTCAGGCGCAGCAGGCTCTGCCCTATTCGTATGGTTTTGAGGATAACGACCTCTCTGCCGATGGATGGACATTGTCCGCCTGCCACTCAAGCACGGGAATTACCACTTCCTCCAAAATGAATGGGGATTATGGCTTTTCCTTCCATTGGAGCACTACCCCTCCTCAGTATCTTATCTCCCCTGAACTGACAGGAACAACTTCAGGTGTAGATGTTTCATTCTACTATAAAAAAGGCGGAAGTTTTACTGAAACTTTCATGGTGGGTTATTCAACCACTGACGCTTCCTCTTCAAGTTTCACTTGGGGTGAGGAAATCACTGCTTCTTCCGATTGGACTCTTTACAACGACTTCTTCCCTGCTGGCACAAAGTACATTGCGATAGCATATACTGCGAATAACCAATACTACTTGTATCTTGATGACTTCACTTTCGCAGCTCCTGCTACCTGTGCTAAACCTACCGCTGTGACCGTTGCGGATATTACCACTACCTCCGCCACCATCAGCTGGACGGACAACAACAGCACTACACCCGCCTCTTGGACCATCGAATTGAACGGCACTGAGATCACGGGTATCACCGAGAATCCCTACACTATTCCCAGCCTTACTGCCGCCACCTCCTATACCGTGAGAGTGAAAGCCAACTGCTCTGACGAGGACGCTTCTGCCTATAGCAACGAAATCACTTTCAGCACCCTTTGCGAAGCAGTCACCACCTTCCCGTGGCGAGAAACATTCGAAAATTACAGCGCCAACAGCAGTTATGGCTACAACGCCACATACGCGTTGAATGTCCCCTGCTGGGTAAATGAACACATTAGCGGTAGCGGTACTTCCTTGTTTGAGGTTTCTACCTACAATACAACAGGCAACAGCACCAAACAGTTGAGACTGCCCGATATGTCCAATGGCACCCAAACCAAATTGGCACTCCCGCGAATGGACATCCCCGCTGGCAGTACCTATCAATTTGTCATCGACATTTACCGTAGCGCTTCCGGCACTTCTTACACTTCAGAAGGTGTCAGAGTTTTCGCCAGCACTGACGGCGAAATCGAAGGCGCCACTGAGCTGGGCTTCCTCTATCGCAACTGTGCCCAGACCGACGGCAACGTGGTAACCGCTGAAACCACCACCGGCTGGTACACCTACGAATTCGAAATCCCCTTCACGGGCGACTGCTATATCATTTTGAGAGGTGAAAACCAGTTTGGTAGTGCCACTTATATGGACAACTTTATTGTGAGACCTGCTCCCACCTGTCTGAAACCCACCGATGTGGCTTCCGCAGACGTGACTGCTTATGGTGCTACCATCAGCTGGACCGACAACAACGATACAGATCCTGAAAATGGTTGGATCCTCCTTGTGAACGATGAGGAGGTGGCAGCCGATGTCAACCCCTTCCCACTTAACACCCTCGATCCGGAGACTGCTTACACCGTGAGAGTGAAAGCTGTCTGCTCAGGGACCGACAGTTCCGAATGGAGTGTAGCTTCTACCTCTTTCACCACCCTTCCCACCTGTCCCGCTCCTACCGCTCTGACGGTGGATGCTAACAGCGTAACAGCTCATGGCGCTACCCTCAGCTGGACTGCCGGCGGCGAAGAAGAGTCCTGGATTATTAACTACAACGGCCACGACACTACCGTTATCGACAACCCCTTCACTTTTGACAACCTCACTCCCGCTACCGCTTACACGGTGAAAGTGGCTGCCGCTTGCTCTGAAAGCGACACTTCCCATTGGACCAGCACGGTAAGCTTCACCACCGAATGTGAGCCCGTCACCATTGATGAGGAGAATGTTTATTATGAAGATTTTGAACAATATGAGAGCAACAGCTTCCCGCTTTGTTGGACTCGTGATATTCCCTATACCAGCTACTCCTCCACTTATCCGTATGTTTATAACTATTCAAGCTATGCACATGGTGGAACCAAGTTGATGTACATGTATTATTATGGCACCAGCTACTCTAACCTTATTTCCACTCCGACATTCACCAACGACATCAATACGCTGCAGGTGAGCTTCTTCGCGCGCTATTCCAGCACTAATCCTACCTTCGTGGTGGGTGTGATGGATGGTACCACCTTTGAAGCTGTAGATACTATCACCCTGACCAGTTCGTATGAAGAATATACCGTCATGTTCAATGAATATGCCGGCAATGGCAACCGCATTGCGTTCAAATCCATTCCTACTGGCACAAGCTCCTACTCTTCTTTCTATGTATATTTGGATGATGTGACGGTGGAACTGATTCCTTCCTGTATCAAACCTTCTCATCTGGAAGTGGTGGAAGGCACGATTACCACTACGGAAGCTACCATTAGCTGGACTGATAACAACAATGGTGAGCCGACCAACGGTTGGACACTCTTGGTCAATGGTACTGAAGTGGCTGCCGATGCCAATCCGTTCACGCTCGACAACCTCACTGCATCTACGAATTATGTTGTAAGGGTGAAGGCCAACTGCGCCGCTGACGATGAGTCTGCTTGGAGTTTGGATAGCGCCACCTTCGCTACCGCTTGCGATGTGATGATTGTTACGGAAGCCAATCCTTTCGCTGAAAACTTCAATACCCTTACCGCAGGCATTCCCAATTGCTGGGACAATGAAGAGGGTACGACCACAAACACTTCACACAGATGGAACTATTATGCAACTGGCTACACTGGAGCTTGTTTGAGATTCAATTCCTATAGCAACAGCAATGGTAATACCAATATGCTGAAGACCCCCGTTTTGGACATCACAGCTTTAGCTACTCCGAGAGTTACCTTCATGTATAAGAACCCCACCGGTGGTGACTTCTCCGTTTTTGTTTCTACTGACGGCGGCGAAACCTACACTACTGAACTGGCTACTGGCCTGACGGCTGCCACCAACTGGACTCCGATGTCCATCGCACTGACTGAGCTTGAAGCTACCGACAATGTGGTGATCGTGTTCCAAGGCACCAGCAACTATGGAAGCGGCGATGCTTATATCTATTTGGACAATGTGGTTGTAGAAGAGACTCCCGCTTGTTTGGCTCCTACCAATCTTTCTCTTGACACCGTGACCACCACCTATTTCCAGGTGAGCTGGACCGATAATAATGAAACCACTCCCGCTTCTTGGACTGTAGCTTACAGCATTGACGGCGGTGAAACCTTCATCGAAATCACCGGCATTGACCATGACTCTGCCGTCGTTTGCAACTTTGATGCTCCTCTTGGTGACATCAATGTGATGGCCAAGGTGAAAGCCAACTGCGATGTGGATGCCGAAAGCGCTTGGAGCGATGAAATCAATTTCGTGACTCCTCCCACCTGTCCTGCTCCTACGGCTATTGAATACAGCAATGTGACCGGAAACAGCGTCACCCTCAGCTGGACTGCCGGCGGTGAAGAGACCGAATGGATTCTCGAACTCAATGGTACCGAAATCGTTGTTAACGAAAACCCCATCACCATCGACACTCTTACGGCCAACACTCCCTACGTTGTCCGTATCCGCGCTTACTGCGGTGTTAGCGACACTTCCGTCTGGAGCAGTGGCTTTGTCGGCTTTGTCACCCCGTGCGATGCCATCTCCGCAGAAAACTACAGTGAAAACTTCAGCGGCTACACCGCCTCCAACAACATTACTGCCTCCAACGGTGTGTTACCCGATTGCTGGAACTATATCGGCACAAGCGGCGGTTATCGTCCCCACGTTTACAACGGCACCTACAGCCCCATAGCTTCTGACAATTGCCTCGTGATGACATCGGGCACTTCCAATTATGGTGGAAGCACCAATTTCGCAGTAATGCCCATCTTTGACGACCTTACCGGAAAGCAACTGACATTTGCTACCGCTATGGAAAGTGCCACAATGGGTACGCTTACCGTAGGCTATGTCACCGACCTTACAGCCGAAAGCTTTGTTGAACTGGAGACAATTCCGAACAACTACTATTCTACTAATAGATATGTTACTCACGAAGTGATTGTTAGCAGCGTTCCCGCCAATGCTCGCATTGCTTTCAGATGGTATCAAGCTACCTCGTGGTATTCCTGCGCTATCGACGACATCGCCATTGAGGATATGCCCACTTGCGTGACACCGATTGATGTGGCTGCCGTCGACAGTACCATCACAGCTACTACTGCCATCATCAGCTGGGTGGATTACAACTTGACGACTCCTGCTTCTTGGATTATCAACCTCAACGGTGTTGACACTGCTGTCACTGAAAATCCGTTTACCTTCTACAACCTCACCCCCGAAACTGAATACACCGTTATGGTGATGGCTGCCTGCACCGAAACCGACAGCTCCGAATGGAGCAGTGAGATTACCTTCACTACGCTTCCTACATGTACTGCTCCTATGGATGTTACCATCACTGGCATCACCACCACCACCGCCACGGTTGCTTGGACTGACCGCAACGAAACAGATCCCGAGAATGGCTGGATTATCAACCTGAACGGCATTGACACTATTGTCACCGAGAATCCGTTTACCTTCGACGACCTCACTTCCGCAACTTCCTATACTGTTAAAGTTGCTGCCTTCTGTAGCGAAACCGACACCTCCGACTGGAGTGCCACTGCCAACTTCATTACGCCTTGCGAAACGGTGGTCGTTACCGACCAAGAGCCCTATACTGAAGGATTCGAGACCGAAGAACTGACCTGCTGGACCAATGACATCATCTCTGGATCCTTGGAATGGGAGATTACTGACAACGATGCTGAAGTAGGGAATCAAAGTGTCTCTTTCGGCGGCACCTATAGCTCTTCTGGAAGCGCCTACCTCGTTTCCCCCGTATTTGATTTGACACAAATCACCACGGAACCTCAGTTGTCATTCTATCACCAACAAGCTGAATATGATGATTGGTATGACACCTATAATGAAGAGTTGCACGTATATTATCGTACCAGCCCCACCGACACGTGGACGCTGTTGGCCGATTATACCAGCAATTACGAAGAGTTCACGCTGGAAACCATGATCCTGCCCAACCCGACCGCTACCTACCAGATCGCCTTCAAAGGCGTTGAACACAATGGTTATGGAGTACAATTGGACGAAATAGTTGTGGAAGCCACCCCCACCTGTCCTAAACCGACCGACCTGACCGCTTCTGCCATCACCACCACTTCCGCTGAAATTGGCTGGACCCCCGGCGGCGAAGAAACTGAATGGACTGTCGAGGTTGACGGCGTTGACACCATCGTCACCACCAACCCCATCACACTCACCGACCTGACTCCTTCCACAACCTACACCATCCGTGTGAAAGCCAACTGCTCTGCCGACGACCAGTCTCAATGGAGCAATGAACTCACTTTCACCACCGCTTGCGATGCCATTACGATTACTGACCAATTCAGCGAGGATTTCAGCGGATATACCGCTACCAACTACGATGCACTCGGTGTCATGCCCACCTGCTGGGATGCCATTGCCGCTGCAACCTATGGCCCCCACGTTTATGCCGGCTCATACGGCCCCAACGGCTCTACCGACAACGCACTTATTTTCACTTCAGGCACTTCCTCAAATTATGGCTCTCCCAACTTGGCTGTTCTTCCGGAATTTACTAACGACCTGCAGGGATACACGCTGTCTTTCAAAGCGAAATTGGAGAGCAGCTACGCTCCTGGCGTTTTGACCTACGGCTACATTACCGGTGTTGACCAAACTACATTCACTGCAATTGACACGGTAGCAGCCTCTACCACCGCGCAAGATTTTGAATACACGCTTCCGTCGATTCCCGCTGGAACACGCTTGGCGTTCTGCTACAGCAACAGCAACATCTACTATTGCTGCGCCATCGACGATGTTGTCATCTTCTTCTCCGAGGAAACTGACTCCTGCGCTACCCCGACCAACGTGGTTGTGAACAACAATGTTGTGACCTGGACCGGCGACGCCGCCAACTACAATGTTCAGGTTACCGTTGCTGGTGAAGTTGTGATCGACACCACCGTCGCCACCACCACTTTCACCGTTGAAGGTCTTGAGAATAACACCCACGCCAGCGTGGCCGTTCAGGCTGTCTGCGCCGAGGATGACCTCTCAGACTGGAGCGAAGCTGTTGAGTTCGACTACACCAATGGTATCAACAACTACAGCCTCAAAGCCAACATCTATCCGAACCCGACCACTGGCAATGTGACCGTTGAGAGCGATGCTATCAACGCCGACATCACCGTGTTCGACGCTTTCGGCAAACTGATGATGACCTCCAAAGTCGCCACCGAACGCACTGAACTTAACTTCAGCGAGTTCGCTCCTGGTGTCTATATGGTACGTATTGCCAACACTACTGCTATCACCACTATCAAGGTTGTGAAGAAATAATTTGTTCGGAATACGTGTTAAAAAAATCCCGCAGGAAACTGCGGGATTTTTTTGTAAATTTTTTTTTGTACTTTTGTCTCGTTAATTATAGAAAATCAATTATTAACCAAAATCATTAATTATGAAAAAGTTACGTTTATTCATTATGATGCTGATGGCGGCAATGCTGCCGTTGGCGGTGCAGGCGCAACAGGCTCTGCCCTATTCGTACGGTTTTGAGGATAATGACCTCTCTGCCGACGGATGGACAATGGTGGATTGTACCGTGGGTTCATATTCGTCGACTGGCATTATAGAAGATGCAGCGATGAATGGAGACTATGGTTTCATGTTCTACTACAACACCAATCCTCCGCAGTACCTCATTTCTCCCGAATTGACAGGTACTGAAGATGGAGTGGCGGTGTCATTCTATTATGTGAACGGCTCTACCTGGACAGAAACATTCCAGGTGGGCTATTCTACTACGGACAACGATGTGAACAACTTCGTGTGGGGTGAGGAGTATGTCGCCCCTGGTGATTGGACTTCATATAGCCATGTCTTCCCTGCAGGGACCAAGTATGTGGCCGTGAAATATACTGCCAACGACCAATTCAAAATGTATTTGGATGATTTTACGTTTGAAGTTCCGCCCGCGTGTATAACTCCCGCGATCACCTCTATCAATGTGACTGCTACCTCTGTCACCATTGGTTGGACGGATTATAATGCGACCACCCCGGCATCATGGACGTTAGAATTTGATGGTACCGAAATCACGGGTATCACCGAAAATCCCTATACTCATTCCGGTCTCACAGCTGCTACTGAGTATACCATAAAGGTTAAGGCTATCTGTAACAGTACTGATGAATCTGACTGGAGCAATGAAATGTCGTTCACCACTTTGTGCGAAGCGATTGTGGTTACTGAAACCGATCCTTTCCATGAGGATTTTGAGGGCGAGATTGATTGCTGGAGTATTGAGAATATTTCTGGCGGAGTTAACTGGACAGTTGCTGAAGATGAGGATTATGCATACGAAGGCTCTCATTTCATATATGCCCCGTATCAACCCGGTAGTTCCTCTCGTCTGAGCACTCCTGTGCTGGATTTGACGGCCCTCACTGCCCCGATGCTTACTTTCCAGCACAAGCAGCCCGATTATTTGGGTGTTGTTGATGAGTTGGCAGTATATTATAGAAGCAACCCAACCGATGCTTGGACTCTCCTTGCTAATTACACCACTGCCGTTGAAGAGTACACGATGGAAAGCTTCGTGCTGCCCAACCCGAGTGCTGCCTATCAGGTGGCATTTGTTAGCACGGGCAATGATGGTAACAATGTGTTTTTGGATGACATTTATGTCGAGGAAGCTCCCTCTTGTATTACTCCTGCTGGTTTGACACTGGCTGCCGTTTCTGCTACTACTGCCACTATCAGCTGGACTGACCAAAACACGACCGCTCCGCAGTCATGGACTATTGAGTTTGATGGCGTTGATACCGTTGTTACTGAAAATCCGTTCACGTTCGATGAACTCACCGCTGCTACCGAATATACCGTGAGGGTGAAAGCCAACTGCACCGATGATAGTGAGTCTGACTGGACTACCGAATTGACCTTCTCTACAGATTGTGAAGTTATTGTGGTAACTCCCGCTACTCCCTACCAAGAAGGTTTCGAAAACGATGCCGAATGCTGGCGCCTTGAACAACTTGCGGGTACTGAAGCATGGTACTTCTCGGAGAACACTTCTGCCGTCGAAGGCGGTAGCATGGCAGTTTTCCCCTATAATCCGGGCAGCCAGTGCCGTTTGTCTTCTCCCACCTTTGACCTGACCCAACTGACGAGTCCGTATCTTACTTTCTACCACCATCAGGCTCCCTATAATAGTATTGTAGATGACCTGAGCGTTTACTATAGAACCAGCAACACCGAAGAGTGGACTCTCCTTGCCGAATTTACCACTCCCTATTCCGACTGGACTGAAGAAGCCTTTGTGCTCCCGAACCCCTCGGCTACCTATCAGATTGCTTTCGTTGGATCTGGCAATGACGGCAACTACATCTGGTTGGATGATATCAACATCATGGAAGAACCTACTTGCTTTGCTCCCACGGCCCTCACTTTTGAGGATATCACCACCACGACTGCCACTATCGGCTGGACCGATAACAACGAGACCACTCCGCAGTCTTGGACCATCAACATCAATGGCGTTGATACTGTTGTTACCGAGAATCCGTTCACTTTCGATAACCTCACTGCGGCTACTGGTTACACTGTAATGGTGGCAGCCAACTGCTCTGCCGATGACCAGTCTCAATGGAGCGATGAACTTACTTTCACCACCGCTTGCGATGCCATTACGATCGATGACCAATTCAGCGAGGATTTCAGCGGATATACCGCTACCAGCTACAATGAACTCGGTGTCATGCCCACCTGCTGGGATGCCATTGCCGCTGCAACCTATGGTCCCCACGTTTATGCCGGTTCTTACGGCCCCAACGGCTCTACCGACAATGCACTTATTTTCACTTCAGGCTCTTCCTCAACCTATGGTTCCCCCAACTTGGCTGTTCTTCCGGAATTTACTAATGACCTGCAGGGATACACGCTGTCTTTCAAAGCGAAATTGGAGAGCAGCTACGCTCCTGGCGTTTTGACTTACGGCTACATTACCGGTGTTGACCAGACTACATTTAATGCAATTGACACGGTAGCAGCCTCTACCACTGCGCAAGATTTTGAATACACGCTTCCGTCGATTCCAGCTGGAACACGCTTAGCGTTCTGCTACAGCAACAGCAACATCTACTATTGCTGCGCCATCGACGATGTTGTCATCTTCTTCTCCGAGGAAACTGACTCCTGCGCTACCCCGACCAACGTGGCCGTGAACGACAATGTTGTGACTTGGACTGGCGACGCCGCCAACTACAATGTTCAGGTTACCGTTGCTGGTGAAGTTGTGATCGACACCACCGTCGCCACCACCACCTTCACCGTTGAAG
>JAFXTS010000020.1 GCA_017535665.1 Bacteroidales bacterium | reverse complement strand
CAGGGCAAGGATGGCGACACCGCCATCTTCTTCGGACTCTCCGGCACCGGCAAGACCACGCTCTCCACAGACCCGAACCGCGCCCTTATCGGTGATGACGAGCACGGCTGGGACGACAACGGCGTCTTCAACTTCGAGGGCGGCTGCTACGCCAAGTGCATCAACCTCAGCGCCGAAAAAGAACCCGACATCTATAACGCCATCAAACGCGACGCCCTCTTGGAGAACCTCGTCATCGACGACGAAGGCAACATCGATTTCGACTCCGCCGCCAAGACCGAGAACACCCGCGTCTCCTACCCCATCTACCACATCAACAACATCGTGAAGCCCGTCTCCCGCGGCACCCACCCCAGCAAGGTCATCTTCCTGTCGGCCGACGCTTTCGGCGTGCTGCCGCCCGTCTCCGTGCTCAACCGCGAACAGACGATGTACTACTTCCTGAGCGGCTACACCGCCAAGCTGGCCGGCACCGAGCGCGGCGTGGTAACCCCGCAGCCCACCTTCTCGTCCTGCTTCTGCGCGGCCTTCCTGATGCTCCACCCGACCAAATACGCCGAGGAGCTCGCCAAGAAACTCACCGAGCACAATGCCACCGCTTACCTCGTGAACACCGGTTGGACCGGCGGCGGCTACGGCGTGGGCAAACGCTTCTCGCTGAAAGACACCCGTACCATCATCTCGGCCATCCTCAACAACGAGCTCGTGAACTGCGAAACCACCCTCGTGAAACCGTTCAACCTGTTCGTTCCGAAGCACATCAACGGTCTTGACGACAGTCTGCTGAACCCCGAGAACGCATGGGCCGACAAGAAAGCCTACAAGGAGAGCGCCGACCAGCTGGCTTCGTTCTTCATCAAGAACTTCGAGAACTTCTCCGACACCGAACAGGGCAAGGCCCTCATCGCTGCCGGTCCGTCTCTGTAAATCATTCATCTTTAATCTTATAAAAAATGCCCATCCCAAAATCCACCCGCATCATCAAGACCGATTTCCTCCGTACCGGCTTCGGCGAAGAGGACATCACCGAGCAGGAATATACCGAAGCTGAAATTACCTACAATGAAGAGGGTAATATCCTGACGGAAAAGCATTTCAACAGCGATGGCGACCTCGAAAGTGCTGTGGAGAACGAGTACGACGAACAAGGCCGACCGGTTTCTTCCGCGCAGTATGATGAGAGCGGTGAGTTGTGCCAGCAGAACGTCTTCACCTATAGCGAAGAGGGTAAATTGTTGAAAAAGAGCTGTTTCTATGGTGAAGGCTCGCCCGAATACGCTACCGTTTATGTCTATGAAGAGGGACTGCTGGTTCGCGAGGATTCGTATAATGAAGATGAGTTTGACTTTACCGAAAAATCGTACGAATATGATGAGAACGGGCATGTGGCCGTGACAGTGGAGTATGACGAGGAGGGCAAGGTTATGTACCGCACCAGCGACGAGTACGACGAGAACGGCCGTCTCGCGCAGCGTTTGCGTGAGGAGCCGCAGGAGCACGACAGCCGTACCTACGTGTACACCTACGACGACCAGGGCAACAGGGTGAAGGAACTCACCTACAACTTTGGCGGCAAGCTGATTGCCAAGTCGTACTTCACCTACGATGTGGAGGGACGCATGACCGAGCAGGAAGACGAGAACCTCGACACCTACCGCCGTACCACCTACCAGTACGAAGGCGATAAGTGCGTGAAAGTGACACAGTTCGATAAGGATGAAGCGAAGATTGGCTGGACGGAATATGAGTATGACGAGCAGGGCAATGTAACCCTTCTGAAGAATTATATTCGCGATGAGGTGCGTCCCGATTTTCACCGGTCGGCCTCTTGGATCAAATACGAAACCGAATGGCGATAGGAAATGGAAAACGGTGAGAAAAGACATGGCAAGTCCAGGTTTTGGCTGGGATTCTCCATCGGACTGATGGCGGGATTGGTGTTTGCCGTGGTGTTTTATTTTGTCGATAAATCGCTGAACGGTCCCATCCAGCTGCTGGTATCGCCACCGGCTTCCGAATCGGCCGTGATAGAGGAAGCGCCAGCGGAAGAGGAGCCCGCCAATCCCTACGTTGGTAAGAAGCTGACTGCTAAGACCGTAGCCTCACCCGTACCGTCAGCAGACACCTTAGACAACCTCGTGGAAGACTCCATTTTGATGGACGATGAATTCTCGCTTGACCAGGCCGACGGCCCCGAGCTGGTGTACCACGAAAAATGCCTCGCACAACGCACCATCACCGTCAAGAGCAACGACGGCAGCAGTGCCCCGATTACCGCTTTTGAGGTAGAGGAGTGGAGCGAATCGACGGTGAATAAAATTTCTTATTATAGAAAAAATAATGTTTTGAAAATCAAAGGATTAAAAATTCAAAACATCAAAATCATCTTCCACCAAAACCAATATTACATTGAATATAACGGGCGGTACTATCCGATACCGGAGAACGAGGATTTCCATCGTCTTGCGCCCGTTGCCCTGCCGTAGCATCCTGATGTAATGCTCCCGTAAATCCACCGGCGATGAAAAAATACCTGCGCAGAATCGTCCAATACTTACTGCTGATTTTCAGCATGTTTGCAGTGGAACGCGGTGTGTTTTTGCTGGTTTATCGTTCGCATCTTCCGGGTGTGGGCTGGCACGACATCTTCAGCACCTATCTTCACGGACTGCATCTGGACCTGTCGGCGGCCTCGTATATGTTCATCATACCCTTCATCCTCATCACTTTACAACTGATGATTCGACAGAAATGGCTCGACCGTTCTTTGCACATCTACACGCTTATCTTATTGATTATCATTGTATTTTCTGCCATTGGCAATTTATTTTTGTATGATGAATGGAGTACGAAAATCAACTATAAAATCTGGTATTATCTGCGGAAACCCGCTGAGGTATTCCGCACGGCCACTTGGTTCCAACTGGTAGGAGGCTTCCTGTCGGGAACGGCGTTGGTGGGCGGACTTTTCTGGCTTTATATCAAAGTATTAGCCAAACCCATCATCGAAACCCGTCCCAAATTCTATTGGCAGTCGGGCAGTATGTTGGCGGTGGGTATCTTTCTGATTTTTATAGGAATGCGTGGAAAAATCAGCGGTATTCCCATCTCGCAGAGCAACGCCTATTTCTCGCAGCACCAGATTTTGAACGATGCCGCCATCAACACGCAGTGGCATCTGATGAAAACCACGCTCCGATTCGGTCGCGCCAACCAAAGCAACCTCTATGCCTGCATGGACTCGCAAAAAGCGAAACAGCTTGTCAAACAGTTATATACAGCCGAAAAAGACACCTGTATTTATGTGCTGAAAGAGGAACGACCGAATGTGGTGCTGATTTTTATGGAAAGCTGGTCGGCCGACTTGGTGGAGAGTTTGGGCGGAAAAGCGGGCATTACGCCCTATTTTCATGAATTAGAAAAAGAGGGATTGCTCTTCACGCAGGTGTATGCGGCAGGCCGGCGCTCCCAGGAGGGCATCTCGGCCATGATCAGCGGGTTCCCGCCCATCCCCGTCAACACGGTCACCGACAATTTTGAGAAATACCATTCGCTGCCCAGTCTCGCCAAGTCGCTGAAACGCGAGGGCTACAGCACCTCCTTCTATTTCGGCGGCGACCTCACCTACGGCAACCTGAAGGCCTATCTTACGGGTATGGAGTTTCATCGCATCGTGGATGAAAAGGATTTCCCCCGCAGCACACCCCACGGCAAACTCTCCATCTACGATGAGCACACCCTTGCCCGTCAGCTCCAAGAACTGCACGGCAGTCGGCAGCCTTTCTTCTCGGCCCTCTTCACAGCCAGTTCGCACTCTCCTTACGACGTGCCCACCACCGGCGGCACCTTAGACTGGGATGTGGAGCAACTACCCTACCTCAACTCAGCCCGCTATTCCGACTGGGCTTTGGGAAAATATTTCGAAAAAGCCAAAAAAGAGGGCTGGTACGACCACACGCTGTTCATCCTGGTGGCCGACCACAGTCACGAGACCTACAAACAGTGGAATTATCATGATGCTGGTTACCAGCACATTCCCATGCTCTGGCTCGGCGGCGCCCTGAAGGAGGAATTCCGCGGGCAGCACATCAACAAACTGTGCAGCTATATCGACCTGCCACTCTCTCTGCTGCACCAGATGGGAGTCAGCACCGACGAGTATCACTGGTGCAACAACATTTTCAACCCCTACACCCCGCAATTTGTCCCGTTCCTCAACAACTGCGGCATCGGCTGGATCACCCCGCAAGGGTCGTTCAGCTACAACATCGAAAAGGAGGATGCCTACCGCTGCACCATCGAGGATGCTGACACCTACTGGCGCGAATACTGGAACGCCCGCGCCTTTTTGCAGGAGCTGTACCAAACCTATTTAGACCTATGAGCACCCTACAACGCACATTCATCGGCATTTTCGGCCGCCGCAACCAGGGCAAGAGCGCCCTTATCAACGCCATTGCCGGACAAGATATTGCCATCGTGTCGGAGGTGGCCGGCACCACCACCGACCCGGTCAAAAAGACCATCGAGATTCTCGGCATCGGTCCGGTTGTGCTGGTAGACACTGCCGGCATCGACGATAGTGGTACCGACATCGGCCTACAGCGCGTTCGCAGTTCGTTGAACATGCTGTCCGCCATCGATTTGGCCATCCTTGTCATCAGTGGCAACACCCTTTTGCCTGAAGATGTCAGTCTTATCGGGCAGTTCAAATCGGCCAGCATTCCCTTTGTCATCGCGCACAACAAGAGCGACTGGCAGCCCTTGTCGCCAGATTTTGCCGAGCAGCTTGCGCTTTATGGGGTGCCTGTAGTAGAATGCAGTGCGGTGCAAAAGGATGGCATTGAGCAACTTATCAGCGCGATAACAGCATTGCTGCCGCAAGGTACGGGGGAGGAAGAGTCGCTCACCGGCGGCATCGTGCAGCCGGGCGACACGGTGATGCTGGTGATGCCGCAGGACTCGGAAGCACCGGAGGGGCGGTTGATACGCCCGCAGGCACAGCTCATCCGAGATTTACTGGACCACCATGCCGTTGCTATCGCCCTGCAGCCCGAAGAATTAGCGGGCTTTCTACAAAAACATACACCCGGCCTTGTAATCACTGACAGTCAGGTATTTGCGACCGTGGCGCCACAAATCCCCCAGCGCATCCCCCTCACCAGCTTCAGCATCGTGCTGGCCCGCTCGAAAGGCCATTTCGACCTGTACCTCCACGACACGCCCCAAATCAGCCAGCTGCATGATGGCGACCGCGTGCTCATCATGGAGTCGTGTACACACACCTCATCGTGCGAGGATATCGGGCGGCACAAACTGCCCAAGCTGCTACAGAAGTGCGCGGGATGTCAGTTGCACTTCGACTTTGTGGCAGCTCTCGACCCGCTGCCCACCGACCTTTCGCAGTATGCCCTTGCCATACAGTGCGGCGGCTGCATGGTGACCCGCCGGCAGCTATGGAACCGCGTGGAGACGGTGCACCAAAGCGGCGTGCCTGTCACCAACTACGGCATGGCCATCGCCTACGCCACTGGCATCTTCGACCGCGTGACGGCGATATTCCATCCATAAAGTCTTACATCGAACGATTGGGCACCGAACAGCCCTTCTATTTCACTAATACTAAGCGAAGTCCAAGATTGCCGTCACGGGTTTCGGCGGAATCGGTTTCACGATCCGACACGCGGCTGCGGCTCGCATAGTTGATCCAGCTGCCACCCCGATTCACGCGGTTGGTTCCACCGAAAGAGGGATTCCATAGCGGGTCGTTGTCGGTGGTAAATTCGTAATACTGAGGGTCATAGATATCAGCACACCATTCCCACACATTACCACTCATGTCGTATAAGCCCAGTTCGTTGGGCGCTTTCCGCTTCACAGGATGCGTTTTACCATGGTTCTCCTGAATCTTATCCCAATTCCAATCCGAATCAGCACCGCTCAAAGTATTGTCGCCACTGTTCTGCCAATACCAAGCCACATCATCGAGATTGTTGCTGCCGCTGTACAGATAACCCTTGCTTTTGTTTCCACCCCGCGCAGCATACTCCCACTGCGCCTCAGTGGGGAGTGCAAAGTGATAGCCCGCAGGCAACTGCTTGCGACACATTTGGTTGAGTTTTTCACAGAACTGCTGGCAGTCGTCCCAGCTCACTCTGTATGCCGGATTCATGGAACCCACGCCAAACTCATCTGTCCAGCCACCAAAAGCAGAGGGTTCAGTCCCCATCACAAGATGCCACAACAGCTGCGTCACCTCGGTCTCACCAATATAAAAATTGCTGACCGTCACCTCATGGGCAGGCTTCTCATCATTCTCACAGCCAGTCTGTTCCGAAGTGCAACCCATCGTAAAAGTGCCCCCTTCCACGTATATCATTTTGAAGGAAAAGCCTTCCACCGTGAAGGTTTTATTGCTCTGTGCCACCACAACTGTCATTGCCAGCAGAAAGCATACGAGTGTAAAAAACTTTTTCATTTTAATAGCCAATAAAATACGATGCAAAGATACAATATTTTTGGATTTTGAGCCCACAAATCTTTCAAAGCCTTCAAATCTCTCCAATCCCTCCATTATTGAAAATTTCATCGTAAATTTGCACCCTGATAAGAAACGACAGAACTATGGCGAAAACTCTTTATTTTCTTGGTATTGGAGGAATTGGAATGAGCGCGTTGGCCCGCTTTTTCATGCAGCGCGGCGACACGGTTTATGGCTACGACCTCACCCCATCTCCCATCACCCAAAAGCTAGAAGAAGAAGGCGCGCACATCCACTATACGGAAGATGTCAGCGCAATTCCGCCGCAGGTGGACTTTGTGGTCTATACCCCGGCAGTACCCTCCACCCATGCCGAACTGGTTTATTTCCAGCAACATGGCACGCCCGTCTATAAGCGCTCGCAGGTACTGGGGCATCTGGCCCAGGGGCATCCCACCCTCGCGGTGGCCGGCACCCACGGCAAGACCACCACTACCGCCATGCTTGCCCAGCTGCTCGCTCCCTACCGCCACCTCCTCGCCTTCATCGGCGGCGTGGCCAAGAACTTCGACAGCAACGTCATCCTCACGCCCGATTACGACACCGTGGTGGCCGAAGCCGACGAGTTCGACCGCTCCTTCCTCACCCTCTTCCCCACCCTCGCCATCATCACCTCGCTCGATGCCGACCACCTCGACATCTATGGCGACCGCCAGCACCTCGTGGAGTCGTTCCAGCTCTTCGCCGACCAGACCGACCGCGACGGGCACCTGCTCATCCACGAGAAGGTGGCCGACCAGATCAGTCATCCCCATAAACTCATCTACGGCACCGGAGCGCATTGCGACTTCCGCATCGCCGACATCGTGCTGGGCGACTGTCAGGCACATTTCACCCTGCACACACCCGACGGACAGCAGTTACCTGTAACCATCGGAGTGTCAGGCACTCACAATGTGCTGAATGCCGCCGCTGCCGTGGCCGCCGGACATCTTATCGGTCTGACACCCGCTCAGATACAGGAGCGTATGACCGCTTTCTGCGGGGTAAAGCGCCGTTTCGACTACCGCATCCGCCGCGACGACCTCATCTACATCGACGACTACGCGCATCATCCCGAAGAGATCCGTGCCATCCTGAATGCGGTGAAGAAACTCTATGCCGACAAGGAGCTGACGGTCATCTTCCAGCCGCACCTCTACACCCGCACCCGCGACTTCGGGTCGCAGTTTGCCGAGGTGCTCGCCCTTGCCGACCGTGTCATCCTGCTCGACATCTACCCGGCCCGCGAGAAGCCCATCCCGGGCATCACCTCGCAGTGGCTGTTGGATATGATCCCCTGCGTTCGCAAGGTGCTGATTGCCAAAGAGGAAGTGGTTCCCTATCTGCAACAAAACCGCCCGCAGGTGCTGCTCACCGTCGGGGCCGGCGACATCGACCGGCTGGTGAAACCCATTGAAGAGGGAATTTAGCGGGTGAGGCAACAGAGTTGAAAATTGAAAACTGAAAATTGAGAATTGAAAATCAGGGGCAAATCTGCAGGTGCGGGTTGTATCGACGGTGGTGCAGGTAATTAAAACCGATAAATACCCATAAAAAAATCAGCCATTTTCAATATTTTTTTTGAATTTGGCTGATTTTTCATATTCGTTTTCGCAAATATTCCGAACTTTTGCAACTCCAAATCCAAAGGTGAGGATGTGAGGTCGTATAAGCAGACCCAACTTGATCACTTTTACGAAAGTCTCCTGGATTGCGGGATGCCCGAAGAAACACCCCATACAACTCGTAATGGTGACAACGAACGGTGTCACATCAAATGAGCATTCCAAAGATGTAAACCAGCAGATAACTTTGGATGATTTGTTCGCATAAATGATAATAAGCCGTAACCCCCGATTAGAAAATCGTCTCTATCAGCTTTTTACGCAAATCTTTCAGCTTGGCGAGTAAGGCATTTCCCTTACGCTCATACCGGCGGAAACGGCACATACTCAACCATTTGATGGCGGCTTTCTTCCATTCATAGAAAGGAATAAAGGTCAAGAAGGCCACTACCACCGCGAGGATGCCAATCCACCATTTAGTGAAAATCATGACGAGGATGAACAAGATCAGGTACCACAAGCGGAAGAAGATGAGGCCGGGCACGAAATTCAAGGTGGAACGGAACATCGGGTCCTCGAGGTTGCGCTTGAGGAGCTGAACCGCCTGGAACGGAATGATATTGCCCAAGAAACCCACCAGCGCGAAGGGAGCGGTGAGCAGCAACAGCAACCCCTTCCCTACTACGTTGCCGCCGGTGATGGGGCGTTCCAGCTCCCAGTCGCGGAGTCGCAGCTGCTTCAGTCCGGCGCCATACTCGGCGGTGTCGGCCATGAGCTGCTCGTAACGGTCGGGATGCTCATCGCGCATACGCTCCAGCACGGCCACTAACTTCTTGTCCGACAGCAGCTGCCGGTAGGGCATCCCAGCTTTCCGGTCGCGCTCGGTGCCGTGCAGCTCCATACCGTCGAAGGCGTGCGGGTCGGAGAGAATCGTGGAGCGGCACACCTTGAAAAGGGTCTCATACTGCGGATAATGCTCCTCATGGTCGGTTACATCAATGCCGAGGGAACGCACTGCCTCGCGGGCCTTCTCGTTCATCTGGAGAAACGCCTTGTTGGGTTCGGCTTTGTAGAGTTCGTAAAACTCACTGATCGCAAACGGCTCACCGATCACCATCACCTGAGTTCCCCGCATATTGAAATAGTCGGTATAATAGACGTACATGGGCAGGATTTTGAAATCCAGCTGATAGTCAGACTTTTCGGCGGCGAGGAAGGCCACACGGGGGAATCCTTTCTTGAAGGTGTTGAAGAACTTGCCAGCCTGGTGACCCGCTTCGGGAAACATGGTGAGGGTGCCGCCTTCGTCGAGGATGCGGGCGGCGAGGTCGAAGGTGTCGAGGTTGCTGCGGATATCGCTGCGGCCGCCGTCGCGCGAGCGGAAAGTGGGCAGAATCTTCAGAAAGCGCAGCAGTCGGGCGATGAAATTGCCTTTTTTGAAAACGTCGCCGCGGGCGATGAAAACCGGCTGCCGGTGATCCTTGTAAAGGTAGAGCATGGCCAGCGGATCCATCACGGCATTGGTGTGGTTCGAGATGGCAAAAATAGGATACCCTTTCGGCGGGACATTCTCATACCCGATTACCTGTATCTTTTTGTAATAGATATAGTTATGGTCAATTCTAAAAAACCAGTTCAAAAATTGATAGACGGGGTCGAATTGGTTGATTTTATCAAAACTTATCACTGCGGTCGTAATTTATCATCCCCAAAAGGGATGTTTTTTGGTGGTGCAAAAATACGAAAAAGTTGGTTACATCCCTGATGGGATTTTGGCAGATTTATGCACATTCGAGTATAAATTTTCATCAAAACTATTGAAAATGAGAAAATAATGTGTAACTTTGCACCGTCAACTTCACATAGTTTGTGAATTGGCGAGGAACAAGTCAACAAAAGTATTAACCCCTTAATTATAATGCGTATGAAAAAAATTCTATTTCTTTTCGGCTTGGCATTCACCTGCGTGATGCTTCAAGCACAGACGGTTGTCTATTCCGACAACTTCGACAGTTACACGGCGGGGCAGCGCCTCTGCTCGCAGAACAACACCAACTGGACCACCTGGAGCAATACGCCCGGCTCTTCTGAAGATGCTTACATCTCCAACGAGCAGGCCAGCAGTCCCAGCAACTCCCTGAAAATCACAGGGACAAACGACATTATCTACCGTTTTTCCAACCAGACCTCCGGTGTGTTCGACATCGACTTCAAGTATTATGTTCCCTCCTCTGGCAGCGGCGCTTATTTTAACCTGCAGCACTACTACAATCCGGGCGTGGAGTGGGCCTTCGAGTGCTTCCTTTACAACAGCGGCACCGGCTACATCACCATCAACGGCAGCAACACCAACTTCAGTTTTCCGATCAACAGTTGGTTCCCCGTTAAAATCCATGTTGATTTGGACAACAACTCGGCGACTCTTACCGTGAACAATACAGATGTGATTACCTGGACGTTCAGCAACACCTCCGACAACACCAGCGGCATCTGTCAACTCGGTTCCGTCAACTTCTATGCCGGCGCACCCAATAACGGCAGCGGCACCTACTATGTGGACGACTTCGTCTTCACGGAAATCAGCGCGGCCAACGACGGCAGTTTCGTCTTTTCACCCGATGGCGACATCAATGTGAGTGTCGGTCCTAACCTGCCCGGCACCACCAGTTACACCCTCAACCTGAGCAACCCCGGCGGCACGCCCGTCAACTACCGCATCGTGCCCGTTTATGATGTGGAACCCAGCGTTGCCGCCCTTGTCAACGACCTCACCCGCGCCGGTGCAGTAAGTGAGAACGGTATTCTGTTCGGCAGCACTTTTGCGGCCGCCGCCATCGGGTTCCCCGCTTCTGAACTCATCAGCCGCAATCTTATCGGCACATCACTGGAGAGTATCGAAGTCTATCTGACGAATGTCGATCTGATGCTCAACCCCAAGATCCAGATTTACGACATGAACGGCATCTTGGTGGACGGTCCCGGCGAGGTGATTTACGAGCAGTCCTTCAGCCCCGTCGAGGGCCAGAACATCATCGGGCTTAACACACCCTACCTGCTTGACGGCCGCGACCTCTGGTTCGGTGTCTATTTCGAGCAGACCGAGGAGACCGCCGCGTCCGACACTCGTCCCGTCGTCGGCTGCGACGATGCGACCACGCCCGACCCGTATGGCAACTGGTGCAAAACCTCCGTGGCTTGGGGACACCTCAACGCCGGTGCTAGTTCATCCTTAACTTACAACTGGGCCATCACCGGCCATGTTCATGGTGCTGGCATGAACCCGTGGATGAGCGTGGCGCCCACCGCACAAGGCACCATCGCTGCCAATGGCTCGGCACAGGCCACCATCAACTTCACCATCGACAACCAGCTACCTCATACCGGCAAGCTGTATGTCTATTCCGATGACCTCAACAACCAGCTTAACATCCTCAATGTCACGGTTTCAATAACCAATAGTGTGGAAGAGAACGAGGCCATCCTCATCAGCATTTATCCCAACCCCGCCACCGATGTGTTGAACATCGCCTCTGAAAACATCAACCGTGTGGAGGTTTTCAATCTGGCCGGCCAACGCATTTGGGAAGGCCAATACTGCGAGAGCGAAATCACCATTTCCACCAACGGCTGGGCACCCGGCACCTATCTGGTGAAAGTGACCGCCCAAGGTGCCACCAAGGTAGAGAAAGTAATTGTTAGATAAGAACTTGGCAATATTCTATCGAAAAAGGCACGGTCAAACGTGCCTTTTTTTGTTGGGTCAGATTTCGACATGGGCATTACCGAATGTCCAGCTCATCAATGATGTTCTGCGCGCCGGCGAACTTGTCAACGATAAAGAGGAAATAGCGCACGTCCAAGGAGATGTTGCGGCAGCGGTTCACGTCGTAGTTGATGTCGCTCATAGTGCCCTGCCACACACGGTCGAAATTGATACCGATGAGGTTGCCGTCGGCATCGATGACCGGACTGCCGGAATTGCCGCCCGTGGTGTGGTTGCTGGCGATGAAACAGACCGGCAGCTCGCCCTTTTCGTTGGCGTACGGCCCGAAATCATGCTTGGCAAACAGCTCCTTCAACTTCGGATCCACCTTGTAGTCGAAGATGTCAGGGTTGTCCTTGGCAATCACGCCGGCAAGGGTGGTGTAATGGGTATAACGCACGCCATCATTAGGCTCAAAGCCCTTCACGTTGCCGTAAGTGACACGCATGGTGAGGTTGGCATCGGGATAGAAGGTCTTGTCGGTATCCTTCTCCATCAAAGCCTTCACGTAGGTGCGATAGTACAAATCCAGCTGTTTTTCCGTATCATCCATCGCATAATAACTCTGGGCATACGCCTTATAAGCGGTCATAACGAGCTGATAGAGTTCATCATCCAAAAATTTCACCCAATCTTTGCGCTTGGCCTTCTGAATGCGCTCTTGCATTTTCTCACCATCAAAAAGATAGGGAGCCTTCTTCTTTTCACGATCCAAGAAAGCCTGCCACTCGCTCTTGGGCATATTGATATATTTGTGCAAATTTTCGGGAATGAGTTCAGGATCTTGTTCTGAGAAATAATAATACATCAGTTCCACAAAACACTCTGAATCAATATCTACATTATAATTGCTAAAGAAAGAGCGGGCTTTCTCGGCCAACTCGGTCTTGCCTTTCTCAAACTGCTCATCGGTCCACACATCAGACGGACAGCAGGAGGCGAACCAATGCACCTGCGTGCAGAGGAAGCGGTTGAGCTCCACCCCAATGAAGGTCTCGCTGAGGAAGGTGAACGACTTGACCTGCTTTTTATAATCGACATACACTTTTTTCATGTCAGAAAGAAGGTTGCCATACTGTTTCTGGCGTTCAGGAGAGGCATTCACCCATTTCATAAACTCCTGTTCTTCAGCAATTTTCTTTTCCACCACCTTACATTCATTGATACCTTTGCTCTCCCCTATCCATTTTTTCCAGCCGTTGCTGATGCTGTTGGATTTGGCGGAGTACATCAAACGGATTTCGGTAGATTTTTCCATCTGGCGTTTCATGGCTTCGAGGCGCAGGTCGCGGGCATGGATGGCGATGGGGTTCTGCACGTTGGCCACGATATCCACCGCATCGGAGATCAGGAACTGCTGGGTGCTGCCCGGATAGCCGAAAACGAGAGTAAAGTCGCCCTCATTCACGCCTTTGATGGAGATGGGGAAATATTTCTTCGATTTGAGCGGAATGTTGTCGGGAGAATAGGGAGCGGGATTGCCGTCCTTGTCGGTATAGATACGCCAGAGGGAGAAGTCGCCGGTATGGCGGGGCCACATCCAGTTGTCGGTATCGCCACCGAACTTGCCGATGCTTTCGGGCGGAACGCCCACGAGGCGCACATCCTCAAACACCTCATTCACAAACAGAAAATACTGATTGCCATAATAGAAAGGTTTGATTTTTGCCGTATAATGCGTGCCTTCGATGGCCTCATTCTCAATAGCATTAATATTTTTCTTGATTTTGGAATTGCGCTCCGATTCGCTCATGCCGTCCGTCACACCCTCCAGCACCTTCGTGGTGACATCTTCCATATAGACCAAGAACGTAACGGTCAAGCCCTGCGTCACCAGCTCCTCATCACGATTCTTTGACCAGAAACCATTATGCAAATAATTGTGTTCCATGCTGCTGTGCGCCTGCACGTAGCTGTAGCCGCAGTGGTGGTTGGTGATAAGCAGACCGTCGGGCGAAATCAGTTCGCCGGTACAGCCGCCGCCGAACAGCACGATACCGTCTTTCATGCTATGGTGGTTGACGCTATACACGTCATCGGCAGTAAGATGGAAGCCCATCTGCTGCATTTCGGCTTCATTGTAACCCAAGAACAGGGGGATCCACATTCCTTCGTCGGCCACGGCGAAGAAACGAACCATCATAAGGGCGGTGAGGAGGAGGATTTTTTTCATAATTGAAAATTGAAAATTGAAAGTTAATAATTAATAATACATGGTTGAGCGGCTTTCGAACTCTAAGCGCCAGAGGTCGCCGTTGTTGTCGTTATACTCATAGATGAGGTCATCGCGGGTGAGGCGCTTGATAACGGCCGTATATTCATATTTGCGATGTTTGAGGGAGAAAGTCACATAGATTTCTTTGCAATGGTTCTCGAACTGCCAGCCACCGTAGTCCGACTCTTCCCAGCGGTTCATCGTGGTATCCAATGCCGAAACCGACACCATTCCCTCAAAGAAGAAGGCGTAATAATTGCCCGCCTTATTGGCAAAAACGGTGGATGAATCGACTTTCGTTCCATTACAATACACATCGGCCAGCTTCCAATAGCCCACCAGCCGTTCTTCAGGCTTAATGAAACTAATCCATGGCCCTTCATTGTATCGACATGATACAAAGACTATTCCACTTAAAGCCAATAGGCAAACCAGTAAGATTTTCTTCATCATTTTTTAGCAATTTTCTTTAATTTCATATCCACAGATTCATCATCACTCAAGACACAGGAGAACCAAAATTCATCTTTCGTCAACTTATTCACCACCCAGACTTGTTCGTCCAAAGGATAGGCATCGAAGATGACGCACAATTTCGTTTTATTATAGTTGAAGACGTATGAGGCATGTTCCTCTTGTTCGATAGAATCCTGTATTTTCCAATGGAAAACGGCGCTGCTTCCGCGTTCGAAGGTAACGGAAGAGTGGCGGTAACGGGCTTCGAAGGTGCTATCGTCCATCGGCTGATGGTTCTCCACCACCTCCTCATACTCCCATGTCCCCCTGATATTTTGCGGAGTTTGATAAAGATAGCCTCCCTCCTCGTACTTATCGCACGAGGCAAGGAGGGCAATCATAATTATCCATAAAAGCGCTCTTACCTTCATCTTTAACGAACCAAAGTAATCGTGCCTTCTCTCTTGATGAGTTTACCCATCAAATTGTGATAGCCAACCGCATACACATACACTCCGGCCTCCAAATTCTTACCATTGAAGGTACCGTCCCAGCCCACATTCGGGTCGTTGGACTTGAAGAGCAGCTGGCCCCAGCGGTTGTAGATGTACAACTCATAGAAGTCATCGCCATAGTTGCTCATTATCGGCAGCCACACATCATTCATTCCATCGCCATTCGGGGTGAAGGCATTCGGAGCGTAGTAGATGACATCGGGAATCACCGTGATGGTAATTTGGGCAGTGTCGAAGCAGTTGTGCTCGTCGGTAACCGTCAGCACCGTGATAAACTCACCCGGCTCGTTGAATTCGTGCGACGGGTTCTGGACATCGAGTCCATATCCATCGCCGAAATCGTAGTTCCACGATGCGACCGTTCCAATCGAATGGTCGTGGTAACGCACCACTGCACCTTGGATGAAGGTAGTAGGATCGGCATCGAAGCTGGCTGTCGGTCCAGGAATATTGTTGATGGTGAACGGCAGGTCGAGGGTACACACGCCGTCATCGACGGTCAGCACATAGCTGCCTCCCGGCAGTGCATCGTTGAACGGGGCGTTCGGGTTGTTGTCGGCATGCCAATCGTAGGTGTAGAGTTCGGTGTTGCTACCCACCACCGTAGCCGTACCGTCGGGACGGTCACAGTAGGCAGGCGTCACACTAACGGTGAAGTCGGGCAGTGCATGGTACGGCACCTCCACGGTCATCGTATCGGGACAGCCATTGGCATCCGTCACGGTTACCGTGTAGAAGCCCACCGCAAGGTTGAAGATGGAGTCGGTAGTGGCACCATTGCTCCAGAGGAAAGTGTACTCGGGAGTTCCACCCATAGCGTCCACATCAATCACAGCAGTCTCTTCACCCGCACAGCTCTCCGTTACGGTCACCAGTTCGACATGCAACAGTTCGGGTTCGCTCACGAAGGTGGTGTCTGAAGCGATACAGCCGTTGTAGTCGGAAATAGTCACCACATAGAAGCCAGAACCCACGTTGTTCAGATTCTGCTCGTGCTGGTCGTTGTCCCAGTTGTAGGTGTAGGGCTGAACACCACCGCTCACATCAGCGGTCACGTTACCATCGGTATAGCTGAAGCAGCTGACGTGGTTCACCACGCGGGCTTCCACACTCAGCGTGTCGGGTTCGTTGATGGTGAACTGCATCGTAGCCGCACAGCCGTGTGCATCCACGATGTTGGCCTGATAGTCACCAGCCCACAACTGGCTGTAGGTATAAGGATCTTCGCTATTCAGGGTAATGTCCGGAATGGTCGGATCCAGCGTCACGACATAGGGCACCGTACCACCTGAAACCGTAAATGTTACAGTACCGTTGGACTCGTTGAAGCAGAGCACATCAGTAGTGGCATCCACCACCGTTGAGAACGGATCAGGATTCACAAACGACACCTGTAAGGTGGTCGTACACTGGTGGTCATCCACCACTGTCACGGTGTGAGCGCCACCATTCATATCGGTAAAGAGGGCCGTTTCAGCGGCAGAAGCCAATGTTTGCTGCTGCAACGAAGCATCAATCCAAATGGAATAGCTGGCTGTACCACCTGCCACGCTAATTGTCACTGTACCATCATCGCCATCATGACAAGTGATCGGGGTGATGGCAGTCTGCGTGAGGGTCAACAGGTCGGGTTCGCCCAGCGTAGAGGTCACCATAGCTGTACATCCGTTGGCATCGGTAATGACGATGACATGGTCGCCAGCATTCAAATCGGTGATGGTGCTGTTACCAGCTGTCAGGTTATTGGCGTAAGCCGTACCGTCAACGGTCATGCTGTAGGGTTCTACGCCGCCGGCCATCGTCACCTCCACCTGTCCGTCGCTACCCTGGTAGCAGAGCGGGTCGGTGGTGGACGCCTCAGCGAGGGTCAACGCATCCGGGGTGGTAATGGTGAAGTCGGCCGTAGCCTCGCAGCCGTTAGCATCGCGAACGCTGGCGGTAAAGTCACCAGCGGTCAAGCCCGTGAAGGTGTAGTTGCCTCCCGCTTGTACCACCTGCGTGGTGGCGAAGTTGTCAACTGTCAGCGTATAAGGTGCCGTACCTTCAGTCGGTGTTACCAGAACGGTGCCGTTGGCATCGCCGAAGCAGAGCACCGCCACGGCATCCGTAGCCGTCAGTGCCAACTCGTTAGGCTCGGTGATGGTGACCGGCATAGTGGTTAAGCAGCCGTTGGCATCCTGAACCGTTACGGTATGTGTACCCGCGGGCAGGTTGGTAAAGGTCACATTCTGGATGGTGTTGACGGTCTGCTGCTGCTCATTGTTGTTGATCCACAGCGAATAAGGAGCAGTTCCACCGTTCATCGAGACAGTAGCGGTAGCATCGCTCAAGCCGAAGCAGCTCACATTCACCGTGCCCACCTCAGCCAGCTGCAAAGCATCGGGCTGGTTGATGGTGATGGTGATCTGGGCAGAACAGCCGTGGTCATCCACCACTGAAACGGTGTAGCTGCCAGCGGAAAGGTTCTGTATCAGCTGTTCGCCTTCGGCATCGGCGGTCAGTGTTTCGGTACCGTTCACCGACACCGTGTAAGGCAGTGTGCCACCGGTGAGGTTCACCGTAGCTGTACCATCGTCGCCGTTGAAGCAGAGCGGCATGGTATTGGCCGTCTCGGTTACTGCCAACACCTCGGGCGTACCCACCGTCAGGGTGGTGGTGAACGTACAGCCGTTGGCGTCGGTCACCAGAACGGTATAGGTGTCAGCGGTAAGGCCGGTGAAGGTGTACGAATCACCCTCTCCCACAGGATAAGTGGTAGCGTTGTTGTTGATGCTAACCGTGTACGGAGCGGTGCCGCCCGTCGGGGTCACCGTGCCGCTACCGTTGGCATCACCGAAGCAGAGCACCGCGGTCTCGTCAGAGACCGTAGCGGTCAGTTCTGTCGGATGGGTGATGTCGATGGAGGCGGTAGCCGTACAGCCGTAAGCATCGGTAGCCGTAACGGTATAAGTACCTTCGGGCAAGTTCTCGCAGAGGGCACCCATTGTGCCGTTATTCCATGCATACGTATAGTCTTCTGCGCCATTCACCGCTGTAGCGACAACGGCGCCATCGCTACCTTCGAAGCAGCTGATGATATGCTGCTGTGCCGCGCTCACCGTCAGGTGGCTCGGTTCGGGCAGCGTGAAGTCGGCCTGTGCCGTACAGCCGTTGCCGTCGGTCACCACCAGATGGTAGGTGAAGTTCTGCTCTTCTGTATTCACCATCACGATGGAGTCGGTAGTGGAGAGCAGCCCCGTGGCGGGTGTCCATTCGTAAGTATAGTTACCGTTGCCGCCTTCCGGCATAGCCGTCAGCGCTACGGTATCCCATTCGCAATACTGGGTGGTAGAAGGCTCGATAGAGAGGGTTACCACGGTGGGCAGACGGAGCTGGATGTTCATCACCGACGCATTGCCGCAGGTGTCGGTCACCGTCACAGCCACCGTCATATCGGTAGTAACAGCCGTGCCGGCAGCGGGCTCTTGGGTGATGATGAGCTCAGCAGGATCGGTCACGCAGTTGTCGGAGCTGACCGCTCTCACCTCTTCCACAAGGTCGGGAACCACAAACTGACAGTCGGCCGATGCCAGCAGGTGCTCAGCCACCTGTTCGGCGAATACCGGAGCCGTCACATCCTGGATGGTGATGGTCTCGGTCACCTCGTTGCTGATATTGCCACAGAGATCGGTCACCGAGTAGGTACGCATCACTACAATCGGACAGCCGTAAGTAATGTTTTCACTACTATTCAAGGTCAGATCGTCGGATGAGCAAGCCTCGTCAATGGTGATTCCACCGAGGGCCAGCAATTCGGCCACGGTAGTAGCCATCGGACGATCGGCGATGTCATTCACGCTACAACCATCCACGGTCACATCGGCAATAGCACCATTGATGACTGGTGCGATGCTGTCGAACACGGTGATGATGTGCGTCATCGTGGCGCTCACATTACCACACTCATCCGTAACCGTATAAGTACGGGTGATGGTAGTCGGACAGGTGCCTTCAATGGTTTCTTCAGAATTGACAACCAACTCATTCACATCCGTACATCCATCATCAAATACAAATCCCAAAGTCAGCAACTGAGCTGGTGTTGTAGCCACTGCATCGGCCGCCGTCTCGTCGCAACCATTCAGGTGAGTGGTCACCTCATTGGTGGTAACCTGCGGAGCTACGCTATCGAATACCTGCAACGTGTGGAGGAACTCCTCGCTCACATTACCGCAGGCATCGGTAACGGTGTAGTAACGGCTTACCACGATGGGGCAGCTTCCGTCCACCACCTCGCGCATGTTCACGACAAGGGCATCGGCAGCGGTACAGTTGTCGGCCAGTGTCACGCCGAGAGCTTCGAGCTCGGTGGCGGTAGTGGCAGCGGCGGGCAGCACATCGATGGTACAGCCATTGTAGGTCACCACGGCAAGGTCGCCCGTGATGGTCGGCAGATCAGTGTCGCGCACGTAAACCGTGTCGGCATCCGTAGCCGTACAGTTGTTGGCATCTACCACATTGATATTAGAAACATAGAAGGTGTTACAAGCATTGGCATCCACGGTCAGCGTGGTGGTGAGGGCATTGGCATCAGCCACACCGTCGCCGCTCCAAGTGTAGGTGAACGGAGCTTCACCGCCGACAATCTCTGCGGTCAGCGTATAAGTGCCGACATTCGGACAGAGCGTGTCAAGTGTCTGGATGATGGTGATGACAGGTGATGCGGTCTCATCCGGAACTTCCACAGTAGCAGGATCCGAAGTACAGCCTGCCGGAGTCTGTACCGTAACGGTATAAGTGCCGGGGGTAAGTTCACCGAATGAAGGCTCGCTCTGATAAGTGCCGCCATTCAGCGAGTAGGTATAATCAGCACCCAGCGGATTCGTTACGGTGATAGTACCATTCGGGGTGCCGTCGCATACGGTGTTGCCGGTAGCGACCAGCGTGGGCACTGCCGGGATGGAATCCACAATGATGGTGATGTCGTCGGAGGCCGTACTACCGTTGAAGTCGGTCACCGTCACGGTATAGACGTGCGTACCCACAGAAGGACGAGCCGTCACATTCAGCGTGTCGTAGGCGTTGAGACCGCCATCGTTGGGTGTCCATTCAAACGCATACGGCATAGAGCCACCGCCCACTGACGGAGTGAGCAGGATGCTGTCGCCGAAGCAGAAGCGGGCATCATCTTGTACGATGTGGATTTGAAGCACATCGGGCAGGATGACGGGCACCAGCATGGTGTCGGTATTGTTACAGAGGTCGTAAATCACCACGGTCACATCCTGGTCGTGAGTTACCTGAACGCCAACAGCAGGAGTCTGTGTCATGGTGATCTGACCTTGCGGTGTGCAGTCGTCGCCAGACAAAGCCAGCGCAATGGCGGAGAGGTCGGGGATGAAGAACTGTCCGCCCTGACCCACCAGATACTGTTCGGTAATCACGTTCGTAAAGTACGGACTGGTAGTATCTTGGATGTTGATGGTTTGTGAAACGGTATTGCTCACATTACCGCATTCATCCACCACCCAATACGTTCTGGTGACCACGATGGGACATTCACCTTCAGAGGTCTCTTCGCTGAACACTTCCACATCAGAGCATTCTTCATTAATCGTGATGCCGAGAGCAGCAAGGGCATCCGCAGTCGTAACAGCGGCATAATTCTCCAAAGCGGTGAGGTCGCAACCGTCGATGGCTACTGTAGCAATCGTGCCAGAAAGGGCGGGTGCCACGCTATCGAAGATCTCGATGGTATTCACCATACCACCTCTGCTATTTCCGCACGGGTCGGTCACAGAGTAGTTACGCACAATGGTAATCGGGCAGTGGGTGTCGCTGGTGTCGGCCACACAACTCACCGTCAGGTCGGTGATGTCGGAGCAGTTGTCGCTGAAGTTGAAGCCGAAAGCAGCCAACTCGGTCGGGTCGGTGATGACAGCGGGAGCATCTGCCACAGTGCAACCGTTCACATTAGTTGTAATGTTCGCCGCCGTAACAGTCGGAGCCATATTGTCGAGTACCAACATCACCTGCTGCAATTCATTGCTCACATTTCCACAATGGTCAATGATAGTGTAATGACGAACGATGGTGATGGGACAGTAGCCCGACACATCATCGTAGCTGGAAACCTCGCAGATGTCGGGATTCGTACAGTTCTCCGACAACATCAGTCCAAGTCCATTCAACTGGAGACCGGTTGTAGCGGGTGCGGGCAGCACCGACACGTCGCAGCCATAATAGACAGAGGTATCCAAACGGCCTAAGATGGCAGGCGGAGTCACATCGCGTGCCGTAAGGGTAACGGAAGCAGTGGCGGTACAATGATACTCATCTTCCACAACAACTATAACCTGATAGGTGGTATCACAAGCATCGGGGTTGACATCCAACGTAGCAGTTTCATCGTTGGAGGTCGTTACGCCCGTCCAAGTGTAGATGTAAGCCGGCTGTCCGCCAGTGGCTTCTGCTGTCACCTCGCGGGTGCCCACGCTGGGGCAGAACACGGTAAGGTTGCTTTCTACCGACAGGGCGACCTCAGGCCAGTTGAGTACCGTCTCAATCGTGGCGGTAGCCTCGGCAGAGAGACAGCCGTCGGCAGTACGTACAATAATAGTGTAGGTGCCAGCATCCAGGTTGCTGAATACCGGATCCGACTGGTAGTCGCCACCATTGAGGGAGTATTCGTAGTAGTCACCCAGCGGTGAGGTGATGGTAATGATACCGTTGGGGGTGCCATTACAAATGGTATTGTTGGAAGTCTCCATAGAAGCAGCAGCCGGCGACTCATTCACGGTCACATTGACTGCCGCAGTAGCGGTACAGCCGTTGTCATCCGTCACCAAAACTTCGTAAGAATAATTCCCCATAGCGGGAGTGGCCGTCACCTGCGACTGGTCGGTAACATCCAGACCTGTTACGGGTGACCAAGCATAGACATAATCAGGCTTTCCACCCGTTACCGTTGCTGCCAGCACCACATTGCCGCCTTCACAGAAAGCAGTGTCATTCTGTGCGATAGACACTTGCAATTCTTCAGGAACAATAAGATGAATGGTATGAGTAGCCGTATTACCGCACTCGTCCGTCATGCTCAATACGATATCGGTGGTGGTCGTGAGTGAACTGCCATCTTCAATAGACTGCTCAAATGTCAGACCATCACTACAGTTATCGCTGACGTGAGCCATGGCCTCCTCTTCAAAGTCAGGAACGAGGAAGCGACAGTTCTCAGAAGTAAGGGTTAACTCAGTCAGCATATCGGTAAAGACTGGCTTAGTAGTATCTTGAATATTGATAACCTGTGTAAAGGTGTTGCTCAGATTTCCACAGAGGTCTTCCACCTGATAGGTGCGAGTAACCACAATCGGGCAATGGCCATCAACCTGTTCATCGGCATAAACCACAAGTGCATCAAACGAACAATCTTCCGTCACCTGCAAGCCCAGTTCCTGCAATCCAGCCACCGTATGTATGAGCGTGTCATCACCGAGAGCAGTGATATCACAACCCTCTATCAGACGAGGAGCGATATCGCCAGACAATACAGGAGCCGCTTCATCCATGATGAAAATCGTATGCCATAAGGTATCGCTGACATTCTGACAAGCGTCATACACCACATAATGACGTTCTAACACAATCGGACAGTTGTCGTACGAAAGTTCTTCATAGGTGAAGGTCATATCGTCGAGACTCGTACAATTGTCAGAAATATTGAATCCCAACTGACTTAATTCACGTACCGAAGTAACCGCTGCCGGTGCATCCGCCAATGAGCATCCCTGAACATCCTCTTCCACATCAGATTCTTCAGCAATAGGTGCCTCCAAATCTTGGATTGTGATAGTTTGAGAAGTTGAAGTTTGCAGACCGCAATGGTCGGTCAAGGTGTAGGTACGGGTAATCAGGATGGGGCAACTACCCGTCACCTGATCTTCGTAAGTAACCACTAAATCTTCATTATCTGTACAGTTATCCGATATCGTTATACCCATAACCTCCAACTCGCCAACAATAGTAGCAGCAGCAGGAGCATCGTCCACAGAGCACCCATCCAATACTATGGGGACTAGAGACTCATCGATGGTAGGAGCCTCCACATCGCGAGCGGTAATGGTGGCATACGCTGTTGACACACAGTTATTGATATCAACCACTTCAATAAAGAAGGAGTAAACGCTATCGCATGCATCCGGATCAATGGATATCACCGCCTCATCATCATCCACCGAGAGGATAGCATCACCCTGCCAGTCGTAGAAGTAGGGTCCTTCACCGCCCTCCACCATTGCCGTAACAGTCTGGTTTCCAGCGGTAGGACAAATAATCGGCTGGGTAATGATGATGGAGGCATTCGGCATATCATCGGAGTTGGGAACCACCACCGTCACGCTCTCTGAAGTACAGCCATCCTGCGTCTGGACGGTAATGACGTAGGTACCTGCTCTCAGTTCATCAAACACCGGGCTTGACTGGTATTCACCACCATTCAAGGAATAGAGGTAATAAGCACCCAGCGGCGAAGTCACCTCAATGATACCATTGTAGCCGTCCTCACACATCGAATTCGGGGTGATAACGACTTCGGCAGTGTCGGGGCTTTCCCATACCACGACTTCCACACCAGCCTGAACCGTACAACCATTGGCATCCGTCACCTCCACCTCGTAGTTATAGGTACCTTCGGTGGGAGCGGCAACCGGTGCAGCTGAAGCAGGATCATCCAAGCCAGTAGTCGGTGTCCAGCTGTAAGTGTAATTGGGCGTACCACCCGTCACCTCAGTGGCCAATATTGCATTACCACCATCGCAGAAAGCAGTGTCATTCTGGGTGATGGCGATCTCCAATACCTCAGGAATCGTCACATGAATGGTATAGGTGGACTGCAATCCGCAAAGGTCGGTCAACGTCAGCACCACATCGGCAGCATCGGTCAACTCGGTGCCAGCAGGAATCGACTGCTGAATGTCAATGTCAGCATCTGCCGTGCAGTTGTCGTGTGCCAGCAACGCAGCAGCAACCTCAAAATCAGGAACGAGGAAGTGACAGTCTGTTGATACCAGCAGCGTGTCAGCAATCGGCTGCATCCACGGATGGATGGTGTCTTCAATATAGATATTCTGTGAAGTAGTCGTACTATTACCACAGGAGTCAGAAACCGTATAAGTTCTGACTACCAAGTTGGTACACGCATCCACCACCGTCATATCTGCATCAGACACCGTTACATCGGAAGCCAAGTTGCAATCAGAAATATCTAATCCAGCATCCGTCAAATCAGCAACTGTCGTCCAAGCAGCAGGTAGAGTATAGTTGCAAGAAGAATCTGCATAGATGGTGATGTCAGCCAACGTACCCTCCACCACAGGATCCACATTATCTTCAAAAATGAGGTTTTGTGTGACGGTCGTCGTATTGCCGCAAGTGTCAGAAACGGTGTAAGTTCTGACGTACGAAGCATGGCAAAGAGCGGTAAATTCAGGTGTTGAGGAGGTCAATGTCAGACCAGCGAAATCACTACAGTTGTCAGTAATGGCCGCCTCATCACCCTGAAGTAATGCCAACAATTCGGCCACCGTCTGAACAGCAGCGGGCATCTCTTCCAAACAAACCACCGTAACATCCGCGAGCGTACCACTGATAACAGGAGCAATGGTATCGTGGATGTAGATGGTATGGGTAATGGATGATGAATTACCACATTCATCCGTCACTGTATAAGTTCTCACGACCTGATATTCGCAACTTTGTACATATTCAGCGGTTTCCACTGACATTTCAAGATTGGCGAATGTCGTACAGCTGTCGGCAATGGAGGTCTCATCCCCTACCAGTGCGTTGGCCAAAGCCGTCAGGTCGGCGAAGACGGCGGGCACATCATTCGGGCATGCCACCGTATCATTCGGCACAATGCCCGTGATGACCGGAGCCATCGTATCCACAATGGAGAAGTTGTAGGTATTGTGGGCCTCGCATTCGTTGGCATCCACAATCGTAACCGTTACCGAATAGATGGCATTGCAGTTGGCGGCATCCACGTCAACCGTTGCAGTCAGACTGTCGTTTGCACTCTGGGTGGCACCGTTCCAGTTCACCGTATAAGGCGGCAGACCGTTGAGAATCTGCGCCGTGATGGTCTGCGTACCCTGGTTGGGACAGAGCAATAGGTCGGCGGCTAAGGAGTCGATAGCCACTGCCGGAATGGCGGGCGAGCGATCCACTGCAATCGCACCGGTTGACTGGCAACCTTCGGCGGTCAGCACCGTCACCACATAGTTGCTGTCGGTCAGTCCTTCGAAGAGCGGTTCGCTCTGGAAGTCCTCGCCGTTGAGCGAGTAGGTGTAACCTGTGCCCAGCGGGTTCAGCACAGTAATAGAGCCATTGACATCACCATGGCAAGCCACATTCGGCAGCGAGGTGAGTTCCGGAACTGCGGGCAGCGTGTCCACCGTCACGGTGGCGGTCGCCGTGGCCGTACAGCCGTTGGCATCGGTGATGGTCACCACGTATGCATACACGCCATGAGCGGGCGTGGCGGTGACAGTGTCAGCCGTAGTGCTGCTCAAGCCATCCGTCGGGGTCCAGCTGAACTCATACGGCGCGGTGCCGTTTTCGTAGGTAGTGGGCAGCAGTACACTCTCGCCCTCGCAGATAGCGGTATCGCCCTGGTGCAGGGTGATTTCCGGAATCGACGGCAGGGTGATATGCACCATATAACTGCTGTCGTTGCCACAAGCATCGGCCAATGTCACGGTTACATCCATATCGGCAGTCACATCCGTGCCGGCAGCCACCGACTGCGTGATGGTGAGATCAGCGGCAGCCGTGCAGTTGTCGTGCGACTGACCGTAGGCAATCGTCACAAAGTCAGGCACCACGAAATGACAGTCATTCGAAACCAACACCGTATCGGGAATAATTTCTGTCAGATAAGGACTCGTCGTATCCAAGATATGGATAGTTTGGTTGATGGTGGTTGAATTGCCACAAAGATCTGAAAGTGTGTACGTTCTGATTATTGTACCATCACAATTATCTCCTTCCATATCCGAATGAGCAATGCCCACATTGTTGTAGTCTAAATTACAATCGGTGATGGTCAATGATGATGACATTACAGCTACCGTGAGTGTGTCGGGCAGCACATAACTGCAATCCTCCAAGCGATACACGGTCAGGTCGAGCAGAGTACCGGCGATGGCGGGACGGGTAGTGTCTTGGATTGTAATCAACTGGTCAATGCTGACGGAAGTATTATTACAATCATCAGCAAACGTATAAACTCGGGTATAACTCCATTCACAACCCTCGCCATTATTCGTTGTATCTCTTTCAATGACAGAGAATTGCAAATTATTATATCTACAATCTTCTACATTAAAGTCACTCAACGTTAATCGCGGATAAGTGGGCAGTGTGCAATCATTGCCCACATAATATAATATAGTATCACGCAAATCATCGACCACCTGCGGGCGCATCGTGTCTTTCACCATGATTTGGTGTGAAACGATGACCGGACCATTACCGCATTCGTCGGTGAAGCGGTAGTCGCGGATATAGCTCCATTCGCAGTCGCCAGGCGCGCCAACGGTATCGTGATGAACCACCTCCATATTCACCTGATGGCAGTCTTGCGCATTGAAATAATCCTGACTCAGTATTGCCACTTCATCATAGTCGCAATGGGTGGTGGTATAATAGATAGTCGTATCAGACAATGTCACATTCACAGTAGGAGCGAATGTATCCAGAATACGAATCACGTGGGAGACCTCGTTGCTGAGGTTGCCGCAGGCATCCTCCACCCAGTAGGTACGGGCAACCATGATCTCGCAGAGACCGGTGGAGTCGGCACGATGATGCACCACCATTTCGTCTTGCGGGGTGCAAGCCTCCGTGATGGTAATGCCGCCCAAAGCGAGCAACTCGGCCACGGTAGTAGCGGTCGGGTAAGCTGCCAACACCGTAGTAGTATCGCAGCCGTAAAGCGTCAACTCGGGAATCTCATTGTTGATGACGGGAGCGATGCTGTCGTGGATGCGGATGATATGCGTCATCACGGCACTTTCGTTTCCACAAGCATCGGTCACCGTATATGCACGAGTCATCTCAACCGTACAGCCATCGGAGGTCGTATCGGCCACGAGCGCGAGAGTCAGGTCTGCGGTTGCAGTGCAGAGGTCTGAGAAAGCAAAGCCAATGGCTTGCAATTCGGCAGGCGTGGTGGCGGCAGCAGGAGCGTTCTGTGCGCCGCAACTGTTGAGCGTATCCATCACCGCAGCCACGGTCACCTCGGGTGCCGTCTCGTCATCAATCAAAATTCTATGGATAGCCGGCTCACTCACATGGCCGCATTCGTCGGTCACAGTATAGTAACGGGTAATGACAATCGGACAAGTGCCAGCGGTATCGGCAGTGCAATTCACGATGAAGTTGCCGGTAGCCGTACATTCATCCGTATAAGTCACGCCCAATGCCGCCAACTCACCTTCCGTAGTCAATACATTAGGAGCGGAAGATTCATCGCATCCTTCCACACGGAGCGTATCCACGAACTCGGTCATCACGGGAGCGAGCGAGTCAGCCACGCGGAAGACATAGTTGGAGAAGGTTTCACATTCATTGCCATCCACAATGCGGACCGTGACACTATAGTTGGAGTCGCAAACAGCCGCATCGAAGGATACCGTGGCCGACAGGCTGTCGGCGGGGTTCATCGTAGCATTTTCCCAAGTCACGATGAACGGTGCAAGGCCGTTGATAATCTGGGCGGTCACCTCCTGCGTGCCCTGGTTGGGACAGAGATCCACCAGCAATGTGTCAATGGCGATGGTCGGAATGGCAGGTGAGTTCTCCACCTCAATGGTGCCGCTGGACTGGCATCCTGCTGCAGCATCGGTAATCACCACCACCGTATATTGACCCTGAATCAAACCATGATACACATTCGTTGTATCCTGCGGATCAGCATTATTCAAAGAGTAACTATAACCGCTACCAACAGGATAAGTGATGGTAATAGAACCGTTGGCATCACCTTGACAAGCCACATTGGGTTCCTGCGTCATCACAGGCGTAGCGGGAATGGTATCCACCTCAACGGTGACGGAAGCCTGTGAAGTACAACCGTTCGCATCGGTGACTGTCACCGTATAAGTGTAAGTACCTCTGTCGGGAGTGGCCACCACCGTATCGGTATTGGTAGCATTGAGGCCGTCAGCCGGAGTCCATGCGTAGGTAAACGGAGCCGTGCCGTCCACCAGCGTAGTGGGCAACGTCACGCTCTGGCCTTCGCACACCGCGGTATCGCCCTGATGGAGCGTCAGCACAGGCACTGTGGGCAGTGTGTAATGAACCGTGTAAGTGGTCTGCAAGCCGCAACCATCGGTCAAGGTAATCGTCACATCGCCATCAGCATCAGTAGAAGTACCCGCCGCAGGCGACTGTTCCACATCAATATCGGCTTGTGCCGTGCAGTTGTCTTGCGCTAACGTAACAGCAATTGCCTCGAAATCCGGAATCTCAAACTCACAATTCACACCCGTCAGCAAACTGTCGGCAATCATCTCACTCAACCAAGGATGAATGGTATCTTGGATATAGATATTCTGAGTGATGGTGGATGTATTGTTGCAGCTGTCGGATACCGTATAAGTTCTGACAACCAACGTGTTGCAATCATCATAATCCACCATATCTGCATCCGCAGACTGAATTTCAGCCACCAGGTTGCAGTCGGTAATGGTCAGACCAGCAGTCTCCAACTCAGCCACCGCCGTGTAAGCCGTGGGAAGGGTGTGGGTGCAAGCAGAGTCTGCAAAGATAGTGATGTCGGCTAAAGTGCCTTCAATCACAGGAGTCACATTATCATTGACAATCAAATGTTGTTCAATAGAGGTAGAATTACCACAACTATCTGTTACGGTATAAGTTCTAATGTAATCGCCATTACAATATGAGGTAAAGTTTTGTGTGGTAGAAGTCAGGGTAAGATGCTCGGCATCGCAGCAGTTATCGGTGATGGTACCGCCCTGCAACAGAGCCAAGAGGTCATCTACAGTCTGAACTGCATCGGTAAAGTCTGCCACACAGACCACTGTCTCAGCATCAATCGTACCCGTAATGACAGGAGCGATGGTATCATGAACGATGATGGCATGGGTAATGGTGGAGGCGTTGCCGCACTCATCCGTCACGGTATAAGTTCTGACAATCTGATATTCGCAACTCTGGGTATAGTTGGCAGTCTCAACTGTCATGTCGAGGTTGGCGAAAATAGTGCAACTATCCTCGATACCGGCATCAGCGCCAACGAGGGCGGCATTCAGCGCAGTCAGATCGGAATACGGGGCGGGCACATCGTTGGGACAAGCCACGGTGTCGTTCACCAGCACGCCGTGGATGGCGGGAGCCAGCGTATCCACAATACGGAAGGCATACTCGCTGGAGGCCTCGCACTCATTGCCGTCAGTAATCACGATATTGACCGTATATACAGAGTCGCAGGCAGTAGCATCCACCGCTACTGTGGCCGTCAGGCTGTCGGTCGGATCAACCGTTGCGCCTGTCCAAGTCACCACAAACGGCTCGGTGCCGCTGATAATACGGGCAGTAATTTCCTGTGTACCTTGGTTGGGACAGAGCAGCAGGTCAACAGCCAGCGAGTCGATAGCGACACGCGGGTTGGTGGGCGAGCTTTCCACCTCAATGGTGGAGGTGGCCTGACAGTTGGTGTTGTTCACCGTATTCGACTGAACCATTACGGTATAGAAGCCTGCTGAAAGGCCTACATACACATTGGCAGTGTCTTGTAATGCGGCATTATTGAGAGAATAACTGTAGCCCGTGCCCACAGGAGATTCAATGGTGATAGTACCATTGGAACCGCCCTGGCAAGCCACATCTGCCGTTGAACTGAGTACGGGTTCTGCGGGCATGGTATCCACGATAACCGTCACAGAGGCTGTGGCCGTACAGCCGTTGCCATCGGTGAGGGTGACTTCGTAGTTATAGGTTCCATCCTCGGGGGTTGCCACCACCGTGTCGACATCTGTAGGTGTCAGTCCGCTGGTCGGGGTCCAAGCGTACACGTAAGGTGCGACGCCACCGGTGAAAGTGGTGGGCAGTGTCACGCTCTGGCCCTCGCAGATGGCGGTATCTCCCTGATGGAGCGTCAGCGTCAATTCTTCAGGCAGGGTGATATGGATGGTGTAACTATTGGAGTTGCCGCAGGCATCCTCGAGGGTAACGGTCACATCCATCGCAGCGGTGACGGGCGTGCCGGCAGCCACTGACTGCTGGATGTCGATATCTGCCGTGGCCGTGCAGTTGTCAGCAGCCAAGGTGCGGGCAATCGTCACAAAGTCGGGCACCACAAATTCACAGTTGGTCGCCGTCAGGAGCGAGTCAGCAATCGGGGCAGTCAGATACGGGCGGGTAGTATCTTCAATGATGATGTTCTGGGTGATGGTGTTGGTATTGCCACAGAGGTCAGAGATGGTGTAGGTTCTCACCACTGTTGCGCTACAGTCGTCTCCCACCAAGTTGGCATCGCTCACAGCCACGTTGTTATCCAAGTTGCAGTCGGTGATGGTCAGGCCGGCGGCCTCCAACCCAGCAATCGTCAGGTTAGTCGGCAGCTCGTAGGTGCAGTCGGCCAAGCGGTAGATGGTGGTATCTGCCAGCGTTCCAGCAATGGCCGGACGGGTGGTGTCACGCACCGTAATCAATTGATCTATAGAAACAGAGGTGTTGTTACAGTCATCAGCGAAGGTATAAACACGGGTGTAAGTCCATGAGCAACCCTCTCCCCCATTCGTGGTATCTCGTTCCACAACAGAGAATTGCAGATGTTCATAGCGACAATCTTCCACCTCAAAATCTGCTAAAGTCAGACGCGGGAAGGCATCCAAATCGCATTCATTACCTATATAATATAGAGTAGTATCTTCCAAATTATCCACCACCTGAGGACGAGTTGTATCCTTAATCGTAATCGTCTGCTCCAGAACAGTGGGGGTGTTATTACAGATGTCAGTGAACGAATAAACTCTCACATAACTCCATTCACAATCTCCAGGAGCGCCCACGGTATCGCGATGCGTCACCACCAAGTTCACCTCATTACAATCGGTAACATGGAAGTCGGTAATAGCGAGCGGGGTCACTTCATCGTAATGGCATTGCGCATCGGTATAATAAAGGGTAGTATCGTGGAGGATGTTGTCCACAGCGGGCGAAATGGTATCTTCTACATAAATAGTTTGTGTTATGGTTGTGGAATGCCCACAACTATCCGACACCGTGTAAGTTCTCACAATTCTCTTCACACACTCTCTGATAGGATCGGTATTGTCATCCTCGTATGCAATCTCCTCCACCAGATTACAATCGGTCACTTCCAAACCGGCAGCCACCAATTGAGACACGGTTCTGTAGGCAGCAACATTTGCATAACTGCAATCGGCTTCCGCATAGATGGTAGTATCACGGAGTGTACCGGTAATTACGGGGGCGGCATCATCATTGAAGATGATATTCTGGGTAATCACAGTGGAATTGCCACACGTGTCGGTGATGGTATAGGTACGCACATAACTTGCATTACACAGGGCGGTGAAAGGTTCAGTCGTCACCTGCAAATCCAAATCCGAGAATCTGCTACAGTTATCCGATACTGTAAGACTGAAAGTCTCAACCAGTGTCTGGAGATCGGTAATGGCATCCGCCACCTCACTTAGGCAAGCCACTCGCATGTCGCTCAACGTTCCATCGACAACAGGAGCAATCGTATCTTCCACGATAATCGTATGGGTGATCGTGGTGGAATTGTCACATTCGTCGCTCACGGTATAGGTACGCACAAGCGTAGATCTGCATCCGTTGGTTGATGTTGACTCCGACAAATTCATACGGAGGCGATTGAATGAAGTACAGTTGTCGGTAATCGTATTGTCGCCGCCCGACAAATGAGCCACCAGTTCGCTCAAATCTGCGAATGTCGTGGGGATGTCGCTCGGGCAGGCGAGAGTGTCGTTCGGTATCGTTCCTGAAATGGCAGGAGCACGAAGGTCGGCCACTACAAAAGCTGCGGTGTCGTATGCGGTACATCCGTTACGGTCGGTAATGGCCAAATAAATAGTATCATGAATGTCGCATCCCGTTAAAGCCAAAGGCAAATTATAGTTCAGTTCGTGTTCTTCGGTATCGTACTCATAGACACGTCCCTGATAGGTAATAGCAACATGGAAGGGAGCCGTTCCATCATCAATGGTAATCGCCACCGGCACATTTTCGGCATTCGGACAAAGCGTATCAATGTCATGGATGTTGATAGACTGTGAAGCGAGTAGCGTGATGACGAAGTTGCTGTCGAACTCGCACTCATTTTCATCCATCATCACCATCAAATAATCTACACCCGGCACAAGACCTTCAATACGGTAACCCAATCCGATCACCTCCGGGTTGTCAGGATCGCTATTGTCAATCCAGTAATAAGTATAGGGAGCAGTTCCCCCGCTGCCGAGGACCGCAATATTCACTGGTTCGCCGAAGCAGGAGGTCAGGCCGGGTTCGAAGGTGAGGTCAAGCGGTTCGGTAATGGTGATGACCACCGTATCGGCCACTTCGTTCGGGCAGGGGTTTTCAACAGTGAGCACCCAACGGATCTCATACTCGCCAGGACCGCTGGCGGTAAAATGGGTGCTATAATTGTTGATATCATCAAAAACAACTGTGTTTCCTGACGGGTTGGTGGATACCAGCTCCCAATGTCCGTAACTTACATGTTCACCCTCATTGTCGGGCTCAACCGCCTCAATGGGCACGTAGGTATCGCAATAGGTTCTGTCGGCACCTGCAGAAGTCACATCCTCACTGTTCAAAGCAAGGAACAGGTCTGAATAAACGTCATTATTCACACAATGATCTGGCGATTCAGCCGACACCACCGATACGATACCGGTACCATGTGCAAGAATGTCATCCACATAGTTTTCTCCCTCATCCACGGTGATGGTATAGGTGTTCCCTTCAAATGTAAAAGTCACCTCCACCCCATCCATATTGGAGGTAAAGATAAACAGCGGATAGGCGGGCACACAGAGCGGTTCGTCCACCATGACGGTCACCTCAGGCATAGGTCTGAGTTGTACCTGCACGGTATCCATCTCCACATTACAAGCACCTGTCACCACCACCACATATTCACCTGTATTCACTTCAGAAGCGTCGGTGACGGTATAAGTGCTGCTGGTAGCCCCATTGATGGGGTTGCCGTTCAGCATCCACTGGTAGGTGGCATCTGGCGGGGTAGCCATCACCCACAATGTGGAGTTGGCGCCTTCACACAATTTTCTCGTAGAGGTAATATTGTCGATATGAACCATGGGTTCCACATCCACCCAGAAGGTGTCACGAACAAAACTGGGGCAGCAGGGCGGACTGATTTGAACTTCCAGAGCCACTTGCTGTACCTCATTGGTGCTATTCGTAAACGATACCGCCACGCAGTTGATCGTGGTATCGGAGATGAACTCCGCATATTCTCTTCCTTGAATAATATCCCAGGAATAGAAGTAACCGGTTTCGTATGCGATGCAATAACTATATTCTCCGGGGCACACATCCGGGTTACCGGTTATATGTCCAGGTTCAACAGGGCTGAAAAGCACAAGGTTGAAACCTGAATAACGGTTACTGGTGCTGGCTCCAGTAGCCTGCGGGGTCTTACGACCCGTAGCCGTAACCTGGTTAGGCAGGTCAGAGGTGATACCCGTATATTGGATGGTAGTACAGGAGTTGCCTGACGAAGGAGTAGCCTCGCTACCGAACGTGGTATAGTAGAGTTGGTCGCCCACGCTACACATATCCATCTCCACATCGGTACAACTGGTATAAGGCTTCTCATGCGAGCCGGCATGAATGATGTTTTGTGACAACAGCGTGGGCCAGTTGGTAAAATCTGCTGCCGGTGCAGTCGGTACGCCGAGGTTCGTCACATCCACGGTGGCGTGACTTGCGCCGGTGGCACCATCGGCACCACGGCCACCATTTCCGCCATTACCGCCAGAACCACCATTATCTCCATAACCCGCAAAGGCGGCTGCTATATAGTTTGTCAACGTATTGTCATTGTTATGTTTTGCTCTGATGCTGGCGATGTCATCGCAAGTACCACCAGCGCCGCCGGTGCCGCCGGTGCCGCCGACAGCACCATTACCGCCGATACCTGCTGCGCCTGCAGTGATATAGCAATCCATGATGTTTCTGTCGCCTGCATCATTGTAGGAATAGATACCGAACGATGAGCCGCCGCCGTAGCCACCGCCACCGCCTTGGCCACCACCGCCGCCACCACCGCCGGCACCGCCACCGCTACCGGAAGCCAGAGCCAGACGCATGTCGCTGCTGTAGGTATTCTTGGCTGCAGCGGCACCACCGCCGCCACCGCCGCCACCACCGGCGCCACCAGTACCATCTCCACCATTCACCTGAACACCGGGGTTGAAATAGTTGTTATAAATGGGGTTGGCTGTCACTCCGTTGGTACCATTCACACCCGCAGCACCATTGGCTGCAGTCTGTATCATCGTCGGATCCGTCCATTGGGCAGCAGCGGTTACCATACCAGGCTGCGAACTGGCATTAGAACCTGCCGTATGTCCCATCGTGCGAGAACCCGGATTGTTCCCACCATCAGTACCATTACCACCAGCGTTCGTTTCGAATGGGGACTGTGTCTTGTATTGTCCACCCTGTCCACCATTACCGCCCTGTCCAGCGGGGGTGGCTGTACCTGCGGAAGTACCTGCGCGTCCACCCAAACCACCTGCTCCACCAGACACATACAAGGTACCCATCTCACCATGCGTCACACCATCCTCAATCACACCCGTCAATCCGATGTTACCATTACCGCCATTACCGCCATCACCACCATTCTTTCCTACTGTTCCATTCTTTCCTCTACTGGCATTACCGGCCATGATTCGACAACGAACGATGTCGTACCGACCACAGTTGGCCAAGTGGATACCATAGGTGGATACGCCATAGTTAGATTCATTCACATAGAAAATATCATCCTCGCTACTGGTGGAATATAACTGCAAGTTGGGACGATAGGCAGAAGCCGCCAATGTGTTGATGGAGTAATAGGCTCCCTCATTGGTGGTGGTGTACACACATTGATCTGAGACCGAACTACAATTGACCATTACCGGACAACCGCCCGTAGAGCCGCAACCCTCACCCTCTATCATCACCATCAAACTATTTCCTTCGTAGGCGAAATCAACAGGGAAGGTCGTCCATCCCGTAGCATCCTCACAGAAAGTACCCGAATAAACCAAAGAGGCATTGGAGATATACTGGTTCCACACCTGACCGGCATTCAACGTGACATCCGTAGTGTTTTTCATATAAATGCGCACCGTACGCGTTCTACCTGCATTGGCAGAGATACTGGCCACGTCAAGAGCGATGCCGGAGAGCATACGGGGACCTGTACCAATCTCATCATCCGTATAGAGGGCAACTGTACGATGGTGACCCGACTCACCCGGAAGCGGGAAATTCCTCGGGGTGCTACCTGGACTCACCGTTGCCACCACGTTGCCAGCAACGGTACGGTCGGTACAGGTGAAGAATGAGATATTAGGACGCTCCGCATAATATCTCGGAATAAGGTTCCACTGATTATTGGCGGACTGCGGTGTAGACGTCTGGCTCTGATTTCTACCCGACATGTATTCTGCAGCATTGGTAGTACCGCCACGCACATTCAGAGCACAACCGCCGTTGGAGGTAGCAGTGTAACAGCCAACACCATCGAGAATGACCATCAGATTGCCACCTTGATAATCGTAATTGATGGGGAAGGTGACAAGTCCGGTTCCATCCACACAGAAATAACCATCATATACCGTTGTGGCACCCGACATATTGTACAAATCGGTGAAATACTGAACGCCACAGCCATTCGTTGTTTGGTTACCATTCAGAAATTGGTTAAAACTCTCGAACGGGACCTCCACCAGTGTGATCCTCAAATGACGCAAAGAGCCATCCGCTGGCACGTCCGTCAATGAAGCCACATCGAATCCGAGTGCCGTAAAGGTCATGGGGTCGCCTATTTCACTCGCCTTGTACAAAGTCACGTAACGGCTATACGCTCTGGTACCCGGAAGCACCTGCGTGGTGGTGGAAGGTATAATCGTATTGCCGATGTTGACCGTCACCGTCGGAATCAGCTCACCCGGGTCCACCATATTGTAGCAGTCTTTATCATCGGCGGCATTGGTGGCGGTATTCACGGCAGGCAGTTCCGGCGCATTGGCTGTCTGGATGGTCAAATCCTGCAAACGGAAGTCATTCAAACTGTTGGCTTCAATAGCCACCAGTCGGGGTGCCGTCGAGGTTCCTTCCACATACTGGTTGGAACGATAAATGGTGGTGGCACCTATCTCTGAAGTCTTTATCTTGTATTCATCCATAAAACCACCCTCCAAGGTCAGGTTGCTGGCCATGCGGATAGGCTGGTCAATGACGTACCTTCCTGTATCCAATCGGATGATGGCGTTGGTACAAGAGGCCTGCTCAATAGCATGCTCAATGGTGGTCGGCGAAGATGGTGTAAGACCTTGCGAGGCAGGATCTCCATGGTTATCTGCATAAAACACATTACATTCCGCCACATCCACATTCTCAGTCATACGAACAATGGAGTATGCCTCTGCCGTACAACCATAACTGTTGGTGCAGGTCACCGTGAAAATATTGTCCACATCAGCAGTACAGTCGTCCATCGTGATATGATTCACAGAGCCGACTGTGCCGTTGCTCCACACATAACTACAGCCCGTGCCGCATTGCGTAGAGATGGCCTCAAGGTCAACGAAGCCGATGGCGGAACAGAGCGTGATGACAGCGGGCGCAACCGCCACGGTAGGCACAGCGCCCACAGTGATGGTCTGCGATGCCACCGAACTACAGTTACCATTGGTAACCGTAAGGGTATAGGTGGTCGTCACACGCGGCATCACACTGATGGAGTGTTGGTCAGACCCATTGCTCCACTGGAACTGACAATCATTACAATCGGAAGAACCTTCCAACAAGACCGCTTCGCCATTACACAAGGCGGTCTGGGAAGGCGTAATAGAAGCAGACGGACGGTCATACACCTCAACTAAGGTGCTACCCGTCTGCGGCTCATTGGAGTTGTTGGGCTGATAGACAACCGTATAGGTGCCCGATGCCGCCGGAGTCACATTGGGGATGATTGGATTCTGCTGGTTGGAGGTGAATCCGTTGGGGCCAGTCCAAGAATAGCCGATGGTACTGGTAGCATTGCAGAAAAGCTGCAAATCCTCTCCTTCACAGAGAGGACCGTTATTACTTATGCTCGCCAAAATGTTGCAGTTGGTGGTAGCCTCACCATCCTGCACGCTGAAAGAGATAGTACCAGGGGCACGCGAATAGTTACAAATCAAGAAGATATACCACTGACCGACTTGTGCATTGGGAATAAAGCACCATTCAGTAGATTGGGCACTGTAACTGCAGTCAATGAGGTTGCCGCTGGGATAGCCACCCCATGTGCCAGGATTGTTGGGATCATGATACCCATTGTTGGGACGATGGGTGGCACCATCACCGGTCAGTCGGGAGGTACAAACTGCCTGAAGGAGCTCGCCGTAGGTATTATAGCCCTCAAAAGGACCCCAGCAAGCGAAGTCGATGTCACGACCTCCACTGTGCTCCAGATAAATCAACAAGCTACCAGGGTTGTCAATCTGCATCACATACCAAGCCGGAGCAGGAGTGTAGTACAAACAGCCACGCTGCGCGTCCGGAAGGTCAGGAGTAGCAGTAGCGTCAGTACCTGCAGGGAATGAGACACCGTAGGGGTTCTCATCCGTACAGAACGGGTTGGCATTGATGCACAAATTATTGGTGTTCTGAGCATGCACTTGTCCCAACAACATGCCTAAAACAGCAATTAATAGCAGTTTGGATCCCAATCGTTTCATATAACTATTTGTTAATCAGTGAGTTCAATATAATATGCCTAAATTATTGCATTAAAGAGCAAAAATACGAAAAATATTCCTTTCTATCTTTACCATTTATTGAAAAAAATGTTGCCTTTAATATGAAATATTATTTATAAAAAGAAAAACGCCGAGTGAACTATCACTCAGCGCTTTATAAAGGTTTCGATAAAATTGTCACTATTTTTCTATCTCATTGAGGTTTTCAAGTTCAGGCAATGGCGAGACATTTTCCTGCTCTTTGGCATTCAGATTCTGCATAAAATTCTCCTCCAAACGGGCATATCGGTGCAGCACATTGCGCGAAAGACCGAGGAATAGCACCAAGACGATGGCAATCGGAATCAGGGCCCACAGACTGGCGCTGAAGGTCTTGGAAAGCACGGTTATCACAAACATACAGGCGGCGAAAACACGGAACAGTGTCCAGGCCACAATGGCAATGCGGTTGGATCGGTTCTGCCGCCACAACTGCGAATAGACCGCCTGCGTGCGGCTGCCGTGCCGAATCAGTCCCAGCAGGAACGGGGAAAGCACCACCAACGTGGTCACACAGTTGATCAGGTTGATAATCCAATCGTAGCGCAGGGTGTCCTTCAGTTTTTCGAGAGTGAAAGGATAGAAAAATTTCACCGAAACCAACACCACAGCGAAACTGCAAACCCCAAAGATGATTGTACGGGTGAGCGAGGTGGAAATCACTTTCCGCCAGCCACTTCCAAACTTGTTGTTGCCTCCTAACAACTGGTAAGAATCCAACGCCCGCTTCATTTTGTCGGGCATCCGCTTGTCTAAAAAACGGAACACCGGAGCCGCGAGCCGGATGCTGTACGGCGTGGTGAAAGTACTGATGACCGCCACCGCCACAATGATCGGATAGATGACCGGATTCATCACCTTCAACGAAACACCCAAAGCCGCAATAATAAAGGCAAATTCGCCGATTTGCGACAAACTGAAACCCACCTGCAAAGAGGTCTTCAAATCTTCACCCGCTATCAGCACGCTGAATGAAGAAATCAATGCCTTCACCACCAAAACAATCAGCGTAAGCGCCAAAACCGTAGGCCAATAATCAATCAAAATCTGAGGGTCAACCATCATACCCACCGACACAAAAAAGATGGCGCCAAAGAGATCTTTCACACTCTTCAACAATCTTTCAATATGCTCTGCCTCAATAGTTTCTGAAAGAATAGAACCCATCACAAACGCGCCCAATGCCGATGAGAATCCCACATAATTGGCGAAGACCACCATCCCAAAACAGAGCCCAATAGAAATGATGAGCAGGGTCTCGTCGTTAATGTATTTTTTCGCCTTTCTAAAAAAGGTGGGAATGATGGAAATGCCCACCACAAACCAAAGCACCATGAAGAAAATCAACTTCAAGATGCACATCAGCATGTCTGCTCCGTCCACCTGCTGGCTCACAGCGGCAGTAGAAAGCAACACCATCATCAAAATGGCCACAATATCTTGAATGATAAGGATAACCATGGTGATGTCAGCAAATTTTTCCTTCTTCAGATTCAAATCATCAAAAGCTTTGATAATGATGGTGGTAGAGGACATGGCCAGCATACCACCGAGGAAAATGCTCTCCATCACCGTCCACTTCATCAGATAGCCCGTGAAAAAGCCCACACAAAACATGATGACAATCTCGGCGGCAGAGGCAATAATGGCGGTGGCTCCCACCTTGAAGAGCTTACGGAAACTGAACTCTAAGCCGAGGGCAAACAGCAAAAAGATGATTCCTATTTCCGACCACTGATGCACGGATGTCTGCTCAACGACCGTGGGGAAAATCTTGAAATTCGGTCCCACCAAGAAGCCCGCAACAATATACCCCAACACAAGTGGTTGTTTCAACAGCTTGAAAATGATGGTGATAATACCAGCTGAAATAAGTATAAGCGCTAAATCGCTTACTAAATGAAGGTCTTCTGACATATAGCAAATTTTGAGGCTGCAAAGTTACAAAAAAAGGCGTGAACTGTCGTTTGTCATTTTGAAATTGTTTTGTAATTTTGCCGCTTAATTCCTGAATTAGAATAATTTTATAAAAAATCAATATAAAAAGAATGGAAAAAAGCAAATTAGGTCTTGATTTTCAGAAAGTTGGATATGCTAAAAAATTAGCAGGAGACATTGCCGCCGACGTGCAAAAATTTGTTGACGGATACACCACCGTTGCCGTGGAACGCACCCTCTGCCGCCTCATCGGCATCGACGGCATCGACAGCAACGACGTGCCGCTGCCGAATGTGGTGGTGAATGCCTTGCAAGAGAAAGGCGTACTGAAAGAGGGCGTGCTTTTCTACATGGGGAATGCCATTTTGGAGACGGGCAAATCGCCGCAGGAGATTGCGGAGGCCATGATGAACGGCCAGCTCGACATCACCCAGCTGAAACTTCACCCTCTTGCTGAAATCCAGAAGGCCGTCACGCCTTACGTGGACGCCTGCATGGAGCGCATCAAAGGCAATGTGGCGAAGAGAAACGAGTATCTGAAAACCATCGGCGAAGGTCCCAAGCCGTATCTGTATATCATTGTGGCAACGGGTAATATCTACGAAGACGTGGTGCAGGCACAGGCTGGCGCACGCCAGGGGGCCGACGTCATCGCCGTGATCCGTACTACTGGTCAGAGTCTTCTCGACTACGTGCCTTACGGTGCCACCACCGAAGGTTTCGGCGGCACTTTCGCCACACAGGAGAACTTCCGCATCATGCGCAAGGCATTGGATGAGGTGGGCGAAGAACAAGGCCGATACATTCGTTTATGCAACTACTGTTCAGGACTTTGCATGCCTGAAATCGCCGCTATGGGTGCTTTGGAAAGACTGGATGTGATGCTCAACGATGCCCTCTACGGCATCCTCTTCCGCGACATCAACCCGCAGCGTACCCTCATCGACCAGTATTTCTCCCGCGTCATCAACGGCTTCGCTGGTGTTATCATCAACACGGGCGAGGACAACTACCTCACCACCGCCGATGCAGTGGAGGCCGCCCACACCGTGCTCGCCTCCGACCTCATCAACGAGCAGCTGGCCCTGCTGGCCGGTCTGCCCGAAGAGCAGATGGGCCTCGGTCACGCCTTCGAGATGGATCCGATGTTGGAAAACGGCTTCCTTCTCGAGCTGGCACAGGCACAGATGACCCGCGAGATTTTCCCGAAGGCCACGCTCAAGTACATGCCGCCTACTAAGTTCATGACCGGCAACATCTTCCGCGGCCATATCCAAGACGCGCTCTTCAACATCATCGGCATCTGGACCCACCAGGGCATCCAGTTGCTCGGTATGCCCACCGAGGCTATCCACACCCCCTTCATGAGCGACCGCTACCTCTCCATCGAGAATGCCCGCTACATCTTCAACGACATGCGCAGCATCGGCGAGGAGATGGAATTCCGCGAAGGTGGCATCTGCCGCGAACGCGCCAAGACCGTGCTCAACAATGCCATCGACCTGCTGCAAGAGATTGTCAATGAGGGACTTTTCACCGCTCTCGAGAAGGGAATCTTCGGCGATGTCAAGCGCAGCAAAACCGGCGGCAAAGGTCTCGCCGGCGTAACCGCAAAGGGCGAGAATTATTTCAACCCGTTCATCGAAAGAATGAAGGCGAGGGAATAATTGAAAATGGAAAATTGAAAATTGAATAAGGTAGAGACGTGGCATGCCGCGTCTCTTTAATAACGTACAATAACGGCCAATTTGATAAATATTCCATGGTGAAATGGTGGAAAAGGAAGGAGTACCGTGCGGTTTCGTTGTCGGAGCTGACATGGAAAAGGTTCCGCAAGGACAAGATGGGGATGGTGTCGTTAGGGTTCATCCTTCTGGTCGTCATCATCGCCCTGTTGGGCTACCTCATCACCCCTGATTCTACGCCCTACTGCAACCACCAGCAATTGGAAATCGCATTGCGAAAACCCGGTTTCACCGTGGAAGAGCTCCAATTGAAAACCGCCACGGAGGTGGAACATCACTCTTTTTTTCATCGGATGCTTTTCGGGCAGCCGTCTGAATATCAAACAGTTCCCATCGACAAAGGCAGCTACCGCGAGGCTGGCGACAGCGTGTATGTGAGGCTGTTGGAGACCGGTGGCGAGGAGACAGCCTACGCTCGTGCTGCGGTCAGCGACGACCAGCCGGTCATCACCAAGCGATTCCTGTTGGGCACCGACCGGTACGGTCGCGACGTGCTGAGCCAGCTGCTCATCGGCAGCCGTATCAGTCTGGCCGTGGGCGGCATCTCGGTAACGATCGCACTGATTATCGGCATCATCATCGGCTCCATCGCCGGCTATTTCCGCGGGTGGGTGGACGACGTGCTGATGTGGTTCATCAACGTGGTGTGGTCCATCCCTACCCTGCTGTTGGTCATCGCCCTGAGTTTCGCGTTGGGAAAGGGATTTTGGCAGATTTTCATGGCGCTCGGACTCACCATGTGGGTAGATGTGGCGAGGGTGGTGCGCGGACAGATGATCAGTTTAAGGGAAAAAGAGTTTGTAGAAGCGGGTAAAGCATTGGGATATAGCAGTTTTCACATCATCGTCAAGCATCTGCTACCCAACGTGGCGGGCACGGTCATCGTGATTGCGGCCTCAAATTTCTCGTCGGCCATTTTGATGGAGGCGGGATTGAGTTTCTTGGGACTCGGCGTGCAACCTCCTACCCCATCGTGGGGCATGATGATGAAAGAAAATTACGCCTACATTGTACTCGACAACGCCTATCTGGCCATCGTGCCGGGTATCGCCATCATGCTATTGGTGCTCGCTTTTATGCTGATTGGCAATGCGATACAGAGTGCGATACGGGTGAAGGGAGAGTGAGAGTTGAGAGTTGGAGATTTGAGAATTTAGAATTTGAAAAATTTGAGAGATTTGAGAGATTTGGAATTTGAAAATTTAGAATTTGGATATTTGAGATTGGTATTTAGAATTTGAATGTTGGTTCTCAACAATTCAACGAATCAACAATTCAACGAATCAACAACATGATACACAACGGCATAGACAATCTTCCTAAAATTCGCAACGCTGTCATAGCGGTGGGGGCATTCGACGGGGTGCATCGGGGGCACCGGAAGATTCTTTCTTTCGTGAAAGAGACTGCCGCCCGATACGATGGGGAGAGTGTGGTCATCACCTTCCAGCCCCATCCGCAGCAGGTGCTGCATCCCGAACGCGATTTTTTCCTCATCAACACGCCTGAAGACAATATTAAACTCATTGAAAAAGAAGAAATTAACCATATCATCATTCTCCATTTCACTCCCGAATTTGCACAGACACCTTTCCCCAAATTTTTAGAACTTCTCATCGAAAAAATCGGCATGAAAGCCATCGTGATGGGACCCAACCATAACTTCGGTCGAAACGGAGAGGGAAATAGTTCGTCGATGCGTGAAATTTGTGAAAAAAATTCCATCGAAATCATCCAGATTCCCGAATTCATTTTAGAGGAGAATAAAGTTTGCTCATCAAAAATTAGGGAACTTATTCAAAACAAAGAATTTACGAAGGCGGAACAACTGCTTGGTCGTCCGTACAAAAAAAATTAGAAGATATATTATTATCTTAAAAAAAATCGTAATTTTGCACCCTAAATTTTGTATCATAAGACAATAGAATAATTTAACAATTTAATAATAAAAGAAGAAAGAAATGGCAGCAATTGGCAAAATTCGCAAACACGGAGTATTTTTGATGATTATCATCGGTGTAGCACTTTTGGCTTTCATCGTGGGTGACTTGACGAATGTGGTGAATGTCGGAAGAAACACCGTCATGCAAGTCGGCAACCACAAGATCGAAGCCGGTGCAGTCGAGAATGCATACAGCGAGTATTTCCAGCAGAACTACGAGTTCTTGAAGATCATGAACAGCAACAATCCTTTGTACGAGGACAACAGTGCTACCCTCAACCAGATTGCTCATGAGTTCACCTATCAGCAGATCCAACACGAGACCATCCTTGACGAACAGTTGAAGAAAATCGGTCTCTCCTTCACCAATGAGATGAAGATGGAAATCAGCGAGAACGTGCTGAAATCGGTCAACAACCCGCAGGCTCCTATGAGCACGGTCATCAACTACGCGCTGGCCGAATACACCGAGGGTGTTCAGGATTACAACTCCATCACCAACATCTACAAAGCCATCCAGCAGGCCATGCAGAGCCCCGAAGATATGGAGACTCAGTTGAGCAAAGAAAGCAGTCTCTACAAGGCTTACAAGGCTGTTGAGAGAATGTATATCATTGAAGCTAAAGAGAATACTTACTTCGGACTGGCCGCTAACTCCATCCACTTCTCCAAGAAGATGCTGGCCCAGATGGCCGACAACAACAACCGCATCAGCGGACAGATGGTGGCCATCAACCTCAACCATCCCTCTTTCGACAATCTGAAATTCGACATCAGCGACAGCGATGCGAAGGCTTATTTCAAAGAGCATAAGAACCGCTACACCATCCGTCAGACCGAGAAGGATGTGGAGATCGCTTATTTCACGGTGAACCCCACCGCCGAAGACCGCATCAACTCCGCCAAATTGGCCGACAGTCTGTTCCGCCAATTGCAGAACAGCAACTCCATCCAGGAGTTCACGGCTCAGCCCACCAAGATCGAAAAAATCGACCTGAAATATGCCCAGAACAGCAGAGATCCTTACACCTACAACATGTTAGGTGCCAGCCTCGTAGCCGCTTACGCACAGGTAGATACCAACCTTTATCTGAAAGCTGACGAGACCGCCTTGCAGAAACGCAATGCCTTGAGCCACAATCCGCGCGGATTCTCCTCACACGCACTGGCCATGACTCCCGAATGGAAAGCATTGGTCAGCAATACCAGCAAAGACAGCGCCTTCATCGCTCCGAAATTATATAATAACAATGTTATCTATTTCGGTCAGGTGAGAGACGTGCAGAACCGTCCTGACTCCATCAAAATCGCCCAGCTGATTCTGCCCTATACCGACAGCCCGAAAGAAGATAAGGACATGACCGAAGAGCAGGCTTTGGCCAAGGCTCAGGAGATCAAGGCTGCCCTCGACGGCCAAGACTCATCCGCTATGATTCCTTATCTGGCACAATACGGCACCGACTCCGTTCTTCACCCCTACGTTCTCCTCGATGGTGCTTCATTTGACGGCATCGGTCGCTACATCTACGCCTCCAACGACACCATGACTTCCAAATGGTTCAACGCACTCATCAACACCAACGTCAACGAGTGCTACATCAACAAGCGCGACAACCTGAACCTGTACACTGTGGACATGGTGCTGTACAAATCAGAACCCGTTGCCAAGAGCCAGTATGTGCTCTATCCTGTTCCGGTAATGGCCAGCTCCATGACCGACAAGAAAGCTCGTCAGAATGCTGACAAGGTTTCCAACTGCAACACCGTTGAAGAGATGACCAAGGCCGCAAAGAAGAACGGTGGCGAAACCATCAGCACCAGCATCACCAGCATGCAGCACGTGGTAGAGGTCAGCACGGGCATCCTCGACTGCCGCGAGGCGGTCAACTGGGCTTTCAGCACCAGCAAGAATGCCAACAACGCAGTAGGCAGCGTCGCCCACAATCCTTTCATCGGCCACCTGACCACCTTCAACCAGATGACCGGCGAAACCACCATCAGCGAAGTGTTCGTTGTCATGGGCATCTCCGCTTCTGTAGAAGTTCAGAACCCCTCTTTTAAAGAGATGAAAGAGCGCGTCATCAATGATATGAAGGCTGAGATGAAGAAAGACGCTGTTGTGGCCCGCCTCAAGAAAGAGTTCAACGGCAACAACATGGCCGAAATCGCCAGCAAATATGGTGCTGCCCCGCAGCAGATGGCCGTTGGTTTCTCAGAATACGGCAACATGGAGAGCACGGCTGTAGGTAAAATCGCAGACCTCGCCGCCGGCAAGACCGCCGTGGTGAGCGGTAACAACTACGCTTACCTCGTGAGCGTGACCAAGGTTGACAAAGGCACCGAAGTGAAAAAACAGATGATGGAACAGATCACCAACCAGATCAAATCCTATCAGCAGATGGACGACAAAGCCGCTAAAAAAGAAGCCGAGAAGTTCATCAACATGCAATACACCAACTTCGCATACAAGACCGTATTGGTGGAGAACCCGCAGTCACAGCAGTATGGCGGTTATCCGCTGAATGATGTGGTGAAACAGCTGGTTTACAACGACATCGCTGGTGACGGCAAGCTCGTTGACCACAGAAGCAGATTCTATGGTGCTTCTGACACCAACCGATAATCATCCGAATGATGAAAGATTCTAAATTCATCATCATCGTCAAATGGGGAGCCCTGCTTGGAGCAGGGCTTTCTGTCATTAATCTATTAGGCTTTTTTGCCGTAAATACCGGCTACTACTACGGTCCAGTGAAGGACTTGCTACAGGTGTTGGCCATCGTAGCCTGCCTTTATCTGGCCATCCGCGATGTGCGCGACAAGATGCAGGATGGTCTCATCAAGTTCTCGAAAGCCTTCGGCATCGGCTGCGGCGTCGTATTTATCGGGTACGTCATTCTGGCACTCTACATGATGCTGCAGTTGGCTGTTTTTGAGAAAGATGGTCTGGGACGTCTCAACCGTCAAAACACCGAATTGGCCATCAAGTCCATCCAACAGGACACCATCACGACTGCCGAAATCAAAGATTATCACAAAACTCTGAAACGCATCTCACTACAAGAGACCCACAAGACTATTGCCGACGACACTTTGCGGATGAAAGCCGACAGTGGCGTGGTGGTCATCCTGAAACGTTTCGAGCGCGAACTGACGCTCAAATGCAAGCACGATACCACGGGCAGATTGTACCAACTCGACACCTTTGACATCTGCTCTGATCAGCAACTGCGTTCCACCCTCTACTCGGTGCGTATGGGCAATCCTGAAATTCTGCCCGTCAGTCTCGAAGCAGTGGAAGCCGCCCGCGACTCTTTGGCAGAGAATCCTGTATGGAAACAACGTCTTGCCACCAAGCAAGTTCCACAGTACTTAACCATCCCTGCGGCAGGCACCATCACCACATTGGCTGCTCTGCTCTACGGACTCATGATCAACATCTTTGTGGCGCTCTTCCTTTACCGGAAAGAAAAGACCATCTGCTCGCGCAACGGCAACGACCCGGTGGCTGCCGAAGAAGAACCTGATACCGATACCAAAACTGAGGTTAAGACTGAAGAAAATCATTCTGAACAATAAAAACCCAACATTATGAACCTTTCCGTCATCATCCCCCTATACAATGAAAAGGAATCGCTGCCCGAACTGGCAGCATGGATTGAACGCGTCGTGAACGAGCATTCTTTAAGCTACGAGATTCTGATGGTGGACGATGGTTCCACCGACGGCTCGTGGAAGGTGGTGGAACAGCTGCACGCGACCAACCCCAACATCAAGGGCATCAAGTTCCGCACCAACTACGGCAAATCGGCAGCCCTGAATACGGCCTTCGCCGCCTGCGAGGGCGATGTGGTCATCACCATGGACGCCGACCTGCAGGACAGTCCCGACGAAATTCCCGAGCTGTACCGCATGATTACGGAAGAGGGATACGATGTGGTATCAGGCTGGAAGAAAAAGCGTTACGATAACGTGATGCTGAAGAACATCCCTTCCAAACTCTTCAATGCCACCACCCGCCACATCTCCAAAATCCAACTCCACGACTTCAACTGCGGACTGAAAGCCTACCGCAAAGATGTGGTGAAAAACATTGAAATTTACAGCGAGATGCACCGCTACATTCCGGTCATCGCCAAATGGGCAGGCTTCACGAAGATTGGCGAGAAGGTGGTTCACCACCAGAAACGCAAATATGGCACCTCCAAGTTCGGCTGGAACCGTTTCGTGAACGGCTACCTCGACCTGATGACGCTCACCTTCACCAAACGATTCGGCAAACAGCCCATGCACTTCTTCGGGCTGTGGGGTAGCGTCTCCTTCCTTCTCGGCCTCATCATTGTCATTGCCCTTATCGCGAAAAAACTCATCCTGATGCACCAGGGAGAGATCTTCCGCCAGGTGACCGACCAGCCGCTGTTCTACCTCGCCCTGTTGGCGGTGGTCATCGGCTGCCAGCTGTTCCTCGCGGGTTTCATCGGCGAGCTGATCTCCAACAGCAACCCGAAACGCGACAAATATCTGATTGAAACAACCTTACAATAACACCCCATTATGTCTGGATACTTATACCAAGATGTTCAGAAGGTAACCACTAACATCTTGCAGCGCATGCGCGACCAGAACGAGAAAATCGCGATGCTGACTGCCTACGACTACTCGTTGGCAAAGCTGTTGGACATGGCGAAAATTGATGTGATTTTGGTCGGCGACTCGGCCGCCAACGTCATGGCCGGTTACAAAACCACCCTTCCCATCACCCTTGACGCGATGATTTACCATGCCGCCTCCGTAGTGCGGGCAGTGGAACGCGCATTGGTGGTGGTGGACCTCCCCTTCGGCACCTACCAGGGCAACTCGAAAGAGGCCCTGCACTCGGCCATCCGCATCATGAAGGAGTCGGGCGCCGATGCCATCAAGCTGGAGGGAGGCGAAGAGATCCGTGAATCTATCGAACGCATCATCTGCGCCGGCATCCCTGTAATGGGCCATCTTGGGCTTACCCCGCAGTCTATCAACAAGTTCGGCACCTACGCCGTACGCGCCACCGAAGAGGAGGAAGCTGAGAAGCTGCTCTACGATGCCCAGCAGTTGGAAAAATACGGCTGTTTCTCCATTGTGTTAGAGAAAATCCCCGCCGAGGTCGCCAAAAGGGTGACCGAAGCGGTGCATGTTCCCACCATCGGCATCGGGGCCGGCAACGCCACCAGCGGACAGGTACTGGTGCTGCACGACATGCTCGGCATCACCCAGCAGTTCTCCCCACGCTTCCTGAGAAGATACCACAACCTCAGCGAGGAAATCATCCGCGCGGTGGGCAACTACATTGAGGATGTGAAAAACATGGACTTCCCCAACGAAAAAGAGCAGTATTGATGTCGTTGGCCGACCGCATCCTTTTCGAAGACAACCATCTGATTATCGTCAACAAACTGGCGGGAGAGATCGTGCAGGGCGACAAGACGGGTGATGTGCCGTTGGTGGAGGAGGTGCGGCAGTACCTGAAAGAGCGTTACAACAAGCCGGGGAATGTGTTCTGCGGTTTGGTGCATCGCATCGACCGGCCAGTGAGCGGGGCGGTCATCTTTGCCAAGACCTCCAAAGCGCTGACTCGGATGAACGAGTTGGTGAAGGAGCGCCATATCAGCAAGATTTACTGGGCCTTGGTGGAGAAAGCGCCGGAGGTGCCCGAGCAGAAGCTGGTGGATTATGTAAAGAAGGATGAGCGCACCAACAAAACGGCGGTCTCCCCTACCCAGAAGCCCGGATATGTGGAGGCGGAGCTGGCCTACCGCGTGGTACGCACGCTGACCCACTACACCTTGTTGGAGGTGGAGCTGTACACGGGGCGTCACCACCAGATACGGGCGCAGCTGGCGGCGCACGGCTGCATTATCAAGGGGGATTTGAAGTACGGGGCGAAACGCTCCAACCGCGACGGCTCCATCTCGTTGCACTCCTATCGTGTACGGTTCGAGCACCCCGTGCGGCACGAAACCGTGGAGGTAACCGCGCCGCTGTCGGGAGAGATGGAGAAGATTGTGGGGAGATGAGAATTGAGAATTGAGAATTGAAAATTGAAAGTTGAGAGTTGAGAGTTAAGAAGTTAAGGAGTGAAGGAGTGAAGGTGTGAAGAGGTTAATGGTGAGGATGAAGGGATGAAAGGATGGGGGCGAGAAAGTTTTTCAACCGTATTATAGATGGCAGATTATCCACAATACGTCAGGGTTATCAAAAGGAGTAAGCGGAAGCATTCCATCGTGTTCCGGTTTTGGATACGGTTTATTCCTCTCTTTTTGTTTTTTGCCGGGGTGCCTTTTCTGGCAGGCATTATCATGGATGTTGGAAAGCACTTTTTAGGTTACGTGCTGGCATGTGGCGGGTTTGGCTTGTTTATGGCTCCTTTCTATTCTTTTCTCAACAAGGGAAGTTTGGCAGATGTGGTTTATGTAGATTATATCAAACAGGAAATCAGGGTAATACATTATACCATAGGGAATCGCCAGTTGAAGACTGTCATTCCATTTGAAGGAATGAGATGGGACGTGTATTGGGGAGGAAAGAGTCTTGACCGGCTGCGGATTTTTCCCAAAAGCGGAAAAAGGATTGTGATTTGCAAAGGCGGTCTTGGCTGGACATGGGAAGACATCGGGCAGTTGGAGTCGGCTTTGACGAAAGTGGTGGAGCGTGAGCACGGCTTCGGGAGGATATAGTCATGAGGTGCCGCCGCGGCAAACTTGCCGTCAGGTGCTATCATCCTGTCAGCGTGCCGCGGGTGGCGGTGCGTGGCGTTCCCACCCCAGACTGCGCTTCACGTTCCGTTTCGCTTGTCTGGGGTTACTAAGAGTGTGTGCCGCCGGCACACTTTTCCTCGTCGCATCCTCCATAGCCCAATGCACCCACCATTCCGTTCCCTCCTACCGTCGGGAACGGAATCTCCCAAAAAATCGCCTATTTTTAGTTAATTTGTTAAAATATTTTCGTAATCAATTGATAGATATATGGAAAAGATTTTTCACAAAGCATTATTATATAACATAAAAGTTATATATTTGCAGCGTACTCAATTAACTACAGTGCGATGAAATGGAATGAATTAAGAAGAATTGCTGAACAGAACGGATGGTATCTTTTGAGAAATGGCGGCAATCACGACATATATGCTCATGCAGAGAAGGATGAACTTCTGAAAATTGAGCGGCATGGCTCGCAGGAAATCAAGTACGGATTATATTGCAAATTGAAAAAAGTGATAGGTTTTTAATAGTAACTACAACATTATAATGAAAAAGAAAATCGCATTAATTGAGATTGGCAAAGACGGCACATTTGGGGTGTTCTCGCCTGACACAAAATCCGTTATGTATGGTAATGGCAGCACTGTCGCCGAAGCTAAGGCCGATTTTGAAAATTCGGTAAGAGAATTTATTGAGGTGTTTGAGGAAACTGGCAAGCTAGATCCCGACGATTTGAAAAACACTACATTCGTATATAAATACGATATGCCTTCCTTCTTGAGCTATTATAAAATACTGAATATGACTCAATTTGCAAAATACGCCGGAATCAATCCCTCTTTGATGCGGCAATATAAGCAGGGGCAGTATGTGTCGGAAAAACAGGTGTCAAAGATTCAGACAGCCATCCATAAGATTGGTAGAGAACTGGCGGCGGTGCAACTCGTATAACTATCCATCCGCCCGGTCCTTCCGCGGCAAACCTACCGTCCGGTGCTATCGTCCTGTCAGCGTGCCGCGGGTGGCGGTGAGGCGCATCCCCACCCCAGACTGCGCTTCACGTTCCGTTTCGCTTGTCTGGGGTTACTAAGAGTGTGTGCCGCCGGCACACGGCCAACCCCACCATGAAGCGAAATCAAGCAGTGCAGGTTCATTCCACCGCCGCCTTGCAAATTACGGCGTGAAGAAATCGGGGGGAGTGAGCGTAAAGAACGGCGAACTGTCCGAAGATGAGCGCCACGCAGTGAAGCTCATCAAGTTTTTCGCCGTTTAGCGCACGAGCCCCGATTTTAGCCGGAATTTGCACAGCGGCAAAGCGCATTTCTTTTGGTTCATTTTCTTTGGGCGCTAGCAAAGAAAATGAACAACCTTTCTGTTTTTATTGTTCTCTCCACCCTCCCGGTTCTTCCGCGGCAAACCTGCCGACAGGTGGTTGTCTTTATAATCGAATGGCAAGGTGAATAATAATATTCGCTCCGGCTACGTTTATTGGAAAACCATTTCCAATAATGACAACTTTGCTTAGAAGATTTTTTTGTGCCATAAATCGCTATTTTAACTGTTACCTTATTGGCGATTTTATTGGAATTGCTGGTGTAATCGCATTCTTTGGAATTCCAGAAGATGAAGGTGCTATAGCAATGCTTTTATTTCTTCTATGCGGCATTATCCAACTCATAAATCTACACCTGCCCTCTTGTGTTATCAACAAAACCTGTCACCCTATTTTTGTTAAAGAAAGGGACAGCGCAGCAGTATATTCCGTTGAACCCAATAGTTATATCGGCTTTGTCGATGGAGTTAAGGTGAATAAAAATGTCTACATGATACCGCAAGGTGTACGGTTGGTGGTAAACAAAAGGGGTAAAATTCGTATATATTCCTTAATAGGCTGTTTGTTTTTCTATCATGCTTGCGGCAAACAGAACACTCAACCCAACAATTCCTGGCGACCGCTGTTTGAAGCTTGAATGAATTTCCTGCGAGAATTTGTGGATGTTATGTTTTAAAATCGCGCTTTTGCGTGGACGCCCTTCGCGGGAACATACAGGATGGGTTAACCTTTTTTGTTCATAGTTCCTACGTCCCTACCCTATCTCGAAGACAAAAAAATAACCTCACACTTGAAAGGGGCGACCTTATCCCGAGTGTGAGATTATTCCGTCTTTTCGACTTCAAACAGTTTGATGCTGCAAAAATACAATTTTTTTCGAGAACAAAATAATGCTCACCCTAATTAATGGGAGTGGCACCGCATCTGTCATGCATTTACAAAGAAGTATGGGGTGAACGGAGAAAAGTTGCTAACGGAAGAGGAAAAGGCTGCAGCCGAAAAGACAGGGAGCCGTAGATGGTACGGCCCAAACGACGACCCCATTCACGGAGAGGAATACAAAAAAGTATCCGACCAATATTCTGATTACGAAAGAAAAATATCGGACTATATGGAAGAATGCAAGAATGAATTTTTCCGGTTGTTCAACAAGTATTTTTGGGATTTGTGGGATTGATATTTTTTGTAATATTGCAACATCAAAATTCTGCAATTATGGATCTGATAATTGGAGCCATCATAGCTTACATTCTCATCAAGTCGACCGCAAAATATTTTCCGAGCGAACCATTTATTTGACTCAAGGACAAATAAGTATTAAAATCGCGATGTTGCGAGATGACTATTATTTCCATTATATTTCTGCTTTATGATCCAATCATATTTCAAAGGAAAATCAAGTGTTGACTTCTATATGGACGAAGACTTTAAGACATCTTCATCCATTGGTCTATTGCAGTATCTACCCGATGATATTTTCTGGGAAATACTCAGGAATAGTTGTAACGATTTGCCATCGATGGATTTCGGCAAAATAATATCCTTCAATTTTTGGGAGCATACAGATCCAACTGGTACGACTAATACGAATTTCGTAGAACCTGATGTATGGATTGAGACGGAAGGATATGACATCATTATTGAAGCAAAAATTGGAGATGCAAGTGGTCAATATCCGACACAATGGGAGAATGAAATCCTATCGATTAAGAATGAACAGAATAACAATGACTATGAAAAACCTATTCTCCTAATTGCAATGGGAGGCAATGAGAATATGCAACCTGGAATTGCAGCTGGTTGCCCTGTATATAAAGCGAGTTGGTACAATTTGCTGAATGCGATTGTCAATGAACGAAACACAAAAGACGAAAACGGATGTGTTTGTCGTATTTTGGACGATGTGATTGAAATGTTTGCTCGGCAAGGTGTATTGAAGATAGAGTGGATGAATACATTGCCCGAAAGACAATATACGATTAATAAATGTGCATTAAATATATGGGAGAATCACAAGATTGGATTTTACGCAATACATAATGAGATTATTAACGAAAAAATTATACTGCAATGGCAACCAATAAGTCAATGGAAGAACAATTAGTTTCCACATTTTGCGAGGTCAGAAAGGCCCACCGCTTAATATACGAGTACCAACGGAGAATGAAAGATTTGTGCTGGTTTATCAGGGTCAAACTCGGATTCAATGAAAACTGGGGCTACAAAAGATTTTCCGATGTCACCAAAAATGATACAAAAATCGGACAATACAAGTCGGCCTGGGACTGGATTTACACTTATGTGTATGAATATTTTATCGGCTACCAAGCAGTTGGTGATAAAAAAACATTAGGATTCTCCGTTATTCAGGTCAGCGATACCGGATGCTACAAGGACTGCAAAAGGGATTACGATATATCAGACTTCACACCAGCGGAAGAATCTGATAGCAGGTTAATGTTCTATTTAGCCATAAGGCCTAATGATTCGCCTGATTTGGATTGGCGTGCCGAGGAAATCATAGAGCAAAACGTTTTGAAAGATTCTCCGCAAATGTTTATCCCAGAGAATAGACATGACCTTATAAAAATCACATACTCTGTTCCCTTGTGCAAATTCGCAGATGAGGATGCTACTCTGCAGATATTACGAGACTTTGTCAAATACTGCAATGACAATGCTGGGACGAACTTGAAAATACAAGAATAACAAAATCTACTCAGCAAACCAAGGGGAAAACTTTGAGAATGACATCCAGCGTTACCTGCTCAACTACAGCGATTACAGCAAGGGTCACCTCAGTACATACGACAAGATACAGGCTATTGAGTAATAAGGTTGTATTTTACAGGATGATTCAACCGATTTTTTTGTATCTTTGCAGCGTTGAGAAGTTCGGAAACGGATAAAAACAACAGGATTATCAAGACGTAAGAGGTGGGCTTTGCACATGCTCGCCGAAAAATCTCAACCTTTCCTATTATAATTGTTCTATCCCCCGCCCAGTTCTTCCGCGGCAAACCCGCCGTAAGGTGCTATCGTCCTGTCAGCGTGCCGCGGGTGGCGGTAAGGCGCATCCCCACCCCAGACTGCGCTTCACGTTCCGTTTCGCTTGTCTGGGGTTACTAAGATTGTGTGCCGCCGGCACACTTTTCCTCACCGAATCCTCCATGTGTCCCCAATGCACCCACCATTCCGTTCCCGACGATAGGAGGGAACGGAATCTCAGCCCCTTACAAGCACTCCATCAGGTGCTGGGCGACCGCTTCCGGCTTGATGGCCTTCATGCAGGCACACTCCATCGTGTGGCGGCACGCCTCGCACTCCTTCTCCACACAGAACACCTTGACATGGTCGCCTAACGGCCTCCACCGGCCGGGATGTATCGGCCGCATGGGCGGATAGAGCCCGACAGCGTGCGTGCCAACAGCCGCCGCAATGTGCAACGGTCCGGTGCTGGCCGCCACCAGCGCATCAGCGGAAGCGATAAACGCAATGTATTGTGAAAGAGATAGTTTGCCACATAAGTCGGTCACATTCTCCCCTACCTTATCCAACAAAGTCCCCATCTTCTCGCGCTCAGCAGCCGTGCCGCACAGAAAGATGTGAAAGCGGTCGGCGGGCAGCAGGTCCACCAACCGACAGAAATGGTCGATACCCCACTCGCGCGCACTGCCCTTCGACTTGGGATGCAAGATAAGATTGAAGCGCGAGGGGTCGAGCCATTGCTGGGTCTCAGCATCCAACGCGGGCGGCACCATCGAGAGCCTGTCCCTCACCTCCGCCAAACTAACGAGCGGCACATACCCTAACGGACTGAGCAGTTGGAGGTTCAGCTGCGACTCGTGCAAATCAGAGTGGCGGCGCGAAAGGTTCACCTTCGTGTTGCAGGTCAGCCAGTGATACATCCGGTGCGACGTGCCAATCCGCACGGGAATCCCTGCCCGCTTTGCCAATTTAGCGATCTCAGGTCGCGGAAAGACATGGAGGATGGTATCAGCCCGCATCTTTTTAAAAGCCAACACTTTATCAACATCCGACAACTTACCAATTTCGGTCCATTCCACAAACTCATCCACATGGGGACAGCACTCCACGATGGGACGGGTGTAGGAGGAACCGAGAAAAAGGATGTGGATGTCGGGGAACATCCGTTTCAGCTCGCCCGCCACCGGCAGGGTGAGAATCACGTCGCCGATGCTGTCGGTGCGACTAATAATCAGACGTTTCAGAGTGATGTTTTGCATGCTGGTGAAGTTCGTTCAGTTTCGTGTATTTCAGGAAGGTGGCGAAAGCGGAGATGCGGCACACCACCATGCCGTAGTAGCCATCGAGGAAGCCGAGCTGGAAGAAGTAGCCCCGCAGGAATTTCCATCCTGCCTTGCAGAGAATGGTAAAGCGGAGTTTCCGACCCTCCCCACGTTCGAAAGCAGCACGGGCGGTCATATCGGTAAACTTGTCGGCCTGCCGAATATGCTCACTGATAGAATGATACGAGTAATGGTTGAGGTGGCCAGATAAACGGGCAATAGGAGTACCCGCCGGAAGTTTGACCTCCTCGTGGATATAGCCATCCCACTCGCCCTGCGTGCGGTTCCACAGCCGCAGCTTGATGTCGGGGTACCAGCCGCAATGGCGGATGGGGTGCCCGCAGTAAAAGGTGAGCCGGTTCACTTGGTAAGCTCCCGCAAAACCTTTCGTCTTGGCCTCCAAAATAGCCTGCTGCAACGTGTTGTCCAGCACCTCGTCGGCATCCACAGAAAGAATCCAGTCGTAAGAGGCAGCGGCATTGGCGAAATTCTTCTGTTCGGAATAACCTTTCCACTCATGCTGGATGAAACGCACGCCCATCTCCTCACAAATATTCAAGGTGCAGTCGGTGGAAAAGGAGTCCACCACCAGCACCTCGTCGGCCACCTTCAAGGCCGCTTCCAAACAGGGGCGTATGTTGCGCTCTTCGTTGTAGGTGATGATGACGACTGACAGTTTATCCATTTTAACTTATTGATTATCAATAAAATTATTTATAAAAATCAACCCAAAGAGACATTCTCTTTCACTATTTTGGCGGGATTTCCCGCAATGATGACATGGGGCGTGGTATGATGTCCATGCACAACGGAGCCTGCGCCCACCATCACATCGCTGCACAACTCCGTACCTTTCAACACAATAGCATTGCAGCCGCACCATACATTGTCGCCGAAGACAACAGCGGCATCCTCGTTGACACGCTGTCCGGTGCAGTCCACCACCTCGTGCTGGTCGCTGTCCATCACCAACGTATGCCAAGAGAAATGATTGTTGGTTCCGAAGACTATCTTTTTGAAACAGATGATGTTGAGATGGGATGAGTTGCAGAAATTATCATGAAAAACAAGCGTTCCCGTAGTGGCCACCATCACCCGCGAGCCGGCGCCGATCTTACACCTGCCATTGAACTCCACACGCCCGCGGAAATCGATGACCGTGCGTTCGCTTCGGAAATCCACCAACTGCGAAGTGCCCAATCCGATTTTCACCAGCCCCATCTTGAGTTTTCCGTTCACGGTAACCTTCCCATAGAGGTGTTTGAGACGGGTATGGTGCGAAACGAGTATCGGCAGGTGGACGGCCTGCGCGAAAGGAAGGCAACGGAAATTGACATACAGCGACTTAGGCAGCCCCAGAAGGTAGTGGAGCAGCTGTTGGAAGGGGGATGTGGTGCGGTTGTGGTGGGCCATAATTGCAGGTCGGTATGTCTATTTTGAAATAGCAGCGCAAAAATACACTATTTTTTCACGCCTTCGGCATCTCAGCGAAAATTTCCTGTGCAAAATGGGACATCTTTTAACAAAATGATATTCATAAATTCCCTCAAAAAGAGGCCATTTTTACGAATATTCATAGTAAATTTGCACCTTGATTAAAAACGGGCTTTCATGGACGAAGACAAGAATAGAATTTTAGACGCAGAAAATACTGAAAATGAGAATGATGCAGATGGTGATTCTGTAATCGAATCGACCAATGCCAATGAAGGCAACCATCTGCAAAATGTGGTGTATGTGCAGTCGATGTTTGAGAACTGGTTTTTGGACTATGCCTCCTACTCCATCTTAGACCGCGCACTGCCTGATGTATATGACGGGTTGAAGCCCGTACAACGCCGTATTCTCCACTCTATGAGCGAGTTGGAGGATGGTAGAATGAACAAGGTGGCCAACATCGTGGGTAACACCATGAAATATCACCCCCATGGTGATGCGGCCATCGGTGATGCCATTGTGCAGTTGGGGCAGAAGGAGATGACCATCGACACGCAAGGAAACTGGGGTAACATTCTGACCGGCGACCCCGCTGCTGCCCCGCGTTACATCGAAGCACGACTTTCGAAACTGGCTCTGGAGGTGGTGTTCAACCCGAAAATCACGCAGTGGAAGATGTCGTACGACGGCCGCAACAAGGAGCCCATCCAGCTGCCGATACGTTTCCCGCTGCTGCTGGCCCAAGGGGTGAAGGGCATCGCGGTGGGTATGGCCACCAAAATCCTCCCCCACAACTTCAACGAACTGCTCGACGCATCGGTCGCCATTCTTGAAAACAAGCCCTTCGAGCTGTACCCCGACTTTCCCACCGGCGGCAGCATCGACGTAAGCAAATACAACGACGGCACCCTCGGCGGCAAGATCATCAACCGTGCTAAGATTTCTATTCAAGATAATAAAACTCTGGTAATCACCGAAATACCTTACGGCACGAATACCATCGACCTCATCCAAAACTCCATCACTCCCGCCATTGAAAAGGGCAAACTGAAAATCCGCAAAATCGACGACAACACCGCCAAGACCGTCGAGATTGTGCTGCACCTGATGCCCGGCACCTCACCCGACCAGACCATCGACGCACTCTATGCCTTCACCGACTGCCAGATGAACATCAACCCCAACCCGTGGGTGATCTACAACGGCAAACCCGCCCTGCTCAGCGTCAGCGAAATCCTGCGCATCAACACCCAAAACACCGTGGATATGCTGCGCAAAGACCTCGAAATCTATCTGCATGAGCTTGAAGGTCAATGGCATTGGATGTCCTTGGAGAAGATTTTCTTCGAAAAAAGAATTTATAAAGAACTCGAAAAAGACACCGACACGTGGGAGACGCAGATCGACAATATCCAGAAGGCCTTCATTCCCTACCAGCCCCTCTTCAAACGCGAAATCACCCATGAGGACATCCTCAAACTCTGCGAAAAACCGGTGCGCAAAATCTCCAAATTCGACATCAAAAAGGCAGAAGAGGCCATCGAAAACGTGGAGATGCAGATTGAAGAGACGCAGAACCATCTCAACCATATCATCGACTATACCATCAACTATTTCAAGCAGTTAAAGAAAAAATACGGCAAGGGACGCGAGCGCAAAACCGAAATCAAGAACTTCGACACCATCAATGTGGTGAGCGCGGCCGTGGCCAACCAGAAACTGTACGTCAACAAGGAGGAGGGCTTCATCGGCACCGCCCTGAAGAGAGACGACAATGTGGAGCTGGCCTGCGAGTGCTCCGACATCGACGACATCATCGTGTTCATGAAGAACGGCAAGTTCACCGTGACAAAAGTGGCTAACAAACAGTTCATTGCCAAGCACATCATCTATGTGGGCGTGTTCAAACGGGGCGACGACCGCACCGTATATAACATGATTTACTCGAAGGGCAAGAATGGTCCCGCCATGGTGAAACGATTCTCCATCGGGGGCATCACCCGCAACAAGGAGTACGACCTCACCTCAGGCGAGAGCGGCACCGAAGTGCTATACTTCACCGTCAACCCCAACGGCGAGGCCGAGAAGGTGAAGGTGACCCTCAAGCCCAAAAAGAACCTCAAGAAGAAGAGCTACGAGTTCGATTTCAGCACGTTAGCTATCAAGGGAAGAAGCTCGAAAGGCAACATCTTGTCGCGCAATCCTGTCTCCAAAATCGAGATGAGCGAGAAGGGCGTATCCACACTTTCCGCCATCGGCGTATGGTTCGACCCCACTGTGATGCGCCTCAACAACGAGGAACGCGGCGACTTTTTGGGAGAATTCAAAAAAGATGACAGAATTATATCCATTTATTTATCAGGAAATTACAGAATCACTGGCTACGAACTGACCACTCATTTCGAGGATAATCTCGCCATCATCAAGAAATTCAGTCAGCACAAGGTCATCACGGCGGTCTATTACAACAAGAAAGAGGACAAATACTACATCAAGCGGTTTGCGCCGCAGCTGACGGACAAGAGCATCGAGTTCATTCCCAACGAAAAGGACATCAAACTCGTGCTGGTGTCGATTGACCGGCTGCCGCAGTTGGAGGTGAAGTTCACCAAGAAAGACCCGAAAGCCATCTTTACAGAAGTGATTTCTGTAGATGAATTTATTGAGATACAAGGAATTAAAGCCAAAGGAAAGCGTCTCAACCTCGGCACCATCAAGAGTGTGAAATGGTTGGAGCCGCTGCCGTACGAAGAGCCGGAAGAGCCCGAGGAGGAAGAGGTTGAAGAGGAAGGCATCGCGACCGGCAGCATCGAGGAGATTGAGATGAACGAGGCGAAAGAGATCTTCAACACCATTGATGCGCCGAAAGAGGGCGACGAGGAGGACGATGACGACCCGATGGGGGACGGCACCCAGCTGGAACTTTTCTAAAATCCCAAAATATGAGAAACATACTGATTGCCTGTGCGTTATTTATCCTCACGATGACCGCGCACGCCCAATATGTTTATTACGGCTATCCTCGCCCCGATGCTCATTTAGATAGTGGAGATCTCATCGTGGTGAACATCCCACTTTTCATTGACGGCGCATTCAGACCGGAGAGTAAAATCACAGAGCTCGTCAGCTTCCTTAACCGAGACACCACCCACGTTTACGAAATCAGCCTTTATCTCTTTGTGGGCAGCCGAGATTGGAGGGAGGCCTACGTAAAATTTTTAGCAGAGAATATGCTTTGGGACTTGAACGAAGCCCCTGTCATTTCCCGCTACAGCGTGGACTACACTCATTTCGATGAGGCCATTTTCTTGGATGCGGATGACCCACGATACAAAATGATCAACTCGAGAATGGAGATTTTGGTGAAGTAACCCCCTACATCACAGCCTCGTACACCGACCACAGCCGTTGGGCGATGGCCTCGTCGGTGAACTGACGAGCATATTCTTCACCATGTGCAATCATTTCTTGCCGCAAGGCTGCATCGCTCAGGATGCGCTCCAGCTGGTAGGCCAGCTCATCGGGAGCATCAGGGGCAACATAACAACTGTGCGGGCCACCACTCTCCTCCAAACAGCTTCCCGTAGCAGCAATCACCGGCACATGCGAAGTGAGCGCCTCCAGAACCGGAATCCCAAATCCCTCAAAAAGAGAAGGATACACAAACACTGAAGCACCACGATAGAGGGCAGGAAAATCGGAAAACGGTACACCGGTCAGGATTTTCACCTGCGATTCGAGATGATGCTCGGCAATATATTGGTACAATACCGGCGTATAGGAAGTCTCGTTGCCGACGATGACCAACGGGATGTCAATGGGATGTTGCGCAAGTGCCTGTAGAACAAGAATATGATTCTTCCGTTCCTCCAGCGCGCCCACACTCAGCACATACTGCTGGGGTAATCCGTACTTTTGGCGCAACTCCCCTACCCGCTCTTCTGAGATGGGTTGTTGGAAAATCGGGCTGCACCCTTGATACACCACCTCCACCTTCTGCTCGGGCACACCGGCCAGTTCAACTAAATCGCGCTTCGTCTGCTGGCTCACGGCGATTATTTTGTCCGCTATTTCACAGCTATACAAATATTTACGCTTATACATTTTCCGGTCGAAGGCAGGATAGAGTTGGGGAAATTTGAGAAAGATGAGGTCGTGGATGGTGACCACCGTGGGAATATCTTTCTTCTGAATGCCCACTGGCAGTTCGTGGCTGAGGCCATGGAACAGGTCGAGATGGCATTTCTGCGCCTCGCCGGCAAGCGAGAAAGTGCGCCAGAGTGCAGGGCTACACTTTTGCAAGCCGTGAGGCATCCGCACTTGGGCATTCTCTGGAAGAGGAAAATGAATAGTGGAATTCACTTTCGGTGTAAACAGAAAATACTGATTGTCAGAATAGTAAGCAGAGAGAATACGGATCGTTTCGCGGCTGTAATTGCCCAGTCCGCGCTGGTTGTTGAAGGCCCTTTTGGCATCGAAACCGATATTCTTACTCATAACGGCGGCAAAAATACGGGAAAAAATTGGAATGAGAGGGTGGGTGGGAGAATAAAATTATTCGTACTTTTGCAGCTAGAATTTTAAGGAACAAAAGAACATCTTAATATGTAAATCATTTTGAAAGAATAAAACATTGAGCTTGACGCTCTTATTCTCACTTGGAAAATCTGGTAAATTTTAGCGGGAGAATAAGTTAGCGGAAAGTTTGCGTATTGGGGCGCAAGCTTTTTCGTGCTTATTACCGCAGCGGTTTACCAGAACCCTCCAAGTTAATCAGCAGACAACGAAATGGCGGCGCCTTTTTTAGTGGTCTGTAGAAAATGGGGGAAGCTCACAACCACTTGACAATCATGCATTCGCACAATAAAGTTCAGGACACCGGTTTTCATATCGGCAGGCACATCAAGGAGGTGGTGGCGCAAAAGGGCGTCAAGGTGCCGTGGCTCGCACAGCAGCTGAGCTGCCACCGCAACAACGTCTATCTCATCTTCTCGCGTTCGTGGATTGACACCAGCTCCCTGATGAAGCTCTCGCAAATCCTTGAGCACGATTTCTTCGCCGATTTGAGCGGGTGGTACAATGGAGAGCATCAATAACTACCGAGATTCCCTCGGAAGTTGACACTCGTTCTATTTCTCCCTCATCATATATGTTTTTAGATGCAAAGTAACTATGGGCAATTTGCATAGCAACCCAATGCATCAAATAACGGTTAGAGGCTAAATAATTCAGATATTTGCAAGTTGATGTTTTCAATTTTAAATAAAACTAATAAATGATTAATAAATAACTATAGAACAAAATATTATGGGATTACTCAACAACATCAAGGACCATTTCAACAAAGCAGAATTCACCGTGGCTCCGAACAAGAAGCTCAAGACCATTTCTGCCGACTTCAAGAAGACATTCGATTTGACACTGGCGTTTTACAAGGGCGCTGTGCTGGCCGACCCGGAGATGACCCTCGCCGCCTTAAACAAAAAGACTACCAAGGAGGTGAACACCAATGCCGACAGCCTGAAGATCAAGGGCAGCACCAAGGTGGGTGAGGCTGAGAAATTGTTCGACCAGAACTTCGGCGTCACCGTGCAGATCAAGGACAAGGCCGGCAAGGTGTGCGTACCAAATGGCATCACCATCGGACAAGCTGCAAGAGGAGAATACAAGTAAGTTAAAAGTTGAGAATTGAAAGTTAAAAGTCGAAAACTAGACTGGGAAGAAATGAAAACAGCTATGACACTTGTAGAACAAGCTAAAGCTGATATACAGCAATATCTCGACTGCAAAAACGGGGAACTGCTGTTCAACGAGCGCGACTTGCAGATGCACCTCGCACTGCACCTTATCAGCACCGGGCATTACGATGATGTAGATGTGGAATATTATGTCCCCTTCGAAGAGCTTGACAACTACATTTGGAAAAACGAACTAAAGCTGGATATTCTTCTGTGCAAGGGTGATGAATTTTTACCTGTGGAACTGAAGTACAAGACAAAAAAACACAGCCAACAACTCACGCGTTTCAAAGAGCATTTAGAACGCCAAATTGATGTTTTAAAGAACCAAGGGGCACAAGATCTTGGCATGTACGACTTCTGGAAAGATGTGCGCAGAGTAGAACTAGTGCGCAATCGTTTTGCCGCTGTGAAAAGCGGATTAGCCGTATTCGTCACCAACGACAGTCAGTATCTTAATGCCACCCGCAAGACCTCAAACAACTATTTGTTTAGCATGGAAGAAGGACTCCACGGTACGACCAGACATTGGCAACAGCCTGGAACCACCTGTGCTAAGACTCACCCTGACTTCAACCTCGAAAAAGAATACACAATTAAATGGAACCACAATGCCTACGAGGGCGTGGATTTCCATTATTGCATAGTAGAGATTTAAAACATACAATTCAAAATTTCAATACCAACAAAAAACTATGGCAGCAAAATCAGCAATATCGGGTGAATACATCATCCAACGGGAAGAGAGCGGGAGCATTGTGGTTTACCGCATTTACGACAACGCAAAAGGCGCCCTTCGCGAGGTGGCCGAAGAGAAGAACTTTCCGTTCGATGCCAACTGGAATACCCGTCAGTTCGGGAGCAAGATCTGCAAGGAGTTCGGCGACGGCAAACAAGCCACGGTAGGAGGCTACCATATCCGCGTACAAGACAGCGGCAGCATTGAGATTTACCGAACCTACGACAACACCAAAGCGGCCCTGCGCGAAATTTCTGAAAAGGTGGGGTTCGAAGTCGATCCGAAATGGAACACCCAACAGTTCGGCAGCAAACTCGTAGACTTCCTTGAAAAGTAAGCATAAAATATTATCAATCAGATCATTAATTTAATAATCAAAAAAACAATCACTATGGAAATTAAAGTTGACGGACGCCTGTTGGTGTCAACGCTCTGCGAGCGCTTCAAAGAAGAATTCGGCGGCACCCTCCGCGTGTACCAAGGACAAAAACGCCTCACCGGCAGCGAAAAAGTGAGCGAAATCGCCACCAAGACTGGCAGCTACGAGTGCCGCGGCAGCAAGACCGTCGGCGGCTTCGAAAAAGACATGATGACCAACTTCGGCCTGAAAGTCCAAGTGGCCTCTGCCGACGACTGGGTGCTTGCCCTCGACGAGATGACCCTCGCCAAACTGCCCGAAATCCCCAAGAATGCCAAAAAGGCTGACATGGAAGCCCTCAAAGCCAAATACGCAAAATAATCACCTCCAATTGTACATTGTTAATTGTAAATTAGATAATCATGGTAAACAAAGTACGCGTCTATGGCAAGGCGCAAAACCGCACGGCACTGGGCATCATGCACGCCTATATGGTGATGTATCCCCAGGCCACGATGGAAGACCTTCAAAAGGCATTCCCCAATGAGCTGAACCCCGACAGCGGAGTGAAAATCAACTTCGTGAAGGCCGGCGAAAAGGGCACCGACGCCAACTGGAACGGCTTCTTCCAGAAGGAAGACGAGCTGCTCACGATGGGCGACGGCACCAAGGTGGCAGTGGTAAGCATGTGGACCAAACCCAGCTTCGAACGCCTTGTAAGCCACGCTGCCCAGTATGGCATCGAGGTTGCAAAGTTCGAGGAAGCAGAAAAAGGGGTCGGCAAGAAAGGCTCCTTCCGACTCGAATACCTCAACGGCTATGTGCCGCCCGCGCCCGAAAAGCCCAAGAAATCAAAGGCATGGCTGTGGATCCTGCTCTGCGCCATCGTCGCTATCGCAGTGCTCGCTATTCTGCTCGCACGCAGCTGTAACAAGTCACCTGAAGTGCAGACCAAAGAGGTAGTGACCACTATTATTCAGCACGATACCGTATATGTGCAGGAAATCGAAAAGATTGAGGAGAACTTCAATGCCGCAGAGTTCGAAGCCGGCAAGGCCGACCTGCCCGAGGCCGCCAAATTCGTGCTGCACGACCTCGCTAAGGTGATGGAGAAACACCCTGAAATCAAGCTCCGTATTGAAGGACACACCAGTGCCGAAGGCGATGCCGACTTCAACCAGAAGCTGAGCGAGCAGCGCGCACAGGCCGCCGTTGAATTCCTCGTCAATAACGAAGGCGTTGATGCCAGTCGTCTGGTAGCCACAGGCTTCGGCAGCAGCAAGCTGAAGAACACCGCCGACCCGATGGCACCCGAGAACCGACGCACCGAGTTTGAAATCATTAAATAATCACCAAATACTTAAAAACATGAAAACTGACATTAAAACCTTATCCTCATTTTTAGCCGCCGCCGTTTGGGCCGATGGTGAATACGATGAGTTTGAGAAAGAATTTGTGGGCGATTTGGCCGAAGAGATGGAACTGCCCAAACTTGCCGAAAACCTCGAGAAAGAGATTAAGGCCACTGAAAAGATGAACGAAGATGAGCTCGCCAACCTTCTGGAAGGCGCCGCCAAAAAGGTAGATGCCGGAGAAAAAGAGGGCATCCTCTCCCTTTGTCTGCAAATGATGTGCGCCGACGCTTTCCTCGCACAAGATGAGGTGGACAACTTCTTTGCCTTTGCCGACATCCTCGGCGTGGAAGAAGAGGCCGCCAGCGCCCTCCTCGATGAATTTGTGGAGGAAGAAGAAGATTTAATTATTGAGCAATAACAGTAAAATAATACATATCATGGCATTACAAAAAACAGCATCCGGCAAAGTAGATAAACGCACCAAAGAATACAAAGAGTTGGTAGAGCGTGCCAAAAAAGCACGTGAGGCACAAAAAAAGGCCGCCAAGAAGCCTGTAGTGAAGAAAAGCACCACTACGGCCAAACGCCGCGCCGACGGACGACTTGACCAGCGAACTAAAGAGGGAAAAGAAGCCGCAGCGCGCATGGCCAAAGCCCGCAAAGCTCAGAAGAGTCTGAAAAACAGAATCAAGAAACTTTTCAAATAATTATTCATTAACCTTTTAAAACCAACAAGTCATGGCAGAATTCAAATTAGACGGCCGCATGAAGGTCAAAAGTCTGAAAGACAATTTCAACAAATGTTTCGGCGCTACCCTGCGCGTTTACACCACTCCAGCTTGCAAGCAGTTTGCAGACGACAACGCCACCCTGGCCAGCATCCGTGCTGAAGGCGCAAAGGGCGGTGAACTCACCGTGGGCGGCAACCTCCGCGTGGGCAACTTCGAAGACAAAATTAAAGACATGTACGGCATCGGCGTGCAAGTGGCCAACAAAGACAACAGCAAGCTGGCCGACAACAGCATCACCCTCGTGGCCGCTGGAAAGTAAAAGATTATGAATCAATGGCGGTGGTGATAGTGAAAGCAATCATCACCGTCTTTTTATTATTCCATTATTAGAAAATTATGAGCGTAGAATATTACCGCAAACGCCTGATTGATTTACGGGCGCAGATGACCAAAGAGCGCGAAGCCAAGAAAAAAGACAACGCCCATTATGCCGACCTCGTGAAGAGGGCCTCCACACCGAGTAGCAAGGCCAGCTACCGAAAGTCGAAGATTGACCACGCAGCCAGTCACGACCGCCGTATCGAAAGCCTGAAACGAGAGATTGAGAGTGCCAAAGCCAACCTCGCCCGCGAGCGGGAACGCGCCAAAAAGAAGTAAAAGAAACTGAAAAAATTCTTCCTCGTGCCAAGGGCACGAAATTCCAGTAACCCCACTCCAACGAAGTGCAGAGTGTGGGGAATGGAGAACTCACGGCATCACATGCGTGTTGGAGACACGCAACAATGGAGCCAGCCGAAAGACCTGAAGAAAGTAGGCAAAAAAAATAAAACATGAGGATTTGGAAATTTACGTATCTTTGTAAACTGAAAATACCAATAAATCGTATTTTGAGTTCGCAAAATCTTATCGATTCAAAAACACATATCCATCCCTTTTTATGAAAAACATTATAGAAAAAATCTTCCTCAACGAAAAAATCATCCTGGCCGTCATTCTGCTCAATGCGGTGGTCATCTACCTGCAAATTAGCGGTATAAGCACACCGCTACTGACGGGGCTGGACATCGCCTGCACCTTGATTTTCCTTATCGAGATGATTGTCAAGCACATCAAGCTGGGGGCGAAGGAGTACTGGCGCTCCGGCTGGAACCGGCTTGACGGCATCTTGGTCATCGTGTCGCTGCCGTCGTTGGTGGAGGTCTTCCTGCCTACGGGCATGATGGATTTGTCGATACTGCTGATTTTCAGAATGTTGAGAGTGCTTCGATTTTTCCGCGTGCTGCACTTCTTCCCCAATTTCACGCAGATTGTGAAGGCCTTTAAAATGGCCATGCGCGAGTCGTACGCGATCCTCCTCTGCTTCTTTGTCATCATCGTCATTTTCGGGCTCCTCAACTGCAGCCTTTTCAAAGATATCGCCCCACAGTATTTCTCCACCCCGCTCGAATCCATCTACTCCGTGTTCCGTATCTGCACCGTGGAGGGCTGGTACGACATTCCCGACACCATCGCAGCGGGCACCACACCCGTCATCGGCGGTTTCGTACGGCTCTACTTCGTGTTCCTCCTTATCCTCGGCGGCATCATCGGCATGTCGTTCATCAACTCCATCTTCGTGGATGCCATGGTGAGCGACAACAACGACGATGTGATGAAGAAGCTGGATGAGTTGGAAAAGAAGATTGACGAACTGAAGAAGATATCTGAAAAACAAAATTAATATGGCAATATTTCTTTGGATTTGGCAATGGCTGTCGCCACTTTGTCTGTTTGTCGGTGGCTTCTACCTTGTGGAATGCGGCGACACATTATCACTCATCCTTGGTGGTGTGAGTGCCTTTATTGGACTGCTTATCGGCATTTTCGGCTGGGGAGAGACAGTGCCTCCACGCTGGTTTTGGGTGAAAAGCGCCACCGAATTGGCAGGCAACCGTGTGGTCACTGCCCTACAATACGCCTTCCAGTTCTTCTTCATCCCACCCACAGTCATGGGTCTGATAGAGTATTTCGGATAACTTGTTCTCCCACAGAACCCGCTAACTTCCGCAAACTTTTCTGCGCTGTTGCCCCCCAAAAATTATGAGGATTTGGAATATTTCCGACAAAAAAATTATGAGGATTTGGAATTTTTTCAAGAAATAAATTGTGAGGATTTGGAATTTTACGTATTTTTGCCGCTGAAAAATCTATAGACGATGGCTAAAAAAATTGTATTTAAACGTAAGATTTACAGTAAGATGTTGCAATGGAAGCAGGAACGAAATGGCAGAACCGCGCTTCTGTTGAAGGGTGCGAGGCGTGTGGGAAAATCCACCATCGTGGAAGAATTTGCCCGAAAAGAGTACAAATCCTATCTGCTCATCGACTTTTCAGAAACGTCAGAGGAAGTGAAATCACTGTTTTCGGACTTGATGGACTTGGACTACATCTTCCTCCGCTTGCAGACTATCTATCATGTTGTACTGGAAACCCGCCAGTCGGTGGTTATTTTTGACGAGGTTCAAAAATGTCCACAAGCACGCCAGGCCATCAAAAAGCTGGTGAAAGACGGACGTTATGACTATATTGAGACAGGTTCGCTGATTTCCATCCGGAAGAACACGGAGCACATCCTCATACCCAGCGAGGAGACACGATTGGAGATGTTCCCGATGGACTACGAGGAGTTCCGTTGGGCACTAGAAGATACAGCCACGGTACCGCTTCTACGCCAATTCTATGACAAGCAACTGCCTTTGGGACAGGCCTTCCGAAAAAGCATGCGCGATTTCCGGCTCTATATGCTGGTAGGTGGGATGCCACAGGCCGTAAGTGAGTATTTGGGAACGAACAACTTAAGCAAAGTAGATGCGGTGAAACGTGAAATCATTGAGTTGTACTTGGATGATTTTCTAAAAATAGACCCGAGCGGTCGGGCATCACGGCTTTTCAAGGCTATTCCGTCGGAGTTGAATAAAAATTCTTCTCGTTATCAGGTGGGAAGCGTTCTCAATGACAGCGAACGAAAGAATTTGGACGAGGTTCTGGAATCTATGAGGGAAAGTATGGTGGTGAATGTCTCCTACCACGCCAATGACCCCAATGTGGGACTATCTCTAAACAGTAACACCAATCAGTACAAGATGTTTGTGGGAGACACAGGCTTGTTCGTGACATTAGCATTCTGGGACAAGGATGTGACGGAAAATCTGATATACGAGAAGTTACTATCCGACAAACTGTCAGCCAACTTGGGTTATGTATATGAGAATGTAGTGGCGCAGATACTTACAGCGACAGGAAATAAGTTGTATTACCACACCTGGCCGACAGAAGACGAAAAGCACAATTATGAAGTGGACTTCCTGCTCTCACGAGGGAGCAAGATATGGCCGTTGGAAGTAAAATCATCAGGATATAAGACACACGCCTCATTGGATGCTTTTTGCAAGAAATTTTCCAAACGGGTACATAACCGCTATTTGGTTTATACCAAAGATTACCACAAAGATGGAAACACCACACTATTGCCTGTAATGATGACAATGTTTTTGTGAACAGAAAATGCATAATTGCTTTTTCACTATTTTTGCATCTGAAATTTTAACCCATCAAAGATGAAGAAATTGAGCATGGATGAACTCGGGCGGGTGAGCACGGAGGAGTTCAAGGAGCAGGAGAAGACTCCGCTGGTAGTGGTTTTGGATAATGTGCGGAGCATGTACAATGTGGGATCGCTGTTCCGCACGTGCGATGGCTTTGCAGTGGAAGCGCTGTATCTGTGCGGCATCACTGCTTGTCCGCCCCACAAGGAGATTTCGAAGACGGCGTTAGGGGCCACAGAATCAGTATGTTGGAAGCACTTTGATAGTACTGTGGAGGCGGTTAACGACCTGAAGGCGCAAGGATATCGTGTGTGGGCGGTGGAGCAGGTGGACACGTCGGTTTCGCTGGAAGAGTACGCGCCTGCTAAAGGAGAGAAGGCGGCCATCGTGTTGGGCAACGAAGTTTTCGGGGTGGATGATGAGGTGTTAGCCTTATGTGATGGCGCAATTGAAATTCCGCAGTATGGCACCAAACACTCTTTCAACGTGTCGGTGGCCGGCGCCATCGTGATTTGGGAAATCTCTAAAAAATTCTCCCGAGATTGACATCCCAAAATAACAGAGAGCTTACTGGGTATTTTTTCAAAAAAAGAGTTGGAGATGATTAAAAAATAGGAGATTTTATTGTAAATTTGCCGCCTTAAAATTACGACTATGCTTTTAAGGCACAAAAAATACATTATCTCATTTATTTTAAGCATTTTACCATTCTTTTCCTTCGCTCAAAATGGAGGTGTGAATGGGTTTATTTATGATGCCACCTCCGGCGAACCCATTGCATACGCCATGGTGAGACTCACGGGCACTAACTTCGGTGAAGTAACGGAAAAAAGCGGGGCCTATATCATCACCAAGGTACCGTCAGGGAAATACGAAATAGAGGTCTCCTATTTAGGTTTCCAGACCATACGCGACTCCATAGAGATTGCCAACATGGTGGTGAACCGCAATTTCACAATGTCGCCCGACAACGTCATGCTGGAGGGCATCAATGTGAATGCCGAATCGCAGCGAGTGATCACAGAGACACGCACGTCGGTCATCTCGGTATCTACCAAAGACATCAAGCAGATGCCTTCTATTGGTGGCACGCCCGACTTTGCGCAGTACCTGCAAGTGCTGCCCGGCGTGGTTTCCACCGGCGACCAGGGCGGCCAGCTGTACATCCGTGGAGGCACCCCGATACAGAATATGCTTTTGCTGGATGGAATGCTCATCTACAATCCCTTCCACTCCATCGGTCTGTTCTCGGTTTTCGACAGCGACATCATCGGGTCGGCGGAGGTATATACTGGCGGCTTCGGGGCAGAGTTCGGCGGCAGAATCTCCTCGGTGATGGACATCCGCACCCGCGACGGCAACCGCAAGCACATCACCGGCAAGGTTGACCTTAACACCTTTGGTGCCAAGTTGTTATTGGAAGGACCTTTTATTAAGATGAAAGAAAACAGTGCTTTCTCGCTCGGCTATATTCTGTCGGTGAAGGGCTCTTATCTGAAATATTCCTCAAAAGCTTTCTACCCGTATGTAACTGACGGCCTTCCCTATAATTATTTGGATATTTATGGCAAAATCTCCCTCACCGGCAAGAGCGGTTCCAAGCTCAACCTTTTCGGATTCCGCTTTGACGACAAGGTGGATTACACCAAAATCGCCACCTACAAATGGACCAATTATGGTGTGGGGTGCAACTTCCTGATAGTGCCCGGCCGAGCCCCCATGCTCATTGAGGGAACCATTGGCTACACCAACTACTATACCGCCTTGGACGATCAGGACAACAAGCCCACCACCCTCTCCCAAAACACCTCCGCCAAGGACACCAACACGCGGCAGAGTGCACTCAACGGTTTCGTGGCCAATCTCAAATTCACCTACTATTTCGGAAAGAGCCAACTCTCACTCGGTGCGGAATTCTCAGGAAACACCGTTCGCTACGTCTTTTTTGAAACCCCATCTGCAACCTCACGCAAGTCGGTGGTGGACTACACCAGCGATGTCGGACTGTTCGTCAAATACAAGTATAACTGGCGCGACAAGATCCTCATCGAGCCAAGTTTCCGATTCCAATACTACGCCTCACTCGGCAAGAGTTCGCCAGAGCCGCGACTGTCGTTCAAGTACAACATCACACCGAAGGTGCGCTTGAAGCTGGCGGCGGGCATGTTCTCGCAGAATCTCGTAGCCGCCACCTCCGACCGCGACGTGGTGAACCTGTTCACCGGATTTCTCTCCAGTCCGCTCCAGATTCCCGACACGTTGCCCAACGGCAAGGAAATCGAATCGAGCATGCAGAAGTCGCAACACGTGATTCTAGGTCTTGAGCTGGATGTCATCCCCTTTACCACCATCAACATTGAAGGCTACTATAAGAATTTCTCGGTGCTCACCTCCATCAACCGATACAAGATGTTCAAGGAAGACTTGGACTATATGTTCGAAACCGGCAAAGCATACGGCGGTGACATCACCGTTGAATTTTCATACAAAGGATTGGACATTCGTTTGGTGTATGCGCTAGGATGGGTGAAACGCAACGACGGGCGCATGGTGTATGAACCCCATTTCGACCGCCGCCACAACATCAACTTCCTTGCTTCCTACAGTTTCGGGAAACGCAAGAGTTGGCAGATTGACGTGCGCTGGAACTTTGGCACAGGCTTCCCCTACACCCAGACCCAGGCCTATTTCCCCAATATGGACATCACCTCATACGATGTCAACTACCTCAGCAACAACGAAGGACTTGACTTCATATTGGCTGACTACAACCAGGGCCGTCTGCCCCACTATCACCGTTTGGACATCAGCATCAAGAAGAGCTTCCATATTGGCGAACGCCATGTGATAGAGCTGAGTGCTGGCGCCACCAACCTTTACAACTACAAAAACGTTTTTTATAAAGACCGCATCACCAATAAGACCATCTACCAGCTGCCGCTGCTTTACAGCGTAGGTTTCAGCTGGCAGTTCTGATGTCATGAATCATCACCTCAAACAAACTCATCTCTCAATGGAAAACAAGAAAAAAATATGGGTATGGTGCGGGGGCATGACCGCAGGCATTGTGGTTTGCCTTTGTGTATGGGGCATCCTACAGCATCACACTCAAGCACAAGAAGAGAAAGCTGAGCCTGCCCGTACCAACTATTACACCAACGTGCTGGCCACTCCTCCCCTGCCCGACAGTCTCACCTTTTGCGGAGAGAACGTACCGCTTGACGACCCCATGGTGCGCGAATCACTCGACCGTGAGCTGACGGCCGTCTGCTACCAGCACTCCACCACCTTGCTCTGTCTGAAACGCGCCGGCCGCTGGTTCCCGACATTAGAGAAGATACTGAAAGAAGACGGCGTTCCAGAAGATATCAAGTACTTGTGCGTAGCCGAGAGCAGCCTCTCCAACGCCATCTCACCCGCCAAGGCTGTTGGATTCTGGCAGTTCTTAGAATCCACCGCCAAGTTGTATGGCCTCACCGTCAACGATGAGGTAGACGAAAGATACCATGTGGAGAAATGCACCCATGCAGCCTGCAAATATCTGAAAACCAGCAAGAACAGTTTGGGTTCATGGGCGTTGGCCGCCGCCAGTTACAACATGGGAGAAGGCGGTGTGCGAAAAAACGTGAACAACCAGTCGCAAAACGAGTACTGGAACCTCTATTTCAATCCCGAGACCGCCCGCTACGTGTATCGCATCCTCGCGTATAAACTGCTGTTCGAGAATCCCAGCACCTACGGCGTGCGCCTCAACGAGAGCGACAAATATGCGCCCTACGAGTATGAAGAGATTACGGTCACCGCATCCGTACCCAGCTGGTACACCTTCTGCCAAGAACACGACATGACCTACAAGGAATTCAAGGAACTGAACCCGTGGGTGCGCAGCACCAAACTGACCGTGGCTGCAGGCAAGAGCTACACCATCAAAAAAATGACTAAAAAGAAGAAATAGGATGGCAAAAGTAGCAGAAGATCAGTTGATTGTCACTGGAGCGAGAGAAAACAACCTGAAGGATGTGTCTGTGAAGCTCCCACACAACAAGCTCATCGTGATGACAGGATTGAGCGGCAGCGGCAAGTCTTCTTTAGCATTCGACACGATTTATGCGGAAGGACAACGCCGCTACATGGAGACCTTCTCGGCCTACGCCCGCCAGTTTGTGGGCAACTACGAGCATCCCGACGTGGATAAGATTACGGGACTGAATCCGGTCATCGCAATCGAACAAAAAACCACCAACAAGAACCCCCGCTCCACCGTCGGTACCATCACAGAAGTATATGATTTCCTGCGACTTCTATTTGCCCGTGTGGCTACAGCCTACTCGTATGTCACAGGCGAAAAGATGATTCGCTACACTGAGTCGGAACTGATCGAAATGCTCTCCGACACTTACGACGGCCGCGACATCACCATCCTCGCCCCCGCCGTGAAACGCAGAAAAGGTCACTACCGCGAACTCTTCGAGACCATCCGCAAACGCGGCTTCTCCAAGGTGCGCGTGGATGGCGAAATCCGACAACTCACCCTCAACATGGCGGTGGACCGCTACAAAATCCATGACATCGAGACGGTGATCGACCGGCTGACACTGCACGACAACTCCAAGGCGCGCCTCACCAACAGTCTGCGCCTTGCCCTCAAGAACGGGAAGGGTGTGCTGATGGTGCTCGACCACGCCACCGGCGAGGTGAAGAACTACAGCAAGTACCTGATGTGCCCCACCTCGGGCATCTCCTACCCCGAACCCGAACCCAACACCTTCTCGTTCAACTCGCCCTACGGCGCTTGCGAAAAGTGCAACGGCCTCGGCTATATTACAGAGGTGGATCTGAAAAAGATCATCCCCGATGAAAAAAAATCCATCAAAAACGGCGCTATCATCCCGTTAGGAACCTATAAGAACAGTCAGATTTTCAGACAGATAGAAGCTCTTGGCGAAAAATACGGCTTCGATTTGGACACCCCTATCGGGGAACTGTCCGACTCGGTCATCAACACCATCTTGTACGGCACCGATGAGCCGCTCAAGGTGAGACGTGAGTTTTCGGGGATGTCGCCGGTGAGCATGAACTACGAGGGCATCATCAACTTCATCAAAGAATTTGACTTGGAGAGTGCTCCCGCCAACATCCGCAAATGGATTCAGAGCTTCCTCAACGAAGTGCCCTGTCCGGAGTGCCACGGGGCGCGCCTCCGCAATGAGTCGCTGCATTTTAAGATTGGCGGGAAGAACATCGCCGAATTGGCGGCCATGGACATCGCCGACCTGTCGGCATGGATCGACCAGTGTCCGAAGCACCTCACCGACACGCAGAACAAGATTGCCTACGAGGTGCTGCGCGAGATCAAGTATCGACTGAGTTTCTTGGAAGAGGTGGGTATCCAATACCTTTCGCTCAACCTGCCGGCTCGTGCGCTGTCGGGCGGCGAGGCACAACGCATCCGCCTGGCCACCCAGATCAGTTCCCGTCTGGTGAACGTGCTTTACATCCTCGATGAACCCAGTATCGGACTGCACCAACGCGACAACCAGCAGCTCATCACCGCCCTGAAGCAGCTTCGCGACATGGGCAACTCGGTCATTGTGGTGGAACACGACCGCGACATGATGGAGGCCGCCGACTACATTGTAGATATCGGACCGGCAGCGGGCATTCACGGCGGCGAGATCGTGGGAGAAGGCACCTACAAGGAGATGCTCAAGAAAAACACGCTGACCGCCCAGTACCTGAGCGGCAAGAAAAGCATCAAGGTGCCAGCCACCCGTCGCGAAGGCAACGGCAAGGAGCTGACACTCATTGGTGCTCGCGGCAACAACCTCAAAGATGTTTCCGTCACCTTCCCGTTAGGCACATTTATTTGTGTGACAGGCGTTTCTGGAAGTGGAAAATCCTCTCTCATCAACGAAACCCTCTATCCTATCCTCAACCACCATTTCTTCCGCTCCGAGAAAAAGCCCCTCGAATATACCGAAATCATCGGAATCAACAACCTCGACAAAGTCATCGAAATCAACCAGCAGCCCATCGGCCGCACCCCACGCTCCAACCCCGTGACCTACATCGGCGTGTTCGACCAGATCAGGCAGCTCTACTCCAGTCTGCCCGAGGCCAAGATCCGCGGTTACAAGCCGGGGCGTTTCTCCTTCAACGTCACGGGCGGACGATGCGAGGAGTGCCGCGGCGGCGGCGTGAAAGCCATCGAAATGAACTTCCTGCCCGATGTATACGTCACCTGCGATGCCTGCGGCGGCAAACGCTACAACGATGAGACCCTTGAGGTGCGCTATAAAGGGAAGTCCATCAACGATGTGCTGGAAATGGACATTGAGACGGCCGTCACCTTTTTTGAGAATATCCCCATGATTGCCAGCAAGCTGCAAACGCTCTGCGATGTCGGTTTGGGTTATATCAAGATGGGGCAACCCTCTCCCACCCTGTCGGGCGGCGAGGCGCAGCGCATCAAGTTGGCGGCAGAACTCTCCAAGAAAGACACTGGCAACACCTTCTACATCCTCGACGAGCCCACCACCGGCTTGCATTTCGAGGATATCTACGTACTGCTGGAGGTGCTCAACAAACTGGTGGAGAAGGGCAACACGGTGCTGGTCATCGAGCACAACATGGATGTCATCAAGATGGCCGACTGGATCATTGACCTCGGACCGGAAGGCGGCCGCTCGGGCGGTGAAATCATTGCGGAAGGCACCCCCGAAGAGGTGGCGAAGAGCGGAAAAGGCCACACCGCCCAATTCCTAAAAGCAGAATTGAAAAGAAAGTAATTGATTGTATTTTAACGCCTTACCAATCGGCGGCGCAACTGCGTATCATCCAAATAATAGATGGTGTCAATCGTGCTGGCGAAACCGCACCAGTTGCCAATCACATTCTCGCCTTTGATATTGCACGGCACGGGGGCCGGACTCATAAACGGGTTCTGCCCAAGGGAGATGGCATACGTCATGGCCGACCAATACTGGAAACCGTCGTAATCGATGAGGGAAGTCTTCATGTAGATGGTGTCGCCTTTCCGGTACGTCACTCGGTAAAATTCTTCCTTCTCCTCATCGGTCATCGTGCTTTCAAACAATGAAGAGGGGTTGGCGCGCAAAATCTCGTAGTTGACCGTTTGTCCGTTGAAGGTGGCATCATCGAAAGCCACGGGGAAGCTGGTCACCCAGAGGCGGTCGTGAAGCCGCTTGCCATGCACCTTAATCTGGAACATATAGTAGTCGTGCGTGGCGGGATTGTCGGTAAGTTGAATGCGGGTGGTAGGCGTGGTATCCTGTTCGTTGGCGAAGGCCAGCCACACCGAGTCAAGGCTGAAAGGCTGGCAGATGGTGGTGCTTGATGTATATACCGTGTCGCCAATCTCCACGCGGAGGTCGTACCGCTTGCCCGGCTCACCGATAATGTTGCGTCCCACATAGGCCAGATAGACAGGCGAATCCTCGCAGAGGGTGAATTGCAATTGTTCGCTCGCACCATCGCACGAAACCGTAACCACAGCATCCTTGATAAACACATCGTTCATCAAAGTTTGCAAATCAATGTGGTCGAAATAGGGAACACTGCGACTCACAATCACCATGGCGGGCGAGCCGTTCTCAATACGCCCCTCGATGACAATTTTCCGGTCATAATCGGGAATATCCACCTCAATCTCCTTCTGACAGGAAGACAAAAATATGGAAACTAATCCCATGATAATCAGCAAAAAATATCTAAAAAAAGTCATCATTTTCAACAAGCAAACTGGGCTGCAAAAATACAATTTAAAATTGAGAATTGAAAATTGGGTAGCTGAAGGATTGAGAGCGAACGGAGTAAGACGAGTTGAAATCTACAAGGCCAAACCGCCCAACGAGGTCTCTTTGTAGAGGGAAGGCAGGTCGTGGCCGGTTGCCTTCATGACGCGCACCACGCGGTCGAAACTGACGAGGTGCTTGCCATCGGAGATAAGGGCGAACATGGCGGCATCGATGGCGCGCACCGAGGCGAACGCATTGCGCTCGATACAAGGCACTTGCACCAGTCCACAGATAGGGTCGCAGGTAAGGCCGAGGTGATGTTCCAGCCCCATCTCGGCAGCATATTCCACCTGATAGGAAGAGCCGCCCATGAGCTGGCAGAAGGCACCGGCGGCCATGGCACATGCCGAGCCCACCTCTCCCTGACAGCCGACCTCCGCCCCACTGATGGAGGCGTTGTATTTGATAACGTTGCCAATGAGTCCGGCAGTGGCAAGGGCATGCAGAATTTTCTTATCGTTGTGTTCATACTGCTGATAATAAGTATATAAAACAGCGGGCAGCACGCCGCAAGAGCCGCAGGTAGGCGCGGTAACGATAGTGCGGCCGCTGGCGTTCTCTTCGGCCACTGCGAAAGCATACACCGGCGTGGAGTATCGGTGCTGCAGCGAGGTGTTCATGGCCTGCACACGCGAGTACATCGTCGAGGCTTTGCGTGGCAGATGCAAGCCACCGGGGAGCGTACTCTCGTGCTCCAAGCCCTCCCTGATGCTCTGTTGCATCACCCGCCAAACCGCCTCCAAATATTCCCAAATATCATCATCTTCACAATCAGCTACATACTCCCAGAGCTTGCGATTTCCCACATGCGACAAGATGTCGGTCATGGTGGAATACTGGTAGATGTGTTTGTCAGACTGCCGCTGACCAGACTGCGAAATGTCGCCGCCCCCCACGCTGAAATAGCGACGTGTGAGCAATGCATTGCCTTGAGCATCCAATGCAGTAAATTCCATCCCATTAGGATGTTCCGGCAGGAAAACATCTGGTTTCCAAACAATCCGCACTGGAATTGGCGCTAAAGCATCAACAATCGCCACATCAGTGAAATGGCCCTTGCCCGTAGCAGCCAAACTACCATACAACACCACTTCGTACGAGGCCGCATGGGGAGTTAACTCTCTAACCAAAGTCGCTGCCTTTGAGGGACCCATTGTATGCGAACTCGACGGTCCACGACCTATCTTAAAAATATGCCGGATACTTTCCATCATCAAACATTTAGAATTTCTCGGCAAAAGTACATTTTTTTCCACAAATAACGTCATTTTAAGGACTGCCGTTTTGTCAGTCGAACGATTTGGCAAACTTTTTGCATACCCTTTTGTGGCTTGTTCTCTCAAGTCAGCATTGTTTATTGTAAATAATTAAAAATTAAAATATTATGGCAGAAGAAAAAATCAATTCCGAAAATTTGGATGCTGAAAACAATCCTTTAGAGGGTCAGAAAACTGACAATTTGTCACCAGAAGAGGCATCTTCTTGCGAAAATGAGCAAGAAAAGGCGGATCAAGAGGAGGAAAAAAATGACAAAGAGGAAGAAAAAAAGTCTTTTTTTGGCAGAAAAAATAAAAAAGAGGAAGCCCTGAAAAAACAACTGGAAGAACTCACTAAAAAATACGAAGCACTTGACAAGCAGAAAGCAGAATTAAACAACAAATTTCTGCTGCTCTATTCTGAATTCGACAATTATAAGAAACGTACAAACAAGGAGAAATTGGACCTCATGGCCACGGCCTCCGAGAAGGTGATTGTGAGCCTTCTCCCCATTATCGATGACTTCGAGCGCGCCATCAAGGCCAACGAAAATCTGACCGATGCCGAAGTGATGAAAGATGGTTTTAATTTGATTTACAACAAATTAACTAATCTTCTTAAACATTTTGATGTCACCGAGATTGAGGCAAAAGGCGAAGTATTCGACACCGACCTGCACGAGGCGGTCACCCACTTCCCCACCCCTAACGAAGAGGACAAGGGCAAGGTGATTGATGTGACCGAAAAGGGCTACAAAATCAAGGACAAGGTGATTCGCTACGCGAAAGTGGTGGTAGGACAGTGAGAATGGAGAATGGAAAATTGAAAACGGAAAATTGAGAGTTGAAAACTGAGAATTGAGAGTTGAGAGTTAAAAGTTGAGAGTGATGGAAAAACGTGATTATTATGAAGTATTAGGGGTGAATAAGAATTCGACCCCGGAAGAGATAAAAAAGGCTTATCGGAAGAAGGCGATGGAGTACCATCCCGACCGCAACCCGGGTGACAAGGCGGCAGAGGAGAAATTCAAGGAGGCGGCGGAGGCGTACGATGTGCTGAGCAATCCCGACAAGAAGGCCCGTTACGACCAGTTCGGTCACGAAGGTCTGCGCGGCGCCGCCTCTTCGGGCGGCTTCGATGCCAGCGACCTCAACAGCATCTTCGAGCATTTCGGCAGCATCTTCGGCGACTTCATCGGAGGCGGCTTCCGAGGCGGTTTCGGAGGCGGTTTCGGAGGCGGTTTCAGCGGTTTTGGCGGCGGTCAGCAGAAGGCGGTACGTCGCGGCAGCGATATCCGTATCCGTCTGAAACTCAAGTTAGAAGAAATCGCAGAAGGATGTACCAAAACGCTGAAAATCCCCAAGCAGGTGACTTGCGCTGCCTGCGGCGGCACCGGTGCGAAGGACAAATCCTCCATCGTGACTTGTCCCACCTGTCAGGGACGCGGCCAGGTGGTTCACCAGCAGCGCACCATGTTCGGCGTCATGCAGCAGGTAATGCCCTGCAGTGCCTGTCACGGAACGGGAGAGGTCATCAAGGACAAATGTCCCACCTGTCATGGTGAAGGCACCGTGAAGGGCGAGGAGGTGGTCACCATCAACATCCCCGCCGGTGTGCAGGACGGCATGCAGATCCGCGAGCGCGGCAAGGGCAACGCGGCGCCCAACGGCGGCATCCCCGGCGACCTCATCGTGGTAATACAAGAAGAGGAAAATGCCATCTTCGAGAGAGATGGCAACAACCTGTATCTCAACTACTACATCTCATTCCCGCAGGCCGCACTCGGCGCGGAGGTAGAGATTCCTTTAGTGAAAGGCAAAGCCAAGGTGAAGATCGCCCCCGGCACCCAGAGTGGCAGCGTGCTGCGTCTGCAAGGGAAGGGCCTGCCGGAAGTCAACAGCCGGCGCGTCGGCGACCTCATCGTCAACGTTAACGTGTGGACCCCGACCAAACTCACCAAAGAGGAACGCCAGCTCATCGAACAGATGAACGGGGCCGAAAATTTCATCCCCAAACCCACCAAAAAAGACAAGAGTTTCTTCAACCGCGTACGCCAGTTTTTTGAAGACCGGTAAGGGTTGAAACGGCGCTTTATCTTTTCTTGATTATTTTACTTTATTCACATTGCCATGTGAAAAAAAATGTGTAATTTTGCAAACTTTTATGTAAAATCAACAAAGTAGTAATAATCAAATAATTAAGCTAGAACAATGAAAGTTTATCAGACACAAGACATCCGAAACATCGCCCTTATCGGTGGTAACCGTACTGGAAAAACCACCCTTGCTGAGACGATGGCCTTCCACGGTGGCGTCATCAGCCGTCGCGGAACCGTTGAAGACAAGAACACCCTCTCCGACTATCGCGAAGTGGAGCTGGAAAGACAGCAGTCCATCCAGTCCTCCGTGCTGTACAGTGAATTTGAGAACACCAAGTTCAACATGATTGACTGCCCCGGCTTCGACGATTTCGTGGGCGAAGTGATCGGTGCCTTGAGAGTGGCTGATACCGCTGTCATGGTCATCAACGCCCAGAACGGTGTGGACGTTGGCGCAGAGTCACAGTGGCGCTGGACCAAGAAGATGCACAAACCCGTCGTCTTCGTCGTCAACCAGCTCGACCACGAGAAAGCCAACTTCGACGAGACCCTCCGCGAGCTGAAGCACAACTTCGGCGGCAGCGTGCTCCCGTTGCAGTACCCCGTCAATGCCGGTATCGGCTTCGACTCCGTCATCGACCTTCTCTCCAAGAAACTCCTCAAATTCCCCGCTGGTGGCGGTAAGATGATTGTGGAAGAGATTCCCGCTTCCGAAGCTGACAAAGCCGAGGAGATGCACGCCGCCCTTATCGAGGCAGCTGCTGAGAACGACGAGAAACTCATGGACAAATTCTTCGAAGAGGGTACTCTTTCAGAAGAGGAGATGATGCGCGGCCTCAAGCTCGGTGTCATCAACCGCGGTACCTTCCCGGTGCTCTGCATCTCCGCCAAAGCCGACCAGGGCGTGGACCGTATGATGCAGATCATCAAGGGCAACTGCCCCACCCCCGCCGAAGCACTTCCCATCAAGAACACCAACGGCGAAGACGTGGCTTGCGACTCCACCGGCAACACCGTCGCTTACGTTTGGAAGACTGCCGTTGAGCAGCACCTCGGCGATGTGGCTTATATGAAGATCTGCTCTGGAGAAATTACCGAAGCTATGGACCTTCTCAACACCAACACCTCCACCAAGGAGAGAGTATCCCAGATTCTCTGCTTCGCCGGCCAGAAACGTGAAAACGTGGAGAAGGCTTGCGCTGGCGATATCGTCGCCACCATCAAGCTGAAAGGCACCGGTGCTTCCCAGACCCTCGTGAAGAGCGGCGACATGCAAATTGAAAAGACCGCTTATCCGGATCCGAAGTTCCGTACCGCCGTGCGCGCCAAGAATAGCTCCGACGAAGAGAAACTCGGTGCCGTGCTCAACAGCCTCCGCAAGAGCGACCTCACCTTCCTCATGGAACAGTCGAAAGAGCTCAAGCAGACTATCATCTCCGGTCAGGGCGAGCAGCAGCTCAACATCGTCAAATGGATGATTGAGAAGCTCAACAAGATTGAAATCGAATACTACGCTCCCAAGATCCCGTATCGCGAAACCATCACCAAGTCGGCTGAGGCTATGTACCGCCACAAGAAACAGTCTGGTGGTTCCGGCCAGTTCGGTGAAGTTCACATGCTCATCGAGCCCTATTTCGATGGTATGCCGAACCAGACCAAATACCCCATCCGCGACACCCAGAGCTACGATCTGCCGTGGGGCGGCAAGCTCATCTACAACAACTGTATCGTGGGTGGTGCCATCGACGCACGCTTCATGCCCGCTATCCTCAAGGGTATCATGGAGAAGATGGAGGAAGGCCCGCTGACCGGTTCTTACGCACGCGACATCGTGGTGAACATCTACGACGGTAAAATGCACCCCGTTGACTCCAACGAGTTGGCATTCAAGTTGGCTGGTCGTAACGCCTTCAAGGACGCTTTCAAAAAAGCCAATCCGAAGATCCTCGAACCCATCTACGATGTGGAAGTTTTCGTTCCCTCAGACAGAATGGGTGATGTGATGACCGACCTCCAGGGCCGCCGCGGGGTGGTGATGGGTATGGACAGCGAAGGCGAGTTCCAGACCATCCGCGCCAAAGTTCCGCTCGCCGAGATGAACAAATATTCCACCACTCTGAGCTCCATCACCTCTGGTCGTGCTTCCTACGAGATGAAGTTTGCTGAATACCAGCAAGTTCCTGCTGATGTTCAGGCTGCCGTCATCCAGAAGTACGAAGAGGAAAACAAGGACGAAGAGTAGTCTTTACAGAAATTTCGATAGGAGCTGGACAACCTCCGGCTCCTATCTTCAAAATTATTTATTATTCACAAAATTATTTAAAAATGAAATCAGTATCTATTAGCGGTTCTCCCAGAGAGAACGTAGGGAAAAGAGACGCAAAAGAACAACGTAAGAACGGTCTGGTGCCGTGCGTGCTTTACGGCGGTGAAAAACAGTACCAGTTTGTCGTTGATAAAAAGCAGTTCGCTAACTTGATCTACACTCCCGAAGTTCGTTACGCTATCATCAGCCTCGATGGCAAAGAGATTCCCGCCATCCTGCAGGCCAGCCAGTATCATCCCATCACCGATGAACTGCTCCACGTGGACTTCCTCGAAGTAGTGGACGGCAAGCCGATCACCATCGGCCTTCCCATCAAGATCATGGGCACCTCTCCTGGTGTGCTCCGTGGTGGTAAGCTCGTGAAGAAAGTGCGCAAACTGAAAGTGCGCGGTTTGTTGAACGACATTCCGGAATTCATTCCCGTTGACATCTCCGGTCTCGACATCGACAACTCCGTCAAGGTCAACGATTTGAAAATCGACAACATCACTTTCGTTGAGAATCCGAACGCCGTTGTTACCGCAGTTCTCTCCACCAGAAACGTGGAAGAGGCTCCGACCGAAGAGGCTTAATATTGATTATTACACAAATGGTAGGGGCGTGGGCAACTGCGTCCCTATTATTTTTTCTTTATGGCAAAATTTCCCTTTCCCACCACAGAATTCCCCGTTTTCCTCGCCCCGATGGAGGAGGTGACCGATGCATCGTTCCGCCGGCTGTGCAAGGCCTTTGGCGCCGATGTGCTCATCTCGGAGTTTGTCTCTTCGGAGGCCCTGATCCGCGAGGTGGAGAAGAGCCGCAAGAAGATGCAGTTTTCGGACAGCGAGCGCCCGTTCGGCATCCAGATTTTCGGACATGATGAGGACTCGCTGCGAAAGGCGGCCGAAATTGCGGCAGAGGAGCAGCCCGACTTCATCGACATCAACTGGGGCTGTCCCGTGAAAAAGGTGGTGGCGAAGGGGGCAGGTGCGGCCATCCTGAAAGACATTCCCAAGATGATACGGCTTACCGAGTCGGTGGTGAAGGCCGTGAGCCTTCCCGTAACCGTCAAGACACGCCTCGGTTGGGAAGAGGCCAACAAGCCCATCGTGCAGGTGGCTGAGATGCTGCAAGATGTAGGCGTGCAGATGCTGTCGATACACGGCCGCACGCGCTCGCAGATGTACAGCGGCACGGCCGACTGGACACTGATAGGGGAAGTAAAAAACAACCCGCGTATCACCATCCCCATTGTGGGCAACGGCGACATCGACAGCGGGGCGAAGGCGGCAGAATACCGCGACCGTTACGGGGTTGATGGTGTGATGATAGGGCGGGCGGCTATCGGCAATCCATTTGTTTTCAAGGAGATAAAGAATTATTTCACCGGCATCGCTACTCCCCTACCCACTTACGAGGAACGGGTGAACACCTGTATGGAACACTTACGGGGGGCGGTGGAGGTCAAAGGCGAACGTACTGCAGTATTGGAGATGCGCCGTCACTATGCCGGCTATTTCAAGGGCATTCCCAACTTCAAGGAGAAGAAGGTGAGGCTGATGCTCGCCCTCACGGTAGCGGAGTGCGAGGCGATACTGAGGGGGTGATTATTTCTTTACGACTTATTACTACCCACCAAAGACTTCAACTGTTCCTCATCCAATCCAGTCGCTTTGGCAATTTCTTGAATGGGAAGCCCCATCTCTAAGAGTTTGCGGGCAGCACTTAAGAGAGCTTCCTCTCTTCCTTCTGCTCTTCCTTCTGCTCTTCCTTCCATTTTCCCCTCTTCCCTGCCTTTCTCAATCCCTTCTTCCATCCCCTTTTGGAATCCTTCTTCTATGCCCAACCGGTGATGGTAGTCCATCGCGTCCTTCACATCCTCGTACTCCAGTACGCTCTTCTCATACTCTTGCTTTTCCATAGTGCTCAGTTTTGTTAATCGGCAGTCCTCGTACAGCTTGTGGAAGATGCCGTAACGCTTTGGTATATCGCCCTCTTCCATCTTGTTCATGTTGTGGATGGAGTAGCACCATCGTTCCCTGTCATCCAGCAGCTGGTCGAACTGCATTTGCGCGGCAAATTTACTCAAATCTATCAAAACAAACGACATCTTGTCAGAAAAAATATTGTTCATCTCATCTTTGAGCGTCACACGCTGCGTAAACTCCTCACGGTTCACCAGTTCGGGGATGCTGAAATCGGCCAAAAGGACGGAGATGACGGGCGGAAAGTTGTACTTGCGGTCGCCCACCTTCAGCGAATTGCTGATCAACCGCGACGAGTAGGCCACAATCCGGTTCTTCAGGAACTCCTGGCTGGTCTTCTGCATCTCCACAATGACCTGGTCGTCATTCTGCGTGGTACAGAGCACATCCAGCACCACTCTCTTCTCAGTCGGCAGGGAACCCAACTGTTCGGTCGGCCTATACGTGATGTCGGTGATTGTACCGATGTACGGGCCGAGGAAGGTGTTAAGGAAGTGTAGAAGGTTGTCATTTTGGAAGTTTTATCCCCAAAATTTGCATTTTTCAATCAAAAAAGTGCAAGAAACGAGATTTTTCTTCTGTTGAAAACCTGTTGGTAAATTGTTGATAAAAAAAAGCGGCTGTCTATGGCAGCCGCTTTGAGTATGTACTGAAGTGTGTAATCGAAGAAAAAATTATTTCTTACCTTTGTCCTTCTGGCCTGCGTGACCGCGGAAGATGCGGGTCGGGGAGAATTCACCCAGACGGTGACCGATCATATTTTCGGTAACGTAAACGGGGATGAATTTGTTGCCGTTGTGAACGGCGATGGTGAGGCCGACGAAGTCGGGGGAAATCATGGAAGCGCGTGACCAGGTTTTGATGGTGGTCTTTTTGCCGGAGGCTTGCGCTTCGAGCACTCTCTGTTCCAGTTTATAGTGAATAAACGGTCCTTTTTTTAATGAACGACTCATAGTGTTATCCCTTTAAATTATTTTTTTCTTCTTTCAATGATGTACTTATTCGAATTCTTCTTCGGATGTCTGGTCTTGTAGCCCTTAGCCGGTAAGCCCTTGCGTGAGCGCGGGTGACCGCCGGATGCACGACCTTCACCACCACCCATCGGGTGATCGACCGGGTTCATAACCACACCACGGACGCGCGGACGCCAACCCAACCAGCGGCTTCTACCGGCCTTACCGGAGACTTCGAGGCTGTGGTCGATGTTGGAAACGATACCAACGGTAGCGCGGCATGCGCAGAGAACCATACGGGTTTCGCCGGAGGGCATGCGGATGACGGCGTATTTGCCTTCGCGTGACATCAGCTGGGCGTGAGCACCAGCGCTACGCACCATCTTACCACCCTGACCGGGGTTCATCTCGATGTTGTGAATTTCAGTACCGAGCGGGATCTCGCCGAGGGGCAGGCAGTTGCCGAGGTCGGGGCTGACGCCCGAGCCGGAAACGATCACCTGACCGACCTTCAGACCGTGGGGAGCCACGATGTAGCGTTTCTCGCCGTCTGCGTAGAACAGCAGGGCGATACGTGCCGAACGGTTCGGATCGTACTCGATGGAGTGCACGGTTGCCGGAATGTTGTCCTTGTCTCTTCTGAAGTCAATGATACGAAGCATCTTCTTGTGACCGCCGCCGCGGTTCCGCATCGTCATCTTACCACTATTATTTCTACCACCCGTGCTGGGTCTGGGGCACAATAAACTTTTTTCCGGTTTATCAGTGGTAATGTCGTCGTAAGCGCTAATCTGTTTGAAGCGCTGCCCCGGAGTTACTGGTTTAAATTTTCTTAATGCCATATCTCAATTAAATATTGCTGTAAAAATCAATTTTGTCGTCTTTTGCAAGGAAGACGGTGGCTTTCTTTAAGGTGGGCTTCTGACCTTCGATCATGCCGGCCTTGGTGTAGCGGGAAGCATCCTTACCGCGCTGTACCATGGTGTTCACTCTCACGACCTTCACGCCATAGATGGCTTCCACATCGTGTTTGATCTGGGTCTTGGTTGCCGATCTTTCCACAATGAAACCGTAGCGGTTGAACTTCTCAGCCTCAGCCGTACGTTTCTCGCTGATGATGGGTTTTATTAATACGCTCATTGTTTCTAAGTTTTGATGTTAATGAATTATTCGCCGAGCATTTTGTTGAGATCGGCAATGCTGTTCTCGCAAATGATGAGGTTGGTGGCGTTGAGCACATCGTAGGTGTTAGCGTCGGAAGCTCTCATCACTTTGGCACGCTGCAGGTTGCGGCTGGAGAGGTAAACATTGGTATTGCTGCTGTTGACGAGGGTCAAAGTCTTGGCATCCTGGAGGTTGAAACTCTTGAGGATGTTGACGAAGGCCTTGGTCTTGGGAGCGTCGAATGCGAAATCCTCAACGACCGTAATCTTGTTCTCTTTTGCCTTGTAGGTGAAGGCGGAGAAGCGGGCGAGGCGTTTTACTTTCTTGTTCAGCTTGAAGCCATAGTCTCTCGGATGAGGACCGAAAGCGGTGGCACCGCCACGGATGGTGGGAGACTTGATACCGCCGGCACGTGCACCGCCAGTACCTTTCTGACGTTTCAGCTTGCGGGTACTACCCGAAACGGTGGCTCTGTCAAGCGTGTTGTGGGTTCCCTGACGCTTGTTGGCCATGATGTTCTTGACATCCAACCAGATTGCGTGGTCGTTCGGTTCAACATTAAAGATTCTGTCGTCTAATGTGACCGTTTTGGCAGTCTCACTGCCGTCGATTTTATAAACTTTTAACTCCATCTTTCAATAATTAAATATGAACCATTGGGTCCCGGAACAGAACCTTTAACTACAAGCATATTTTTCTCCTTCACGACTTTGAGGATGCGGAGGTTGGCGACCTTCACCTTAGCGTGACCGGTCTGGCCTGCCATACGCATGCCGGGGAGAACTCTTGACGGGTATGAGGATGCACCCATGGAACCGGGGGCTCTCAGACGGTTGTGCTGACCGTGCGTAGCATCGCCAACACCGCGGAATCCGTGACGTTTCACAACGCCCTGGAAACCTTTACCTTTGGAGAGGCCGCTGACATCCACGAACTCGCCTTCCTCGAAGACGGTGACATCCAGCACCTCACCGAAAGTCTTCTTGTGACCTTCCTCGAAACGGGTGAACTCGCGCACGATTTTCTTCGGCGTGGTGTTCGCCTTTGCGAAGTGGCCCTTCAAAGGCTTCGGAGTGTTCTTCTCTTTTCTCTCGTCGTATCCCAATTGGATAGCACTGTAACCGTCCTTTTCAACGGTCTTGACTTGCGTTACGACGCAAGGACCAGCCTCTATCACTGTGCACGGCACACACTTGCCGGAGGCATCGTAGATGCTAGTCATTCCAATTTTTTTTCCTATTAATCCTGACATTTTTAAATAGATTTGGTAATAATTTCTACAACATCTACGCAAAATATCACCGCCACACTATTTCACAACACTCTGACACAGAAAGAGTTATTGTGCTATAACGCAGCTTCATACTCTACGCAAATGAGCTGGCAAATATACGATTTTTTCTTTTACACAATATTTTGTTGAAAAAAATATTCCGAAAATTTTCCAACAGCGTGCTGTGAATGCCCCGAAGTGCGTATCTTTGCACGCCCGTTTCCCCAAATGGGCTTTCGATTTTATTATGATTGACAATGAAAAAATGGATATTCATTAATGTACTACTTCTGATGACCTCTCTCCTGAACGCACAGAACGACTCCCTCACCCCAAAAATGTTCGGGCTCGACAAAGCCAAATCCGATGTAGACCGATACTATGTATTATATAATATGCACAAGGCCGCCCGCATCGTGGGCAAACCGGTGAACTACAGCGGCATCGGAGAACTGAATATCGAGATCCCCGCCGACGCACAGCCCATCCCGCTCACCGGCGGCTGCAACTTCCAACACCTCGTGCTCAATGTCACCAACAACAGCAAGACCCTCTACCTGTTCGCCCTCACACAACCCACCGACACCATCCATGTCAGCAAAGAGCAGGTCGATAGCGGCGACTTCTCCGACATCGCCCGTATGGACACCAATACCACCTACCTGCTTATCCTTCAAGATGATAGTATCTGGGTGGACAAGCGGCAAGGGTACTCGTACGGACATAAGAGGAAAGATATTCTGCTGGTGGACAAGTGCCGGGCCATCAACCGTCCGGTGATGCCCTACAACACCGAAGAGACGAAACTTTCCGCCTGCATCTGTCCCGCCACCCGCGACGTGAAACTCATTAGCGGGCTCACCATCAACCGAGCCGACAGCAACCGATACAAGACGTATTGTTTTGATGTTCAGAACCAATGCAATGTGGATATGAGCGACATCACCATCAACACACCGCCCAGCGACTTCTACGCCGACGCGGCCATCCGCATCAACAACTGTGCCAATGTGCGTCTTCGCGACATTATTATCAACGGAACCTACTCGCAAACCAACCATTACGGCTATGGCGTTGCTATGGATAATGTGTGGCGGTCGCAGATTGTCAACATGAAAGCGAGGGCCAACTGGGGCATCTTCGGCAACAACAACATCAACGATGTGATGCTCGACAGTTGCAACATCAACCGGTACGACATCCACTGCTACGGCCGCGATGTGGTGATGCAGAACTGCACCTTCAGCAACCTGTACAACCAGTTCTCATCGGTGTACGGCAAGGTGGTGTTCGAGAACTGCATCTTCAACAACCACATCCCTGTATTGTTGGAGTCGAGTTACAACGCCTACACGCCTTTCGACCTTTTCTTTTACAACTGCACCTTCAACATCAACAGCAAGCGCAACTATCTGGTGGATGCCCGCGACTTCACCAACACCCGCAACACGCGGTCGGAGGTGAAGCGCAAGAACCTGCCCAACATCACCCTTTCGCGCCCCACCATCATCCTTACCGACAATGTGGCGAAACTCTACATGTTTCATTTCAACAATGTCACCTACACCAGCAACGTGGGGCACATCGAGCGCATCGATGTCAAACAAATCTCCGTGAAGGGCGGCAAAGTGCAGCTGAAGGTTTGCAACAAAGACTTCCCTCATGCCAACCCCATCAAGTTCCCGCTCCGTAACCAGATATTTGGGAAATAGAGAAGGCGACTTCTTTTTTGGGGAAATATATCAAGCTTGAAGTGAACTATAAGGGAATAACGTGTATGGAGACACTCCCGGGTACTTGTCCGCCAGCGGGTCCACGCTGAGCCAGATGGAGAGGTCGGAATGGTAGTGCCGTGCCGAAGGAGGGAATGTGTATGAGCAGTTCTGTCGCATTTATGGGTTGATTATGGGAGAGTATTCCGAATGGTAAACTTTTCGATTGCAGTTGTCGTGTGATGGTTAATCATTATTTAATTTGTCATCTTCTATTATATCTATTTGTGAATATTTGTTGCTTTTATTGTGTTTTTTCTTGAACGTAATGGAATATCCGTTGAAAACCACTATCACATATCTTGTCTTTGTTTGAATTGGGACTTTTTGAGAAAATGTATGACTAATTCCCAATATATGGCATATTTCATAATACTTTTGTCCGCCTTTTAAAGTATGGAACACTCTATCATCAGGTAAAATAATAAATAAGGTATCTGAAGAAATGAATGTCGTGTCATAATGAGATAGCATTTTATAATTATCATGTTCAAAACATTGAGGTGGTAATGGAAGTACACAATTATTTTCATATTGATTGGGCAAATACTTAAGAATAATATCTTTTTGTCCAAACATCAATGAGGTAAATGTCAATAAAATAATGAAAAATAAAAATCTTTTACTCATGATCATTACCGCTCCTTTCAATACACTGAAGAATTCTTAACGCAGTATTGTGAAATTTCACTTTTTCACTCTGTGGAGTTTCTGTATTTGTCTCTTTAAGGCAATAAAAATTCAGAAATTCATCCAATAGTTCGTGGACAAAAGTTGCTGCAGGGACTCCAGTTTTTCTAAAAGGAGATGAATATCTATCTTTATCTTGTCCCATAAAATAGTCACCGTCGTAAACATTTTTATAGGTATAAAATACATACGATTTGGGATTGTTTTGTATCTGAATCAGTGCGATTTCATCACGCTCAATGGCCTTTTTAAAGCCATTTAATAATTCTTGTTGATCAGCCGTCGCAGTAGAATAGTATTTGTTGAACTTTCTCTCATTAATTGTTAAAAAACCATCTTTGTAACGAAACATTTTTGCCGTGCCAAATAATTGCTTAAAATACATTGTGATATACTGTTTCGATTGCCTATCATAAGGCTTGACTTTCCTCCCATCCTTATCCACCAGCTTCACCGGATTGTTCCCACAATACGCGTATGGGCTCAAAGATGGGTACTTGTCCGCCATCGGATCCACGCTCAGCCAGATGGAGAGGGCGGAGGTTCCGGCAGAGCCGGAATGGCGGTGCCGCGCCGCGGGGCAGTGAATAGTTGACAGTGAATAGTGAATAGCGGGAGGCATGGCGAAGTGATTTTAATGGGGCAAAGATAGGGATTTTTTTGAAGTTATGGAAAGGTTGTGGGGCATGGTGTTTTTTTAATCTTTTATTGGCACTGCATACCACATATACATTTCTTGCGCGTCGGGAGCCATGCTATACCGATATTGCGCTGGGCAGACCGCTGTGTGGTATTGGTTGTATAAGCCGACTTGTATCAGCAGTATCACAAAGGAGTGATGATTGACGCGGCGAATGCATTCTGTCTCATCCTCCCATTCCATGTCAAACAGAAACTGAGGATAGGTGTATTTGGGATAGGATAGCGCAAGCGCCTCATGGCATGGGCAATCCGTGGGAAGGGCATGAATGATGTCTTCGATAATAAATGCAGGATATGGCCACAGGTCACAAGCAATACAGTTATTCCTATATTCTCCAAACAGCACCTCAATATCTCGACCAGCGGAATCAAAAAGGGAATTCTCCAAAATATATCTATTTTTCCTAAGATATGTACTCTCGTTGATCGTCGTATCAGTAGCATTCAAGGAATCAACGACACACACGGGATTCTCGAAATGCCTAACCCCGTAGCAGACAACTTTCGGAAGAGTATTCGGAAGAAGTGTGTCAATCTGTGCGGGCAGAGATGGCGAATAGAGGGATATGACCATCATAGTGAAGACGAGTGCCCCTCGATTTCTTTGATTGGCAAATAATCTCAGCATGATTTTAAAAAGGGTTGATTCATTTGGGTTTCTGTTCAATTTTTCCATGCGAATTGTACTTTTGAAGACATCGGGATTCGGTTTTAGATCCTATATCAATTTTATCGTCAGGGATATCCGTCATCAGTCCTACGTTGTGCAGCATTCTTATCACGTATGTAAAGGGGATAACAGTACTTTTTCCTCCGCTTGTCATAAGCCAATCTATTCTCCCCATATCATCAGCCAACCCCAGTGCGTGTCCAATCTCATGGGCAGCCGTGCGATAAGATGCGCTACTAGAAAGCACTATATTATATCCATCGCACACCCCCCTTACATCATTTTTGCTCATGCCGAACAATACCTCATCGCTAACCATAAAAATATTGCTTCCGCTGCTGCGTTCATCATTCGGGAATGCAGCTGATGCTTCCTCATAGGAGTCATATATTTTTACTTCAAAATCAAACTCAATATCATAGGTTACCCCGTCACACGTATATGTATATCCATCAGTTTGAGATTTCCAGATCTCGATGCCTCCCTGAAGAATGGAGGCATCTTCCTTGGACGTATAAAATGTGGCCTGGAAAGTAATTGTCTTACGGTCGTCATTCTTTACTACTACCCAATCTCTCCCATCCGGATCCACCAACCTTACCGGATTGTTCGCACAATACGTGTACGGACTCACTCCTGGGTACTTGTCCGCCAGCGGGTCAACGGATAGCCAGATGGAGAGGTCGGAGTTGTAGTACCGCGCCCCGAAGTAGGAGTAGCCGGTCTCTTCGTCGCGCTCCTTGCCAGAGAAGGTATAGCGGGTATTGTAGGTATAGCCAGATTTTCGCTGGTCAAGCAACGGTTCTCCCCATGGCATGTACTGCAAATGCTGGTAGGCGGCACCGTTTGTGTCAGTCACCCAGCTGGCGCTGCCCAAATGGTCGCTGTGCTGCCAATAGGTGGTGTGGTGCGAACTCCAGTTAAACGGCAAGCTGCGAAGATAGACGAAACTATTTGGCATAATGCTGTCGGGGGCGGAATTGTTCACCTTCGCCTGCTTGGCGGAAAGCGCAGAGGCTGCTGCGGCATGGGTGTTGAGACCAGTAATGGTTCCGTCGCCTATTCGGCTTGCAAATCTTTCGCTTTCAACAAAGTAGTGCTTGGTATAGCCATCCGGGGTGGCCACCAGATATGGGGAAGTGTATAATACAGGATCATCATAAAGCGGTAGATTCATATAATACAAACCGTTCACCAGCATTATCTGCTTAGGTCCGGAGTTCTTGTAAAAACGCTCTCCACCTGCATCGTATAAAAAGCAAACCCCATATGCAGATTTGTTCACTTCTTTCAACCTATTCTCCTCGTCCCATGTCAGAACAGCTCCCCCGTCTTTCACCATGTTGCCGTTGGCATCCCATTGGTAGCTTGTGCTGCCGACTGTACGCACCGTGTGCGGCTGCGAGGTGTTGTAGGTGTAGCTTTTGCTGTCGTTGAATGTATGCGCAGTCCCGTTCAGACGGGTTCTCCCGCTCTGGTTCTTTTGCGTAATCCTTCCATCAGCTTCATATTGCATATTGAGAGTGTAGTTGGCGAGAGGCTTTCCTCTCCCGACACTCCCGTAGCTGTAGGTCAGTCGATAAAGGCTGTCGTATGTATAGGTATAGCTGTAGATTTCCCCCAATGTGTTCACAATTCCAGCCGTATTGTTGATTCGAGTGACGTTGCTCGCCTTGTCATACGTATAGGTGATGTCCTGCATGGCAGCGTTCGCTGAATTGTATGAGGTGAGATGGCTCAACCGTTGCAGTATGTCGTAGGTGTAATG
>JAFXTS010000019.1 GCA_017535665.1 Bacteroidales bacterium | reverse complement strand
TTCTTGCAGTACGGAGTAGCAGGAGCTGAACCACCGTAGATGGAAGAACAACCCGTAGCGTTGGCCACGATCATTCTCTCACCGAAGAGTTGCGTGATGGTCTTGATGTAAGGAGTCTCACCGCAACCGGCACAAGCACCGCTGAACTCGAACAGAGGCTGTGCGAACTGGCTGTTCTTGATGGTGGCAAATTTGTCGATGAGGTTGTCCTTGTAGGTAACCTTCTTCTGACCGTATTCCCAGTTCTTGGCTTCGCCCAGCTGGCTCTCGAACGGTTTCATCGTCAGGGCCTTCTCCTTGGCGGGACATACGTCGGCGCAGTTGCCGCAGCCGGTGCAGTCCATCACGGAAACCTGCATACGGAAGTGCATGCCGGCGAGTTCCTTCGGAACCTTCACGTCGATGGCGGCCATGCCCTTCGGAGCTTTCTTCATCTCGGCGTCGGTCATCACCACGGGACGGATAGCGGCGTGAGGACAAACCACAGAACATTGGTTACATTGGATACACTTGGTGGGATCCCATTCCGGAACCACGGTAGCGACACCGCGTTTCTCGTAAGCGGTGGTGCCAGCCGGGAATGTACCATCAACGATGTCTTTGAAGGCGCTGACAGGCAGGTCGTTACCGCATTGTGCCACCATCGGGCGCATCACCTTGTTGATGAATTCGGGATCGTTCGGGTTGCTCTCGAACTGGAAGTCGGTGGTGCAATCCAATTTAGCCCATTCAGCGGGGATTTCCACCTTGGTGATCTCACCGCCGCGGTCCACAGCTGCATAGTTCATCTTCACAATATCCTCACCCTTCTTGCCGTAGCTCTTCACGATGAATTTCTTCATCTGCTCCACAGCGAGGTCGTAAGGAATAACGCCGGAGATCTTGAAGAAGGCGCTCTGAAGGATGGTGTTGGTACGGTTGCCCAAACCGATCTCAGCGGCAATCTTGGTGGCGTCGATGATGTACATGTTGATGTTGTTGAGTGCCAAGTATTTCTTCACGAAGTCGGGAAGATGTTTCTTGGTGTCGGCCACGCTCCACGGAGAGTTGTAGAGGAACGTACCGTTCTTTTTCAAACCACGGAGGCAGTCATATTTCTTCAGATAGGAAGGAACATGAACGGCCACGAAGTCGGGCGTACCCACGAGGTAGGGGGCCAGGATGGGCTGGTCGCCGAAACGGAGGTGGGAGCAGGTGTAACCGCCAGATTTCTTTGAATCATAGTCGAAGTATGCCTGGCTGTATTTGTTGGTGTTGTCACCGATGATCTTGATGGAGTTCTTGTTGGCACCCACAGTACCGTCAGCGCCGAGACCGTAGAACTTGGCTTCGAACGTGCCCTTCGGCAGGATGGAAATTTCCTTGCCAACTTTCAGGGAACGATGGGTCACATCGTCGTTGATACCGACGGTGAACTGGTTCATCGGTTTGGCAGCGGCAAGGTTCTTGTAGATGGCGAGCACCTGAGCCGGGGTGGTGTCCTTGGAGGAGAGACCGAAACGACCGCCGATGATCATCGGGGCTTTCTTGTCGTCCTTGAAAGCTTCCACCACGTCGAGGTACAACGGATCTCCGTTGGCGCCGGGTTCTTTCGTGCGGTCGAGCACGCAGATTCTCTTCACGCTCTTCGGCATGACCTCCATGAGGTATTTCACGCTGAAGGGACGATAGAGGTGAACGCTCACGAGACCAAGTTTCTTGCCAGCCTTGTTCTCCTTGTCGATGACGGTCTTGATGACGTCGGTGATGGAGCCCATAGCGACGATGATGTCGGTGGCATCTTTAGCACCGTAGAAGGTGAAGGGAGCGTATTCACGACCGGTGATTTTGCTCATCTTCTTCATGTATTTGGCCACGATGTCCGGAAGAGCGTCGTAGTATTTGTTCTGCAACTCTCTGGTCTGGAAGTAGATGTCGGGGTTCTGGGCGGTGCCGCGGGTCACGGGGTGTTCCGGATTCAGGGCGCGGTCGCGATACTCCTTGAGGGCTTTCCAGTTGAGGAGCTTCTCAACCTTCGCTTGGTCAGTGGCTTCCACTTTCTGGATTTCGTGGGAGGTACGGAAGCCGTCGAAGAAGTGGAGGAACGGCACGCGGCCTTCGATGGCGGCGAGGTGGGCCACAGGAGCAAGGTCCATGATTTCCTGCACGGAGCCGGTAGCCAGCATGGCGAAACCGGTCTGACGGGCGCTCATCACGTCGGCGTGGTCACCGAAGATGGAGAGGGCCTGAGCGGCGAGGGCGCGGGCGGAGACGTGGAACACGCCGGGAAGAAGCTCACCGGCAATCTTGTACATGTTGGGGATCATCAGCAGGAGACCCTGCGATGCGGTGTAGGTGGTGGTGAGGGCACCGGCCTGGAGGGAACCGTGAACGGCACCGGCGGCACCAGCCTCAGATTGCATCTCGACAACCTTGACGGTTTCACCAAAAATGTTCTTTCTTCCACCGGCACTCCATTCGTCGATGTATTCAGCCATCGGGCTTGACGGGGTGATGGGGTAGATGGCGGCCACTTCGCTGAACATATAAGCTACATGAGCAGCAGCGCAGTTACCGTCGCAAGTCATAAATTTCTTTTCTGCCATAATTGTTTGTTATTTAATAGGTTGAATAAAAATTTGTTCCTCAATATAAGGCGTGCAAAGATAATATTTTTTCTTTGAAAAAATAAATAAAAGAAGAAAGAAATGTGTCGGATTTTTGCGGTTATAACACCGTGATGCTTCCCGTGACCATGCACTCCTTGCCGCTGTTGTTCGTCCAGCGAATGACGTAGGCGTATGTGGCATTGGCGATGATTTTCCCGTTGACATCGCCTCGCCACCTGAAATGCTTGTCCTCGCTCCGATATACCATCTCGCCCCAGCGGTTGTAAATCACAATCTCCAACGCCTGTATTTGCCGGTCGGAGCGTTGCGGCACATAGAAGTAGTCGTTGATGCCGTCAGGGTCGGTGGGGGTGATGGCGGTGGGAAGATAAAGATGGCAATCGCAGCTTTTCACTGCAATTCTGTCGGTGGCGACGCACAATCCATCCGATGCGGTAATCCAGTAAATCCCAGATTGATATACAGTGATTTGCGGGGTGGTCTCGCCTGTGCTCCAGAGGTAGTTCGGCAGGTTGCTCTCTGCCAAGAGTTCCGCTTCGAAATCCTCGCAAAGGTCATCCGTCAGCAGGGTGACTTCAAGGTCGTTGTCCACGCTGTGAAGTGTCATGGTGACGATGGAGTCGCAGCCGTATGAGGACTGCAGCACCGCGGTCTGTGTGCCATCCTCCGTGAACGTCACACCGTTCCAGCGGTAGGGGAGGTCGCTTTTGCAAACGGTGGCTTCGACAAGCTCAGCCACCGCGTGATGGATGGTGAGGTGGAGGACTACCACACTGTCGCAGCCTCCGGAGCTGATAAAGGTCTGGGAGTATTCGCCGCTTTCCTCATACAGTTGTCCGTTCCATACATAGCTTTCGCAGGCATGCTGTTCAATGTGGTAGAAGGGAATGGTTAAGGAAAATTCAACAGATGCCGTATTATTGGTGGTGTCACACTCGGGTGGCAGTCCACCGTTCTGTGCAATTCCTTCTCCGGCGCAGTTTACCGCTACAACAAGATGGTCTATTCCCGAAAAATCGCATGGATCACTGATATACTGCACAATCGTCGCTTGTGTGCAGCTATCCATGGGAAGATCATCCGTAACCATTATCGTACAAAGAGCCTCCCCGCCGTATTCATTGGCTAAAACAGTGATGGGGTAGGGGGCACTAAGCGTATTATAGCCAATGTTGCAATAGGAAATGGTGATGGCAAGTGTGCTGTCATCAGCGCTTTGCGAAGAAACAACTGAGTCCACAGCCACGTCGGGTACTGCGGAGAACGGGCGGCCGTACCGGTCTATCGTGGTGGCTTGCTGCAAGAAGTTGTTAAAAGGCCGCCGCACCACATTGTCGGGATCCGTGAATGCTGTGGCGTTGTTGAAAAGATGCAGGGGAACCGACAGATCCTCGTTCACGTTGGTGACGTTGTACATGTATTGGTTCCATACTTTGCGGGCGGAAACCCATGGCACGCCTGCGGACTTGAAGATGTTCAGGTAGCCCTGATAGGTATGGCCGGAGCCGAAACGTCCGCATATAATGATTCTCGCACTCCCGTCTTCATCCAGACCGGCCACTATGGGGTACTGCATTACCGTGCATTCGCCAAAAGACAATGAAGCCAGTGTATAAACGGGCACGGTGTCGTTGCCCGTCAGGTGGCTCCGTCCGCTGCCGTTCACGATTCTCACCGTGCTCTGGTCGCTGATCAGAAGCTCATTCTCCCCGTCGTTGTTGAAATCGAACATCGTCATGGAGTTTGAGAAGGAATCCTCATCTACAGGTAAATCCCACAATAAAACGAATTGGTTGACGATATTGTACCTGTAGCATTTGACGGGGTGTCCTGAATTTGCAGGGCATTGGATGACAATCTCCAGCCGACCATCATTGTTCACATCTGCTATCAACGGAATGCTTTTTCTCCAGTCTCTGGTAGGTATCCTGAGCGCATCAGATACGGTATTGTTGTGAACATCCCAGACATAACACCATATCGAGTAAGGTATCGTGGTCATTTCCGTGAAAGTTGAAGTACTCACAAAAACATCCAAGTGCCCATCCTGATTGAAGTCTGCTACCTGTGCATGCCCGTCTCCCCCAATGCCTGCGGGTGGCGTGATAGACGTCGACAGCGTGATGCTGTTTCCTGTCAAACCGTTCCGGTTGGTAATGGTTACTTCGTAGATTTCATTGCCCAAAATCAAATCGGGGCGGGAGTCTCCGACCACATCCGCCGCAAATGAGGAAGTTAACCAGCCACTATGGGCTGAAGCGGTGCCTGAATTGGCAATGGAGGGGTCCGAGATCAACAATGCTCCTGTTTCGGCATCGTAGATTCTATTTCCGATGTATATTTCAGGATAGGAATCACTGTTGAAATCGGCAAAACTTACATTGGGAGACCCGTAGTCGTCGCTTATGGTGGTGCTCCATAACGGTGTGGTGCCAAAGGCCGTCAGGTCGTAGGCGCACATGGTGCTCGACAATACGGCAACAAATATGACATGGTCATTGGGCAGCTTGACAATTCCGTAGGGGGCAGCGTCAACCGTGGAAATCTGGCCAGGAAGCGTGAAGGTGTGGATGGGCTGATGGCTTTGGGTGTTGTAAACCACTACTTGGGAGGCTCCATAAAAACTCCATTCTTCATCAGGTGTAAAGCAGATGATTTCCGGCACATGGTCGCCGTCGATATCCCCCACGAGGGGAATGACCAATGGGGACACCATCTCCGTGGAAGCCCAGTCCTGCTCAATGCCCCAAACAAAACTGGTGGAGGCTGCCGTGCAGGAAGCAGAATCGACGTTGTCGGGAAAAACCTGCCCTGCCGCCGTCAGCCAACGCAGCACCATAGCAGTAATCAGCCCGAATAAACGCAAACGGTTCATTTAAATGGTTAAAGATTGATATTTGGTTGATTACTTTCTTTTTGCGCTAAAATAATTAACCTGCAAAAATACAACTTTTCATTGATTATTTTGTAATAAATTGAAATAAAATTAGTCTGATTTTCTTCAGGCAGAAAAAGAAAATTAGCGGATGCTGTTATTCTTTGACAGAAATGAGTATAGAGTGCTGGCATCGTTTCTGAGGCCGCCGTATGCAGCTCTTCACCTTTCGCCACAGGCTTTTGCCTTCATGCGCAAAAACGTGGACTTTCACACGGCCAGTTTCAGGTGGAAATGCCCAGAAGAAAATCCCATCTTTATTGGTGTAAACCACCTGTTTTTTACCCGTTCCCATGACCTCAAACACAATCATCGCCTTTTTGTGAATAGGAAGCCCTGTTATTTTCCCATCAATTCTTGTCCATTCAGCGGGAGGGGATGGTACCATGTAGCTGTAGCCAACACTCTCGTTCATATTGACGCTTACGTCCAACAGAAAATCATTGTCGGACAGCGCGATATCCACCACAAATAAGCGCTGATGCACGCTATCTTTATGATTCCAATTGAACGAGACAGCATATTTCCCAGCTGAAATCCCCTCAAACAAATATTGGCCGATGCTGTCAGTCCTTGTCAAAGCCACCATGGGAGCATCATCCATAGAACTGTGATTGCCGTTGTCCATCAAAAGTCCCACCTCCAATCCCTGAATGGGTTTCCCTATTGGGTCGGTCACCACCCCGCTGACGGATGCTTGTGCGAAGAGACAGACTGTCGTCAGCGACAAAAACAGGGTCAGGAAAAAAGATTTTTTCATTAGGGGCATTTGTTAATGTCAATACAGCGGGCAAAAATACAAATTTTATTTCAATAATTTCCGGTTCCCCACTTCCTCTAAGATGGTCATCTGTTGGATGGCGATTTTGTTGAGCTTTAGGAGGCGTTCGCGTTGGGGAATGCCTTCATTGATGAAAACTGCGTTGAGGTTCTCCATATTTGAGAGGCATATCAACTGATTGATAGTTGCATAGTCGCGCATATTGCCTTTCTTGTTGGGGTTGGCCTCTCTCCATTCTTTGGCTGTAATGCCGAAAAGGGCAACATTCAGGACATCAGCTTCTTCTGCATAAATAATTGAACTGTGGTAGGTGTCAATTTCATCAGGAATAAGATTCGAGCGGATGGCATCGGTGTGAATATGGTAGTTGATTTTCGAGAGCTCGCGCTTCGCCGACCACCCAAGTGCCTTCTGCTCTTCCTCTTTCAGCCGCTGAAATTCTTTGATAAGATACAATTCGAACTCAACCGACACCCAGTTGGCAAACTTGAATGCGATATCACGCTGGGCGAAAGTGCCGCCATAGCGGCCGCTCTTCGAAATCAGTCCTATGGCGTTAGTTGCATCAATCCAACGGGAAGGAGAAAGTGTAAAAGCGTTGAGACCGGCTTGATGTTTAAACCCCTCGAATTCGATGGGGTTAAAACTGGGATTGTTCAAATATTCCCATAAACCAAGATACTCAATGGTGTTTCGGTTCCGCATCCAATTACCAACTACAGCATTAGGCTCCAACCGATTCTTCTGCTTGGCAATGTCAGTGATACAGATGTAATCAATGTCGCCAATCTTCATGGTTCGAATGGCGGTTTCCTTGACATTTATTTCTTGTGTTTTCATCATCAGTTATAATAGTTTGTGAATGAGTATGATAATAATAAAAATCCTGTGCAATTTTATAGTCAGGATTTCGTCTGCAAATGTAAAGAAAAATTTTTTAAAATTGAGGGGTGGGGAGTGGATAAAAAAACACCTGCAATTTTGCAGGTGTTTCTGTTGTGATTCCGCCGCGATTCGAACGCGGGACCTACTGCTTAGAAGGCAGTTGCTCTATCCAGCTGAGCTACGGAACCTTTTATTCATTGGTCGGGATGACTCGACTCGAACGAGCGACCCCTTGGTCCCAAACCAAGTATTCTGCCAACTGAACTACATCCCGTATCTCAAAACCGTATCAATGTTGATACGGTTTTGAATGCTGTTACGGTTTATGCTTCAGCTCCCTGTTCCATCGGGATGACAGATACAAAGGACTTGCCACCGGCACGTTTCTTGAATTCTACGGTTCCGTCAACAAGTGCATAAATGGTATGGTCTTTGCCAATACCCACATTTCTGCCGGGATTGTGAAGAGTACCTCTCTGTCGGATGAGAATATTACCGGCTTTGCAAATCTGGCCGCCAAAAATCTTGATTCCTAAACGTTTGCTTTCGGATTCGCGACCGTTTTGAGTACTACCGACACCTTTTTTATGAGCCATAATAAATGATTTTTTTAGTGATAAAATCCGTGAATTAATGAATTAGAAATGAATGCTGTTGATCTGAACAGAAGTCAAATACTGACGATGTCCGTTCAAGGTCTGATAACCTTTTCTTCTCTTCTTCTTGAAGACCAGCACTTTTTCTCCTTTGAGATGTTTCAAGACAGTGGCAGAAACTTCTGCACCAGCAACGGTGGGGGTGCCCACTTTTACAGAACCGTTGTCGTCCACTAACATCACGCGGTCGAATTTTACTTCGGCACCTTCTTCAGCTTTGAGGCGATGAACAAAGATCTTCTGATCTTTTTCAATCTTAAATTGTTGCCCTGCTATTTCTACGATTGCGTACATTTTGATTGATTTTAGTTAGACATAATTTTTCGGGCGGCAAAATTACAACTATTTTTTTAATTTTTTTCTTTATTTGAAAAATAAAATAATTTTTGGCGAACAATTTCGTTTCTTGTTTGTCTATGTTATATTATATGTTGAATGAATGTTGATAAAAATTACGCCTATGAAAACGATTAAATTACTGATAACCACATTGTTGATTGTGATTGTGACAGGAGTGTCAGCGCAGTCTGCATCCCGCTCGTATGTAGATTTAACTTCCGCCGCCGAGCAGTCTGTACACGCCGTTGTGCACATCAAAACCACATTTTTGTACCGTACTTCTGGCTGGGATGACTTCTTCAGTGGAAGTTTTTGGGAGGATTTTTTCAATTTTTCGGCACCTTTCGGCACGCATGAGCAGCAGGTGATGGGCGCCGGCTCCGGCGTGATCATCAGTCCCGACGGCTACATCGTCACCAACAACCATGTGGTGGAAAATGCACAGGATATTACTGTGACGTTGAACGACAAGCGCGAGTTCCCCGCCACCATCGTCGGCACCGACCCGCAGACCGACCTCGCCCTCATCAAGATTGAGTGCGACGGCCTGCCCACCCTCACCTTCGGCAACTCCGACGAGGTGCGGATAGGGGAGTGGGTGCTCGCCGTGGGCAACCCCTTCAACCTCACCTCTACCGTCACCGCCGGCATCGTGAGCGCCAAAGCCCGTAACCTCGACATCCTCGGCGAAAACACCTCCATCGAGTCGTTTATACAGACTGATGCGGCTGTCAATCAGGGAAATAGCGGAGGTGCTTTGGTGAACGCCTCGGGCGAACTCATCGGCATCAACTCCGCCATCGCAAGCCATACCGGCTACTACACCGGCTACTCCTTCGCCATCCCCTCCAACATCGCCCGTAAGGTGGTGGGTGATTTAAAAGAATATGGTATGGTGCAGCGCGCTGTGCTGGCCGTCACCATCCAGGAGGTGGACAATAACGTGGCGCAGGAACTGAACCTCCCACAGGTGAAAGGCGTCTGCATCACCTCTGTTGCCGACGATGGCGCTGCCTACCGCGCTGGCCTCCAGCAGTATGATGTGATCACCTCCATCAATGGTGCGGAAGTCAATTCTGTTTCCGAACTGCGCGAGGTGATGGCCCAGTACTCACCCGGCGACCGTGTGGAAGTCGCCTACCTGCGCAACGGCAGCTCCCATAAAACACCCCTCACCCTCCTCAATAGCGAAGGCACCACCCAACTCTACTACTCCAACGGAAATAATTAATTCCCAAATCTTTCAAATCTCCCAATCTTTCAAATCTTTCAAATCTCCAAATCTCTCAAATCAAACATTAACCCACCAAAAACCATACCATTATGATGCGTCAAATTAAAATCTCCAACTCCATTACCAACCGCGACTCGGCTTCGTTGGAGCGTTACCTTGCCGACATTTCCAAGGCACCGCTCATCACCGCAGACGAAGAGGTCGAGCTGGCCCGCCGTATCAAGGCAGGCGACCGCGAGGCATTGGAGAAACTCACCACCTCTAACCTGAGATTTGTTGTTTCCATTGCCAAGAAATACCAGAATCAGGGCATCTCACTGTCGGACCTGATTACAGAAGGAAATATCGGTCTGCTGCGGGCCGCCGAGCGTTTCGATGAGACCCGCGGCTTCAAGTTTATCTCGTATGCCGTGTGGTGGATCCGCCAGTCGATTCTCACCGCCATCGCCGAGCAGTCGAGGGTGGTGCGCCTGCCCCTTAACCAGGTGAGCACCATCGGCAAAATCCGCAAGGAGATGTCGCGCCTCGAGCAGGAACTGCTCCGCAATCCTACCATTGAGGAAATTGCTGAGGCTGTGGATCTTGCGCCCGACAAAGTTACCGACCTGCTGCGTCAGAACGGCTACCATGTCTCTATTGATGCCCCGCTGAGCGCCGACGACGACACCAAGTTCATCGACACGTTCGTGCCGGAAGGTGGCAAAGCGACCGACGATGTGCTGATGTCGGAGTCGCTCACCACCGACCTCGACGCGGTGTTGGCTTCTCTGCCGCCCACCGAGCGTGAGGTGGTCAGCATGTACTTCGGTTTCCATACCAAACGCGAATACACCCTCGATGAGATCAGCGCCTGCACTGCCCTCTCCAGAGAGCGCGTGCGCCAGATCAAGGAGCGCGCCATCAAGCGCCTCCGCACAGACGGGAACCAGTCGAAACTCAAAACTTATCTGTAGTCTATGCGGCTTGTCGTTGTACCCACCCCCATCGGGAATTTGGAAGATATCACGCTTCGGGCACTTAACGTGCTGAAAGAGGCAGACTTTGTGCTTTGCGAAGATACTCGCACCACCAAAAATCTGCTCCGCCATTTTGAGCTGGAGAAGACCTGCTATGCCTACCATATTCATAATGAGCACCAGCAGCTGGAGCATATCATCCGGCAGATTCAGCAGGCGGAAATGGTGGCGCTTACCTCCGATGCGGGAACTCCCTGCATCTCCGACCCGGGCTATCTGTTGGTGAGGGAGTGCGTGCGGCAGGGTATCGAGGTGGAGTGCCTGCCCGGTGCCACCGCCCTGATTCCGGCACTCGTCAACTCCGCTCTTCCCGCCAGCAGCTTCAAATTCTACGGTTTCATTCCCCATAAAAAAGGTAAAGAGACCTGTCTCAAGCAGATGGCTGCCGCACAGGAGACCTCCATCTTTTATGAATCACCCTACCGTTTGGTGAAAACTTTGGAGATGATGATGCCATTTTTTGGCACAGACAGGGCCGTTTGTGTCTGCCGCGAGCTGACTAAAATCCACGAGGAGAACTTCAGGGGCACGTTGCAGGAGGCGCTCCAGCATTTCTCTGCCAAAGAGGTGAAAGGCGAGATTGTGGTGGTGGTGGAACCCGCGCCGGATGACCGACAAACGGAATCAAAATGAGCCCACACATGGAAAAAAATTGGCATAGTGGAAGCGTAATTCATGGTCATGAGAATGGCAGAAAATGGCATTATCCGACCATTAATTTAGCTGATATACATCCTGTTATGTTGATAGAGGAAGGGGTGTATGCCGCCAAGGTCAAGGTCGCTGAAAAAACGCTGGCTGCGATGCTCTATTGTGGTCATCGGCCCACGCTGAACCTGACGGAGCCGGTGGTGGAACTGCATCTTTTGGACTTTCAGGGCGACTTGTATGGACAGCAGGTGGAGTTCATGGTGCTGGATCGGGTGAGGGGAGAACAGAAATTCGCCTCGGTGGAGGAGCTGGCCGCGCAGCTCCGTGCCGACGAGCTGGCAGTGCGCAAGCTGCTGGCGATGTGACCGATAGTCTGGTGAACAAAAATTGGGGTACAGTATTGTTTATTTTATTGTAAACTAATAAATTGCACTTTTTATTAACAAAACATCCACAAACCTCTTTTCTTTGCCATTCTTTTTGTATTTTTGCAGTCAATTATCACTAAAAAAATACATTTATGCATATTGCAGTAGCAGGCAACATCGGATCAGGAAAAACCACCCTTACCGGCATGTTGGCCAAACATTACGGCTGGGAAGCCATGTACGAGAGCGTGGAAAATAACCCCTATCTCGCCAGTTATTATGAGGACATGCAGCGCTGGTCGTTCAACCTGCAGGTCTATTTTCTGAACAACCGTTTCCGTCAGGTTATCGACATCCGGAAACGCAGCAAGACCGTCATTCAGGACCGTACCATCTACGAGGATGCGTATATCTTCGCCCCCAACTTGCACGACATGCAGCTGATGGCCACGCGCGACTTCGAGAATTACGCCTCTCTTTTTGAGCTGATGGCGCAGTTTCTCCAGGCTCCCGACCTCCTGATTTATCTTCATGCCGACACTTCCACCCTCGTTTCCCAGATTCAGAAGCGCGGCCGCGAGTACGAGAAGACCATCCGTCTCGACTACCTCCAGCACCTGAACGAGCGTTATGAGGAGTGGATTTCCAACTATAAGTTGGGCAAACTGTTGATTGTGGATGTCAATAAAATCAAGTTCGGTGAACGTCCCGAGGATTTTGGTACCATCATCGACAAGGTTGACGCTGAGTTGTTCGGTCTTTTCCCCAACAAATAGCGTATGGCGTTCATCGGAATCATTCCTGCACGCTACGCCTCCACCCGTTTCCCCGGCAAGCCTTTGGCGTTGATCCATGGCCGGCCGATGGTGCAATGGGTGTATGAGCGTGCCTGCCAGGCTGGATTGTCACAGGTGGCCGTCGCTACCGACGACGACCGCATCCGTGAAGCAGTGGAGCAGTTTGGAGGACAGGTGGTGATGACCTCTCCGAACCACCGCTCCGGCACCGACCGCTGTGCTGAGGCCGCCCGTGCGCTGGGGGCTTCTAAAGAGGATGTGGTGGTCAACATCCAAGGCGATGAGCCATTCATCCAACCCGATGCCATCCGTTTGTTAACCAGTCAGTTCGATCGTCCAGAGGTGCATATCGCCACTTTGGCAAAAGCCTTCACAGGAGATGAAAATCCCCAGAATCCGAATATGGTGAAGGTGGTGGTGGCTCAGAACGGACGTGCCCTCTATTTCAGCCGCTCGCCGATACCGTACTACCGCAACGAGCAATTGCCGCCCGTCCATTACAAACATGTCGGCATCTATGCCTACCGGCTCTCTGTGTTGAACGAACTGGTGCAGTTGCCCGCTTCTCCTTTGGAGGAGGCTGAAAAGCTGGAGCAACTGCGTTGGCTGGACAACGGTTACGACATTTTTGTGAGGATTTGCGACTATGAGAGCATCGGTATCGACACGCCGGAGGATTTGGAACGGGCAGAAAAAATGACACAGTTTTAATTGAAAAGATATGATTGTCAGTAGCTTAATCGATATGTTGCGCACAGAAGAGCAGGTTTATGTGAACCAGCTTGGACTCTTTAGCAAGGAATTCCATCCCGCCAAGGTGGGAAAGACCTCTGTCACCCCTCCGCACTACTCGGTTGTGCTTGACAGTCAGGCTGATGGGAGCGGATTCGCTTTTATTCTCCATCACTCCAACCGACTGAAATCCAAGATTGTAGATGCCGACAACGCCATCATCCGCTGGACGGAGGAACTGCTGGAGCGGGTGGCGAAAGAAAAGCGGGTGGAAGTGCCAAATTTTGGCATATTCTCGATGAAAAAAGGAGTGTTGGTATTCGAAAGTGTCTATATTCCAGAGCTGAATGCAGAGTTTGAAGGGATGGAGGAACTTCCTCTGAAAGAGGAGGTTGCCGAAGTGCCCGTCGTTCCCGTACCCCTCGAAGTGCCGTCAGAACCCGAACCGACCGTGGTCGCAGTCCCAGAGCCTCAACCGGAACCCGAGCCTGTTCCTGAGCCGGAGTCCGAATCGGAACCGGAACCGGAACCAGAGCTAGTGCCAGTGTCAGTGCCCGAACCAGAACCCGAACCGACCGTGGTCGAAGTTCCAGAACCTCAACCAGAACCAGAGCCAATGCCCGAGCCGGAGCCCGAACCCGAGCTAGAACCGGAGCCAGAACCAGTAATCGTTCCAGAGCCCGAAATCGCTGACCACGAGGTGGTTGAATCTGGGGCTGTTGAACCAGAAACCGAGCCGGAACCTGTTCCCGAACAGGAAATCGTTTCCGAGCCTGAAATCGCTGAACCCGATCAGATTGAACCTGAGGCTGCTGAACCTGAGACCGAACCGGAAGCACCTGCTTCCGCCGACCATTCCGAGAGACCCCGCAAAAAGTCTCGCTGGTGGTTGTGGCTATTAATCGTATTGATCATTCTTGCTGCCGCGGGCACCGTCGGCTACCTCTACCGCGCACAAATTTCTGATATTGTGCGTCCTTACTGCGAAAAATGGGGATGGTGCAAAAGCGAGCAGCCTATACAACAGCCAGTTGAGGAAATAAAGGTGGAAGAGCCCGTGGAGGAAGTCGCGGTTGAGACCGACACCCTTGCACAAGAGCAGGACACGATGACGGTTCAGTCGGAAGAGCCTCAACCGGAGCCTGTTACTGAGCCGTTTGACATCAACAACATGCGGCATATCACCTTCGAGCCGGGCAAGTTCTACGTGATTCACGGCAGTTTGGCCACTGATGCCGACTGCGCCAAACATGTCCGCCAGGCCTGCCTACAGAAATATAATCCCTCCATCCTCATTACCCCTGGCGATTGGCACCGCCGCGTCTGTCTCGGTGTGTTCACCTCTGAAAGTGAGGCTGAAAGATTCGCCAGCAACATTAATAAGGCATGGGTGAAGAGTGAATAACCAAATTGAAAAACGATGAACGAGTCCATTACATACGGTTTGCGTCCTGTTTTAGAGGCTATTGCCACAGGAAAGACCATCGACAAAGTGTTGTTTCAGAAGGATTTGAGCGGTCCGCTCTTCAAAGATCTCTTTATCAAGGTGCGCGAGCGCAAGATCCCCTTCCAGTATGTGCCGGCCGAGAAGTTGAACCGCCTCACCCGTGGCAACCATCAGGGTGTGGTCGCCTTCATGTCGGCCATCGAGTACGACGATATCTACGCCATTGTGCCCTACCTGTTTGAACAGGGCAAAGTTCCGTTTCTGCTCATCCTCGACAAGGTGACGGATGTGCGCAACATCGGGGCCATCGCCCGCTCGGCAGAGTGCGCCGGCGTGGATGCCATCATCATCCCGATGAAAGGTGCCGCCCAGCTCAACGAGGATGCTGTAAAGAGTTCCGCAGGCGCCCTGCATAAGGTACCGGTGTGCCGACACACCAACCTCGTGGAAGTGATTCGCTTTCTGCAGGATTCTGGCATAGAGGTGGTGGGGGTTACCGAAAAGGCGGAACACCTGTTCCACGCGCATGACTACCGTAAACCGCTGTGTCTCATTATGGGAAACGAGTACGAGGGCATCGCATGGGACTATCTGCGCCTCTGCAACGAGACGGTCCGCATTCCGATGGCGGGTACCATCCGCTCGCTCAACGTGTCGGTGGCCACGGGCGTGCTGCTCTTCGAGGTGGTGCGGCAACGTATGTCTGAGTAGGCGAATAATTCAACGGGCTATGTTCACAAATGTCGTGAAAGCGTGACTTTCGCTTCGTTTTTTGTAGTAATTTTGCAGTCGTTAATAATGCGAATATCATGAAAAGAATTGCTTTGATGACGGGCGGAAACTCTGGCGAATACGAGATTTCGCTCAAAACTGCCGACAACATCTATCAGATGCTCGACAAAAATCTTTACGAACCCTATCTTATTCATTTGAAGGGAAATAACTGGACATATACCGCACCCGATGGGGAAGTGGTAGAGGTGAATCGGAATGATTTTTCTTTGGATTTGAAAGGGAAAAAAATCACCTTTGATGCGGTTTTCATCGCCATTCATGGCAACCCGGGCGAAAACGGCCGTCTGGAAGCCTATTTCGACATGATTGGGATGCCTTATACGGGCTGCGGCATGCTCTCATCCGCCCTTACCTTCAACAAATATTACTGCAATGTGGTGGTCAAGAACCTCGGAATCCCCGTTGCACCCTCCCTTCATTATTTTAAAGGAGAAACGGTAGATCCGAAAAAAGTGGCTGAAGTTTGCGGTTACCCTTGTTTTGTAAAATCTTGTAACTCAGGTTCGAGCGTTGGGGTAACTAAAGTACATGTTGAAGAGGAATTGGCAGCTGCTGTGGAAGAGGCGTTCAAGTATGATTCGCAGTTGGTGATTGAAAAGATGATTGTGGGACGCGAGGTGACCTGCGGCGTGGGTCGCATCAAAGGTAGTGTGCGAGCCTTTGCCGTCACAGAAATCGTGAGTATGCGCGAGTTCTACGACTACAAGTCGAAATATACTGACGGTCAGCATGATCTGATTACGCCTGCCGACCTCCCCGACAATATTCGCGACGTCATCTTCCACTATTCGGAGATGCTGTTCCGTGAGTTGGCCTGCGGCGGTATCGTGCGCGCCGACTTCATCGTCACCCCCGAGGGCGTTCCTTACTTCTTGGAAGTGAACACCATCCCCGGCCAGACCGCCATGAGTATCGTTCCTAACCAGATTCGTTATATTGGGATGAACCTTACGGATGTCTATTCCGATTTAATAGAACAATCTTTTAATCAACGTTAATCAATTATTACAATCTTTTGAAAATGAATGCTTTAATTGCTCCTTCCATGCTTTCCGCCGACTTCTGTCATTTGGCAGATGATATTGAAATGGTCAACCGTTCCCAAGCCGACTGGTTCCACTTGGATATCATGGATGGAATGTTTGTACCTAACATTTCATACGGACTTCCCGTGGTGAAGGCCATACGCGGACTGGCAGAAAAACCGTTGGATGTGCATTTGATGATCAACGACCCTGGCCGTTATGTTTCTGAATTCAAACAGGCCGGCGCCGACATATTGACCGTTCATTATGAGGCCGTTACCCATCTGCATCGGGTGGTGTGGCAGATTAAAAACGAAGATATGCTGGCTGGTGTTGCTCTTAATCCTCATACGCCCGTCGCGTTGTTGGATGATATTATCCAAGACCTTGACCTTGTGTTGATTATGTCGGTGAACCCAGGTTTCGGCGGACAGAAATTCATCAAAAATGCCCTCAAAAAAGTATCGGAGTTGCGCGACATCATCGAGAAGCGCAATCTCAATACGCTGATTGAGGTAGATGGCGGTGTTGACGGCAACACAGCGGTTGATTTGGTGGAGGCTGGCGCAGACGTGCTGGTTTCGGGCAATTATATCTTCAAAGCCACCAATCCGGAGAAGACGATTGAGTGCCTGAAACACATTGGCAAAGAAGATTAGTTTTTTTTGTAAAGTAATGAAAATTAGAAGAATATTTTCTAAAATTCTTTATTCCATACTCTTGTTTTTAGGAGGGGGCTTTCTTTCTGCCCAGACCATCACCGTTAGTGGTTATGTATATGAACGTGGCAGCCGGGAGTTATTGCCCGGCATTACGGTGTACGATGCAGCCAGCCATACCGCTGTGGTCACCAACAGTTACGGATTTTATGCATTGCAGATTCCTCGCACGGATACCGTCAATGTGGTTTTTTCTGGCATGGGCTATGCCAATGATACTCTGCAAGTTATTGCTGCTGGAAATGACTATTCCTATAATCCTGAACTGATTAAAATTACCATGTTGGAAGAGGTCGTCATCTCCGACCGCCGCTTGACACAAGATGTGCAAATGAGCACCGTCCAGGTTTCGGCCAAGGAGGTGAAAACCATCCCGATACTATTTGGTGAGAAAGACCTTTTCAAGACACTGATGCTGATGCCCGGTGTGCAGTCCGGCACAGAAGGCACCTCCGGCATCTACGTCCGTGGCGGCGGTCCTGACCAGAACCTTGTCATTCTTGATGAGGCTACCATCTACAATGCCAACCACTTGCTGGGCTTCTTTTCCATCTTTAACGGTGATGCCATGAAATCGGTTGAACTGGTAAAAGGTGGATTCCCAGCTCGTTATGGCGGACGTCTCTCTTCTGTGATTGATGTCCACATGAAGGAAGGAAACAAAACCGAATATCATGGTGAGGGCGGTATAGGCATCATTTCCTCGCACCTGATGGTGGAAGGCCCCATCGTGAAAAACAAGGCTTCGTTCATGATTTCTGGTCGTACCACCTATTTCGACCTGCTGGCACGTCCCCTCATGAAAATTCTATCCCCCGGTTCATCAGCAGGCTACTATTTCTTCGACCTCAACGCCAAATTCAACTACGATATCAGCGATAAAAACAAACTATATCTGAGTGCCTACTTCGGTCGCGACAAATTTCATCTGGAGGAGTTTTTTAGGGATGAGGGCGAGAAAGAGAAATATAAGATGGGACTGTACTGGCAGAATGCCACTGCCACCGCTCGCTGGAACCATCTCTTCACCTCTAATCTTTTCTCCAACTTGACCTTCGTGTTCAGCGACTATACCATGGACATTTACGACAAGTATAAAGGTCTTGATTATCAATACTCATCTACCTACAAGTCGGGAATCCGTGACTTTTCGCTCAAGTATGACCTCTATTATGCCATCAATGCGCACCACCATTTGCTGGCGGGTGCTGCAGTCACCTACCACCAGTCCTGCCCGAGTGCCATTTCCTTGAAGGAGGACACCCTCTCTTCGAAGCTGGTACAGATGGAACATGGTCTCGAATATTCGCTGTATGTGGAGGATGAAATCAACATCCGCAACAAGTTCCGCATCAACCCGGGCATTCGACTCACCTGTTTCACAGTACCACGCCGTACCTACTTCTCGCCGGAGCCGCGCCTCTCTATGAGCTACAATTTCCTGCCCAACCTCGCTCTCAAAGCCTCGTATGCCATGATGAGCCAGAGTATGTTGCTGCTCAGTACCAGCACGATAGGACTTCCTACAGACCTGTGGGTGCCCGTTACGGCGAAAGTGAAGCCGCAACGCTCGCAGCAAGTCGCCCTCGGCTTGCACTACGACCTGTACAACCCCTCGATGTCGTTCTCGGTGGAGGGCTACTACAAGCATCTCAACAATGTGCTAGCCTATAAGGAGGGCGCCTCTTTTTTCCTGGATGCTTTGGAGGGAATTTTCGACCAAACGGGTGAGTTTGAGAAAATCTGGAGCGACAATGTCACGGCCGGCAAGGGTTGGTCGTATGGTGTTGAGTTTCTGGTGCGCAAAAATGCCGGCAAGTTCACCGGCTGGATCGGCTACACCCTCTCGTGGACGCAGCAGCAGTTCGATGACCTCAACTTTGGCCGCAAGTTCTTCGCCCGCTACGACCGCCGCCACGATGTCTCTATCGTGCTGATGTACAGTCCCACCAAGAAAATCAACCTGTCGCTGGCATGGGTCTTCGCCACGGGTAATGCGGTCACGCTGCCCGTCTCGGTATATCAGGAACAAAACATTTCGCAGTACCTCCAAGATTACCTCTATCCCGACCCCGAAGCCGCCATCTATGACGAAGACTACGGTCATTATGTGGGTTATGTGGAAAATTATAGTGAGAAGAACAACCTCCGGATGCAACCTTTCCATCATCTTGATATCGGAGCACAGTTTATCGTGCCCCACAAAAAGAAAGGGGAGAGCATCTTCGAGGTGAGCATCTACAATGTTTATAATTACAAGAACGCATTCTTCTATTTTGTTGATAGTGAATATGATGCAAATACGAATACCTCAACCCAAGTGCTGAAGAAAGTCTGCATTTTTCCCATCATTCCTTCCTTTACTTATCATTTTCGTTTTTAATCTTTATTATTAATAATGAATAGATTACATAAAATTCTGATGCTGGTTCTGCTCCTGCTTACCGTAGGGCTGACAGGGTGCATTTCGACTGTGGATATTGAAGACCAGCTTCATGAGACGCAGAAGTTGGTGCTATACTGCCGTATTTTTCCGGGTATGGACACGGTGAAAGTGCACTTGTCGCACACCCAGCTACTATATGGCAGCGGCAGCCGAGAGGATATCCAAATCATCGGGGATGGTGTGGTGGAACTCTCTCCCGACAAGCAAAACTGGCATGCTGCACAGTTTGATAGCATTCAGAAACTTTATCTGCTGCCCACTGCTGATTTTCCTATCGTAGAGGGGCAGACCTATTACATCCGCGCTATCGCACGCAATTATGATGAAGTGACTTCCACATGTACAGTTCCCTTTGCACATGACATCCATTTGCATTGGGAACATATTCTCAATCAGAATGATACACACGACGGTGAATTTTACAATGATCCGCATTACGACACCTATCTGACGTGGGACGACTATGCGGGAGAGGAAAACTACTACGCTTTCGGCACACTTTGGGAAGAGGAGTTTGACGATGACTGGACAGAGGTTGAGATGAGTCGTCGTTACACCACCTATTTTTCCCTGATGACGTTGCATGAGGGAAGTAAGGTTTATAATTGTTTCTCTGATGAGGGTAGGGATGGCAAAATTATGCGTTATCTCTATGAATATGACACTGATTATGAGGAAGATGATGAGATGGATGAAGATGTGGAGTGGATTCTCTTCCTCGACAAGCATTGTTATCTGTATGAAAGCACGTTGAATGATTTGGGCGCCTTGAGTACCTTTTTGTTGGAGCCGATTCAGACCTACAATAATATTGAAGGCGGCTTCGGACTTTTTGGCGCTTTTGCACTTCAGCATGTAGAACATGATAAAAAACAATAGGTTATGAGAGTGGTATTACAGCGTTGTAGTCGTGCCGAGGTGCGCATCGACGGTCAGGTGGTTGGGAAAATCGGCAAGGGATTCATGCTGCTGGTGGGTTTCTGCCATGAAGATACACCTGCTGAAGTGGAGTTTTTGGCCAAGAAAGTCGCGGGGATGCGCGTTTTTGAGGATGCGGAGGGGAAGATGAATCTCTCTTTGGCGGATGTGTCGGGTGAAATCCTGAGCATTTCGCAGTTCACCCTATATGGCGACGCGCGCAAGGGCAACCGTCCCAGTTTCATCCATGCCGCCAGGCCCGATGTCGCCGAACCGCTGTACGACCTCTTCAACAAAACACTTCGCGAACAGTACGGACTGCATGTGGAAACCGGTAGCTTCGGCGCCGACATGAAGGTTGATTTTGTCAACGATGGTCCGGTCACCATCTTGTTAGAGTGGCCAGAAAAGTAGGGAAAGGGACAAAAAAAGAGGATGCTTTCGGCATCCTCTCGCAACTATTTCTTTAATTGTTCTTTCAGTTCAGCCAACTCCTTTTTGAGTTGGTAAATCTCGTCGGCCATTTCCGGCAATTGTCGTGTACAAGCCATCTCGCGCCACTTGCGGCGGGCGTCGATGGCGGGGGTGCCGAAAAGAACGGTGCCCTCTTCCGTCACATTTTTGTCAATGGCTGAAAGGGCAAGCAATGTTGTGCGTTTGGCAATGGTCAAATCTTTGTTAATCACCGACTTGGCCCATATTACGCACTCGTCTTCGATGCGCGAGCAGCCGGCAATTGCCGAGTGTGCACCAAAGAGACAGCGATGCCCTATGTAGGTGTCGTGGCCTACCTGCACGAAATTGTCGAACTTGCAGCCGTTGCCGACGAAGGTGTCGCCCGACACGCCGCGGTCGATACAGACGCAGCAGCCAATCTCCACATCGTTGCCGATGACGGTCTTGCCGCAGGAGTCGAATTTCACCCAGCCGTCAGGACGTTTTTGGAAGTAGCAGGCGTCGGCGCCGATCACGCTGCCAGAGTGAATCACCACATTGTCGCCAATCACTGTGTCGGCGTAGATGCTCACATTTGAGTGGATGATGCAGTTCTTGCCGATGGTGACATTCTCGCCGATGAAGGTGCAGGGCTGCACTACCGTGCCTTCGCCAATCTGCGCCGACGGGTGGATGGCCTCCTGCTGGGGCGTGAAATGGATATATTTCCGCACCACCGTCAGGTAGCTCATCAGCGGGTCTTTGACGAGAATCAGGGTCTTGCCTTCTGGACAGTCGTAATCCTTATCAATCAGGATGACAGAAGCTTTGCTGCGCAACATTCGGTCGTAGTACTTCTCGTTGTCCACGAACGAAAGGTCGCCCTCTTCTACAGAGTGCAGCTCATTAATACCGCACACGCGGTTGTCTGTCTTCCCCTTGACGGTGGCTTCCGTTTGCAGGATGCCCAAAAGCTCGTCAATAGAGATGGGATTCGCTAATTTCATTATTCTTTGACTCGTTCTGAGTATTTGTTGGTACGGGTGTCCACCATGATTTTTTCACCAGTTTCAATGAACAGCGGCACAAACACCTCTGCACCAGTCTCAACGGTGGCTCTCTTCAGCGTGTTGGTGGCGGTATCGCCCTTCACACCGGGTTCGGTATAGGTGACTTCCAGTGCCACGAAAGCGGGCATCTCGCAGGTGAGGGGAGTCTCGGTCTTGGCATCGAACATCATCTCCACGGTCTGGCCTTCCTTCAACAGGTCGGGGTTGCTCACGAGGTCGTGAGGAATGGAGATCTGCTCGTAGGTCTCGGTGTGCATGAAGTTGTACATGTCGTCACCCTCTTTGTACAAAAATTGGTAGGGACGGCGCTCCACGTTGGCCAATTCAATCTTTACACCAGCAGTGAAAGTGTTCTCCAGCACGCGGCCGGTCTTGAGGTTTTTCAGTTTGGAAGTAACGAAAGCGGGACCTTTGCCGGGTTTAACATGTTGGAACTCAACAATCTTCCAAAGATCACCATTGAACTCTATGCATAAGCCGTTCTTGAAATCTGCAGTTGTTGCCATAAATATTTTGTTTAATTAACAGTTAATTATTTTCGGAGTGCAAAAGTACAATTTTTTGCCCAATCTGAAAACGCTATTAACTTTTGTTAACAATTATGCTTTTGAGCGCTGCCAATTTTTTTTCATTTCATAAATCCTTACTTTTTTTGTATTTTTGCAAATTGAATTTGTAATAAATGTGATGAATATGAAAACTTTGAAATTTTTAGTGAGCGTGGTTGCCCTTTGTGCGCTGACGGTTTCTTGTACAAAGGAAGGAAAATACGGTCCTAAAAAACAAATCAGCAAGATTACGCACACCTACTCATATAAATCGGAGTATTGGGATGGAAATTCCTGGGTGGTGGCGGAAGAGTACAACGGAGATGACGGCAACGAGGTGTGGAACTGGAAAGGCAAACAGCTGGAAAGCATCGACTATTATCATGAGGGACAGTTGTCTTATACAGAATATTTTACGTATGAAAAAAACAGGCTTGCCAGCATAAACTACGGTGGTTCAGACCATTATGAGTTTATCTATGAGAAGGGTAAAATCACCTCCATTGAAGTTTATAACGGCTCTGAACGTGAGGCGGTTTACGCGATTACCCATGAGGGCGGTAAGATTACCAAAATTGCCTACACTCCCTTCGGCAGCCAGTCCACCGAAACCCACCCGCTGCCTTCGTGCGTGCTGGATCTCGGCCTTCCCGTACAAAAAGGGCTGAATGGCTTAAACGGCCCGAAGGCCACTGCCTACGAATATGAGTTTGAGTGGTCGGGGAAAAATGTGAAACACTGCACGTACCGCAGCGCCAATTACATTGAAGAACGTTTTTTCACCTACGACAAAATGCTGAATCCCCTGTGCGGATTGTGGGAGATCGACGGTTTGGATTTTCAGATGATGGTCTCTAAGAACAATGTTTCCCGTGTAGAGATCCATTCAGATAACAGCATCAGCATTATGGACTATTCCTACAGCTATCAGGGCGACGTGCCCACCGTCGCAACAGGCACTTCCACCAGCAGCTCTGCTACTGAGCGAGTATCGTACAGCACAAGCACGATTTACGATTATGAGTAATCCTTTTTTTAATAATATTCATCTTAATTATTAAACCATGAAACATGCAAAATTATTCATCGCATTGATCGCCATTTGCGCAGTGATGGTATCGTGTAACAAAGAGGGACATTACAATCCGAAAAAGAAAATCAGCACCATCAGCTATTCCAACTATGCGAAAGAGGAGTATTGGGATGGAAGCAGATGGGTATTGTTGAATGAGAGTTTGACTCCCCGTTATGTGGGGCAGGTGTGGACTTGGAACGGGAATCTTCTGGAGAGTATTGAATACCGTAATCCTGAAGGTGGCTCTAACGGAATTGATCATTTTATTTACGACGGGCACCGGCTCGCCTCCATCACCGATGATTCTGGTAGAAGCCGTAAGAACTTCGTATATAAGAGCGGAAAACTTTCCTCCATAGAATACTATACAGAAAACACGTTGGATGCTGTTTATAACATCATTCACACCGGAAATAAAATTACAGGAATCAAGTACACTGCCTTCACGGGCAAGGCTGCGGAAGCTCGTCCTTTGCCTTCCTATGTGTTGGGACTTGACCTCCCCACGCAGCTGGGCGTAACTGACAAATCTACACGAAGTGCCTCATTCGAATATTTTTTTGAGTGGGAAGGGGATAATGTCACCCATTTCTCTTGCGTTGACCAGGGTTTTGTGGAACACCAATATCTCACCTATGATAAAAAATTAAATCCTTTCCGTGGCATTTGGGATGAATTTGCGGTTTCTTTGAATTCATCCTACTGCGGACAGGCCATTATGAGCTCCAAGAACAATATCACCCATTGCAAATTGGTGCAGGGTGGGGACTCCTACGAATTTGAGCACAGCTATTCTTACAAAGGGAAATACCCTGTTGAAGACGTGTGGACCAATGTTAGCGAGTATTATAGAGATGACGATGATTTACCGGGTGATGGTCCATACCGTTATACTGTTGTTGTGACTAAAAATTACGAGTATAGCGAGTAATCGTTTGTATTCCATATTTATCCTTTCAATTTATTAAAAATCAAAAAATGAGAAACTGGAAATTTTTAGTGAGCATTATCGCCATTTGTGCGGTGCTGGTATCGTGTAACAAAGAGGGTCAGTTCAACCCGAAAAAGAAAATCAGCAAGATCAGCTATTCCGAAATGGAAAAAGACGAATTCTGGGATGGCATTTCGTGGATCACCGAGGAGGAGGAGCTTATCCCCGCATATGTGGGACAGGTGTGGAATTGGAATGGCAAAAAGTTGGAAAGCATTGATTATTATGATGAGGACGGCATGTTTGTTGCCACCGACAATTTTTCGTACAACGGCAAATGCCTTTCCACCATCTCATGGAGCACTGGCAGGTATGATTTCATTTACGAAAAAGGGAAGCTCTCCTCCATTGAGTATTATTATGGCGACACAAAATCCGCTGTTTATGACATTACTCACGATGGGAAAAAGATCAGCAAAATTACCTATACGGTGATCAATAGCGTCAGGGGCGCCGAAATTCATCCTCTACCGTCGTGCATACTGGGTTTGAACCTTCCCACACCGAAAAGCAAGCACTCGGATGCCTTGGCCGATCCCAAGGGTTCAACCACCTACGAGTTCGCTTTCGAATGGAATGGCAATAATGTGAGCAACATGGTTTACACCACTCCTTTGTACTCAGCTCGTTACAGCTATACGTACGATAACAAGTTGAATCCTTTTTACGGCTTGTGGAATGAGGAGGCTGTAGAAGGTGAATTCGATATTGAAACCGGTTTTTCCATCCTGATGTCCAAAAACAATATTGCCCATTGCACCGTTACGGATGAAGATGAGTCATTTGATTTGGACTACACCTACACCTATCAGGGCAATTATCCGACCTCTGCGACAATGACTTATACAGAACTTGATGAGGATGATGTCGAAATGTATCGCTACACCTATTCTGCGACAACCATGTTTGAATATTAGTATTGATTGTTGGTACTCACAAAAAAATCCGCTGTTTCCAGCGGATTTTTTTTGTTGTAGGAAATTCCGTGAACGGCTTATTTGTTCACCTGGAACTTCTTGTCGCCGGTCTGGAAGAAGCTGACAATCTGGCTGGCAGCAGCCTTCGCGGCGTTGATGTTGGCCTCGGCGGTCTCGGCACCTTGTTTTTTCGGGGTGGCGAAGAAACGCTTCTCGAAACCTTCGAACAGACCCATCTCCACGGGGGCGATGTCGGTGCAGTATTTGAGGTCTTCGCGTTCAGCCATCAAAGCGGCGAGCTCCTCTTCGTTGATGACCTCCTTGCGGGCGGTGTTGATTACGCAGCCGCCTTTGGGCATACGGCCCACGAGGTTCTTGCCGATCGACTTCTTGGTCTGGTCGTTGGCAGGAATATGGAGGGAGATGTAGTGGCAGTTCTCGTACATCTCTTCGAGGGTAGCGGGAACATGCACACCTTCGGCTTCCATCTTCTCTTTCGGTACGAAGGGGTCGAAAGCCCAGACTTCCATGCCGAGGGCTTTGGCCTTTTCGGCGACGAGGCGGCCGACATTACCATAGGCCTGGATGCCGATTTTCTTGCCCTTCAGCTCAGCACCGGTGCCGGGTTTGAAGGTGTTGCGGGCCATGTAGATCATCATGCCGATGGCGAGTTCAGCCACGGCGTTGGAGTTCTGGCCGGGGGTGTTTTCAGCCACGATGTTGTTGGCGGTACAGGCGGCGAGGTCGAGGTTGTCGAAGCCGGCTCCTGCGCGAACCACAATCTTGAGGTTCTTGGCGGCGTCCACCACCTGGGCGGTCACCTTGTCGGAACGCACGATCAGCGCGTCCACATCGGCCACTGCATCGTAAAACTGCTGAACATCAGTATATTTTTCGAGAAGGCACAGCTCATAACCAGCGGCCTCCACAATTCCGCGAATGCCATCAACGGCCACCTTCGCGAAAGGTTTTTCGGTTGCTACTAATACTTTCATTTTATTTTTCTTTTTAGTTAAGATGTTAAGGTGTGAAAGAAGTTAAGGAGTTAAGGAGTTAAGAAGTTAAGCGGATCTTTTTGTGGGGGACACATTGTTGGATTTGATGGTTTTCAGACTTCTTGTGAGGATAGTGATGACTTCATCAATATCTTCAATCAGACTTTGCGCCTGTTCCTTTGAAATGTACTCTGTGTCTCTCAAGAGCCTCACCCAGTAGTGAGTTTCCTTGGCTTCTTTTAGAGAAATATGAAGTTTGGCAATAAAATCATTGTTTGACTGCGCTCCAGAAGCTTCTTCAATGTTTGCTCCGATAGAGGTACCACAGCGAACAATTTGTTTTGAAAGAATATACTCCTTTTTCTCCTCACGAAGAAATTTGGCCAAATTGATGGCTCGTATAGCAAAAGCATAACTCTTTTCCCTCAAAACACTCCCTTTCGCCATTTCAGTTCTCTTGGTTTTGAATTATCTAAGTTCCTTAACTACTTAACTTCTTAACTAAAAATAATTATTTATTATTTTTTTCAAACTTCTGCATGCAATCCACGAGTGCCTCGACGTCTTCGATGGAGCAGGCGTTGTAGAGGGAGGCGCGGAAGCCGCCGACGCTGCGGTGACCCTTGATGCCCACCATGCCGCATTCCTTGGCGTAGGCCATGAAAGCGTCCTGCTTGTCCTCGTAGCCGGGAGCCATCACCCAGCAGTGGTTCATGATGGAACGGTCGGCCTTGTCGGCGACGGTGCCCACGAACATGCTGTTGCGGTCGATCTCTTCGTACAGGAGGTTGGATTTCTTGGTGTTGATCTTGTTCATCTCAGCCACACCACCGATGGTCTCTTTGAGCCATTTCAGGGTTTCGTGCATGATGAAGATGGCGCCTACCGGAGGAGTGTTGAACATGGAGATGTTTTTGGCCTCTTCAGCAGCGTGGGTTCTGTAGTCCACCATGGTCGGCAGCGGGTTCATATAGGCGCGGTCGCCGATGTTGCCGAGGATGGATTTCTTCACGATGACGAAGGTGACACCGGCAGGACCGACGTTCTTCTGGGCACCACCGTAAATCAAACCGTATTTGGTCACGTCAACGGGACGGCTCATGATGTCGGATGACATGTCAGCAACGAGCATCACGTTGTTGCACTTCTCAGCGGTGAAGTCCTCGCGGATCTCGGTGCCGTAGATGGTGTTGTTGGTGGTGATGTGGAAGTAGTCGGCGTCAGCGGGAACGGTCCAACCCTTCGGGATGTAGTTGTAGGTCTTGTCTTCGGAAGAGGCGATGATGTCAACCTTACCGAACAGCTTGGCTTCCTTAGCGGCCTTCTTAGCCCAAACACCAGTCTGGAGGTAAGCGGCTTTGCTGCGCATCAGGTTAGCGGGCACGCAGAAGAACTGGGTGCTGGCACCGCCACCGAGGAAAAGGATCTCATACTCTTCGGGGATGTTGAGGAGGTCGCGCCAGAGCTGACGGGTTTCAGCCATGATGCGTTCCCAACCCGGGGTACGGTGGGAGATTTCCATGATGCCGACACCAGTGTTGTCGAAGTTGCGCATAGCGTTGATCGTTGATTCAATCGCTTCTTTCGGGAGGACGCAGGGTCCTGCATTGAAATTGTGTACTGTCATAATATCAGTATTTTTAATGGTTTATGATAATTTAGTGTTTGCCTAAAATAACGGTGCAAAGTTACGCCTTTTTTTCGATATGGGTAATCTTTTGTATTAAGATTTTTTAATCATAAAAATAATGTGTGAATGTCACAGAAAGCCATCGGTGGAATTACTCAACCCCATCAAATAGAGAGGGTTGCGTGAGGCGTTTCAAGTGAAAACTCTTGCGATGGTAAGGCGATAGTCCGTATTGGATGACCGCATCTTGGTGCTCTTGTGTCGGGTACCCCGCATTTTTCTTCCATCCATATTGCGGATACTCCGCGTCGCGCTGCGCCATCAGCTCGTCGCGGTAGGTCTTCGCTAAGATGGAGGCGGCCGCAATGTTCATGAAGGTGGCATCGCCCTTCACGATGCAGTGATACGGTATGCCGGTCTCGTTTTTGAAGCGGTTGCCGTCAATCAACAGCAGTTGCGGCACTACCGAAAGTTGCTTCACCGCACGGTTCATGCCGGCCAGCGACGCGGCCAAAATGTTGGTCTCGTCAATCTCCTGCTCCGACACCATCACCACTGCGTATGCCACCGCGTCGCGCTCAATCTCCTGGCGCAACTGCTCGCGCAACCGCCGGCTCAACTGCTTCGAGTCGTTGATCAGCTCGTTGTGGTAATCGGGCGGCAAGATGACCGCGGCAGCTGCTACAGGACCTGCAATACAACCTCTGCCGGCTTCATCGCAGCCGCATTCAATGATTTGTGGTTCAGAAGAATAGCGCAGACGTAGCATGATGGCTCGAATGGCTTCTGTGGGAAAGTTTACTGGCGAAGTTTGGCTCCCACCTCGCGCTCAAAGGCCGTGATGAGTTTGTTCATCACCTTGGTGATGTCCTCTTCGGTAAGCGTCTTCTCCGAATGCTGCAGCACGAAGTTCAAGGCATACGACTTCTTGCCTGCTTCGATCTTATCGCCTTCGTAAACATCAAACAGCGTGACATTCTTCAGCAGTTTGGAGCCATATTTGTAGGCCACCTTCTCTAAAGTGTCGTAGGTCACCGCCTTGTCCACCACCAGCGCCAGGTCGCGCTTCACGGCCGGGAACAACGGGATGGGGGAGTACAACACCTGCGAGCAGCCCAAACGGTACAACAGTTCGGTATCAATCTCGGCATAGCAAACGGGAACCTTGATGTCGAAATATTTCAAGATGGCAGGCTGCACCATACCGATGGAGCACAACAGTTCTTCACCACTATAGTAACGGAGCGAGTTGGTGAAGCGGGTATCATCTTCCATCTTGGTGGTCAAATCTTTGATATTCATTAATCTAAAGACATTCTCCACCATATTTTTCAAATAGAAGAAATCGTTGTTGCGGCCCGGCTCGTTCCACAAATCCTCGTGGTTTTTGCCCGTGGCGAACATCGAAAGCCACTCCTTCTCTTTGTACTGGTCGGTGACAGAATCTTCACGAGTGGCCTCTAAATTCTTCCAATAACTCTTGCCGAACTCATATAGTTTCAGGTTGGAACGCTTGTTCTTGATGTTGCGATCGATGTTTTCGAGACCGCTGAACAGCAGGGTCTGGCGCATCACATTCAACTCCGTGCTCAACGGATTGAGCAGTTTCACAGCTTCGTTTTCGTTGATGAAATCAAAATGCTGAGCGTAAGCTTCCTTGGTGAGTGAATTGTTCATCACTTCCAAGAAACCATTGTCAGACAGATAGTTGGAAATTCTGTTCTGGATATGACGGTAACTGACTTGGCCTTTGCTTTCGCAGTTGTAGCTCAGCGTGGTAGGGATTTCAATATTGTTGTATCCATAGATGCGGAGAATCTCTTCGATCAGGTCGATGGGACGGGTGACATCGGCTTTGTAGAGCGGCACGAGGGCGGTCACCTGGTCTTCGCCTGAAACGGTGGAAGAGAGGTCGATACCCAACGACACGAGGATGCTGCACACCATCTGCTTGTCGATTTTCTTGCCTGCGATACGGTTGATGTCCTCGTAGCGCAAACTAATCTTACGGCGTTCAATCTCATCGGGATAGACGTCGGTGATTTCGGAGGTGAGTCCGCCGGCGATGTCTTTGATGATGTTGGCGGCACGGCGCAAAGCATAGACGGTGATTTCGGGATCGCAGCCACGCTCGAAACGGAAGGCCGCATCGGTCTTGAGATTATGACGCTTGGAGGTCTTGCGGATAGAGACAGGGTTGAAATAGGCGCTTTCGAGGAAGATGTTCTTGGTCTTCTCGGTCACGCCCGACCGTTGTCCGCCGTAAACGCCGGCGATGCACATGCCCTCGGAGGCATTGCAAATCATCAGGTCGTTGGCCGACAACTTGATTTCGTTTCCGTCAAGAGTGACGAAGGGAGTTCCTTCCGGTAAATTCTTCACAATCACCTGATTGCCAATAATGGTATCGGCATCGAAAGCGTGGAGCGGCTGCCCGATCTCAAACATCACATAGTTGGTGGCATCTACTATATTATTAATAGGACGCACGCCGATGGATTTCAGACGGGTTTGCAGCCACTCGGGTGACTCTTTCACGGTGACGTTGTTGATGGTGACACCCGTGTAGCGGGGACAGTCCTTTTTATTCTCAATGATAATGTCGATGGCGCACTTCTGCAGTGTGTTGCGCGTTTCACGGTCGAGGGGAGCGATGGGAGGCGAGCAGTGGATGCCGTTGGCTTTGAGGATGGCATACAGGTCGCGGGCCACACCGAAGTGGCAGATGGCATCGCTGCGGTTGGGGGTGAGGCCGATCTCGAAGATGGTGTCGCATTCCACCTTGAAGATTTTGGCGGCGGGTGTGCCTACTTTGGTGTCTTCCGGCAGCACCATGATGCCGTCATGCGATTCGCCCACACCGATTTCATCTTCCGCACAGATCATGCCTTCCGACGGCACGCCGCGCAGTTTCGACTTCTTGATGGTGAACGACTCTTCGCCGTCGTAGAGCACCGTGCCGATGGTGGCCACGATCACTTTCTGTCCTTTCGCCACGTTGGGCGCGCCGCACACGATGTTCAGCGGGGTGTCGCCGCCCACATCAACGGTGGTGACGTGCAGGTGGTCGGAATCCGGATGGGGTTCGCAGGTGAGCACCTCTCCAGCGACGAGTCCACGGAGTCCGCCGCGGATGCTTTCGTAAGTTTCCATGCCTTCCACCTCCAATCCGCAGGCGGTAAGGTAGTCGGCGGTTTCGGCCGGCGCGAGGTCAAAGCTGATGTATTGTTTGAGCCAGTTGTACGAGATTTTCATGGGTAATGTTGATTGTCAATAAGATATGCAAAAAGTAAAAGATGATTCTTAAAAAACGAAAAAAAGAGTTCGCCCACCAACCGTGGGGGAACTCTTTTGGGGATGGCTGGGTGTTATGCCACAGCGATGAGCAAGCACACCACCACACCGAACAGGGCAACACCTTCCACGAGGGCGGCGGCCAAGATCATGTTGGTACGGATGTCGCCGGCTACTTCGGGCTGACGGGCGAGGGACTCGAGAGCGCCCTGGCCGATTTTACCGATACCGATACCTGCGCCAATGGCGGAGAGGCCTGCGCCGATACCAGCGCCCATTTTACCGATGCCTGCACCAGCATCCGGTGCTGCTTGCAATAAGGTTGATAAGAATGACATAATATAAAGTATTAAGTGAATAAAAAGGTTTCAGTTTATTTGTGCTCAACAGCGTGCTCCGCCGGCATGGCCATGCCCGTGAACATAGCCGTAAGCAGGGTGAAGACGAAGGCCTGGATGAAGGCGACGATGCATTCGAGCAGTCCCATGAAGACGTAGAAGATGAGGGAGACGATGGAAACGCCATAGCCGAGACCCACGCTCATGCCTCCGAAGATGAAGATGAGCGAGATAACGCCGAGTGCGATGATGTGACCAGCAGTGATGTTGGCGAAGAGTCGCACCATCAGCACGAAGGGCTTGGTGAAGATACCGATGATTTCCACGAGGGGCATCAGCGGGATGGGAATCTTGAGGAACCACGGCACGCCGGGGGTGTTGATGAGGTGCTTCCAGTAGTTGGCGTCAGCGGAGAAGGAGGTGATGAGGAAAGTGATGAGAGCGAGCACGCCAGTGACCGCGATGTTGCCGGTGAGGTTGGCGCCGCCGGGGAAGATCGGGATGAGTCCCATGAGGTTGTTGATGAGGATGAAGAAGAAGAGGGTGAGCAGGTAGGGGAGGTATTTCTGGTAGCGCGTTTTGCCGAGAGAGGGGATGGCCACCTCATCGCGGATGAACAGGATGATGGGTTCCATCAAGCCTTGCAGACCACGCGGAGCCTCGTTCTCACGCTGCTTGTACTGTTTGGCCACTCTCAAGAAAATGAACAGGATTAAGATGATGGAGATGAAGAGCGAGCAGACATTCTTGGTGATGGAAATGTCAATCATTTTGCCAGTGGCTTTTTCATCTATCAGTTTCGACAAAGCCTTCTCATCGTTTTGGGCGATGCATTCGTCTTTGTAGATCTGTTCCCAAGAGCCCGTATAGTCGCTGTATTTCCCTCCTAATTTCACAATCTTTCCCTTATGTTCTTCCGTGAAGCCGAGGGCATATCCTTTATAAACATGATGGCCATGCTCGAATTTGTTCGACATGAAGGCATGCAGCCCGTTGTCAATCAGGATGACGGGCAGGGGGATGGCCACGGATTTCTCGCCTTCACCGGTGATGTGCCAGCCGTAACTGTCGATCACATGCTCAATGATGAGTGATCCGGGATTGAAAGCGTTGGTGTCGGCAGGATTTTTTTCGGCTGCAAATGCGCGGTTAGCAGAAAAAATCATGCAAAGTGCGATGGTGAATCCGACAAGTAATCTCTTCATATCAATATGTAAATCTAACTGTATAAACATTTTAAGAAAACTTTCCCCACAATCCGTCGTGCTCTTATTTTCGAGCGGCTAATATACAACTTTTTATTCAATTTGATGCGTTAAAAAAAGATTTTATATTTCTGAAAATATCAAAAAAAAACGTGTAAATTTGCACGCTGAAAAAATAGATTTTTTGAACATGAAAAAATTAGCATTTGTAATTTCATCCGCTGTCGCTGTAATGCTTTGTATGAACGTGCAGAATGGTTTCTCGCAGAATGCTGGCGAGACCAAGTGCGATGGCGAGGACATGGTGATTCAGAAGACCAATTCAAAAGGCGATACCTCCAAAACCACCCTTCGGGTGCCGGAATTCGATGATGGTATTTCCGATGTGTATGCATATCTTGATGAGCATGTGAAATATCCCGAATCCCTCGAAGGTCAGCGTGCGGAAGGCACTTGCACCGTGCAGTTCCTCGTGGGTGCCGACGGCTCCATTTCACAGGTTACAGTCGCCCGCACCTCCGGCTACAAGGAGATGGACGAGGAAGCCGTGCGTGTGGTCAAGGAGTTCCCCAACTGGAAACCCGCCCAGATCGATGGCAAGGCTGTCGCCATGAAAACCCAGCTCCCCGTACGCTTTGAGTACGTCGAGCAGGATATTGACGATTAGAAGATTTATTATTGACGGACTCCCGCAAGGGGGCAAAAAAGTTTTATTAAAATAGTTCACAGATGGAAAATTTAGAAAAAAACGAAGTGTTATCAAGGGCAGTAAGAGCAGGAAAGAGAACTTACTTTTTTGATGTGAAGACCACCAAGAGTGATGAGAAATACCTGACCATCACCGAAAGCAAACGCAAATTCAACGCCGACAACGGCACTTTCTTCTATGAGAAGCATAAGCTTTTCTTATATAAAGAGGATTTCTCCAAATTCCAGAACGCATTAGCCGCCGTGCTCGACTTCATCGAGACGGGCAAGATGCCCGATGACGCGCTTTTCGCCAGCCCGGAACGCAACGACAACGAAGAGGACAAATACGAAGACTTTGAAATCTAATGGGAAAGATTATCGCTGTCGTTAACCAAAAGGGTGGAGTAGGGAAGACCACCACCGCTGTCAACCTCGCAGCATCGCTGGCCGTGCTGGAGCATAAGAGCCTTCTTATCGACTCCGACCCGCAGGCCAACGCCACCTCCGCCGTCGGCTTCGACGGGAGCGAGATCGAGACTAGCGTGTATGACTGCATGATCGGCAACGCCAACGTGCGCGATGTCATCCTCCATACCAACACCCCCAACCTCGACCTGTTCCCCGCCAACATCGACCTCGTGGGCGCGGAAGTGGAGATGATCAACATGGACCGCAAGGACTTCCGTATGCGCGACTGCCTCGAGGAACTGAAAGACCAGTATGACTTCATCATCATCGACTGTGCGCCGTCGCTCGGAACGCTCACCATCAACGCCCTTGTCGCCGCCGACTCGGTCATCATCCCCGTTCAGTGCGAATATTTCGCCCTCGAAGGACTCGGACAGTTGCTCAACACCGTGCGGCTCATCCAGAACGGCATGAACCCCAACCTCACTATTGAGGGCATCCTCCTCACCATGTACGACTCCCGCCTCAAACTGGCCAACGCCGTCGTGGAGGATGTGCAGCAGCACTGCCGCGGCATTGTCTTCAACACCATCATCGCCCGTAACATCCGCCTCAGCGAGGCTCCCAGTCACGGTAAACCCATCATCGCCTACGACATCCAGTCGAAAGGTACCACCAACTACATCAATCTCGCCAAGGAGATTCTCGACAACAACGGGTACGAAATTTAACCACTATGGACCGCAAGAACAATACAGGAAAATTGGGCAAGGGCCTCGGCGCATTGCTCGGCGCTAACGAGTATTCGGTATTGGCCGCCAACTCTGCTGCCCGCGTGAAGGCGGACTCCAACACCAAGATTCACGTCGATGCCATCGAAGTCAACCCCGGTCAGCCGCGTGTGGATTTCGATGAGGCCGCACTGAACGAGTTGGCTCAGTCCATCAAGACCTATGGTCTTATTCAGCCCATCACCGTGCGTCCCATCGCCAACGGTCGCTACCAGATTATCTCCGGTGAGCGTCGCTGGCGCGCCTCCAAACTCGCAGGTCTCACCGAGATACCCGCTTTCGTGCGCTCGGTCGATGAGGTCATGTCCATCCAGATGGCCCTCGTGGAAAACATCCAGCGCGAAGACCTCAACGCCATCGAGGTGGCCGTGTCTTTCCGCCGCCTGCTCGACGAGTGCAACCTCACCCAAGACGAGCTGAGCGATAAAGTCGGGAAAGATAAAACTACGATCATCAACTATTTGCGTCTCCTCAAACTCACTACAGATGTGCAGATTGCCGTGCGCGACAGCCGCATCTCCATGAGCCACGCCCGCGTCATCGCTGGCTTCGATACTCCTGAAATTCAAAACAAGATTCTGAAAGATATTTTGGAAAAAGGACTGTCGGTCAGAGATACAGAACTGTTGGCCAAGAATCTCTCTGCTGAGGTGAAACCGAAGAAACGTCCTGCCCGCGTGAAACTTTCCAACGAACTGCAGCAGTTCAAGAAAGACATGTCCGCACAGTTCAACACCCGTGTCGGCATCACCCGTAACCCGTCTGGAAAAGGCAAAATCACCATCCCCTTCGAGTCGGATGCCCAATTGCAGGAACTGGTCAAGATGCTTTCAGCGAGAAAGTAGTCTTTCATCATGATGAAAATTTTTCGCATCATACTGATTTTCATATTCATAGTAACGGCAGGCTGCATGGAATTGTCTGCCCAGGATACCCCTGTGGCTACCGATACTACCCAATCTGTGCGGAAAGCCAAGTCGTCCTCACGCGGAAAGAGCGAGGCGATTCTGAAAGCCGATGGGAATCAACCTGTGGAGCGGGTGCATACTACCGACTCGGCCTTGCAGAAGAAGCACTCCCCGAAGATCGCCATCGCCCTATCGGCGGTGTTGCCTGGCGCGGGACAGGTGTACAACAAAAAGGCTTGGAAGATTCCTATCGTCTATACATGCATCGGCGGCGGAGTGGCCTTGTGCTGCTATTTTGGCCATGAGCGAAAAGTATATATCAACGAGTACCTTCATCGGGCCAATGGCGAAACCGAACTCCTCAAACCTGAATTGGCCAAACATGATGATGAGACGCTGATCAGCATGAAGCAGAGTTATACGCGTTATATGGAAATCTCCATTGCCGCCACCGGCATATTCTATATGCTTAACATCATCGATGCCGCCGTGGATGCCCATCTTTACTATTTCGACATCTCCGACGACCTCACTTTCCATATCCGTCCTTACGCGCAGCCCTCCTTCTTGGCGGCTCCCGCCCATGCCGGCGTGGCGTTTTCACTGAGGTGGTAGTTGCGGTGAGAGTTTTGAAAAGAAAAGTCGTTCTTAAGATTACCCCATCTCAAATCTTCAAATCTTTTTAATCTTTCAAATCTTTTTAATCTTTCAAATCTTAAAATCCCTCCAATTATACTATTTTCCAACATTTTTCGTTAATCATTCTGTGAAAAAGATACTGGCATTGGCGATTGGAATCTGTTGCAGTGTCGCGGGCTGGAGCATCAGTCCGCCGCAGCTGCGTTGCGTCAGCGTGGATGCCACGGGCGATGTCACCCTGTCGTGGCTGCAGCCCGCCGATGCCACCGGCTTCAACCAGTACCTCATCTATGCCTCGCCAGACGGCACCAATTTCAACCAGATTGGACAGCTGAACAGCTTGACTACCACCACGTTCCTTCACAGCGGTGCCAATGCCGTCAACCAGCCGCTGCTTTACTATTATGTGGCCGCCTGCTCGGCCAACGAGTGCGCCTTTTCCGACACGCTCAGCACCCTCGAGTTCTACCTCTCCAACCAGGGAAGCGGCCTGGCCGTGCTCAGTTGGTCGCCAATACATACGCCCTCACTGCCATCGTCAGCCACCTCATACGACATCTTTCGAGAATACCCCGCCGGCGTGTGGAGCCCCATAGGGGGGAGCACAGCGCTGATTTTTCGCGACACGATCGATATCTGTTCCAGCATGTTGTCGTACCGCGTGGAACTGGCTGATGCCAGCGGCTGCCGCAGCGTGTCGCGGGTGCAGAGAGACCTGTTTTCCGATGTCACCGCACCCGATATGCCGCAACTCGACAGCGTTTCGGTGGATTACACCACCTCCACCATCCGTCTTGGCTGGGAGCCCGCCCTCTCGCCCGATGTTACCGCCTACATCATCTACCATCTGGAGAACGGATTGTGGGTGCCGGCCGACACTGTTGAAGGCGTAACTACTTGGGTGGATGATGTTAACCCCGCCACTGCCACGCAGCAATACCGCGTGGCGGCTCTCGACAGCTGCCTCAACTCCAGCGCCATGAGCGACCCGCAACACAACATCCGCGTGACAGCCACCTACGACCTCTGCCGCCGCGAAGCCTACCTCTCTTGGGAGGCCTACGAGGGAATGCCGATGGAGGTGGAAAGCTACGAGGTGCTGTTCTCCGAAAATGGCGGTCCGCTGCAGGTGGCCGGACAGACCAGCAGCGAGCAGCTTACCTTCACGCTGCCGGGACTGGTGCCGCAGAGCAACTATCGCTGCTTCGTGCGTGCCGTGAACTACGGCAACATTATCACCGCCTCCTCCACACCCTGCAGTTTTCTCTTCGATGCAGCTGACAATCACGACTTTGTGTATATTCGCTACGTGTCGGTGGTGGACAATAAAGATCTGGAAATCAAGGTCTCTACGGGCACTACGATCTCCTTCTCGAAAGTTCACCTCTACCGCAGCGTCGGCGACGACCAGCATTTCGTTCATTTGGATGAACAGTACAGCGATGGCACCGATACTTATATTTTCTTGGATGATAGAGATTTGCGGGTTGATAGAAATCTCTATTATTACAAAGCGTCCATCGAAAATGAGTGCGGGGTGGAGACCAAGCAGTCGCAGGTGGCGCACAACATCGTGCTGACCGGCAGCAGCGAGTCGGAGACGCGCCACAACCATCTCGACTGGAACGCCTATGACGGCTGGCAAGGCGGTGTGAGCGGCTACTGGCTGCGCCGTAAGAGCGAGGCTGACTTCGTGTTTTCGGAAGTGGGCGGCTATCTCAGCGGCATCAACTACGACGACGATGTTACCACATTGCGCAAAGAAGGGGAGGGGATGTCCTACTACGTGGAGGCCGAGGAGGTGTTCGATGAGTATGGTTTTATGGAAAAGAGTGTTTCCAACACTATCATTCTCAAACAATTACCTGTGTCGTACATCCCGAATGCCTTCTACCCCAAAGAGGGCGGTATCAATTCGGTATTTCTGCCCGTCCACTCCTTCGTCACCATGGAGAACTACAATATGTATATCTATTCGCGGGAAGGCAATCTCGTGTTCCACACCCGCGACCCCTACGAGGGCTGGAATGGCGGCTACAACGGCACGCTGATGCCGGCGGGTTGCTATGTGTATAAGATTTCCTATACTTACGGCAGCGATGGCGAGTACGAGGCGGTGGGCACGGTGACGCTGATACGGTAGCCGTTTTGCGGTTTTTTGAGGGGTCAAAGCATTATATAAGAAAAAGTCGTAAATTTGCAACGGAATATTTTTAATTTAATATTTTAATAATGAAAATGTTATTGGAAGGAAAAGTCGCTATTGTAACGGGTGGCACACGGGGTATCGGGCGCGCTATTGTGGAGAAATTTTTGGAACATGGCGCCTGCGTGCTTTTCACGGGCACCTCATCGGTTTCGCCTGAAATGGAAGCGCGATTGAAAGAGATAGGCGGTGAATGGCAATTTGCGCAGGCCGATGCCTCTTCATCTGCCGATGCCGAACAGGTGGTGAAAACCTGTATCGAGAAGTTCGGCCGTGTGGATGTGTTGGTCAACAACGCCGGTATCACCCGCGACACGCTGCTGATGCGCATGAGCGAGGAGATGTGGGACGAGGTGATGCGCGTGAACCTCAAGTCGGTATATAACTACACAAAGGCGGTGCAGCCGGTGATGCTGAAGCAGCGTAGCGGTAGCATCATCAGCATGAGTTCCGTGACCGCCATTGGCGGCAATGCCGGACAGGCCAACTATGCAGCGGCAAAAGCCGCCATCATCGGATTCACCAAGTCGGTGGCCAAAGAACTGGGTAGCAGATCGATACGGTGCAATGCCATCGCCCCCGGACTCATCGACACCGACATGACGCAAAAACTCCCGCAGGAGGTGCGCGATACCATCGCCAAAGGCATCGCCCTGCGTCGCACCGGCCGCCCCGAAGACGTGGCCAACACCGCACTCTTCCTCGCCAGCGATCTCTCCGCCTACATCACCGGCCAAGTGCTCATCTGCGACGGCGGAATGTAGTTTTTAATGTAAAATGTACAATTAACAATTTTCAATTAACTTCTTAACTCCTTCACTCCTTCACTTCTTAACACCTTAACTCCTTAACTCTCAACTTTCAACTTTCAACTTTATATGACCATTTGCTCCATCTCCACTGCTCCCGGCATCGGTGCCATCGCTATCGTCAGGGTATCGGGACCGCAGGCTTTCGACATCGTCGGGAAGCTTACCCGTGCCGACAGCCGTTTCGGAGAGTGGCCTGCCCGCACTGCCCACTATTGCGGATTGTACGATGGCGCGCAGTTGGTGGACGAGGTGGTGATGGTGAAGTATGCCGCGCCGCACTCGTATGATGGCGAGGATATGGTGGAGATTTCGTGCCATGGTTCCCGTTACATCCAGCAGAAAATCTTGGAGTTGCTGCTGCAAGGCGGTTGCCGACTGGCCGAGCGGGGCGAGTTTACCATGCGGGCGTTCATGAACGGCAAGATGGACTTACCGCAGGCCGAGGCGGTCGGCGATCTGATTGATTCTCAGTCGGAAAGCGCCCACCACCTGGCGGTCAACCAGCTGAAAGGCGGGGTGTCGCGCACCATTGCCGACCTGCGCGATCGTTTTATCCAGCTGGCGGCGCTGTTGGAGTTAGAGCTGGATTTTAGCGAGGAGGAAGTAGAATTTGCTGATAGAGAGAAGTTTATGCAGCTTCTTTCGGAGCTGAAGAAAGAGGTGCAGCGACTGGTGGCCTCTTTCCATTCGGGGAATGCGCTCAAAAACGGCATCCCGGTCGCCATTGTCGGCAAGCCTAACGTGGGGAAATCCACGCTGTTAAATGCTTTGTTGGATGATGACCGCGCCATCGTTTCCGACATTCCCGGCACCACCCGCGACACTGTGGAGGACACCCTCACGGTAGGGGGCACGCAGTTCAGGGTGATCGACACGGCAGGCATCCGGCAGTCGGCCGACACCATCGAGCAGTCGGGCATTGAGCGTAGCTTCCGTGCGATGGAGAAAGCCGATGTGATCCTCTATCTCGTGGATGCTTCTGAAACCCCATCGGAAGTCACCGCCGAGTTGGGACGATTAAGAGAAGAATTTTCATTAAATGAGAAAAAGATATTTCTCATTATCAATAAAATAGATAAGACTTCAATTGAAAAAAATCAATTTATTTCGGGCATAAAAGATGCCGAAATCTTGGCTATCTCTGCCAAAAATCGGCAGAATGTAAGTGACATTTTGGCGGCGCTATCTCGTTATGCAGAGGCCTGTGCGGCGGGAGATCACACTTTGCTGACGAATGCCCGTCACTACGACCTGATGCGGGGCATCGCTGCCGACATCACCCGCATTGAGGAGGGATTTGCCACGGGACTTCCCACCGACCTTGTCGCCATCGACGTGCGCAGTGCGCTCGACAAGCTCGGACAACTCACCGGCACCATCACCGATAATGATGTGCTCAACACAATATTTGGGAAATTTTGCATCGGAAAGTAGCAGTCGCTACTCCACTTTTATTTTTCAGTGTTTTCTTCATGTGCCGCCTTCAGTGCCGTGTCGTATTTCATGCACTTGATCATCAGATCGTGCAGCAGCTTGCGAAGGTCTTCTTTGGTGCCGCCCACCTCAATATATTTCTCCCGAATAAGTTTTACGAACTCTTTGTCGCGGAGACTGTAGTGCTTCTTCTCGTTATCAGTCAGCTGCGTTGACCACTCTTCGTATTTCTCCGTAGCCAACGTCCAGTATTCATCGTAATATTGGTTGGCCGCCGCAACCACCTCATCGGTAGTTTTCGCGACTTCCATCTTTTCGATGGCTTGGTCCAAAATCTGGTTGATGGCAATGTAAATGGCTGAAGGATTGACCAGTTCATCCAATTCTTCAGTTTCGGTCAGGGCAGGGGACGTGTTGTCGCCAGCAGTTTGTTCCGTTTTTGGGTTTTCATTTTTGCATCCAACAAGGATGATGGCAAGAATAATGATAGATAATATTTTTTTCATAATAGATTGATTTTCTACAAAATAATATAATTTATTAAAGTGCTTCTTTAGGAATTGATGAACTGAAAATTTTCAAGGCAAAAATAGTGTATTTTCATAATAAAAATTGTAATTTTGTAGCATAAATTTAAATTGGGTAATTAAGATGAAAAGATTGTGTTTTTTAATCGTTTTGTCGCTGACTTTGTGCTGCCTCTCCAGCCAGTGTGTGGGTTGGCGGAATGCGACTGCGGAAAAATCGGTGCCACCACAACAGAAACTTGAATATCCGGCGTTTACGTCTGATGAAGACATCATCTGTCACATCGGCTACACCACCTCCTACAACCACACCACGCTTGTCCCCAACTGGGTGGCTTACGAACTCACGGATTCCGAAGCCGCTGGCGAACTGCCCCGCAACGATGCTTTTGCACAGGATGAGATGTGCAAAGGCAAACAGGCCGACCTGTCCGACTACAAAGGCTCCGGCTGGGACCGCGGCCACATGGCGCCCGCCGCCGACATGAAATGGAGCGAACAAGCCATGTTGGAGAGCTTTCTGCTTACCAATATGTGTCCGCAAAACCATGACTGTAACGCCGGCTGCTGGGAACGCACCGAGAAGATGGGACGCCGTATTGCCAAACAGTATGGCAAGGTGTATATCGTCTGCGGCCCCGTCTTCACCACGCATCAGTACGGCACCATCGGTGCCAACCAGGTGGCGGTGCCAGATGCGTTCTTCAAGGCCTTCCTCATCGAAAGTGACGGCAACTACGCCGCCATCGGCTTTATGATGAAGAACTCGTCGGAGAAACAGGAACTGAAAGCCTCCTCCATGTCGGTGGATGCATTGGAACAGCTGATCGGCCGTGACCTTTTCCCGAACCTGCCCGACGACATCGAGAACGACATCGAGAGCAAAATCGTGAAGAAATACTGGGGAATCTAGTCTTCGTCGCCCTCACTCGGTCCCGCCTCGTGGATCACCTTCGGCTCGGGACGATGGCCCGGACGGAAGACGTTGAGGTTGCGGTATAGTAGAATGGCCGCCAATACCGCCCCCATCACATCAGAGATGGTACACGACATCCAGATACCAGTAAGACCTGGGATGTGCTGCTGTTCAAACAGATAGGGGATGATATACACCAGCGGAAGCAGGAAGATGACCTGCCGCGACAGACTGGTGACAATCGCAATCCACGGTTTGTCAATCGACTGGAAGAAGTTGGAGTTGGTAATGGTGAAACCAATCAGCGGGAACATGACCATGATGTAGCGGATGGCCGGAATGCAGATGTTGATGAGGGTGTCATCGGTGGTGAAGATACGCGACAGCGCACCAGGGAACAGACAGGAGCCAACACTGCCCACCAGTCCGGTGATTACGCACACTTTCAGGGTGAGCACATACACCTGCTTCAGTCTGTCGTTGTGCCCAGCGCCATAGTTGTAGCCGGCAATAGGCTGCATGCCCTGACACACGCCCAGGATGAGCATCACCATCAGCATGGCGAAGGTGTTCACGATACCGTAGGCGCCTACAGCAAGGTCGCCGCCGTAATGCAGCAGCTGCCGGTTCAACAGCGCCACCACACCCGATGCCGCCACGTTCATCAAAAACGGACTCAGTCCTATCAGCGTGATATTGCGGAAAATATAGCCTTTCGGCTTCCATGCGTGCCGCCGGAAACGGATGAATGACCGCTTTTGTACAAAGTGCAATATGGAAATGATAGCTGTGGTGGTCATGGAAATAGTGGTAGCCCACGCCGCCCCCGCAATGCCCCAGTGGAACACGAAGATGAAAATCGGGTCCAAGATAAGGTTCAGAATGGCGCCACCCGCCAGGATAAACATGGCCTTGAAGGGATAACCGGAAGCACGAATCAACCCCGTGAGGTTGAAGGTGACCGTGGTGAGGAACATGCCGGGCAAAACAATGATCATGTACTCCCGCGCATAGCTCACCGTCTCGGCGGTGGCGCCGAACATCATCAGAATTTTATCCAAGAAAAGATAGCAGGAAAGCATGACCATACTGCCGAGCACGAGCGTGAAAACCATACTGTTGCCCAGGATTTTCTCCGCCCAGTGGTTATCTTTGCGCCCCAGCACAATCGACATGCGTGCCGATGAGCCCACCCCAATCAGCGAGCCGAAAGCATGAATGATGTTCATCAACGGCATGGTGATGGCCAGCCCGGCGATGGCCAACGGCCCTACGCCATGACCGATGAAGGCACGGTCGGCAATGTTATACACAGAAGCGATGATCTGGCTGATGACGGCGGGCAGGGCATAGACGAATAAAAGCCATCCTATCTTCTTGGTTTCCAGTTCTTTGGTTTTGTCGATGTCCGCCATTATCTTTTTCAAAATTAAGGGTGCAAAATTACGATTATTTTTTTTCAAAATTTTTATATTTTTGCACCACGAAATTTTACAGATTATGAAACATAAAATCAACCTTCTCTTCGCATCTTTGATGATGCTTTTCCTGTGCGCCCGTGCCGATGAAGGCATGTGGCTGCCGTATTCTATCAACGGACAGAACTTGGCCGACATGCAGCGCTTGGGCTGCAAACTCACCGCCGAGCAGATCTTCAGCTTCAACCAGCCCAGCCTCAAGGATGCCATCGTGCAGTTCGGTGGCGGTTGCACCGGCGAGCTGATCTCCGCAGAGGGACTTCTGCTCACCAACCATCACTGCGGACTCTCCTACGTGCAGAGCCACGCCTCCGTGGAACACGATTACCTGCAAGACGGTTTCTGGGCCAGAAGCAAAGGCGAGGAATTGCCCAACGAGGGGCTTTCAGTCTCGTTTCTGAATTATATTGAGGATGTTACAAAGGCTGTGCTGGAGGGTGTTACCGACAATATGTCGGAGCAGGACCGCGCCACTGCCATCAAGAAGAACTGCAGCAAGTTGGTGAAGGAGTACAAAGAAGGAAAGAGTGGCGTGGAGGTCGAGATTGTTCCTTTCTACCACGGCAACCAATACATATTGTTTGTATATGATGTTTATAAAGATGTGCGCCTCGTGGCCTGCCCGCCGTGGGGCATCGGCAAGTTCGGTGCCGACACCGACAACTGGACATGGCCTCGCCACAAGGGCGACTTCTGCATCTTCCGCGTCTATACCGCCCCCGACGGTTCACCCGCCGAGTACAGCAAGGACAATGTGCCGATGAAGTCGAAGCACTTCCTGCCCATCTCCCTCAAGGGCGTGCAGCCCAACGACTACACCATGATTCTTGGATATCCCGGTTCCACCGACCGCTACTCGGCTTCGGGTTCCGTGAAGAATGTTATCGAACTGGAAGGTCCCGCCATCGTGGATTGCCGCACCACCAAGCTGGAGCAGTACCGCAAGCACATGGATGCCGATCCCGCCGTGTTCATCCAATACGCCTCCAAGCAGGCCAGCGTCAGCAACTACTGGAAATATTATATAGGTCAGGTGAAACAGCTGCAGCGCAACAAGGTTTTGGACAAACGTCTGGAGCAGGAAAAGGCTTTCCGCGAGTGGGCCGCTCAGGACAAAGAACGCAAAGCCAAGTACAACGGCATTTTCGATGAGATGGACAACTACTGGAACCATCAGGCGAAATACACCAAAGCGCTGACCTATCTGCGAGAGGCTGGCTGGCGCGGCGGTGAGGCTGTGGCCTTTGCCGTTAAGTTCCGCCGTATCAATTCTTTTATTGATGGCGGTGCCCAGCAAAAAGACATTAACGCTTTGGCCAAATCGTTGAAGGCATCTGTTCCTGATTTCTTCAAAGATTATAATAAAGATTTGGATCGTGATGTCACGATCGCTCTGTTGAATCTTTTTTATAAAGATGTGAATCCCGACCAGCAGCCGGCCACCATCAAGAAGGTAGGGGATAAGAATGGTGGCAATTTCACCGCTTTTGTCAATAATGCTTTCGCTAAGTCTATCTTTGTGGATGCCAATAAGTTGAATGCTTGGCTCGATAATCCGAAATCGTTAGACAAAGATCCCATCTTTGCCCTGATGCAGGAAATTGTAGATATGTATATCGGACTGGGTGAAGCAGCCGAAGCGGTAAACTGCGATCGCGCCAACCGTCTCTATATGGAAGGTCTGATGGAGATGCAGCAAGACCGCAATTTCTATCCAGACGCTAACTTCACGATGCGCCTCACTTACGGCAGCGTGCAGGATTGCAAACCCTCCGATGGTGTTACCTACAACTATTACACCACTCTCGATGGTGTGATGGAGAAATATGTGCCCGGCAACTGGGAGTTCGACGTGCCGAAAGACCTCATCAAATTGTGGGAGAACCACGATTACGGCCGCTATGCCAACGAGGCAGGCGAGCTGGTGGTCAACTTCATTACCACCAACGACATCACCGGTGGCAACTCCGGCAGTCCGGTGATTGACGCCAACGGCAACCTCATCGGTCTGGCCTTCGACGGCAACTGGGAGGCTATGAGCGGTGATATCTCCTTCGAGAACAAGGTACAACGCACCATCTGCATGGATATGCGTTATTTGCTGTTCATCATCGACAAGATGGCCAACGCTCAGAACCTGATGGAAGAGCTTCAAATAGTGGAGTAGAGGCGTCATAATATGGTGTCTCCATGGGAGAACGTAATAGATAATCCCCGTGGTAGGATTGCCGTGGGGATTTTTTTTCCATTTTCCCGTTTTATTTTTCATTTTTTTTGTATCTTTGCCGCGTTGTTCGTTCCGAAGCCGGACGGGTGGAAGGCGGGCGACAGACATATATAAAAGGCGTTGAGTCAACGCTTTATCTGCGGCAAATCGAATCTCGCAAATTCTATCCCCGCTGCACGGTAAAGCAATGTTTCAATGTCCATGGTTCGCGTATATTTTTTACGAATATACACATAGCGTGGGCTTCGGCATTGCTTATCTTCAGCGGGAAGGCAATGCGAGAGCCTGATTTGCGGGATGAGCAGTGGTTCAGATTCCCGCGCTTTTTTATATGTTTAAAATGGTAAAACAGGAAAATTGCCTTTGGGGATCGGGCTGAATTTTAAACGTATAAAAATGAAATTAAAGTTATTGATGATCCTGTTTCTAACAGCCTTGATGGCTTTTGGGAGTTCCCATGTCAATGCGCAGCAGTCAACACTCGCCGTGGGTGTACTTGTTGTTGATGATATTGACGATAGCGACCCCGACCTGCTGACCGAAAGCGCAGTGGTGAGCGACGACGTGTATTACGACGGGAAAATCTTAATTGCCGCCGGAACGCCGGTCATCATGGACATCCAGTACCAGCACCGCCGCGGACTGGGTGTTCCCGCTTCGGTCACTGCAAGACCGGTGAGCACCACTGACATCTATGGACAATTATGGCCTTTGAATGCTGATTCGCGCACGGCTACGGGCAAAAACCGCCGTGGTGCCGCCATCGGCTGCGGAGTGTTCTTCGGTATTGTGGCTTGCCCTGTGGGCTTGCTGTTCTTGTGTATCAAAGGTGGTAATGCCGAAATTGAGGAAGGCACCCAAATGGTGGCGACTATCAATGTACAGAAAATCAAATAATTGTAACAATATTTTTTAAATGAAAAGAATCAGTATTTTAGTGATGATTTTGTGGAGCATTCAAGGAATGTTTGCACAAAACGACAATGCCAATGTGCAGCCTCCGCAGGGTGCGGTGTTGGTGCCGGGTACCGCCGACCTGTACACCACCCCATACGATGAGGTGAGCAAGATGCAGCGCAATGCCGCCGTGAGTGCCTGCGGCTGCAAAGGCGACGGATGGCGACTGCCCACCCTCGGCGAACTGCAAATTATGTACAGCCATCGCTTTGAGATGGATTTCGGAGAAGGATGGTACTGGACCGGAGAGAAAGTGCGCGGCGAATTCCGTTTCTATGACCTCAACTTCAAGAACGGCAAGGTGCGCGAAGCTCCGTACAACAAGGAGGATTTCGTGCGTTGCGTATGGAGCCGCACGCCCGCTCCGGCACCCGCCAGCAACCTCCAGCCCATGCCGCAGCAGAGCAACCCTCCCGTACAACCTGCAGGGAATTAGTCAAGATTATTATAAACCAATTATTAATCAAATACTAATATTATGAAAAAAACACTTTTATTCATCGGCATGCTCGCCGTCATTCTGACCGCCTGCCAGAAGGAGGCCATCGTTAATTTCTCCTACGTTACCGAAAACCGGTACGACTACGACTTGGATGCTCCGTACGTATTGCTCTCCACCGTCAACCTGTCGGTAAATGCCGTCTCCTACATGTGGGAGCTCAAAGGCCCCTACGGAGACGTACTCGAATCCTACTCCGAATCACCGTCTTTCATGTGCTACCAGACGGGTGACTATGAGTTGAGATTGTACGCTTACAGCAAAAATGGCGATTATAAAGTAGAGGCCAAGCACATCTATATCAATCCGTCGAATGGCGGCGGTGGCGGTGGTGGCACCGATCCGATTGACCCGCCTTATACCCCTACCAATTTCACCATCACTTGGCTGCGTTTGGAGAACATCCCGATGTTGGATGCTAACAACGGCTCATGGGATACCGGACTCTTCGGTGGTGGCGACCCCGACATCTATTTCAAGATTTATAATGCCAACAACCAAGTGGTTTATACCAGCAACAGTGTGGAAGATGTGAGCTCATCTGATCTGCCGCACACTTGGACGGGAGTCAATACTACGCTCAGCTACAGTGCCAATGAGCATTATATCAAATTCTACGACAAAGACGGTGATTTGGATTCCGATGACCTGATGGCTGGTTGCATTCTGAATCCCAGCCATTTGACCTACGGGACTAGCTCATTCACATGGGTAGCTAGTGATTACAGTGTGCGATTTGTGATCGGCCTTTCGTGGTAATACCATAAGCGGCAGGACTGCGATTCTCTACCGCACGAATCCTGCGATAAAATCATGCACCGGTAGGGACGCCATAATATGACAGTCCTACAAGGAACATTATAAAGAGCCCCGCGGTCGCATAGTTTCCGTGGGGCTCTTCATTTTATTATTTCTCAATTTTCCATTCTCAGTTTTCAATTTTCAATTTTCAATTTCCTCAGTCTTCCGGGTGCTCGTAGCCGATAGGCTCCACGTGGATGGTGGCCGAGATTTTGTACTCCTGCTCGATCATCTGCTCGATGCGGGTGGCGATGGCATGGCCTTCTGACAAGGGCAGGTCGCCGGGCAGCCGTATGTGGCAGGTTAACTCCTGATGGGTGACGTAGTTATGCAGATGGAAATGGTGCATCTGAAGGTCGGCGGGACAGCATTCAGCGGCTTTTTTCATGATGCCATCCACCAGCTCCTGCGGCGGTTTCTCGCCCAAAATTTGGGTGATGGTCTCCCGCATGATTTCGTAGGTAGCGTAAAACAGCATCAGCGCGATGACGATGCCCAGCACGCCGTCAATCCACCAGAAGTGCTTGGCAAACAGGATGCCCACCAGCACCACAACAGAGGAGAGCGCGTCGGTGCGATGGTGCCACGCATCGGCCTTGATGCTGAGGTTCCCGCTTTTCTTTCCCAACCAGAAGGCATACTGTGCCATACCCTCTTTGGCCACGATGGAAATTGCCGTTACCACGATGGCTAACGTGCCGAATGTGGTGGCACTGTGCTCTTTAAGTCTCACTACCGAGTCGGAAAGAAAGGTGTAGGCGATGATGCCCAACATCATGGCGATGACGAGGGCAGCAATCTGCTCCCAGCGCCCGTGGCCGAAGGGATGCGCCTTGTCGGGTTTGCGGCGCGACAACATGGCCGCAATGATGACCACGATGGAGCTGAGCGAGTCGGACAGCGTATGCCATGCGTCCGCCATCAGCGCGATGGAGCCGCTGACAATACCAGCCCACATCTTCAGGGCAAACAACAATACATTGCCCAATACCGACACCGTGCCCTCCTGATAGGCCGCCCTAGTTTTTAGATCTTGTTGCTTTTTCATATTCTTTTCTTGGCTTAATGTTGATTGAAAGGCTGTCGCCACGTGCAGCCGTTGCGCCATTCGGAACAGCCGTACGCCGCATTTCCCTTGATGACCACTCCCTTTTTACATAGCGGACAAGGCCCTCCAACAATGACATCTTGTGAAGTGGTCGTATTTTTATTATTATTTTGATTATCAGATTTTTTATCTAATTTACTCTTGCTTTGCTTTAAGTTATTTTTCTTCTTACTCTGCTTATTTTTGGCATTATCTTTCTCTTCTTTGGGGGTGATGGCGATGCGTCGGTTGCTGGTGTCGGCCATCACCACCTGCACGATTTGCGTCACCATCTGTTTGAGTTCACTGATGAAGGTGGCGGCATCGTATTTTTTGAGTTCGATCTCACGCAGTTTTTTCTCCCAAATACCAGTCAGTTCAGCACTTTTCAGCAGCTCCTCGTGTATCAACCCGATGAGTTCCAGACCGGTCGGGGTGGGTTCGAGACTTTTGCGCACTTTTCGGATGTAGTTGCGCTTGAAGAGTGTTTCGATGATGGCAGCGCGAGTGGAAGGACGGCCTATCCCATTCACTTTCAGCGCTTCACGCAAGGCTTCGTCTTTCACTAACTTGCCGGCGGTTTCCATAGCGCGCAGGAGGGTGGCTTCTGTATAGGGTTTGGGCGGCGTAGTCCACTTCTCGGCTAGCTTTGGCTCGTGCGGTCCCTGCTCGCCCTTCACAAAATCGGGCAGGGTCTTGTCTTTATCGTCGTCGTCATCCTTGTCGTCGTTCTGCTTGGCGGGCATCACCACCACGCGCCAGCCGGGGTTGAGGATCTGCCGCCCCGTGGCTTTGAACTCCACTGCCTCCACCTTGCCCATCACGGTCGTGTTCGAGACCTCGCAGTCGGGGTAGAACACCGCGATGAAGTGGCGGCACACCTCGTCATACACCAGTCCTTCCTGCTGCGTAAGGTACTGTGGCACAACACCTGTCGGGATGATGGCGTGGTGGTCGGTCACCTTCGAGCTGTCGAAAACCTTCTTGCTTTTGGGCAGTTTTTTGCCCATCAGCGGGGCGGTGAGGGGCGCATAGGCGACCAGTCCTTGTAGAATCTGCGGACATTTCGGGTAGATGTCGTCGCTGAGGTAGGTGGTATCCACGCGCGGATAGGTGGTGAGCTTCTTTTCGTAAAGGCTCTGGATGAGTTGCAGGGTCTGGTCAGCCGAAAAGCTGTATTTTTTGTTGCATTCCACCTGCAGCGAGGTGAGGTCAAAGAGTCGGGGAGGGGCTTCCTTTCCTTTTTTGGTGGTAATGTCGGTGACGGTAAATGGTTTTCCCACAATGTTTTGCAGGTCTTCCTGTCCCTTTTCTTCCGATTCGTATTTGCCTTGTGTGGCGGTGAAGGTCACGCCGCGGTAGAGGGTGGACAGCACCCAATACTGCTGGGGTTTGAAGTTGGTGATTTCCCAGTAGCGGTTGACGATGAGGGCGAGGGTAGGGGTTTGCACACGGCCGATGGATAGCACCTGCCGGTCTTGTCCGTACTTGAGGGTGTAGAGGCGCGTGGCATTCATGCCGAGCAGCCAGTCGCCGATGGCACGCGAGAGTCCCGCCTCGTAAAGTGACTGGTATTCAGTAGCATCCTTGAGGTTGGCGAAGCCTTCGCGAATGGCCTCTTCGGTGAGCGAGGAGACCCACAGGCGCTGCACGGGACAGCGTGCGCCGGTGCTCTGTATCACCCATCGCTGGATGAGTTCGCCTTCCTGTCCGGCATCGCCGCAGTTGATGATGCGGTCGGCATGCAGCATCAGCTGCTCCACAATTTTGAACTGCTTTTGTACAGAGGGGGCCGCCATCACTTTGATACCGAAGCGGGGCGGAATCATCGGCAGGGCGCCGAGCGTCCAAGGCTTCCAGTTGGGCGTGTAGTCGTGGGGTTCTTTCAGACAGCAGAGGTGCCCGTAGGTCCAAGTGACCTGATAACCATTGCCTTCCATATAGCCTTGGCACGATTGGTGGGCTCCGAGCACATGGGCGATTTCGCGGGCAACACTTGGTTTTTCAGCAATGCAAACAATCATTTTTCTAACAAATTGAGAATCAGTAGTTTTTTATTTTAGAATCCACTTTGCAAAGGTATAAATTTTCGTTCATAAAAAGAGAATATTTTTTGATGAGGGATGCAAAAAAATAATTACATTTGCACGCCATTTTATAGCAGAGAATGTGATAGGGGAGGGCGTTTTTAATTTTTTTATAAATTATTGAAAAACAAAACTATAAAATCGAATATTCAATTTATCTATTATTTAAATCATATTCATTATGTATCAAAAATTCCAAGCTTTCCTGCAAAATGAGTTAAACGACATCAAAGAGGCAGGTTTGTACAAGAACGAACGCATCATCGTCTCCCCCCAGAGCGGTGAGATTACCCTCAAGAATGGTCAGAAGGCACTTAACTTCTGCGCCAACAACTACCTTGGTCTGGCCAACAACCCGCAGCTGATTGCTGCCGCCAAGGAGGCCCTCGACACCCACGGCTACGGCATGGCCTCCGTGCGTTTCATCTGCGGCTGCTCCGACCTTCACAAAGAACTGGAAAAGAAGATTGCCGAATTTTTTGGCACTGAAGATACGATCCTTTACGCTGCTTGTTTCGACGCTAACGGCGGTGTTTTCGAACCCCTTCTGACCGATCAGGACGCCATCATCTCCGACGCCCTCAACCACGCTTCCATCATCGACGGTGTACGTCTCTGCAAGGCAGTGCGTTATCGTTACGCTAACGCCGACATGGCCGACTTGGAAGAGCAGCTCAAGAAAGCCCAGGCACAGCGTTTCCGCCTCATCGTCACCGACGGTGTCTTCTCGATGGACGGCAATGTGGCTCCGCTCGACAAGATCGTGGAGCTCGCCAACAAATACGACGCAATGGTCATGGTTGACGAATCACACTCCGCAGGTGTGGTCGGTAAGACTGGCCGTGGCGTGACCGAGCACTATAACCTCCGTGGCAAGGTGGAAATCCTCACCGGCACCCTCGGCAAGGCCTTCGGTGGCGCTATCGGTGGTTTCACCACGGGTAAAAAAGAAATTATCGACATGCTGCGTCAGCGTTCCCGTCCGTACCTGTTCTCCAACTCCATCCCGCCGATGGTGGCCGCTGCTGGCTGCAAGATGGTCGAGATGATGTCTTCCACCAACGAGCTGCAGGACAGACTGCACGAGAATACCGCTTATTTCGTAGAAAAGATGAAAGCTGCCGGCTTCGACATCAAGCCCACCCAGTCCGCTATCTGCGCCGTCATGCTCTACGACGCTAAGCTGTCACAGGATATGGCTGCCAAGTTGCAGGAAGAGGGTATCTTCGTTACCGGTTTCTACTATCCTGTTGTTCCGAAGGGCCAGGCTCGTATCCGCGTTCAGGTTTCCGCAGCCCACACCCGCGAGAACCTCGACAAATGTATCGCGGCCTTCACCAAGGTTGGTAAGGAACTGGGCGTGTTGAAATAATATTTGCGATTTCTGTAGAGACGTGATGCATCGCGTCTCTACATTAGATAATTTGAAAATTCATAAATATATATAGAATGGCAGATAACATTATTAGAAAAGAAGACATTGTCGTCCGCTTTGCAGGAGACTCCGGCGACGGTATGCAGCTCTCGGGAACCTTGTTCTCCGACGCTTCCGCACTGACCGGCAACGACATCGCCACCTTCCCCGACTATCCCGCTGAGATTCGCGCCCCGCACAACACCATCGCTGGCGTGAGCGGCTATCAGGTACACGTGGGAAATCACATTTACAGCTCCGGCGACAAGTGCGACATCCTCGTCGCCATGAACCCCGCCTCCTTCAAGTCCAACCTCAAGTGGGCGAAAAAGGGCGCCGTGGTCATCGTTGACATTGACACCTTCACCGATGAGGCCATGAGCAAGGCCGGCTACACTTCCGATCCTTTCACCGACGAACTCGAGCGCGAGTACGCCATCGTCAAGGCTCCCGTCACCTCCTTCACCGAGAGAATCGGCAAGGAGCAGGGCGCTGACAAGAAAGTGTATGAGAAGTGCCGCAACATGTTCGCCCTCGGTATTATCTTTTACATGACCCACAAGACCTTGGACCAGACCTTCGCCTATCTGGAACGCAAGTTCGCCAAGAAACCCGATGTGGTGAAGCTCAACAAGGCTGTTTTGACCGAAGGTTATGAGTATGCCGATAAGGTGGAACTCATTCATTCCCATATCATTGAGGCAGCTCACGCTGAGATGCCGAAAGGTCGTTACCGCAACATTACTGGTAATGTTGCCACCGCATGGGGACTTTTGGCTGCTGCTGAGCGTTCGGGCCGTCGCCTGTTCCTCGGTTCCTATCCTATCACCCCCGCTACGGATGTGATGGTTGAGCTGGCCAAGCACAAAGCACTGGGTGCCAGAGTATTCCAGGCTGAAGATGAGATCGCTGGTGTTTGCTCCGCTATTGGTGCTTCCTACGCTGGCGCACTGGCCTGCACCTCTACTTCCGGTCCTGGTCTCTCCCTCAAGAGCGAGGCTCTCGGCTTGGCCGTCATGGTGGAACTTCCGCTCGTGGTGGTGGATGTGCAGCGTGGTGGTCCCTCCACTGGCCTTCCTACCAAGACCGAGCAGAGCGACCTCAACCAGGCGCTTTACGGCCGTAATGGCGAGGCTCCGCTGGTAGTAGTGGCCGCTTCTTCCAGCGCCAACTGCTTCTACTGGGCTTACAATGCCGCTAAGATCGCACTCGAGCACATGACCCCTGTCATCTTGCTCACTGACGGTTATCTTGGCAACGGTTCGCAGCTCTTCCGCATTCCGAAAGTAGCTGACCTTCCGAGCATCACCCCGAGATTGGCGAAACCCAACGATCCGAATTACAGACCGTTCCGCCGCGATCCCGAGACCTTCGCACGCGAATGGGCACTTCCGGGAATGGAAGGTTTGAGCCACCGCGTGGGCGGCTTGGAGAAATGCCCCGACGGTCCTCTCAGCACCGATCCGGAAAACCACGCCCTCATGACCTACAACCGCCAGGAGAAAGTGAATCGTGTGGCCAACGACATCCCCGACCAGGAGGTGACCGGCAACCCCGATGCTGACCTCCTCGTGGTGGGCTGGGGCGGCACCGCTGGCGCTCTCACCCTCGCCGTTGAAGAACTCAACAACGAAGGCAAGAAAGTGGCCTACACCCATTTCAACTACATCTGTCCTCTGCCGAAGAATACGGGCGACATTCTGCGCAAGTACAAGAAAATCGTGGTCTGCGAGCTGAACAACGGTCAGTTTGCCGGCTATCTGCGCACCCAGTTCCCCGAATGTCCTATGAAACAGTACAATAAGGTCATGGGACTTCCTTTCGAAGTGGGCGAGTTAAAAGATTGTTTCACTAAAATTTTAGGAGAATAAGCTATGGCAGAAAGACATTTTGTTCCCAAAGCGGAATGCGAATATACAAAGGCTGATTTTCAGAGCGACCAGATGGTGAAATGGTGCCCCGGCTGCGGTGACCACGCCATCCTTGCTGCTTTGCTCAACACATTCCCCAAAACCGGTCACAAGAAAGAGAATATCCTGATGGTATCCGGCATCGGCTGCTCATCACGTATTCCTTATTATGTTGACACTTACGGTTTCCACAGCATCCACGGACGCGCCTGCGCCATCGCTACGGGTGCCAAGCTGGCCAATCCGGCTCTCAGCGTGTGGGTGAACATGGGCGACGGCGACTCCATGGCCATCGGCGGCAACCATCTTATCCATGCCGTCCGCCGTAACCAGGACCTCAACATCACCATCTTCAACAATGAGATTTACGGTCTGACCAAAGGCCAGTACAGCCCGACCACCAAGTTCGGCCAGGTCACCAAGACCTCTCCGTTCGGCACGATTGACTATCCGTTCAATCCTGGCGAGCTGGTGATGGGCGCACAGGGCACCTTCTTCGCCCGCGCCCTCGACTGCGTGCCGGGGCTGACCACCGACATCATGACCCGCGCCGCCCAGCACGACGGCACCAGTGTGGTGGAAGTTCTTCAGAACTGCATGATCTTTAACGACAAGACCCATGCCGCTATCACCGACCGCGCTGTCCGCGACGACCGCACAATCGTGTTGGAGCATGGCAAGCCGATGATTTTTGGTAAGGAGAAGAACAAGGGTCTCCGCTTCAACGGCCGCTGCCTCGAAGCCGTCACCATCGGCGAGAACGGCATCACCCTCGACGACATCATGATTCATGATGAAACCACCGAGGATGCTGGTATCCACATGATGCTGGCCCGTATGAGCGGCGATCTTCCGGTTGCTCTTGGTGTTATCCGTAACGTTAAGAAGGTGTCTTACACACAGTTGTACGAAGACCAGATGGATGAATGTATGGCCAACGGCAAATACAAATGCGTGGACGACCTGCTCAACAGCGGCGACACTTGGGAAGTGTAGTGAGTTGAAAATTGAAAAATGAGAATTGAAAACGGGGGCATCTCCAGATGCCCCCGTTTTTTTTGATGTATTATTAGATATATTTTCTATAGTGGATGTGTGTGGTGTGCTTACAGGCAGTCCAAATCCTCGGGATTATTGGAAAGTACTGAAGCATCGTCTGGTAAAGGAAGGAAATGAAACGGTTATAAATTGTAACCAGTTGAAACTTCTTGCGGCAGATGGTAAAAAACGGTTGACTTTATCATTGAACAGCCAAGGATTCTTATTGAACAATTTTTTTTTCTATAGGTTTGAGGATTTTTATGATTAGGGATCTTAAGAACAGTTCGTTGTTATTCCGCGGCATACCCAACGACAGGTCCTATCGTTCTGTCGTCGTGCCGCGGTTTGCGATGTGGCGTTTCTCCTCCCCAGACTGCACTCACTTTGTTCGCTTGTCTGGGGTTACTGAGAGTGCATTTCTCCGAAATGCGAGATGAATGCGTTGCAGTATCGGTGAACCGCCGCCTTGCAAATGGAGGCGTGAAGAAATCGGTGCGAGCGAGCGTGAAGAACGGCGAACTGCCCGAAGATGAGCGTAACATAGTGGAGCTCATCAAGTTTTTCGCCGTTTAGCGAGGGAGCGCCGATTTTAGCCGGAATTTGCGCAGCGGCAAAGCGCATTTCTTTTGGTTCATTTTCTTTGGGCGCAAGCAAAGAAAATGAACAACCTTTTTCATGAAACAATTGAAATAAGTCAAAAAACTCTAGTATCCGAACACCTGCTGGGCTTTTTTCATCCGCTCGCGGACGGGAACATCGAAGGGACAGCGGTCCTCGCAAACGCCACATTCGATACAGTCGCTGGCGTGATGCTCCAGCTTTTTATAGCGTGCGGCTAGGTCGGGCGAGACTTTGCCGGCCAACTCGGCTTCGGCCAGAAGTTCGTTCACCTTGGCAATGTCGATGCCTTTCGGACAGGGGGCGCAGTGTTTGCAGTAGGTGCAGCCTCCTTGTCCTGCGCTCGTGCCAGCCTGCGATGTGGTGGCATTCAGTACCGCATTGTAGTCTTTCTCTTCGTCGGTGGCCTTCAGATAGTGCAGGTATTCAGCAAGTTGGTCGGCATTGCTGGCGCTGCACAAACTTACGGCCACACAGGGTTTCGACAGGACGTAGGCCACGCACTGGTCGCGGGTGAGGGCCACCTTCAGTGGTGATTTCTCCGCATCCAACAGGCGGTCACCGCCGCCGTATGCCTTCATCACCGTGATGGCGATATTGTGCTGTGCGCAGTAGTCGTACAGTTCCATGCGTACAGGGTCGATGCCTGGCAGCAGGTTATCGTAAGTCTTGGGATCCCAGGGGTTGGCATCGGGCTGGGTGCGGTCGAAGGCGGGGTTGAGGCTGAACATGATGACTTCCACGAGGCCGCTCTTGGCAATGGCCAGCGCCACCTTCGCGTTGTGGCTGCTCACCCCGATATGTTTGATTTTGCCCTGCGCCTTCAAGTCCTTGACATACTGGAGGTAATCACTTCCCTGCACGGCTTCCCATTCCTCCATTTTGTCAAAAATGTGCATCATGCCTATGTCTATATAGTCGGTGTGGAGGCGGGTGAGCAGGTCTTCGAAGCCGATTTTGCACTTCTCCACATCGCGGGTGCGCTCGTAGCTGTCGCCGTTCCACCAGCAGCCGATGTGGCCTTGGATGATCATTTCGCTGCGGCGGTCGCCGAGACCGTAGCCGATGTTGCTGCGTACCTTGGGGTTGGCATCGTAGAGGTCCATATAGTTCATGCCACTGTCGAGGGCGGCGTACACCAGCTGGCGGGAGGCGGCGGAGTCAATGTCGTCGAAGCCGCCGCAGCCGAGACCAATTACGCCTACGCGCAGTCCGGTGCTACCCAGTGTGCGGTACTCCATGTTGGGGTTCTCCACGGCTACAGAAGCGGGAGACTCTTTTTTGCTGTTGCAGCAAGTCAGCAGCAGAACCGCACACACGGCGGCAATGCTCTGCATAAGGATGTGTTTGAATTTCATATTGGGATAAATTGATGGTTACTGTTCTACTGAAATAGGCTTGCAAAGATACAAAAAAATCTTCACTTCTTCAGTCAGCCAGTTTAATGAGAGGCTCTCCCAATGCGGCAGAGATCTGTGCTAACGTGCGGAGGGTAAAATTTGGGAAACCAGTAACCCATCTAGATATAGTTGCCTCATCTTTCCCCATTTTATGAGCCAAATCACGCTGGGACATATTTTTCTTTTTGAGTATCATGTCAATGCGTGCAATGATATCTGCTGACATTCGAATCTCATCCATGATTTCAGGTGAAATTTTTTCTACTTTGTTGGTAAACCACTCTTGTTTATTATTCATATTTCAAATGTGATATTTTCAATCCCAGTGAGCTCTTTCTTATTGACACTAATATAACCCTTATTAATACTTTCCTTTAATATCTTTTCAAATCGTTGTAAATCTAAAACATAACCATATAACTTAGGGTCTTCTTGATAACTGCTAGTTTTTTTTATTCCACCATTTCCGAGTATGAGTATCTGTTCTGAAATCCTTAAGCAGTATAATCTTAATTTGCTGTGATTGATGGGAATAGCATGCACATTGTCATTCATTTTTCCTTCAGGTCTAAAGAATCTTTCCAATGCACCTCTTTCTAGGATTACTTGTAATGCTGCAATAATTCTTTGATAATCAGAGTTGTATTTAGCGTTTGCTTCAAATATTGTTACAAATTTTTCAAATTCAGTAGTGCCATCTATTTCAAAACTTATTGAGTATAGGGTGGTTTTTTCCGATTCGACTATTCTGTCGACTGTTGTCTTCTTTTTCATTAGGCTGCAAAATTACAAAATAAATTGATATATATATCAATTTTATAAAATTATTTCATTAATTAATATCATGGCGGCCTCGTGGTGGAAGAACGTCATCCAAATAATCCGCTCCCAACGCCGCCTTGATGACGTTTACCTCTTGCTCAGAAAGCCAATACCGGCGTGTCATAGGATCATAGCGCGACTCGGGATGGGTGAAAGGCGGATATTGCGGTGCCTGAACGCTCCTGACCGTTTTCTCTGTCCGCATCCGGCAGATCATCCCCGTAGTCTCGCCCGCTAACAGGAAGCCCATCAACTCATTACATTTATCAATCAATGCCTCACGGTCATCGGGAGAGAGTTCCTCCGTCATGGTCAAAGCACGTACGGCTTCCTGTAGTTGTTTTACTTTCGTGTAAGTTTCGCAGATTTCGTGAATTCCAACGGTCTTCACCAACATTTCATTTTCTTCCTTTTTCATATTTAAAATATTTGTGTTAAAATTGTCGAACAAAGTTAACACGAACATTTTTTTCCATCACAGAATTTCCAAAAAAATTTTCTTCCAAAAAAATGCAAAAAGGGGATGAAAAAATGCAAATTTTCATGGTGAATACACAAAACACTCATTTTTTGCCATTTTTACTCTGCTAAAAAATGGCATAATCTGAAAGCGTTTCGGAGTTTTTTTGTCCGGATTGGTGAAATTTGAAAAATAAGGGAGAGGATAAGCCTATTCTCTCACGATAACAGCTCCCAGTGCGTTGAGACGCTGCACAATGTCCTGATAGCCACGGTCAATCTGCTCGCAGTTGTTGATGCGGCTATAGCCATCAGCCGAAAGAGCGGCCAACAGCAACGAAACACCGGCACGGATATCGGGAGAGTCCATAGTGGTGCCACGCAGTCGGTACTTGCGGTTCAGTCCAATGACGGTAGCGCGGTGCGGGTCGCAGAGGATGATTTGTGCGCCCATCTCCTTGAGTTTGTCCACAAAGAAGAGACGGCTCTCGAACATTTTCTGGTGTATCAGCACACTGCCTTTGGCTTGAATAGCGGTAACTAACACAATACTAATAAGGTCGGGGGTGAAACCGGGCCACGGTGCGTCGCTCACCGTCAGGATGGAACCATCCATGTTGGTTTCTACCTCGTACTCCTCCTGATGGGGGATATGGATGTCGTCGCCTTGAATGTCGAGCTGGATACCTAACTTGCGAAACACCGACGGGATGATGCCGAGGTGCGGAATGCCGCAGTTTTTGATGGTGAGTTCGGAACGGGTGAGAGCGGCCATCCCGATAAAACTGCCGATCTCAATCATGTCGGGCAGGATGGTGTGCTCGCAGCCTCCCAAGTATTCCACACCCTCGATGGTCAGCAGGTTGGAGCCGATGCCACTAATCTTGGCCCCCATCTTGTTGAGCATGGTACAGAGCTGGTACAGATAGGGTTCGCAGGCTGCATTGAAGATGGTTGTGGTGCCGTGAGCCATCACAGCGGCCATCACCACGTTGGCGGTACCCGTCACAGAGGCCTCACTCAACAATATATATTTTCCTTCTAATTGGTTGGCTGAAAGTTCGTACAATGTAGTTTTAGAATTGTAAGAAAATTCTGCTCCCAACGCTTGAAACCCTTCAAAATGGGCATTCAGCGGACGGCGGCCAATCTTGTCGCCACCGGGTCTCGCCGCATACGCCTTGCCAAAACGCCCCAACAGCGGCCCCAGAATCATGATGGAGGCACGGATGGCTCCTGAAATCTTCACGAATTCAGGAGATTGCAGGTAGGTAAAGTTGATGTCTTTCGCCTGAAATTCGTAAGTATTTCTATCTATTGGGGTCACATCTACGCCTAAGGCCATCAATATCTCTATCAAACGCTTCACATCGCGGATGTCAGGCAAATTGTTGATGCGCACCTTTTCTGGGGTGAGCAGAACGGCACAGAGAACCTGTAATGCCTCATTTTTAGCACCTTGCGGAACGATGTCGCCAGAAAGGGAGGCGTTGCCCTGAATGATGAACGAACTCATATCTTGCAATTTAATTATGCAAAATTACATAATATCAAGATACAAATCTATTGATTATCTATTATTTATAAACAATAGATAGTTAGTGAGAGATGCCTAAAAAATCAATGGATGCGCACGCGCCGAAGGTCCAGCATGTTGGTCGGTCCCGGCTCCATCCCCTCCACATTACTGTGTACAAATCGAATCACCTTGTCGTAGTACAGCAGCATAAACGGAGCATCCTCCACCAGCAATGAGTCCAGACGGGTATAATAATCATTGCGGAGCGAGTCGTCCAAGATGGTCTGCGATTTCTCGAACAGTCGGTCAAATTCAGGATTTACGTAGTGCGTGTAGTTGGAACCATTGGGCTGTAAGTTTTTGGAATAGAAGAGGGAAAGATAGTTTTCCGCATCGGGATAGTCGCCAATCCACGAACCACGGAAAGCGGGCAGCCGATAACTGCGCATCATCTGCCGCTGTTGAGCGGGTTGTTGCACGTCAAGGTTGACCGTCACTCCGATCTGCGCCAGTTCGTGCTGGATGTACTGACAAAGATCTAAGTAAGAAGCTGATACTGAGATGGTGACAGGTGGCATTCCCTTGCCGTTCGGGTAGCCTGCTGCCGCCAACAGTTGCGCGGCCTTGGTAGGATTGTACTCATAGCCCTTCACACGTTCAGGGTCAAACGACTGCATCCCCATCGGCACAAAACCAGACGTGCCGGCATAACCGATGTTGTTTCTCAAATACTGCATCATCTTCCGTCGATCAAAGCCATAATTCAATGCTTGGCGCACCTGCTTGTTCAACAACGGGTTGTTAGGGTCATCGCCTTTCAACAGGAAACCGATGTATTCAGTATTCATGTAAGGAGAGGTAAGTAGTTGAATATCATCTTTGTACTTCTCCTGCAACTCACCCTGCTTAGTCAGCAATGCGTCCTTGTAGCAAGCCTCAATGCCCGACATGAAGTCTAACGAACCCTTCATAAACTCCATGAAAACCGACTGCTTATCCACGATGAAAGTGATGGATACTCCGTCCAAGTAGGGGAGTTGCTGACCTTTTTCATCATATTCGAAATAGAAGGGGTTGCGGCGCAGCACCAGCTTTACACCTTCTTCCCACATTTTCATCTGAAAAGGACCGGTGCCGACGGGATGGCGGGCAAAGTCTTTCCCAAATTTCTCCACCGCCTCGTGCGGCACTACCGAGCAGTATTTCATGGCCAACACCCCCAAAAATGGCGGCTGAATTTCGCTTAGTACAATCTGTAAAGTGCTGTCATTAAGAGCGATAAATTGTGCCTTATCCTCCTTGTCGCGTTTCACCTTTTGAAAAATCCAGCTTCCCGGTGAGGCCACGTTGGGATCCACTATGCGGTTGAAACTATACACAAAATCCTGTGCGGTCACGTGCCGGCTCTTCGGAAACGCGATGTCATCGGTATTCTGAAAACGGATGTCGGTGCGCAGATGAAACGTGTAAATGAGGCCGTCATCGCTGATGTCCCAACTTTTTGCGATGGAGGGAACGATGCGGAGAGAGTCATCCAAATCCACCAATCCATTGTAAATCAGGTTACAAGGCCATATTGCTGCCTGTCCAGACGCAAAGGCCGGATCCAACGAAGTAATGCCACTTGATTCGTTGTAGTGGAAGATCATCTTGTCAGGATGGTCGTGGCGGTTGCCACAGGCCGACAGCAGTACCAGACAGAGGATTACAACGGGAAAGAGGATTTTTCTATACATATTAATTAATATCTATTGTAAAAAAAAAGAGATGAAAAAGAATTTCATCTCTTTTTTATTGGTAGCCATACGATTAGTCAACGTCAATGATGTCGCACCAACCGAATTTGTCTTCCACTTCGCCGTACTGGATGCCGGTGAGGCGGTTATAGAGTTTCACGCACCACGGGCCGGGTTCGCCGTTTTTGGCAATCTGGTAAACGTGACCACTCTCGCGATCCTGGATGCTGTCAACGGGGGAGATGACGGCGGCGGTACCGCAAGCACCAGCTTCCTCGAAGGTGGCGATCTCTTCGATCGGAATGTGACGACGTTCGACGGTCAGACCCATATCGGCAGCAAGTTCGCGGAGGCTCTTGTTGGTGATGGAAGGCAGAATAGAGCCGGAGTCGGGAGTGATATACTTGCCGTCCTTGATACCGAAGAAGTTGGCCGGACCAGCCTCGTCGATGTACTGTTTCGTCTTGGCATCTGCGAAGATGGAGGCGGCGAAACCTTCATGGTGAGCTCTTTCGCCTGCGCGCAAGCTGGCAGCGTAGTTACCACCCACTTTCACGTGGCCGGTACCCATCGGGGCGGCACGGTCGAAGTCGCGTACAATCTGCATCGGAACAGGTTTGAAACCAGCCTTGAAGTACGGGCCTACGGGGGTGACAAAAATCATGAAAAGATACTCGTCAGCCGGGGAAACACCTACCTTTGCGCCGGTGCCGATGAGCAACGGACGGAGGTACAGGCTTGCGCCAGTGCCGTACGGGGGGATGAATTCGGAGTTCAGCTGAACCACTTTCCAGCAAGCCTCTTTGAAAAGTTCGTCCGGAACCTTGGCCATCAGGATGGTCTCAGCGGAGCTCTGCAGACGGTGGCTGTTCTCAATCCAACGGAAAATACGCACCTTACCGTCTTTGCCACGGTAGCATTTCAAGCCCTCGAAGGCTTCCTGGCCATAGTGGAGGCAGGTAGCAGCCATGTGCATGGTGATGTCTTCGGAAGAGGAGATCTCCAGCTGGCCCCATTTGCCGTTTCTGTAGTAGCAACGTACGTTGTAGTTGGTTTTCACATAACCAAAGGATAATTTGCTCCAGTCAATGTTTTCCATAATCTGTTATTTTAATTATTTGATTAATAAAATGTTGTGTTCTAAACAAGATGCAATGAACGGATGTCATCAGCTACGATTTTGTCGCGTCCTTTCAGCGCTTGGATTTCCATGAGGAAATGGGTGGCGACGAAAGTGGGGTTGAATTTCCGAACCAGATCTATGGCTGCAGCTGCAGTACCACCTGTAGCCAAAATGTCGTCAAAGATAAGCACTCGCTGGTTCTCTTTCATCGCATCGGTATGCACCTCAATGGAAGCCTCTCCGTACTCAAGTTGGTAAGTGGCCTTGTAAGTGGTGTAGGGTAGTTTGCCCGCTTTGCGGATGGGCACGAACGGCACATGTAAAGCAAGGGCCAGCGCAGGGGCAAAGAAATAACCGCGTGCCTCCAATCCAACAATCACATCCGGCTTCACCTCCTTCGCCATATCCAACAACATATTGAATACCTCCTGAAAATAGTCGGCATTGTTCATGATGGTGGTGATGTCTAAAAATTGAATTCCTTTCTTCGGAAAGTCAGGAATTACACGGATTTTGCTGGTATCAAGCATGATGTTACGGTTTTCAAATCAAGTTGCAAATTTACACTTTTATTTTGATATTTGCCTATTCTTTTTTGATAAAAATAAATGATTTTACCCCCATTTTCCCTCGGAGCGCTAAAATATATTTTCCGGGTTTTAATTTTTTGTTATTCAATAAAATAGAATGCTCATTCAGAATGCCTTCCATCATCTTTTGGCCGGTAATGCTCACAATTTCGTAATGAGCGCCTCTAAATGCTTCAGGGTAGTCAATGTGGATTTGGTCGGAAGCGGGGTTGGGATAGATGCGGAAGCCTTCCATGTCGAACTGATGGATGGCGTTGGTGTCGGGCGGAGTGATGGTGTCGGTAGGGACTGTATCGGTAGGTAGGGTATCGTTCGGAATGGTGTCGATCGGAACCTCATTGAAAGTGGCGAGATAGGGGAGGAGATAGTCGCTGAAGTCCAGTCGCTGCAATTTCGCCGGACGGTCGATGGTAATGCCTAACTGTGTGGTGGTAAAGTGTTCATTCGTAATGTAGAAATCGGTCGCATTGCTGGTGGCGATGGCTTCCACCTGGTCTTTTACCAATGTGCCGAAGTTCAGACGGCGTTTATTGCCCGAAAAGAACTCTTCTCCTTGAAAATCATAGAGTAAAACGATGAAGGGATGCAGCGATGAAAGATAACTGCCGCCCCCATAGTCGTAGCCGCAGAGTGCTACCAAACGGTACTGCGGCACGTAGGTCGCCCCAGTGACAAGCCCACCCACGTTGTAGGTGGCGCGCCGCTGGGCGATGTGCGTTCCGGGCGTTTTCGGAAGCGCGTAGATGGTGGTCTGCTCCGAAGCCCACTGCTTGGTGAACAGGTAGATGCTGTCCTGTCCGACCACAAACGACTCGCAGTCGAAATCGGTGGCCTGCGGCTGCGAAGTGAAATCGGTCTGGTCTTCGTAAGAAAACCATATCGTATCCACCACAAAGGGCTGATTCAGAAGCGATTCCTTGCTGATGCGCAGAATGTGCAGGTTCTGCCGCACACCGCTGTTGTTGCCGATGTCGCCGAAGTACAGATAGAGGCTGTCCTGCGACACCTCTTCTGTGTCGTAGTTGCTTATTCCGCTGATACACAGCGTTTCTGCAGTGGCTGCCGTGGTGCTGTCGAGCCGGTATAGACAGCAGTCGTTGTGGTCGTTGTAGGTCCAGTAGCCGCCATTCCAGAACAGCAGCGTAGAGGAGCCCTCCAACGTTTCATCCAGCTGACCGATTTCCACCGGACTGACGGTGGTGGAGGCGTAGGTACAGCTGCCGTCGTTGACGGTAGCCGCCGCGTTGTAATTGTTGGCCAACGGGTCGGTGCAGCCACAAATCTGAGCCATCACTTGCATCGTGGACATCAATAAAAATCCTAAAAAAACACTCAGAGCACGCATATCACTAATTATCAATTCTCAATTTTCAATTCTCAATTTCCTACATTCCTCTCGATTTCTTAATCCTGTCGTAGGCATCGGTCATGCGGGCGAATTTCTCCTCCGCCTGCTTTCGCATCTCCTCGCCGAGATGCGCCACCCGGTCGGGATGGTACTTCTTGGCCATCGCCCGATACGCCTTCTTCACCTCATCGTCTGTGGCATCCGGACTGATTTCCAATATCTTGTAGTCGTTGTCGAGGGTGTGACTGCGATAACCGCTGCCGCCACTGCTACTACTCGAAGATGAGTAGCCACCATACGAGTAGTACCCGCCCATGTACATCGACTTGATGGATTCATAGTCGCCACGGCTGATACCTAACAAAATTGAAATCTTCTCTATTTCAGCTACTTCTGAAGAATGAAGTTCTCCGTCAGCTGCTGCCAAGCCAAACAACAACTGCACCACCAACAGGCGTTCGTGGATGTTGGAACTGGTACGCATCGTATTGCATACCGAAGTCAGATTATAGTTCTCCTGCATGATCTCCTGCAGCCGGATGATGGCCTGATGCGCCATCGCGGGTCCGAGGTTCTGCGTGAGATAATTGCGCAGATAATCCAACTCCGACCGCTTGAAATGTCCGTCAGCCTTGATGACATCCGCTGCAAGAATCAGAAAGGTCTCCAAGAAATCGGACTTCTGATAACGGTGAACACGTACAGAAGGTCCGCTACCGCTCCTAAATATTGCCCGGATGATAAAAAAGATGGACAGGAAAATGAGAAAACTAATCATATAGGGGTGGTTTGTGTCGAAAGAATCATCAATATAAATACCTGCTCCAATAGAGAGTATGAAGAGCAGGAAAATGAGAAATAGGTATGCGCCACACGACATAGTGCTTTATGCTTTGGTTCCGTAGAGGTCAAAATGGTCGGCCTTATTGATGCGTACAGGATAGAAATGACCGATCTCCAGCTTCTCGTTGCCGTCGATGATGACCGAGTCGTCCACGTCGGGCGAGTCGAACTCAGTACGCCCGATATAATGACCGTCTTCCTCCGTATCCACCATCACTTTCAGCACGCTGCCCACCTTGGCTTGGTTCAATTCAAGCGCAATATCTTCCTGCGTAGCAATCAGTTCCTCCAAACGGCGATTTTTCTCCCGCTCCTTGATGGGATCGCCGAGTTCGTAAGCTGGAGTGCCCTCTTCCTGCGAATAGCTGAAGAATCCCAACCGGTCGAAGCGCATGTCTTTCACGAACTTTACCAACTCTTTGTGCTGTTCGCGCGTTTCGGTGGGATAGCCGGAGATGAGCGTAGTGCGAAGAGCAATGCCCGGCACCTTGTCGCGGATGCGCTCCACCAGCCGGTACATCTGGTCGCGGTTGCCGCCGCGTCCCATGCTCTTCAGAACCTCCTCGCTCACATGCTGTAACGGGATGTCAAGATACCGGCAGATGTTGGGGTAGTCGTTCATCACATCCAGAATCTCGTAGGGGAAGTTGATAGGGTAGGCGTAGTGCAACCTAATCCACTCGATGCCTTTTACTTGTGCAATCTTGCGGAGAAGACGCTCGAGGTCACGGCGCTGGTACAAGTCCATGCCGTAGTAGGTGAGGTCTTGCGCGATCAGCATCAGTTCCTTCACACCGCTTTCCGCCAGCTTGGTGGCTTCGTCCACCAGCATCTCTACAGGCTTCGACACTTGCTTGCCACGTATCAGCGGGATGGCGCAGTACGAGCACTGGCGGTCGCAGCCCTCCGACACCTTCAGGTAGGCGTAGTGCGAAGGCGTGGATAAGATGCGGTCGGTCTGCTGTAGCAGGTCGAACTTGTTTTCGCCCAACAGCTGACCCACCGTGGCAAACGGAAAGATTCCGTCAATCTCAGGCAGCGATTCGCCCAGGTCTTCAGTGTACCTTTGTGCCAGGCAGCCAATGACATACACGCGCTTGATGTATCCACGCTTTTTGCGCTCCAGCTGCAGCAGAATCTCGTCCACGCTCTGCTCCTTAGCATCCTGGATGAAAGCGCACGTGTTGATGACCACCATGTCGATGCCGCGGTCGGCGGAAGAATTGTGCGAAACCTGATGCCCCCTCTGCTCGAACTGGGCAGCCAGAACCTCGGAATCCACATTGTTTTTCGAGCATCCCAAGGTGATGATGTTGATGTGCATGGAGTGGTGTTTTGTGTGATGTTTACAATAAGAAAGCAGACACGAAGTCTGCCTTCTTATCATAGTAATTTAATATTTATCAATTAGTTTCCTTTGTAGAAAGGCATTTTCACGGTAATGGCCTTCAGCAGTTTGCCGCGGATCTTGATGTAGATCTCGGTGTCCACCTTAGCATACTCGGCCTTCACCCATGCGGTACCTACCGACTTGTTGATGGAGGGACCGAAGGTGCCGGAACGCACGATACCGATGTTGTTGCCTTCTGCATCGCAAACCTCATATTCCAAGCGCGGAATACCACGGTCAATCATCTCAAAACCAACGAGTTTGCGTTTCAAACCGTCAGCTTTCAGCTTCAGCATATACTCTTTGTCGATGCAGTCTTTAGCGTTCAGCTTGGTAATCCAGCCCAAACCAGCCTCGATGGGGCAGATGGTGTCGTCGATTTCGTGACCGTAAAGGCAGAAGCCCATCTCGAGACGGAGAGTGTCGCGTGCGCCAAGACCGATGGGTTTGATGTCGAACTCTTTACCTGCTTCGAACACGGCGTCCCAAATCTTGAAGGCATCTTCGTTCTTGAAATAGATCTCGCAGCCGCCTGAGCCGGTGTAGCCGGTGGTGGAGAAGATAACATTCGGAACACCTGCGAAGGTGAGGGTCTTGGTGGTATAATACTCCATGTCGGTGACGGGCGTGTCGGTCAGTTTCTGCATGGCTTTGAGAGCCAGAGGACCTTGCACGGCCAGCTGGGAGATGGAGTCGGAGATGTTGGCGATTTCAGCGCCGAATTTCTCGTTCTGCTTGCTCACCCATGCCCAGTCCTTGTCGATATTGGCAGCGTTTACCACCAACAGGTAGTCGTTCTCGGCGAGGTTATAGACCAAGAGGTCGTCCACGATGCCGCCTTTACCGTTCGGGAAGCAGGAATACTGCACCTTGCCGGGATAGAGGGCAGCCACATCGTTGGAGGTGATGTACTGGAGCAAATCAAGAGCCTTGGGACCTTTCACGGTGAATTCGCCCATGTGTGAAACATCGAAAACGCCCACCTTGCTTCTCACGTGCAAGTGTTCGGCGGTCACGCCTTCATACTGAACGGGCATGCAGTAACCTGCGAATTCTACCATCTTGGCACCCAGCTTCTCATGGGTTTCCTTAAAAACTGTCTGTTTCATTTTTAAACTATTTGATTTTTTATGAGTTTATATTGCGATTTTTGCTTCTACAAATTTTCGGCAAAATTACGATTTTTTTATCAAAAAATTCAAACCCAATTAAAAATAATAGTGTATTTTTGCACGCTGAAATTGAATAATCATCTAAAACCTATATCACAATGAAAAAAGCATTCGTAATTATCATGGCCATCATGGTCTTCGGACTGATGAGCAGCTTCGCACAGAAACCTTTCGCAGGCGTTATCAAAAGCAAATATATCGTTGAAGGTAACGTGGATGCCAATGTTAAAGCCAGTCTGCCTGAAGAGCAGGTAGTGTATTTATATGAAAATTACACCAAGAGTGTGATGGAAAAGCCCGGCATCAATGTCATCACCATCACCAATGGCGGTGCCAAGATGGTTTATTTGATTTACGACATCACCGGTATGGGCAAATATTATATTGAGACCACCGAAGCCGAAATCAAAGAGCAACTCGCCAACATGAAGACCGATTACAAATACACTGGCGAAAAGAAAACCATCGCTGGCTATGTTTGTGAAAAGGTAATTGAAACCAGCGTTGACAATGAAACGGATGAAGAGACTACCACCATCCTTTATGTTTCTAAAGATATCAACCCCAACGCTGACATCAACTTTGGCTCACATCCCGGTTTGGTCGGCTATCCGCTCCGCACCGAGGTCACCAGAGACATTAACGGCGAAAACGCTACCATTATCGTTGAAGCCTACGAGGTGAAAGCCGATAAGAAAGTTAAACTTGCCAACTTCCTCCTGCCCGCTGATGGTAAGAAAACCACCCAGAAAGATCTGATGAAGATGTTCGGCATGGATGAAGACGAGGACGAAGATTAACAGTTGAAAATTCACATTATTAGAATAGGGGAGGACGGACTAAAAAACGTCCTCTTTTTATTATAAATTATTATGAATCAAGAAGTTTACCAGAAAATTATCAACCAAATTCCCAGCCATGTGCAGCTGATTGCCGTCTCGAAAACCAAGCCTGAAAGCGAGGTGATGGAGGCTTACCAGCTGGGACAGCGCCATTTTGGCGAGAATTGGGCACAAGAGCTGAAAACCAAGCACGAGCATCTGCCCGAGGATATCTGCTGGCATTTTATCGGTCATCTGCAGACCAACAAAATCAAATATATCATCCCGTATGTGCATCTGATTCATAGTATTGACAGTTTCCGGCTCTTGCAGGAAGTAAACCGTCTGGCCGCCATGCACCAGCGTACCGTGGGCTGTCTGCTCCAGTTCCACATCGCTACTGAAGAGACCAAATTCGGCTTCTCCATGGAAGAATGTCGGCAGATGCTGGAGAGCCAGGAATTTCAAAATCTCCAAAATATCGAAATCTGCGGTGTGATGGGCATGGCCAGTCTTACAGACGATATTCAGCAGGTTCATCAAGAATTTCGCACTTTACACGAATATTTTGATGATCTGAAGCAGAATTATTTTTCTGAAAATAAAAATTTCAAAGAGATTTCCATGGGAATGTCGCACGATTATCCGATTGCCATTGAGGAAGGCTCCACGATGATTCGTGTCGGCAGCGCCATTTTCGGCGAGCGCGACTACAGCAAGCGGTAAATTCGTTCTGATTTTGCCTTGAATTGTCGGCTATCTTGCTCGATTATCGCTTATTTTCATGTACTAAAAAATTGTCCTATAATTTGTAGAATGATTTTTTTCGTTTAGTAAAAAAGTAATTTGTTGATTACAATATATATATATGTAACGGGATTGAAAAAAACAAAATTTCAATCCCGTTTTTTCTTTCCTCTTTGGATTTTCATAATTTACGACAATACAATAATTTAGAGAATTATGATGTAATTTTGCGCAAATTAAAATCAAAAATAAAATGAAAATGAAAAATGTAAAAATCACAATCTCTATTCCGCAGGAATACGCGGAAAAATTGAACGAAAAAGCGGCTGAATTGCAGGTACATAAAACAGAGCTTTTGCGTTGTGTGTTGGCTGATTATTTGTTTGAGCAGCCTCATTGCATGGAAATTAAGGATGTATCGGGAAAAGTAACTGCAATTCCTGATAAATCAGAAAAAATTGGTGTAATTTCTGACGATAAACCGGTGGAAGGTGTTTTTGGGAACCTCTAAAAGCAAAGCAATATGGAAGAAACGAAAGCAAAAAAAACAAGTGTAACATTTTCCGGCATCACTTCTGAAATGCTGGAAGAATTGAATAGACAAGTTGCTGAAAGTGGCTTGAATAGGGCTGATTTTTTGGCTAAAATTCTGGAGGGTGGCAAAGTCGGTGATGTTGAATCTCAAAAGGAAATTTTTGATAAAGTTTCGGAGAAAGACAATCAAATTTTGCAGCTGGAAGGCAAGATTGAGGCCATGAAAGAACGGCTGGTCATCTACAAAAAGCATTTTCTTATTCCTGACAAAGTGGGCGTGATTTTGCGCGCTTTGGTTGCAATGGGTGAAGCAACGGACTTTTCCGACGCTTTCGATTACATTTTCGAGCCTTACTGGAAGCAAAACAAATTGGTTGCAGATGAGGCAGATAAGAGAGAATATTTGGAGTGGAAACGTAAAATTTTAGAAGATGATGGAGATAATCAATAAGCCGAAATCCCCAGAAGAGGTGCTATTGCACGACATTAAAGTTTTTGTCGGCTCTTTCATTGAGAATGGTGAAATCTCCGTTATGAAAGTGATGGGCAGATTGAGCAAAAGACAGGGAGAGTTGGATGATATTTTGAAACGACTTGAAAAATACTGAAATGGAGCTACCAAGCAGAGATTTTTTCGCAGAAATTGAAAACGAGCAGACGACGGATGAGTTCATCAATGAGCTGAATGAAGATACGCGGATTGTTGAAGAGCCAGAAATTACAGATGAGCCAGAACCGGAACCGGAAGAAATCCATTTGGACGATGAGCCGGAACCGGATCAGGAACCCAAACAGGAGCGTTTCTGCACTTATGATGAAGAGGCGGCGTTGTATGTCAATTTGTTGTCTGATTCGCAGAAGGTCTTTTTGCCAAAATTGCTCGAAAAAAGAATCATTACTGACAGAGATCGGGATTTGCATGATCAGATTGAAAATGCCACCGGTGCGGTAGAGATAACCAAAGAGCATGAAAGGGCTCAAAACAAGTTTGAATTTCTTGAGGATTACAAAGATAACGTCGAACTTTCGGACGATGAAAAAGAGACTATCAGAAAGCCGCTGGCAGCTTGTCTCCAAATGTGGCAATCTTCGCCCTCTCCCACTTATGCACTTTTGTTTGCGGTCGTGACTGTGGAGTTTTCGCGTGCAATGCCGTTTTTTTCTAAAGATTTCAAAAAGAAATGAGAATCAACAAAGTTTCGTTAGTTCTTGGGCGGCGTGGCACTGGTAAAACGTACTATATCAAAAAGGTTATCAGGTCCTTTTTGGTGCGTATGCTGAAAGTGTTAGTCGTTGACACTTTGGACCATCCCTCTTATGCTGGAGTTAAGACAATACAACCATCTGGAATTGCGCGGATGCGTGCCGGTGATTGTTGCCGCTGTTGGGGCAGTGACACTGACGGGATTTTGGCCGCGTGTGAGAATTTCAAAAACGGTCTTTTGGTGATTGAGGATGCTACGAAGTTTATCGAGGGACGGTTGCAAGATTCTGTAAAAAGGCTTGTGTATGATTCAAAACAGAAGAATGTTGATATTATTTTTATCTTTCACGGCTTTGTTGCTTGTCCGCCTGCTCTTTTCCGTATTTGCGATAATATTTTGATGTTCAAGACAGGTGACACGCCGGATGTCCGCAAAAATGATCTTCCAGCTTTTGAAGAGGTTGTGAAGGCTCACAATGCGGTGATGGCCGACAAAAACCCTTATGCTCATAAACTTGTAAATGTTTATTAATGGAAGCGAAAACCATAAAGGAATTGGCCGACAGTTACGGGGTGAATCGACATACTTTTGTATGCTGGTTGCGCGAATTTGATTTGCTATCATTGCGCATTGGCCGACTTTTCCCGCCGGCGGCAGTCCGGAAAATACATGAAAAGTTAGGAGATCCAAGAGAATATTTTTCAAACAGTGGTCATTAGTGGCTGTTAGTGGTCGTTATTGCGCATTATTGGCCAACAATGGCGGTTATTGCTTATTAGTGCAAACCGCCATTTTTTTTTGCTGTTATTTTGCGCACGAATTTTTTCAATAACAAAAAATAGCAATAATATGAATCCTATTGAAACTGTCACCAATGGCGTGACCACCGGCGCAAAGAGCGTCTTGAACGTGAAAAACATTATCATTTTAATCCTTACCGCTCTCGTTCTTTATCTGCTTGCAAAGCGGTTTATGAAAGAGACGATCGTTTTGGAGAAAAACAACGACGGAACTTTTTCCGGCACAGTAGAGCGCAAATTGCAGCTCAAACGAGATCCGGAGCCGGAAGATGAAGAGTAGTAAATTATTAACAATCAAAAAATTTATAACATGAAAACTTTTAGAAAAGATGCGGGCAGCGTCCGCCGCGAACTGGATGCACGCGCTGAAGATTTCTCGAATTTCGAGGATTATGAAGTGATTGAAGATGACAACTTCGAGGATTTCGAGGATTTCGAGGATTTCGACGATGCCGATGATTATATCGGTGATGGTGATGAGTTCCTTGATTACGGTGGTACGGCAATTTCGTTTGCTGCCCACAATCAGGGTTATAGAACCGCATCCATCCAGATCAATGTTACCAGCGGCAACACGAGTGTTTCCAAGTTGCAGTTGTTCGGTGACTTGCTGGTAGGTGCAGTCGATTCATCCAAACCTATGATCAAGGAAGGTGTTATCAGCGAAGAATCCGGTGCAACCACAATTTCTGCATCCGGTAGTCCGAAGAGTATCAACCAACTGTTGGCATGGTTACAACAGCAGCCGTCAGTTTTACAGGGAATCCAGTTGGCCACCACGCAAACGACGATTCTTTCTTCCATCATCGAGCGTTATGAAACGTCACCGTTCCGCGATATGGCCACCGATCCGATCAACCTTTCCGTATTCCGCAACGAATACCAGTTCCAAACTAACATCCTGACCATTCCTAACATCAATCAGGTTATCGGCAATCAGAATTACTGGTATATCTCCATCCCCACGGCAACGGCTTTCACCCTTACCATCAATCTGTATTTCGGTGCTTCGCTGAACACGTCCACCGCGTTGCAGAACAAGATGCGCCGCGCTAACTCCAACATTTTGCGCATGGGTGGAAGTAAGTTTGTTAACGCTCTCACTACCGGCAATGTGAATGGGACGGTTGGCAATCAGGGTGCGTTTCTCACTGCACTTGGACAATCCCGCACCGCTGGAATGATCAAACCCGCGTCGATGATCGGCGGAACCTCAAGCGTTAAGAGTGGAAGCGCATTGCGCAGACAGCAGCGCGCAGAGAGAAAGGCCAATCGTCAGGCACGTAGAGCAGCCCGCAAAAACCGCTAAAGATGCGCATTGTCAGTCTCGACCATAACTTCAATAACGGATCGCCGGCGAGGGTACACCGCCCCACCGGCACCGTTTATCTCACTCCGTTGTTTTACAAGAAGTACACCCCGCAACAACAGCGTTTTATCATACTGCATGAGTTGGGGCATTACGTTAACCAGACCAAAGATGAGAGTGAAGCTGACCGGTTCGCGGCTGACATTATGCTAAATCTCGATGGCTATAAAGCCACATTTCGGGCATTGAACGAATCTTTGCATGATGGCCCAGAAAGCGACAAGCGGAGAATTAATTTGTTTGGATACTTAAAAACAAGAGACATGGAAGGTTTAGACCAAAACGCCATTATAAATGGCAATCGTGAATATGGCACTGTTGATTTCAGCTCTTTCGAGGATGAAAACGGTTGTGTGTTCACCAATGATTATATCGGTGTTGGAGAGCTTGATGATATTGAAATTGCAGATTATCTGAATTTTTGTGATTTCTACGGGCTTGATTACAGCGATATGAGCGCAAAGGAATTTCGTGAGCAGAAACGTCAGGCCAAATTGGACAAAGCAGCCGCGAAAACTGACTTGCTTAAATCCAAGGCCGACGCGAAACGTACCAAAGCAGAAGCGAAGATGCAGAAGGCCAACGCCAAACTGGAACTTGCAAAGCAGGGTATCAGCGGCGGTGCCAAGATCGGTGAAGCTTTCGGAAAAATCGGTGAATCCGTTGCCGGTATCTTCGGAAAGAAGCTGGGCGGCGGTGGCGATGTTCCGGCTGAATATGCCGACGGTGCAGTTCCGAGCGACGGAGGCGGAAAAAGCAAACTCCCCCTCATCATCGGTGGTGTGGTCGTTGCAGTCATAGTGGCCGTGATTATCATTGTTGTTGTCAAGAAAAAGAAAGGAAAATAACATGAATCCGGCAATCGCATATTCTGCATACAAGGCTGGAAAGAGCCAGAAAGGAGGTTGGGCGGGGATTCTCCGTGAACTCAACCGTCCGGTGATAATCATTACCATCGTTCTTGTAGTCGCTTTGATTATTTTTCTCATCATTCGTAAGAAGAGAAAGGAAAACACTAAATCTTTGATCAGTCGTGTATTTGGCAACGACAGCAAGGAATTGAAGGAAGCGACAGAAGCTCTTTCACAAAGTACAGCTTTCCAACAGGCCATTGAAGCAAATGCCACAATAAGCCGTGATACTGCAAAGTCGTTGGCTAAGAAAATAAAGAATGCGTGGGGTGTGGTCAATGACGATGAAGAGGCGGTATATGCAGCCTTGAAAAAGCTTAACAACAAGGCCGACTGGCTGCTCTTGGTTCAGGAGTACGGCGTTAATTCCTCCGCCTTCAATGATAGGGATTTGGAGGGTGATTTGGAAAATAGGCTGTCAGAAGATGAGTTTGCAGTGGTTCAGAGCATCTTGAAAAACAGAGGTGTTTCTATTTGACAATTAAAATTTTGAACAATGGCAATCGACAAAGAAAAATTAGGAAAATTCGGGGAAACCGCAATCGGTAAACTGCTTTCGGACGATCCGTTGGCAACGGTCAATGTCGAAGTGGATCCGAAGCCAATTTACAAGATAATTGCCGCGCTGGGTGCAACGCTCATCGTTGCAGGCGTGACAATTGCAATTGTGGCTAAAAACAAGAAACAATGAAAAGGCTTTTCGTAATATCTTTCATATTGCTTTGTGTTTTGACAGCGTGCAGCCCGCAACAGAGGGTTGCGCGCATTGTCAAGAAATACAACTTGCCAACTGTTACCGAGTACGTCAGCGATACGGTGGTGATACCTTCGCGTGTGAGAACCGACACGGTTGTTTTGCGCGGCGAGCCTGTTTTGATCGAGGACACGGCTTTCATCACCGAGCTGGTACCGGTCAACGATACCACTTACATTGTAAAAACCACCATCAAGGCCGACACAATCATAAAGAAAGTGCCGGTATCGAAATACGTTGTTCAAGACATCAAGAAAACAGTTAGCATAGTTGAATGGATCTGGATAATCTCTGCCCTCATTGCATATATCGTGCTGGGTTTTTTTGTTATTCGGGCATTGTGTAAAAAAATGTAGTCATGGCATCAAGACAGCAGGTTAAGGAGTTTTTTGAGAAATACGGCCCTATTGCCGTTGAACTTTGCGCCGGAAGTGGTTTGTTCCCTTCGGTGGCATTGGCACAGGCCGCATTGGAAACCAGTTACGCTGTTTCAAAGCCATACAATAATATGTTCGGCCACAAAGCCCCTTCGGGATGGACCGGAAAAGTGTACAGCACGACAACAAGAGAGCATCTGAACGGAAAGGATGTCGTTTTCAAAGGCACGGGAAAAGCCTATCCCAACAGGGCGGCGGCCATCAAAGACGGTGCCAATGTGCAAACGATTTTCAAGGCATACGAAACAGAAAAGGACGCTTGGAAAGATTACGTAAGTTTGATCAAACGGAGATTTTCAAAGGCGTTGCAGGCCGCGAATCCGTTTGAGCAGATAAAGGCCATAAAGGATGGCGGTTACGCTACGGGGGCAAAGTACGTCGAATCCGTCAGTTCCATAATACGGTCTAACCAGCTGGAGGACTGGGATAAAAAAAAAAGCTCCAAACGGATAGGGAGGAATAAGGCAAAATGGCTGGCGGTGGCCGCAATTGTGGCCGTAACCGCCATCATCATATTGCTGGTGTGGAAGAGGAAGAAAATAATCGAGAAACTGAAAACAATAAAAATCTTAAATAAAAAGTAATATGGATCTTGCAGATTTGACCAACCCTGTACCGAAGGGATTTTTGGATGAAGAAGATAAAATGTTTGTGTTTGACGGAGAGGATGTTTGCTTGGTGCCTGTTGACAAAGCACACAAATATGCGACTGTAACAAATGTAATTGGAGGAATTGTTGCCGCCGATGAATCAGAAAGTGTCGGCCAGATCAATGTTGAAGATTTGATCGTGGCAATGGTGGGTATTGATCAGGCATTGAAAGGGGCTGTAGATGCAGGTTTTGAAAATGCTTATTCAGGCCAATTCAATATTGACAATGTGCGACATAAGCTTAGGGAAGCTATGCTGTTACCGGAAGAGGATATTAATATTGTTGATATTACAGATAATGAAAAAGAAGGCGTCATAACAGAGCTGACGGTTAGTGCAAAATATAGTGGACCGAATGCTGATACCATGACAGCCAGATCATTTGCCATAAGCTGTGTTAATGTTGAAAGTGGAAGTGTTTATGGAATAGTTGATATTAATTATACGCGAGATGGCTCTTTGTCTTTTGTAATACAGGAGAAAGAAGGTTTTGGAGCTGGGATATACGATATACAGATAAAAAGAGAGCCAATTGGTTATTATGATTCTATTACTTTAAATTACGAATATACTATTGAATAATGGACTGGGTAGCACTCATCGGATAAATCGTTTCCCTCATCACAGCGTTTGTCGGCTGGCTGGTGGGTAAGTACGCCCGCCGGAAAACCGCCATCGGTAATTTGATGGAGACCATCAACGAACTCTCCAAGCAGGTGAGCGAATACCAAGCGCGGATCATCGACTTGCAGAAAGAGGTGCTGGCCGTCCGCAATGAAAACGCGCAACTCAAAGCCGGCCAAGACCTGATGACCGCCAAAATGACGGAATTACAGCGTGAAAATGCCGAACTCAAACAGATACTAACCAAAATCAAACATAAATGAAAAAACTTGTAATTTTTGCAGTGATAGCGGCGGTGATCATTGCCGCAATCGTGTTTTTCAGAAAACACGCCCTCTTTGTCGGTGACGTTGAAAGAGACGAAAACGGTCGTGTCTCCGGTGTGAAAATCAAGACCGATAAATGGACCGAACGACAGGAAAACCGCAATGCACGCATCACCGAGCGCGTGGGTGACGGTTACGAGGATATTTATTAACCCAAAAATCCCAATTACCATGAAATCGAAAGCAAAGAGAAAGGCCAGACGTGCCGCAAGTGCCACCATCCGGAAAGCGGAGGGGATTTTGAAAGAGCAGAAAAGCGACTACCAGCGTATTTTCAAAAACCAGATCAAGAAGGGCGGAGGCGTGAAGAATGCGGCAATAAAAGCCGGTTCCATATACCGCGACTTGTACGGTTCCACTCCGAAAAAGCGTTGGCAGAATGCGTTGAAAGTGGCCAAAGAGAGGTTGTTTTAATTTTTAAAGATGAAAGCAATACCGACCGGCAAAACAAAAAACGCTGTTGATGTAAGACGCGAATTTCTCAAGAAGGAATTGTCAAAATTGCAAGGCAAGAAATATCGCTGTCCGTGTCTCGGTGGTGTTCCTGTTAAAATAATTGGAGATAGTATTGATGAAATAGCAGCGCACGCAGCAAAGAGTTTTGCATCAACAAAGGCAGCTTTGCAACTTCCCAAACTTATAAATGAAGCGCGTTTTTTCAAAATGTATTTGCCCAAAGACAATTATTCACAGAAAAAGAAATTCAAATTCATTTTTATCTATGAGTTGCATTGTCCTAAAGAAAAGGGCTTTACAAAAATCATGGTTGGAGTGCGCGAATCGGGAAAATTCTTGCAATACTGCATTACAGAACAATAAAAAAAGGTCATCCTTTAGCAACTGAATGACCTTACCACTGTACGCGGATCGGCGTGACCTTTTCTGTCCCAAAAGAGACGCGGCAAAAATACAACAAATTTTGACACAACAAACAAAATTTGAAAAAAATAAATTATGAGCAAAACAGCAAAAATCATTATCGTTGTTGCAGTGGTGGCCGTGGCCGCCGCTGTTTACTTTATGATCCGGAAACGGAACGAAAAGGAGCCGCCGAAAGAGCTTACCGACGAAGAGAAAAAGAAGGTTGGCCAGCAGATCAAAACAGCTCAACAGTTAGGCATTATCAATAATATTGCAAAGAAAAAATGAAACTCCCGTCCATCATCAAAAACAAGTGGGTGATCATCGGCACGGCGGCCACTGTCACCGTTGCCGTGATTCTGTTTTTGGTGCTGCGGAGAAAGAAGAAAGGAGGCGGCAAAATGAGCGGAAAATATTTTACGATTTCGGAGCTTTGCAAAGCGCGATCCGGTTACGACAACACACCGACGGAGGAAGTCAAGACCAATTTGCAGCATCTTATCGACAAAGTGCTGGATCCCATGCGCGAGGCCTACGGAAAGGCGGTGAACGTGACAAGCGGTTACCGGTCACCGGCATATAACGCCGCTATTGGTGGCGCGAAAAACAGCCAGCACATGAAGGGGCAGGCCGCCGACCTCCAGACCAAAGAGGGGAAGGAGGGAAACAAGCGTCTCTTTGAGATCATCCGGAAGATGGGCAATTTCGACCAGCTCATAAATGAAAAAGATTACAGCTGGATTCATGTTAGCTACAACCCCAGCGGCAACCGTGGCCAAGTGTTGAGGTACGACGGGCAAAAATACTACCCGATGGCGTAGTTTTCAAAAAAAAGTGTATTTTTGCCGCGATAAAATATTATAGTTATGGCACCGAAAAAAGCAGCAAAGACGGCAACGAGAAAACCATCCGTAAAGCCCACAAAGAAATTCAAGTATATCAAGGGATATAAAGAGCTTGTCCCCAACCCGTTCAATTTATAATTACATGGCGCGTTATTTTTTGGATACCCACATTGTTGTTTGGCTCATTACTGACGATCATAAACTGGATGAGTCTTTAAAAAATGAGATTAAATATCCCAGTGCAAAAGACAAATATGTGACATCTGAATTTGTGATCTTGGAATTGATGCACTTGAAACAGTTGAAGAAAATCGACTATAAGGGGACAGCTAAAAATTTGATAGAATCATTGGCTTCTTTTGGTATAAATTTAGAGCCTATCTCTACAAAAGTTTTTGAAACGCTTGAGAAACTACCGATTTTAACAATAGAGAAAAAAGCACATACGGACATGATCGACCGTATCATCATAGCGCAAAGTATTGAATGTAATTGCACTTGTATAAGCCACGACCATAAATTTCCATATTATAGGAAGTACGATTTAAAGCTGCTTGAGGCTTAATCCGTCTTTTTCCCATATAGAAGTATATAGAAATAATTGTCGCCTCCTTTTGAAAGGTGGCTGTATCCCATCCAGTTGTTTTTGAGCTGTGGGTGGTATAGGATAAAGTAATCTTCAACTTTGTTGATGAGGCTTTCGGAGTTCGTTTTATATTTTACAACCATCCGGTTCCACCTGCGCGTTTTCTGATGCTCGTTGAAGCGTTCTTGCGGGTTCCGTCCGGTGATCCCCACTTTTACGCTGACATACTTTTTTTCAAATATTTTAATGCTGCGTTCCAAAGTTGGCAGCACATCAATTATATTGCCTTTTATGAGGCTGTATTCTACTTTCTTTTCCATAGCTATTATTTTTTGTTGAGGATTTCCAAAAGTTTACTTATCTGCGCGTCCTTTTCTTTTATCTGCGCGTCCTTTTCTTTTATCTGCGCGTCCTTTTCTTTTATGCGCTCATCCAAAACCTCGATCTGCGCGCGCAACACGTCCGGAGAATCACTGTAAAATTTCCGTTGGTCATTTTTTTTATCGACATCCTTTGCGTTTCCATTGATAACAACACCACTTATATTTGTTTCGGAGATTTTAGCAGAAAAATGATCAATTATAAATTTTGCTTTTGTCAAAATATTACCCTTTAAATCCTCTTTATTGCACCAATTATTGATAGTTTGCCGCTTAACTCCCAGCAATTTTGCCGCTTCATCCTGTGAAATTCCATTGAGATATAAAAAATTTCGCAAATCTTTTCCGCTCATAATCAGTATTTTATAAAATATTTTTAATTTTTTTTGCTAAAAGCATTGCTATTGTAAAAACTTATAGTATTTTTGCGGTGTCAAAACAAAGGCCAAAAATAATAAAAAAATGGGAACAAAAGCAATCGCATTGAAAAATCTGAAAAAAAGCCACAGAGAGGCGGCCAAGCGTCTGGCCAAGATCATCCCCGCCGTTATGCGTGACTATCGCAAAATGACGGCCAAGCACATCGAGCATTCTTATATAGTGCAAACGCTGTCGGAGAAATACGGCGTTTCCACGCGCTCAATTTACAGGTATATTCACCATTAAAACAATAAGCAATATGGAAACAAAAACAACTAATCAACTGGGTTTGGAGTTGACCAAAACAACTTTGGAAACTTTGGCAGCCACACTGCGCGACATCACAAGCAAACACATGTTTTGCGCTGATATTGTCGTTGAAGAGGCTTTTAAGCCTGTAATGAAACTCATTTATGATTTACTGGAGAAAGAAGAGGAAGTCAAGAAGCTACAAGAACGTAGCAGGCAAGAAAGCAAAGGAACCATTTATCCGGATCGTGTCGATATGACCTTTGGAGAGGCCATTGAAGCCCTCAAAAAAGGCTATCGGGTAAGCAGAAAAGGTTGGAACGGAAAAGGGATGTTTCTTTTTCTGCATGAGAGAATGGAGGTGAAAAAGGATGACAAAATTTTAGCATCTCCAGTTAATACAGTAGAGGGGGAAAAACAATGTGTTTATATTGAAACGCTCAACGAACTGAAAGAGAAAAACGGAAGTGTGAAATTTGTGCCGGTGATCTGCATGAAGGCCGCCAACGATGAAGTTGTGGTCGGCTGGCTTGCGAGCCAAACAGATATGCTTTCAAACGACTGGACCATTTTTGAATAATTGAGTTATGAGTTACGCAATAGACATGAACTTGCGAAAGCAGGTTGGCCGTTACAATGTGAGTTACACGCTTGTTTTCGGAGGCAAGATTTTGAAGAAAACCACCAGCGTATATGCCGACAGTGTGGAAGAGGCCAAGAAAAAGTGCATTGATTTACTGGAGGCCACCACCAAATTTGAGATTGACAAAGTGAAGAGGCTGCCGCGCGACCTCGATTTCAGCACCAAGCAGCGCGACCAGAAACGGTTGATTGATCGGGGCGTGGAGGCTCCTTTCAAGAAGCCGTCTTTTTTGTGGCGGCTGTTTCACTGGCGCAGGCGCGGCGGTGACAACTGACAGCATACGGGCAACGCAGGGGTGCGACCCGTTGGGGCTTTCAAGCTAAAGTAGGGGAGAGGCGGCGGATCCGTAGGGAACCGCCCCCAAACTCCCTGAAAAAAAGAATCGCCATTCCAACTTGCACAGCTTAAAGCCCCCAAAAAACCTGAAACCATAACCACAGAATCATTGAATTATGTTTAGAATTTTTGGAAATACGTTGAAGGACGAAATCAGTGGCCAATGCTGGACTTTCAGCGACCACCGGCCAACAGAAAAAGACATTAGGCCGATTGTGCTAAAACTTTTCGTCGATGCGTGCGGACGCTGGATTGACTGGTTGATGCGTCAGCCGGATCCGATGAATGTTAATGATATTGGCCATGTTGATTCTATCCGTTGGGCTTTCCTAACTTACCAAAAGAAAATCTCGATTGTTGATTGGAGACAAAGCGACAATGACAAATATAAAGAGGCGTGTGATACCATGATGAGATATTACCGCTATTTGACCGGAGCGAGCGACGAAATGCAGCAATACGCGCGTATGCTGTACGATTACAACGCACCGTTGATCACCAAGAGCGCGCCCGCGCCCCAACTGTCTTTATTTTAGACGTTTATATATCTTAATCAGTTTCTTATATACCCCCTTCCTCGATAATAAGGAACAAATGGAATGGAAAAAGTAACACAAAGCACTGAAAGAGAGAACAATTACCGTTACAACGTGGTGAGAAATAAGAAGCTCACCTATTTGAAGCGAAAAAATATGCTGCTGGCAGCCGAACTCATGCGGTACACCCACAGCGTACAGTTGGACGCGCACACGCTTTCGCTGGCCGACGGGCTGATGAAGTCGCTCCGATCATGCGGCGGCTCCACGCTGTATAGTTACGACGGCAGCAAAATAGAGCTGGTTTCTTTCTTGGGATGCGGCCACCGGCTCTGCAACATTTGCAACTGGGACCGGCAGAAGAAAATCCGGCGCAAATATCTGAAATGGTTTGATGCTAACCCGTGCCTCTACATATTGGCCGATGAAGAGGGTAGGGGAGAAAAGGCCGTGACCGCCTCGCAGCGTATGAAATGGCTTAACAAGGGCTGGCAGGAACTTGGCGAAGTGCGTTACAACATCATGCACCTTATGCTGTCGGTGCCGCACACGGTGAACGGCTGGCGCGGGCGGCGGTTTTACTTTAGAGAAATAACAAAACAGTTCAATTTCATGCGCAAAAAGAAAGATTGGCTCTACTGGGTATATGGCGGCCAATTCGGGCTGGAAACGACCAAAAACGCCAACGGTTATCATATCCACATTCACGCGCTGCTTTTCGTTCGCAACGCGAAACAGAACCGGAACCAGCTGCACAGGGTTGTTTTGTACTGGTGGAACCATTTAACGGTGGATGAGGCCAACGAGCGCGGCAATTTCAGTCCGGAAGAGGTGGCCGCCATCCGGAAAGGCAACTGCACGCTTAGCGATGAATTTGTGGCCACTCTGGATCCACGCGGTGCAACGATCATCCATTTGCAGAACATCTTTGTCTGCAAAGCAACGGAGGACGGCACGGTTTACAAACACCATATTGACGTGGACGATTGGAAAACAGAAGATTTTATTGGGGCTGTGCTGGAGACTATTAGTTACCTCTTCAAGCCGAAAGTGTTTGCCGTTACCGACAATATGTTTGATTGTGAGGCCATAATCGACATTTTGCCGCAGGTGTACAACAACCGTTCTTTATACTCTAAATTCGGCTGTTTGCTTGGTGAAAGGACGCTGAACGTACACGACAACACTTTGCTGGAGGATCTAGCCGAAGCCGCAGATCTGAAAGGGGAGGGGGATGAATACGGCGGCAAGGAGTTCTTTATCACCAATCCCTCCAATACCTACTCCACCGATTCAATGATCCGTCTGAAAAAGCGCAACACCGGCACGGTGACAGTTCCGGCCAGCTGCACCAGCGAGGCCGTGCGAATGTTATATGAAAGTAATTACCAAAAACCAACATTATGAATGTACACTTGAGTAAAAAAGGATGTTTATTTCATGGAATCAAATTGCAGGAAGGAGATTTGTGTTGCAAAAAATGTTATAACTATAAAAGTGCTAACAATTGCAAATATGGTTTTCGCATAGTTGATGCGTCGTATCATTATTGTAAGTACTGGCAATATTATAAAATCCACAAAATTAGAAAAAAATCCTATTTAACACATTTATTAACCTAAAACACAAAGCATTATGATTAACTTAGAAATGATTGGCCACATTGGTCAGGATGCAAAGAGCCAGACTTTACAGGACGGCAGATTTTTGATCAACTTTTCCGTTTGCGACAACGTGAAACAGGTAAACAAGGACACCGGCGAGGTGCGCGAGTTCCCGCAGTGGGTCAGTGTTTCGTATTTCACGAAGAGTGACAAGGTGGCGCAGTACCTTAAAAAGGGCGTGCAAGTGTACGTTTCCGGAGATTTCCGCATTGATGAGTATTTGAGCCAGCAGTCAAACCAAGTGCGTTATTCGCCGCAAATCACCGCGTCGAGGGTGCAGATTCTTACTTTCGAGAACGAGCCGGAAGTGAAAGGTAAGAAAGATGTTTCAAAAGTCCGCTAAACAATGGTATTATCTTGACTTTCGGAAAAGAATTATTCTCTTTTCCGGAAGTCGGGATATATCTTACGAGGCAATACCGGCCAATATAGCGATGAATGAACTTTTGGTTAAGATGGGGCGCGATTCACTGACGTTTGCCGAATATAAAGAGTATTTGGCCAACAATGAGATAACAGATGCCATATATCAATTTGACGGTAGAAGCCGAAAATCTGTGAAGTATGAGCCATTGGAAATCGGGTATATGGATATGAAATACTTGTTGTCCCATTTTGCCGATCCCGACAATGTAACGGTCAGCGATTTTGTGACAGAAATAAACCGGCTGACTTTGAAGGCCAAAAGCGAAACCAATTTGCGGCTGGTGGATATTGCCAAAAAGCAGCTGGAGAGTGCCATTAATATTTTAGAAAAATGTTGAGTTATGAAAGACAAATTCACAAGAGACTGGATAATTGAAAACTCGATAGAAATATTGAGTAACTATGAAGCTGGTGTATTAACAATTAGAGGGTTACACTATCAATTAGTAAGTAGGGGCATGACCAATGACATACAGCATTATAAAAGAGTCGTGGCCGCCACTGGGATTGCTCGGTGGAATGGTATGATTGATTTCTCCGCTTTCAGTGATCGAGACAGAAACTTGGCTTGTATGACTAAAGCGGAACCAACCATATTAAAGGATAAAATATCAGAAGCGAAAGAGCAGATTGATTTGTGGATGAAAAGTTATTGGTTGAATGAGTGGGAAAATCAACATTATTATCCAGAAGTATTTATTGAGAAAAAGGCTCTTGAAGGTGTTTTTTATAAAACTTGCAGAGAATATGACGTGGCGTTGGGCGCGTGCAAAGGTTATCCATCTTTGACGTTTTTACACGACGCATCACTTCGTCTCAAAGAGGCAGAAAAAAGAGGTCAGAGCCCAATTATTTTGTATTTTGGAGATTATGATCCGTCGGGAGAGGATATTCCGCGAGCTTTGAAAGAGAATCTTGAAAATCTGGGATGTAATAATATTGAAGTAAGAAGAATTTGTCTTGTGGAAAAACAGGTGATAGATTGGAAGTTACCACCAGCTCCAACGAAGGTTACAGATACTCGTTCTGTGCATTGGAGCGGTTTGGGGCAGGTTGAATTGGATGCCGTTAAGCCTGAAAACCTTGTGGATTTATTGAAAAAAGCAATCGAAGATATAATTGATCACGGTAAACGTACAGAATTGAGAGAAAGAGAGGAGCTGGAAAGAGGTTGTTTTCAAAGTGAATTGAGAAGATTTGTAAATGAGGAATTATAGCAAAGGTAAAATTTTGAGGTATGAAAATTGGGCTTATTGATGTAGATAATACCGGATTCCCCAACTTGGCATTAATGAAATTGTCTAAAATGTCAAAAAATCATGGCCATAGTGTGGAATGGTACACGCCATTTGATTTTTACGATTGTGTGTATGTTTCAAAAGTTTTCACTTTCACGCCAGATCATGGTTATTTTTTAAATGCTAATACAGACGCTTATTTTTCGGCAGGGACTGGCTATAAAGATGGATGTGTGATGCCAGAAGATGCAGAAATATTACAGCCTGACTACTCGATTTATAATGTCCCGAAAGATGTTGCTTATGGCTTTTTAACAAGAGGGTGTCCCAATCATTGTAAATGGTGTATTGTGCCGAAAAAGGAAGGAGGAATCAGACCATATAATGACATTGAGGAAATAGCGATTGAAGGGCGAAAAAAGATTATTTTAATGGATAATAACATTTTAGGGGCTGGCAATTATGCAAGGGAACAATTAGTAAAAATAATAAAAAAAGGATATAGAGTTGATTTCAATCAGGCGTTGGATGCTCGTTTGGTCGATGATGATTTCGCAGAATTGCTTGCACAAATTAAGTGGTTGTCTGTGATACGTTTTGGGTGTGATACGTGGTCCCAAATTGAATCATGTGAAAAAGCAATTGCGAAAATAAGAAAATTCGGTTACAAAGGACGTTTTATGTTGTACACAATTTTGTATGGAGATATTTATGATTGTCTTTTGAGGATCAAATATTGGCGCGTTGATAAGGGTGTTAGTTGTTTTGCGCAACCGTTTAGGGATTTTGAAAATAACAATGTGATTCCACAATGGCAAAAGGATATGGCCCGATGGTGCAATATTGTTTCAATTTTTAGAACTGTTGATTTTGAAAATTACGAGCCGAGAAAGGGTTTTTTTTGTAAAAAATACCTTGAAATACAATGATTTTTTGAAAATGTCCTATAATTTGTATTATGTTAAATAGGATATTTGGAACCCAAAAAAGGGACGAATAACATTAGCCCCTACGATATCGTTTGTGAAGATTATTGCAAGCGATCCCATTTGCGGAACCAGCTGCGAATCTTTAAACCAATCACGCCAAAAATTGCTTCAGAGAAAATTCCTTTGCTCATCTTTGACGTTCCTAAAGTACGGTCCTTGAAAATGATGGAAACTTCCTGGATTTTGAATTTCAGCTTCCAGACGTTGAATTTCATTTCAATCTGAAATCCGTAGCCTACATGTTTGATTTTTGAAAAATCGATGGCTCGCAGCGTGCTGGCTTTATAACATTTGAAACCTGCTGTTGTGTCGTGTACAGGAATGCGCGTTATCATGCGTACGTAGGCTGAACCATAGTATGACATGAGCAGTCGTGACATGGGCCAGTTCAGCACATTCACACCGTTGCAATATCTGGATCCTACGGCCAAATCCGCTCCGCCTTCAGCACAAGCCTTGTAAAGACGCTCCAAGTCGTGCGGATCGTGCGAAAAATCAGCATCCATCTCAAACACATAGTCATATTCATGCTCCAATGCCCACTTAAACCCTGTAATATAGGCAGTTCCGAGGCCGAGTTTGCCCTTGCGTTCAATAATAAACAGACGGTCGGGGTACTCCCCTATCAGTTTTTTAACAATTTCTGCCGTGCCATCGGGTGAGTTATCTTCAATGATCAATATGTGATAATCACCCAAATCGAAAGTAACACGAATGATATTTTCGATATTCTCCTTTTCGTTATAGGTAGGAATGATGACTAATTTTTTATCCATCTGATTTACTGAATTTTATCCAAAATAATATAGACCGGCAAGTGGTCGCTGTAGCCGCCCAGATAGGTGCCAGCAGCGAAGGTACGCAGCGGTGTGCCTTCGTATGACCCGCTTTTGGTGAGCAAGAAATTAGCCCTAAAAATCTGCACGCCTGCATACTTATAGCCTTTCTTCGCATTGAGCAAACCGTATGAAATAATGATTTGGTCAATCACATTGGGTTCATCGCGATACACATACGACCAAATGCCATCCATATACAATTTATACATAGGATTGAACAGCTGATTGACCTGAGTATCTTTGGCCTTTTTCTTAGCACCAAGATACTCTAAGATGCTCTTAGCGTTAGGATTGTCGTTTAAGTCTCCAATAATCATAACTTTAGCGGCAGGATTCGCCTGCATAATGGAGTCGGAGATGTGCTTGGAAAGTTCGGCGGCGGCAATTCGTTTCGGCATACTGCGCTGTTCACCACCCAGCTTCGACGGCCAGTGGTTGACGATGATGTGTACGGTATCAAACCCATCAATCAAGCCCTTTACCAGCAGTTGATCGCGGGTACGGAAGGTGGTATCGTCGGTGTACAAACGATAAGGCACCACATCCAGCACCGTGAAACGGTCCTTCTGGTAGATGAGTGCCACATCCACGCCACGACGGTCGGGTGAGTCGTGATGCACCACACCATAGTTGAGCGGCTTCAGGTTAGGATGGTTTACCAAATCCAGCATCACGCGCTCATTTTCAATCTCCGACACCCCCATCGCCACACAGTTGCCATACTCTTTGGCCACCAGCGAAATGACCTTCGACATATTGGCGAGTTTCTCCGCATATCGCTCTGCTGTCCACTGGTTTCCGCCCTGAGGAAGAAATTCCGCATCGTTGGTGAGCGGGTCATCAATCGTGTCGAAAAGATTCTCCAGATTATAGAAACCGATAGCAATGCGGTTGTTATCCTGTGCAAAGCCAGCTAATACCAGCAGCGTTAGGGTGAGACAAAATAGGCAATTTTTCAGCATGACGTGCTTTTTTAATTGTTGAGGGCTTCCGCACCGCTTACAATCTCAATCAACTCGTTGGTGATGGAGGACTGACGTGCATTGTTGTACTTGAGTCTCAAATCTTTAAGAATTTCAGTAGCATTGTCGGTAGCCTTGTGCATGGCGGTCATACGCGCACCATGCTCTGAGGCGACTGAATCCAACAAAGTCTTATAAAGCTGCAACTTCAAAATCTTGGGAATCAACTCGGTAAGAATGCTCTGCTGGTCAGGTTCGAAGATGTAGTCGTGGTTGAGTCCCCTACCCTCCCCTTCAGTATTTAAGTTACTGATAGGCAGATAGTTCTCTTGAACCAACTCTTGGGTGGCCTGATTCAAGAAACGGTTATAGACAATCTTCACGCTGTCAATCTTCTTCTCCATGAAATCGGCCATGAGTTGCTCGCCCAATTTGGCAATTTCCTCAAATTCGGAATTGTCCACCAAAGTCTCATTCGACCATGTGATGGTGTGGTGTTTAGCGAGTTGCTCTTTTGCCTTTTTACCTATGCAATAGAGACTTACATTGCCGGCAGCCTCTTGTTGTGCATACTCTTCCTTGAGCATCGACTCCACCTTCTTTACTATATTAGTATTAAAGGCGCCGCAGAGACCACGGTTGGAAGAGATGACCACAATCGCTACTCGCTCCTCCCCTCTCTTCTGGAACAGCGGCATCGCATCGAGGCTGTCGGACGAGCCGGAGAGGTTCTGCAGGATCTCGTTGAGCTTGTTGGAGTAAGGCCGCAGGTTGAGAATAGCGCCCTGTGCCTTCCTCAGTTTGGAGGCCGACACCATCTTCATCGCACTCGTGATTTTCTGAGTGGATTGGACGGAGGCTATTCTGACACGTATTTCTTTTAAACTTGCCATAATCTGTTATAATTCATACTTTTTAACCACTTCGGCGCACACTGCCTCGAGTTCGGCGGTGAGCTCGTCGTTGATTTTACCGCTCTTCAGCTCGTTCAACAGGTTCTGGTGACCTTCACGCAGCGTGTTGAGGTATTCGGCTTCGAAGCTGGAGATACGGTTGGTGGGTACCTTCTGCAACAGCGCCTTCACACCGCAGTAGATGATGGCGATTTGCTCTTCCACCTTCAGCGGCGAATACTGGGGCTGTTTCAGGATTTCCACATTACGCACACCTTTGTCGAGGGTCTTCTGCGTGGAAGCGTCCACGTCGGAGCCGAACTTGGCGAATGACTCGAGCTCGCGGTACTGGGCCTGGTCGAGTTTCAGCGTACCAGCCACCTTCTTCATAGACTTGATCTGTGCGTTACCACCCACACGCGACACCGAGATACCGACGTTGATAGCCGGACGAATACCCGAGTTGAACAGAGAGGTCTCGAGGTAAATCTGACCGTCGGTGATGGAGATGACGTTGGTGGGGATGTAAGCGGACACGTCGCCAGCCTGCGTCTCGATGATCGGGAGAGCGGTAAGGGAACCACCACCCTTGACCATCGGTTTGAGGACAGGCGGGAGGTCGTTCATCTGTGCTGCAATCTCATCAGACTCGATGATCTTGGCGGCACGCTCCAGCAGACGGGAGTGCAAGTAGAACACATCGCCCGGATATGCCTCACGTCCCGGCGGACGACGGAGCAGCAGAGAAACTTCACGGTAGGCGACGGCCTGTTTGGAAAGGTCGTCGTAGATGATGAGGGCCGGACGTCCCGTGTCGCGGAAGTACTCGCCGATGGCGGCACCTGCGAAGGGGGCGTAGAACTGCATAGCAGCGGTGTCGGAGGCGGTAGCGGCCACCACGATGGTGTAAGGCATAGCGCCATGCTCGGTGAGGTTCTTCACGATGCTGGCCACGGTAGAACCTTTCTGTCCGACAGCTACATAAATACAATATACTGGATTGCCTTCGTCATAGAATTTCTTCTGGTTGATGATCGTGTCGATAGCGATGGCGGTCTTACCGGTCTGGCGGTCGCCAATGATCAACTCACGCTGGCCTCTACCGATCGGAATCATGGCATCCACAGCCTTGATACCGGTCTGGAGCGGTTCCTTCACCGGCTGACGGAAGATGATACCGGGGGCCTTACGTTCGAGGGGCATCTCGTAGAGGTCGCCCTCGATGTTGCCCTTTCCGTCGATGGGGTCGCCGAGGGTGTTGATGACACGTCCGCAGAGGCCTTCACCCACGCGGATGGAGGCGATACGTCCGGTGCGCTTACACAGGTCGCCCTCGTTCAATGATTTAGAGTCGCCGAGAAGCACCACACCGACATTGTCCTCTTCCAAGTTGAGCACGATGCCCATGATGTTGCCTTCTTCTTTCTCGAACACGACCAGCTCGCCCGACTGGGCGTTCTCAAGGCCATATACACGTGCGATACCGTCGCCGACGATCAGCACGGTGCCGACCTCTGCCAGTTCAGCTTTCGCATCATAATTCTGCAGCTGCTGACGCAGAATCGCAGTTACTTCTGATGGTTTAATTTCTGCCATATCTATATTTTTTAACTTATTTCTTAAAAACTGGTTTGATAAATGTTGTGCGAGAACTCTGCACGCAACTTATTTATTTTTCCGATGATACTCCCGTCGAAAAGGAAATCGTCAACATGTACGATCAGACCGCCGATAATCTTGGGATTCACCACTTTGTTGATCAGGATGGTAGAGTGAGTCTGCTCCTCCAACAGGTGTTTGATTTCCTCCATGAGGGCATCGTCGATATCTACAGCCGTAGTGATGGTAGCAATCTTGATATTGTGGCGGCGGTAGTAGATCTGGATGAAGTTCTCGAAAATGTCGCCCAAAGAGGGTTCTCTCCGTTTCTTCAGGATAAGGAGGAGGAATTGCAGGGTGACGTCGTTCACTTTGCCGTTGAAGAGGGCTTTGAAGATGGCCTCTTTCTTTTCCGCAGGCATGATGGGGCTCTCGATGATGACGCGCAGTTCGCGATTTTCGGAGAACACCTGGCGGAGCAGCTTCATGTCGGCAAACACATCCTCTTCGAAATGCTGCTCGACGGCGAAATCATACATGGCGGCTGCGTAGCGGCCCGATAATTTTGTCTTTTTCATCCGTTCAGCCAATTAGTTGATGTTGATTTCTTTCAGACACTTGTCCACCAGCTCCTGCTGTTTCTCTTTCTGGGAAAGTTCCTGCGTGAGGATCTTCTCAGCGATTTCGATGGACATTTTGCCAATCTCATTCTTGATGTCGGTGATGGCCTTCATCTTTTCGTAATGGATGGTCTTTTTGGCCTCATCGATGAGGTTTTGGGCCTCGCGGGAGGCTTTCTCCTTGGTGTCATCGTACATTTTCTCGCTCATCTTGCGGGCCTCAGCGAGAATCGCGTCGCGTTCCTCTTTCGCCTTGACGAGGAGTGCCTCGTGTTCCGACTTGAGATTCTTCATCTCTTCACGGGCTTGGGCGGCGGCGTGAAGCTGTTCGTTGATGCGTTGTTCTCTCTCAGAGATGGCTTTGGTGATGACGGGCCATGCGAAAAAGCGCAGAATCAGCACGAGAATGCCGAACCCAATGAGCATCCAGAAAAGCAAACCAATTGAAGGAGTAATCAGTTCCATAGTGATTTTGTTTAGAGGTTAAAAAAGCGCGGCAAATATACGGAAAATATTCCGATTTCAAGCTAAAAAGCGGATTTTTTTCGATATTTCTTCACATCGAAAAGAAACCCGCTTTCAAGAGTAGTATAATATATTGATTGATACCTAATTAAGGCTCAATCGTCTGAATGGCGCGCTCCACACGGCGTGCCGTTTCGGTTACACCGATGGCGTAAATGATTTCAAACAGGTCGGGGCCTTTGGCCGCACCGACCAATGCGATACGGAAGCTGTTCATGATGGCGCCCATATTCAGTTCATTACCTTGCACATACTCCATCACCAGATCATGCGCCTGCTCCTTGCTGAAAGGCTGAACTGACTCCACGATCTCCATCATTTTGCGCAGATGAACGGCCGTGCCGGGCTTCCATCTTTTCTTCACCGCCTGCGGATCATACTCGGTGGGTGCGACAAAGAAATAGGAAGTCTGTTCCCAAAATTCGGGAATGAAATGCACTCTTTCGCGCATCAGCTGTGCCACATACGATAAAAATTCAGGCTCGGCCTTCACGCCATGTTTCGCGAGTTCAGCCTCAAACATCGGCAGCAAGCGCTCCATGGGAGCCATCTGGATGTACTGGTGGTTGAACCATTTAGCTTTCTCCAAGTTGAACTTGGCGCCTGACTTGCTGATATTTTCGATGGAAAAGAGCTTCACGAGGGTGTCTAAGTCCATGATTTCCTGCTCAGTACCCGGGTTCCAGCCGAGCAGTGCGAGCATGTTGATGACCGCCTCCGGCAGGTAGCCGCTCTCGCGATAGCCAGATGAGATATCACCGCTCTTCGGGTCGGTCCACTGGAGCGGGAAGACCGGGAAACCGAGACGGTCGCCATCGCGCTTGCTGAGTTTGCCGTTGCCGTCGGGTTTCAGCAGGAGCGGAAGATGTGCAAAGGCAGGTGCTTCCCAGCCGAAAGCCTTGTACAGCATGACATGCAGCGGTGCTGAGGGCAGCCACTCTTCGCCACGGATGACGTGCGAAATCTCCATCGTATGGTCATCCACGATGTTGGCCAAATGATAGGTCGGCATTCCATCCGATTTAAATAAAACCTTATCATCCAACAGGTTGGAGTTGATGGTCACATCGCCACGAATCAAATCGTGTACGGTGATGTCGAGGTCGGCGGGGTATTTGAATCTTACCACGTAAGGCGCGCCAGAAGCGACTCTCTGCTTCACCTCTTCTTCGCTCAATGTCAGCGAATTACAGAGCGAGCCACGAGTATTGGCATCGTACTGGAAGGTCTTTTTCTGCGCCTCGGCCTCTTTTCTTTTGGCATCCAACGCTTCCGGTGTGTCGAAGGCATAATATGCCCAGCCATTTTCTATCAGATAGTCAGCGTATTGCTTGTACATGGGTTTGCGTTCCGACTGTTTGTACGGACCGAAGGGGCCGCCGATGCCGACACCCTCATCAAACTGGATGCCGAGCCACTGGAAGGCCTCGATGATATACTCTTCAGCACCAGGCACAAAGCGGGTCTGGTCGGTATCCTCGATACGGAGGAGGAAGTCACCGCCGTTCTGCTTGGCGAAAAGATAGTTGTACAAAGCCGTGCGCACGCCGCCGATATGGAGCGGGCCGGTCGGACTGGGGGCAAATCTTACTCTTACTTTATTCATAAAATTATGATCTTTTTTAGTCTAAAAATGATGGAAAATTAGTGTGTGCTGAACTTTTTCTCCAAACGTACTTCATTGTAAATAAGGGTGATAACCTCTTTGGTATAGAGGGGGAAGTCGGCTTTCATCATCCAGGCATAGAAGGCGGGTTCGGTGCGGAACACCTCCTTGACGCTTTGGCCTTTGTGTTTGCCGAAGTTGAAGACCTCTTCGTCCTTGTCGTTCAGCACGATATGGGCGGCGAAATCGACGTTGCGATGCACGCGGGTGAAGGTGTCCAGATCCTTCACGTTGGGGGTGACGGGGCAGCTGACCTTGCCGTTCCGTTCCTCGTATTCCACGCCGGCGTAGCGGGCCACTTGGGCTTCCAGCACCTCGTAGGTGGCGCGGGTGTCAGCGTTGGCGGAATGAGCGTTTTTGAGGTCTTTTCCGCAATAAAATTTGTATGCCGCGATGAGATTGCGGGGTTCCATCTTGTGAAAAATCTGCTGCACGTCAATCACGGCGCGGTTGCGCATGTCGAAACGCTTGCCGATGCGCAGGAACTCCTCTGCCAGCAAGGGAATATCAAACTTGTTGGAGTTGAAGCCGGCGATGTCGCTATTTTCGAAGAAGGCCAGCAGCTCGTCAGCCACCTGAGCGAAAGTGGGTTTGTCGGCCACGTCAGAGTCGTAGATGCCGTGGATGGCAGAAGTCTCTTCCGGGATGTGGCAGCCCGGGTTGAGGCGCATGGTGCGCTCGTCCTCGTGGCCGTCGGGAAATACTTTCAACAGACAGAGTTCCACAATTTTATCTTTGCCGATGTTGAGGCCTGTGGTCTCCAAATCGAAGAAAATCAGCGGGCGGGTTAATTGAAGGTTCATAATGTTTATAGTTGGATAATGGATTGAATTTCTTAATGATAATGATTAAAGTCCGAGGGTTTTAAGCCCTTGGTTGAAGCGGATGTCGCGGGGAATGCCGGCGTTGTTGATGCGGTCGAGGTCTTGCTGGAGTTCCGGGGTGATGACACCATATTGGGTACGGTAGTTGACTGCCGTTTGGAAATCACCATCGCCTTGAACCATAAGGATGTAGCCAGCCCACTGAGCGATGGCCATCTTGGCAAGTTTGTAGTTGATGGTATATACTCCGTTTTCATCGCGGGTGAAGGCTCCCATTCGCTTCAACGAATTGAAGCACATCATATTGGCTTTTCCGTGCGAGCTGGCTGCGCCGAAGCGTACCGAGCGGAAGATGCCGGCGATGAAGGTGGTGATGGCATCCTCGACGGTGATGTCGCTTATCTCGCCCTCTTCAATCAGATGGCACACGATGAAAAGTCCCACGATGTCGGCTTTGGCCTCTTCCCAGGAGGTTTTTTCGGTCTGCAGGGCATCGTCAACGGGGCGGTGGTCATCGACTGTTTCTTTAACACCCAGTCCGTGCGCCACCTCGTGGAAGGTCACGTTCCAGAAGAAGGCGTCGAACTTCAGGTGTTGCTGCTGTTTGGGGTTGAGGACGATTTTTCCGATGGGGAGCATAATCTTCTCGAATTTGGCCTGCATACTGTTGCGAAGTTGGAGGCGGCGGGCACCTTTCACGGCCTGAACGCGGTCGTCGTTGGGGAGGTTGATGGCGATGGTCTTGCTGCCCGAATTGCAGTCGCCAGCATAATAGATGGCGTCATAGACATTGAGGTCTGAAGAGGTGCCGGGGACGAAGGTTTTGTAGATAGGATCGCACGGGAGAATCTTCTGAATCTCAGGGAGCATGGCGATGAATTTGGTGAGCTGTGCGCTGCGTTCCTCATCTTTTACCAAAATAAAAGACTCATAGGAAGCCTTGGCCTCGTTGAGTTTGTCATCGTAATTCTCGATGGGACCCACCACAAAGTCCAAGTGGCTGTCTTTCATATCCATCCAAGCCAAATCGCTGGCATAGTAATCATCGGTAAGGAAGGCTTTCTTGCGCTCGGTGAGATAATTCTTCATGCCGGGATCGTCGGCAATGGCGATGGCCTGGTCGAGCAGGGCGCAAACCTTCGTGATTTCCTCCTTATACTCATCATGATACCAAACGGTCTTGAGGTTGCCCTGTCCGTCGCGGCGCAGCACGGTGTAGAGGCTTCCCTTATTGGGATCATTATAAGATGAGTATTCTTCAGGGGTGATGTCCTGTGGGTAATATTGGCAAGCATCGGGTTTCTCCCCTACTCCATCCACAAACGATTTGTTGTCGTCCAAGCGATCCCAAGGACCATAATTGATCTTAATGTAATCCTTTACATAAGGGTCTTTAATTTTCTTGAAATCAGATACATCACCATAAGTTTGTTTCCAGAAAAGTTGATCCATAATATCGGCAATCTGAATAAAAATAGGGATGAGTTTTTTGTCGTTGTCCGATAATTTGGAGATGTCGGTTTTCAGATCATAATAGGCATATTCGGCCACGCGGGCTTTTACGTCAACGCCATTGTTTTGTCCGAACATGACGGCTCCACAGGAGAATAACAGGAAAAAAGAGATTGTTTTTTTCATTGTTGATTAATTTATGATAATAATGATTTTTGCGGGAAAATTGGACTTTTGGGTAGCAAATTCAACATGATGTTGCGTTGCGCAAAGATGGCGATGCCATGGAGGAACTGCATGGGAGTGATCTCGGGTTCTTTATTCTTGGAAGATTTGTTAACTTCCTTTTTTACATGGATATCACTACAGATGTGGGAGGTGAGATCTACATCAAAATAGGGTATTACTTGACGAAAGTGTTCGGTAAAAGTGGGGAGATCCTTATCCTTCTCTGTGAAGATATACATCAGGCAGGTGATGTCTTGGAGTTCCCAACGCTGAAGGCAATGTCCGGAGACATTAAGGGCGAAACAGGTATCGGCTTCACCATCGTCTTCAATTTGGCTATTTTCAAAAAGGTCGATTTGTCGTGAGGGGGCTGCAGAGTGGTCGAAATCGGTCGTTTTATTCTGAACGATAAGGATATTCAACTGGTGGGCAAGACTGGTGCGGTCGATGTCGCTCGGACCCACCATGTCGAACTGTGCATAGGCGATATGGAAGTGGGCCTGCATCGGGTCGGTAGGCTTGCAGAGGTCGGGCAGGAAGGTCAGATTGCAGTGGCAGCGGGCGGCCACATCATTGCAAATTTGCATAAATGGCGTTGTAGAGTAGGTGCCCAACAGCTGATATTCCAGCGATGTTCCGAACGTAACGCCAGGAGTTACAAATGTATTGGTTGGTGCACCTGTTTGATTATTAGCCATTTAATATTATTTCCTATTTTTTAATAGATGCTGCAAAATTAAAAAAAAAATACGAAATTTGCACCTTGAAAATCTGATTGCGATGAATTTGAAAAATTATCCCGAAATCATAGCCCGAGAGTTAGGTTTGCAGGTAAAGCAGGTGGAGAATGTGTTGGAACTGCTCGAATCGGGCGCTACGATTCCCTTCATAGCCCGCTACCGCAAGGAGGCCACCGACTCGCTGGATGAAGTGCAGATTGGCAACATCAAAGAGCGGCACATCCGCCTGGTGGAGTTGGACAAACGGCGGGCCGCCATCCTCGACTCCGTGCGCGAACAGGGCAAACTCACTCCCGATCTGGAAAGCCAGTTGGAAGCAGCCGCCAGCATGACTGAGCTGGAGGACCTCTATCTCCCCTACCGTCCCAAACGCAAAACCCGTGCTTCGGTGGCCAAGGAGAAGGGTTTGGAGCCTCTTGCTGCCATCATCATGAGCCAGCGCGAAAACAACCTGTTGGGCATCGCCCGCCGGCACATTAACCCAAAAATTGGCATAGTGTCACCCGAAGATGCCCTCGCTGGAGCCCGCGACATCATCGCCGAATGGGTGTCGGAAAATCCCAAAATTAGGGAGAGACTGCGCCAGTTTTTTGCAAAGGAGTCGGTCATCTCCTCCAAAGTGGTGAAGGGAAAAGATAAAGAGGGTGAGAAGTTTAGCGTCTATTTCAACTTTTCAGAAAGGTTGGCGAAGTCTCCGTCACATCGCATCTTGGCGATGTTCCGTGGTGAGGAGGAAGGCTTTTTGCACCTCACCATCGCTCCCGACGAAAACCGAGTGTTGCCCGGCATTCGAAAATACTTTGTGAAAGCCGACAATTTGTGCAGCGAGCAGGTCGTGCTCGCCATCAACGATGCCTACAAACGGCTGCTACAGCCGCAGATGGAGACCGAGATGCGGAAGCTATACAAGGAGAAGGCCGACCGCGAGGCTATCGGCGTGTTCGTGGAGAACCTGCGGCAGCTGCTGCTCGCCCCGCCGCTTGGACAGAAGATTGTGATGGCCATCGACCCAGGCTTCCGTACAGGATGTAAGGTGGTGATTCTCAATCGACAAGGAAAGCTTCTTCACAACGAGACCATCTATCCTCACCCGCCGAAGCCGCAGTACCGGTTGGCCAGCGACAAGCTGAAACGGATGGTGGAGCAGTACAAGGTGGAGGCTATTGCCATCGGCAACGGCACCGCCGGCCGCGAAACCGAGTTTTTCATCAGCAAGATTCCTTTCGACCACAAGGTGCAGGCGGTGGTGGTGAACGAGAGTGGCGCCTCCATCTATTCGGCCTCGCAGATCGCCCGCGATGAGTTCCCCGACTACGACGTGACGGTGCGTGGGGCGGTGAGCATCGGTCGTCGCCTTATGGACCCGCTTGCCGAATTGGTGAAAATCGACCCGAAATCCATCGGTGTTGGTCAGTACCAACACGATGTGAATCAGACACTTTTGCAGGAAAGTCTGGATACGACTGTGGAGAGCTGCGTCAACTATGTGGGGGTGGAAGTCAACACGGCCAGCAAGGAACTGCTGTCGCGAGTGTCGGGTGTGGGCCCTGCATTAGCGAAGAACATTGTGGAATATCGCAACGAAAATGGTCCTTTCGCTTCGAGGGCGGAGTTGAAGAAGGTGCCTCGTTTCGGAGAGAAATCGTTCGAGCAGGCCGCAGGCTTTCTGCGCATCCATGGGGCTGCCAACCCACTCGATGCCAGCGCGGTACATCCCGAAAGTTACGGCATTGTGGATGAGATGGCCCGCCGCTGCGGCTGTTCAGTACCCGAACTGATGAACGACGAGGAAAAGCGTAAAAGCATTGTCCTACAAGACTATGTGAACGATCGTGTGGGACTGCCCACCCTCACCGACATCATGCAGGAGCTGGCCAAGCCCGGCCGCGACCCGCGTACCCAGTTCGACATTTTCTCATTCGACTCTTCCATTCATACCATCAACGACTTGAAAGAGGGCATGGTCGTGCCCGGTATCATCACCAATATCACCAACTTCGGCTGCTTTGTTGACATCGGCGTTCACCAAGACGGCCTCGTGCATGTGAGCCAGATTACCGACCATTATGTCAGCAACCCCAACGAGGTGGTGCGCCTTAACCAGAAGGTGATGGTGAAAGTGATGTCGGTGGAAGTGGACCGCAAGCGCATCAGTCTATCCATCAAAGACGCAAAATAACCCCTAACACGCTCAAAATCATGGCTAACGACTACTTACAGACTCCTATCGAATTTCTCAAAGGCGTGGGACCGCAACGCGTGAAGGCGCTGCAACGCGAGTTCAACATCTTCACCTTCAGCGACCTGCTTTACTACTTCCCTTTCCGCCATGTGGACAAGGCTACTATTTATAAGATTAGTGACATCCAGACCGAGGGCAATTATATGCAGTTTCGGGGCGACATCACCGGCTATCAGATTTTGGGAGAAGGTCGCTCGAAGCGAATCGCCGCGCAGTTCACCGACAGCACGGGAACCATTGAGTTAGTGTGGTTTAGCACCAGCAAGTGGATAGAGGACATGCTGGCGAAATGGCACCACAATGTGCTAATTTTTGGCAGACCCACCCTCTTCAACCATCGGTGGAGCATGTCGCATCCCGAGATCATCGACCCCAATGCGGAGCAGCGGGGCAACACCATCACGCAACACTTTTTCCCCCTTTACAACACTTCCGAGAAAGCCAAGAAAGCGGGTTTGGACACCAAGGGCATGGCGAAGCTGACGGCGGCATTGCTGTTAGACTTGCGCCAACGCATAATCCCCGAAACGCTCTCTGCGGAAATCATTGAAAATCATCATCTTCTTTCGCTGAAAGAGGCTTTGTTCCAAATTCATTATCCTGAAAATCAGGATATGCTCACCCGTGCCACCATCCGGCTCAAATTTGAGGAACTTTTTTATACCCAATTAAAATTACTGAAACTCAAATTGTTGACAGAAAGAAAGTTGCGAGGCCATATCTTCGCACGTGTGGGTGAGAGTTTCAACTATTTTTATCACAACTGTCTGAAATTCGAGTTGACGGGAGCGCAGAAGCGGGTGATCAAAGAGATACGTGCCGACATGGGCAGCGGCCGCCAGATGAACCGCCTGTTGCAGGGCGATGTGGGCAGCGGCAAGACCATCACGGCCCTGCTGGTGATGCTGATTGCCAACGACAACGGCTTCCAGTCGTGCCTGATGGCGCCGACCGAGATTTTAGCGCAGCAGCATTACGAGAACATTGCCCGCCAGTTATCGGGGATGGATGTGAAGGTGGCCTTGCTGACCGGCTCGACCAAGACCGCCGACCGGAAGGCGATCCACGAAGGACTGATGGACGGCAGCATACGTATCCTCATCGGCACCCACGCGTTGATTGAGAACGACGTGCAGTTCCAAAACCTTGGTTTGGCAGTGATTGACGAGCAGCACCGGTTCGGTGTGGAGCAGCGCGCCAAGTTGTGGAAGAAGAACACGACACCGCCGCACATTTTAGTGATGACGGCCACTCCGATACCGCGCACGTTGGCCATGACGGTTTATGGCGACTTGGACGTGTCGGTGATTGACGAGCTACCTAAAGGGCGTAAGCCAATCATTACGAAGCATTTGTACGAGCAAGACCGGAACAAAATGTTCTACTTTTTGCGCCAGCAGGTGGATGCGGGCCGGCAGGTGTTTGTGGTTTATCCGTTGATTCAGGAGTCGGAGAAGATGGACTTGTTGGACTTGCAGGCAGGTTTCGAGGCCATGTCGCGAGCCTTTCCGCTGCCTCGTTATGCGGTGGGTATGGTGCATGGCAAGATGAAAAACGAAGTGAAAGACTTTGAGATGCAGCGATTTAGCCGTGGCGAGACCTGCATCTTGGTTTCCACTACCGTCATCGAGGTGGGCATCGACATCCCGAATGCGACGGTGATGGTGATTGAGAATGCGGAGCGGTTTGGGTTGTCGCAGTTGCACCAGCTACGCGGACGTGTGGGGCGCGGGGGTGAGCAGTCGTACTGCATCCTGATGTCGGGCCACAAGTTGAGTTCCGACGGCAAGCAGCGGCTCGACGCGATGGTGGCCACCACCGACGGTTTTGAGATCGCCAATTTCGACCTCAAACTGCGCGGTCCTGGCGACTTGCAAGGCACGCAGCAGAGCGGCGTACTCGACTTCAAAATCGCTGATTTAGTGAAGGATGAAAAATTGGTAGGTTATACCCGCGACTTGGCGAGAGCGGTTTTGGAGAAAGACCCCAACCTCTCTTCTCCCGAAAATCAAACCTTAGCCATCAACTTGCAGAAGTTGATGAAACGTGAGAAATTCTGGGGATTAATCAGTTAGACTACTCTTTAGTGTTCTTGCGCGACACCGATTTTTCGTCAATAAACTTCTGCAAATCATCTTTATACGATGCGCTAATGGGCAGTACTGTGCCATCGGTGAGTTCCACCTCTCCCCTACGCACCATGGCGATGGAATCCAAGGCAATGATGTAAGAACGGTGGATGCGCATGAAATTTTTGGCGGGCAGCGACTCTGACATCAGCTTCACACTCATGAAAGTCATTACAGGTTTTCCTTCCTTGAAGTGAATCTTGATATATTCGCTCATGGCCTCTACGTATAAGATGCTGTCGAACATCACCTTAACGCTTTGATTGTCGGCACGGACAAAGATGAAATCATCATCAGACGAATTGTTTCCTGCTTGGACAGCTGCTTCGCGCCATTCGATATACTGGCGGGCTTTGGTGGCAGCTTTGAGGAAATCGTTATATCCGTAAGGCTTCAACAGGTAATCAATGGCATCAACTTTAAAACCCTCCAAGGCATACTCCTCGTACGCCGTGCTGAAAATGACCAGCGGGGGGTCTTGCATTTTTTTTATAAATTCCATTCCATTGACATCTGGCATATTGATGTCAGTGATAATCAAACTCACAGGATTATTCCTCAGATAATTGTCAGCATCTTTAGCGGAGGAAAACACCTGGGAAAGGGTCAGGAATGAGGTCTTTTTGATATAGCCCGACAGCTGTTTCAGAGCAAGGGGCTCATCATCGATGGCAATGCAGGTAATCATTGTACAGGAATTATTAGTTCTACAAAGTATTCATTTTTAGTTTCTTCCACCTTGTACTCGTACCGTCCGGGGTAGATCAGATCAAGTCTTTTTTTCAGGTTTTCAACGCCAAAACCGGTAGACTCTACTGCGGTTCTGTTTTCAAACCTGCTGTTGCGGACATCGCAAATGACTTGAGGACCATTCACTTTCAGCGAAAGATGGACGAAAGAAGCATTTTCGCATGAGACACCATGTTTCATGGCATTCTCAGCAAGATTGACAAAGAGATTGGGGGCTACTTTAACATGGGGCAATTCTTCCGGCACATTAAACTGAATGTTAATATTATCAGTAAAGCGCAGCTTCATCAATTCAAAATAAGAGCGCAAATTCTCCACGTCCTTGGCCAGATCCACAAACTCCTTAGAGGTGTCGTAATACATATAGCGCATGATTTTCGAAAGCGTACGCACAGCCTCCTGCGCCTTGTATTGATCATCCTCAATCAGTGCGTGAATATTGTTGAGCGTATTCATCAAAAAGTGAGGATTGATCTGATATTTCAGAAGATTCAATTCTAACTGCAGTTTTGTCTTCGCCGTAACCTCCTTCTCCGATTCTAATAGGAATGAGAACGCGAACATATTATTGCAGGTGACAACAAAGAATATTGTCAAACACATCAAGAAACAAACCGTCCAACGTAGAATAGGGAAAAACGCAATGTCGTTAGTTTCTGAAACGACATGTGGACGGATAAGGAAAGTCCAAATCACGGAAATCAAAACAACTAATACAACCCCAATGACAGAATATATTCGCATATGGCGAAGGCGTATATACTTCGGGTATAGCCATAGCTCTAACGTCAAATACAACAGAACATATGGCGTACAAAGCAACATGTTCTGCAAATTAAAAAAAACCGACTGCGTTTCAATATTAAGTTCCAGACAATAATATAAAACCACAAAGAGCAGAAAAATAAAATTTATCACATGCGCAATCCGCATGAACCTCCGTGCTTTTAATATTTTCCGCATTCTTATTTATTCCTAAAGTTATACTTCAAACCAATATAGTAAACATTTTCAGGCTCAGATACTTGCACCTCATTATCAACACGCAAAAACACTCCCAATGTGTGTCCATTACCCATTTTAAAATTACAGCCTGCAATAGTACGGAAATTTTCAATAAAAATATGCTCTTTTTGATATAATCTCAGAAAAAATTCTGTTGAAGCATAAATTGACATGCGCAACTGCGAAAAAGTATAGTCAAATTGAAGTCTTCCACGCAGATACGTTTTGGGATTAAATTTATGATAGCCACGTTGCATGTCGTAAAAAGTCGATTGCACACGGGCACGCAAACTCAACTTGAAATCGGATATTTTTTCGGTATAAGTAATAGAACCAATGATTCTACCTCTATTTTCTATTGTCCCATAACGGTTATAGAGAAGATAGGCTGCGCCCAACGAAACTTTCAGGCGCTTTTTCTTCAAAAAAGAGTAGTCCAAATCGGCTCCAATTTTCAGTCGATTGAAGGAGGTGAAGCAGTGATTGAAACGGCCTTCGCCTTCCAAGCCCAGCTCCAAGCCTTTGGCCAGCTTCTGTTCAAAGCCTAGCTCAAGGATGCCGCCGAAGTCATGCGACTGCGCACGACAAGCCCATGGCAACGCCACCATCAACAGAAACCACAATATTGCAACTTTTCTTGGCTTCATTCCTGAAGGACCATTATTTGATAAAATCCTTGGGTTTCACCATCAAATCGATGGTGTTTTCGTAAGGATAAATCGGTTCGTAATGGATTTTGATGTAGGCCACATCGCGCAGAAAGTCGATATGTCCCACTTCCATCTTTTTGATTTTCAATCCTGTACGCTCTTCCAAGTCGGCCTTTAACTCTTCTTCCCTGCCATGCTTCACCAACTCGATTTTATCGTAGAGAATGATCTTTGCGGGCACCCTTCTTGCCCCAAACAGCCCATCCACCACAGCAATCACACCAATAAACAGCGCATTGATAATCAGCAGATTAATATATCCGTGCGACATGGCCAGACCATTGATGACCGCGATGCCGATGATAACAAACAGGTAGGTCATCTCACGGATGGGCACCATCTCAGTACGGTAACGAATCATGCCGAAAATGGCGAAAAGTCCGAGGGCGAAGCCCATGCCGAGGTTCACATTATTGAGCAGGAACATCAGCAGGAAAACCGTCACGCTGAAAAGCATAAAGGTGTAGTAATAGTCTTTGCGTTTGCTTTTGCGATAATAGAAAAAGTGGACGATAATCCAGCAAACCAGCAAGTTGAAGGCGAAAAGGATGGCCAATGAGAGCAGGCTGTTGGGTTGAATGAGGGGGATGCCCAAAATGTCGTTCTCGGAGGCGATTTCTGTAAGATCACTGGAAATTTCTCTTGGAAGGTCGGGGTCCCACCCTTCTGCCTGTAATAATAAATTATTGAAAATCATATTGTTAAATATTAAAAGTATCAAGAATTAGATTTCAATTTTTCGATATAGCGGAGCTTTTTCTTGAAGCGGTTCATCTTCACAGAAGGATTGGTAAGCATAGTGCCGAGACAATATTTGCTCACCCGATAGGGATGGATACGCATCTCTTGTAGTACACTTTTAAAAAACGAGGGGATGTTGCCGTCCTGTTTCAGTTCAATGATCACCAAATGAGGCACTTCTGCATCTTTTTGCGTGTAACGATTTCTGAAATGGATGTCCATGTCTATGGTGAGTCGTTCGGTTTTCCCCATATTCACCAAGGTAATGCGGTTAAATTCGTTCTCCACCTGCGGCACCAACAGAGCGGGGTCATACCAAAGCTTTTGGGAGACAAATTCACGGATTGCAGTGTTTTCCAGCATATTGCCGAAATCAGACAAGTTCAGCTCGACCCGTTTTTTTTTGGTGCGTTTCTTGTTGTTTTTGGTTTTGATTTCGCAGAAAGCGGTGTTGGTTTCGCAGTAGATGCGGGCGCGCAGCTTTTGCCGGTTGAGTTTGCCGGCATGATGCACATGGTACATCTGCACATCGGTGGTGTCGTAATACAAAGTATGGTAATGGGCGATGCGGTGGCTGGCGAGTTCCTGCACGTAAAAATGACCAGTGAGTCGCGACAAGATTTCGGGCAGCCGCTCGCGTGCCACCAAGTATTTGGTGTCGATGCGGTTCATCAGCTTCACCGCCTTCATCTCCTCCAATGAGATAGGGGAAAATTTTTGTAAAATGTCGGCCAGTTCACCCATGTACTTCTATTCGAAGATATACTCAAACTCTCTTGTACTCACCAATTTGCCGTCGGGGTCGTAGTTATACTGTTTCTTCTTACTACCATCTTCGTAATACTCGAACTTACGGATGCGCACCACCTTATTCTTGCTGTCGTACAGCACATGTTTCACACAGTTGCCTTTGGCATCGTACTCGTATGTGGTGCGCGATTTCTGTCCATAATTGGCATACTCTATCTGCTCAATTTTCTGGCCTTTGGCATTATACTTGGTCATCTCGTCCATATAGCGGGTGCCGGTTTTGGCCGAAGTTTTCCACTCTTTCACCGTAACACTCTTACCGCTGGAAGTTTTGCTTTGGGCAAAGATGGCGGTTGAAAACAACAGAATGGCTATCAATATCAGGGTTTTCTTCATCATTCTTTAGACATTAACAACAATACTAAACAACTCTAAATCATATACTTGTCCTGCTTCCGTAACCGAAACTGTTTGGAAGACAGGCGATGGCACTTCGTTGAGGTCTTCGGTGAAGGTATAGACCTCGTAGGTGCCGGGAAGGAGCTGCTGGAAGTAGTAGTAGCCATCGGCGCCCACGCGCACATCGTCGAAGTGGTAAGGCTCCCCTACCCTTCGGATATACACGCGCTGCTCGTAGGCCCAGCCGCTGCCGCGCGATGAGCCGTTGTGGTAGTAGCTGGCCCACACCTGTCCGCGCACCATGGAGGTGCCGTAGGCCTTGCCCTCGTGGGTGTAGATGGTGGGCACGGTCACGGTTTCGCCATTCTTCACGGTAACCGTCTCTGAAACCGCGATTTTCTCGCCCGTGGCAAGGGTGGAGTAGGCAAAGATGGTATAGGTGCCCTTTTTCAGATAGCGGAAGCAGTAGCTGCCGTCGGGACCGGTCTCCATATCGTCGCCATACAAGACCTCATCACCATACACGATAAAGACATCGGTTTTGGCACCAACAATGGTGTCGGTGGCGAGGTTATAGTTGTCGTTGTCATGCACCACGGTCATGATTTTGCCCTGTATGGTGGCGGTACCGCCCTCCCCTTCCTTGTTGCAGGAGGAGAAAAGGGCCAATAGGGCCGTGATACAGAATGTGAAATGGATAATCTTCTTCATATCATAAAAAAAAATGGGAGACGGTATCTTATTGAAACGTCTCCCGTTGGTGGATTATTGTGCTGTGATGCTGGTGCCGCTACCGGAGGTGGTGGCGCTGGCGCCGATGTACAACCCGTGCCAGTGGATGGTTCCGTTGATGGTGGGGTTGGTATAGAGCGTGTAGGTGCCGGTGGTGACTTCAGGGCTGGTGAAGATGAACGATGCGCTGCTGCCACCGCCGCCCGGAGGTCTCAACCCTGTGGTGGAAGTCTGGAAGCCGCTACCGCTCACCGCCTGATGGTTAAAGATCATCACGGGGTTGCCGCCGCTATTCTTGATGCAGTAGCGGTTGCCAGTAGAGACGCTGCTGGTGGAGAGGGCCTTCTGGCCGTTCATGTAGGTCGGGCTGTCGAGCAGGGCCATGCCGCCTCCACCCATACCGCCGCTGCTGGCTTTGAATGCGACAATGGTGGCTCCGTTGATCTGGAGGTGGCCTTGTGTGCCGCCCATCCCGTCGCAGTTGGCGTCGATAGCCTCTTCGGTGCCAGCCACCACCACGACACCGCCGTTGTACTGCGAGTAGGCGCCGTTGCAGTCAATACCGTCGTTGCCTCGGGCATAGGCCCACACGTAGCCGCCGTTCACCTCGATATGGTTGGCGCAGTTGATGGCGTCATCGTAGGAGTTGGCCTCCACGAAGCCGCCGTTGATATAGATGCCGTCCTTGCTCTCGATGGCCTCGCCGGTGGGGTCGCCGGAGGTCTGTGCGCAGTAGGAGGAGATATGCCCGCTATGGATATAGATGTTGCCGATGCTCTTGAGGCCTTTGGGCTTGCAGTAGTTGGTGGTGCTGCCACCGCCGGGCCATCCGCCGCCGCCGCTTCCGCCCACAGGTGCGCCGGAGGTCATGATGTCGATGTCTATCAGCTCATTGTCGCCGCCCTGCACGCCGATGGTGGTGATACCTTCGACCTTGATGCCACGGCCGCCGGTGCCGGTGCTCTGGCAGTCGATGACGCCGGCCGTAACGGTGAAGTTGCCGTCGGTGGCGATGCATGCCGGGCCGTAGCCGTCGGTGGTGCTGCCGCTGGTGTAGGTGGTGCCGCTACCCTGAGTCTTGAGGGTGAGGGTGCCGCCGCCGATGGTCATGTTGCCGTCGGAAGAGAGACAGCGGCCGCCGGTGTTGGTGTTGGTGCAGGTCACGGTGACATCGCCGCCGTTGATGGTGAGCGTGCCCGATGACTTGAGGCCGGAGCAGTAAGCCGGGTTGCCGCTGGTGACCACGGTGGAGCCTGAGGCGGTGACGTTGACCGTGCCGTTCTCCACCAGCAGGGCGACATCGGCCTTCATGGCCTTGCTCACGTTGCCGGAAGCGGTGAAGGTGACGGTGCCGTCGTTCACGGTGATGGTATTGTCGGCGGAGATGCCCTTGCTGTCCACACCGGAGGCGGTGAAGGTAAGGTTGCCACCATTGATGGTGACATTGCCGTCGGTGGAAAAGCCCTTGCTGTCGGTACCGGAGGCGGTGAGCTGCATGACCGTGTTGCCCGTCTGACTATTGATTTCGATATCGCCATTGCTCTTGATGCAGGAGGCGGAATAGGAGTCGCTCTGGTTGCTGGTGTTGGTGTAGGTGCCGCCAGCGCCAGCCACCGACAGGTTGACATTGCCGCCGTTGACGACCACGCGGCCGTCGGCATTGATGCCCTTGCCGCCCGTTGCCGCACTGCTCATGGTGACGGTCAGGTTGGCGCCGCTGTTGACAAAGACGCTGCCGTCGCTCTTCAAGCCCGTGCAGTGCGAGGGATCGTTGTCGGTGATCACTGTGGCGCCGGAGCCGTTGATGGTGATGGTGCCGCCGTCGAGACCGATGCTCTGTCCGGCCTTGATACCCTTGCTCTGTCCGCCCGAAAGCGTCATGTTGATGGTGCCGCCCGACATAGTGAAGGTGCTGTCGCAAGTGATGCCCTTACCATCGGCCTGGGCCACGTTGATGGTGATGGTGCCGCCGCCGATCTCCACAAAGCCACGGTCGCCGTCGATGCCAGTTTTGGCGTTGTCAACCTCCACACTACCGGTGTACATCTGGAAATAGTCGCAGTGCAGACCGTCGGTAACCGCATTGTTGACTTTGATATTACCGCTGAGGATGCGGATATAGTCGTTGCTGAAGATGCCGTGTTTGACGTTGCCGTTGACGTTGAGGGTGCCGTTACCGGAGAATTCGATTTGTCCCTCGCTGTCGAAAGCTGCCTTGTGGGTGGTGGCATCGCCGCCGTCCACGAGCGTGCTGGTGCCTTCCAGATGGGCGGAAATCTTCACGTCTTCAATGATCTTGATGGCCGCGCCGGTGGGGTTGGTGATGCTCACGCCGTGCATGATCAGGTTGATACGACGGTCGGACTGCACGAGCAGCGAGCCGTCGCTGGTGGTGCCGGAGAGGTAGTAGATGATGTCGGGGGTGCCAGAGGCAGCCATGACCGTCACATCCGCGCCGTTGGCGGTGACCGTCACACCACGGTTCGCCCACGGGTTGATGATGGTGGCACTGTTGCCATTGTAAGTGATGTAGATGATATCGCCCGTGTCAATCGGAACATCTTCATTGGCAAAGACAATACTGTCGATGCCCACCACGGGAAATTGGAAGTCGGTTTCTCCAATATTGTTATGAACGATAGAAATGTTGTTCACAAAACTTACGCTGTCGATATTCTGAATCAGCTGCGAATGAACGGGAGAAGTTCCATTATAAAAAATGATGCGCTCTTGTGCAGAAAGGGTGCCGGTGGCCAAAGTCAAGGCAAAAAGGAGCGATAAGACTTTCTTCATGGCTTAGAATTTTGAGAATTTGTAATTCTGATTGTTGATGCGGATGATATACATTCCCTTTGCCAACGAACTCACATTCAGACTCTCGGAAGTGTTCATCTGCTCCGACTGCAACAGCTGTCCGTTCATCGAATAAACAGACACCGTCACCTCCTGATGATCTTTACAAGAAAAGAAAAGTTTATCGGAGGTGGGGTTAGGATAGACGAAAATTGCATCTTCGTCCCACTCGCTGATGTCATTAAAAGTGGAGATGGCGGCCAGTTCCAAACGGCGCACTGTGTTGGTAGGAATCGAGGTCTCCACGCCGTTCTGGTCAAGGACGAGATTGCCATTGGAGAAATAGAACTTGTTCACGTTCTCGAAGGTACTATTGGATTGCGAATTGCTATACACAACCGTGACATCGGTGGTTTGAATAACAGATTGTGCGGACAGCTTTCCCACCCATAACAAGCACAGGAAGGCTAATCCTACTGTAAGAAGTTTACCTTTCATTTTTATAATTTTGATAGTTTAATTATTACTATAATTTTTTTGGGCGGGCAAAAATACACATAATTATTTTATAAAAAATCACCATGAGAGAAAATATTTGTCAAAAAGTAGCATTCTTATTTATATCAAAAAAATACGTATCTTTGCATTCTCAAAAAAAAACATTGAAAACACTATGAAAAACAAAAAAAATAAGTCGACGTTGAATAATAACTTGATTGTCGAAATGGGAGTATCTGCGTTCGACGTGGCTGACTTCCCTGTACATCACATTCCCTATGTCTCGCCACACTATGTCATTTCGGTGTGCCACAGCGGCAGCTTGGAAGCGGAGTATGATGCCGTCAAAGTGGAATTCCATCCTCACGACATCGCTGTCATCTACCCCAAGCACACGATCATTGCCCACAAGGTATCGCCCGACTACCGCGCCACTTTGATTGCCGTATCAGAAGAGCTGTACTCCAAGATGGGGAGACTCAACTTCAGTGGCAAACGATACATCTACGAGCAGCTCCCTCATTTCCAGCTCACCGACAGTCAATACGAAGATGTTTTATCCTATATTGACACCATCAGACGCATCACCCAGCTCAGTTTACGGAGCCGCGAAGACATTGTCATCAGCTGCATCTACCTTCTTTCACAGATTATCGATTACTACCACGACTGCACAGTCGGCACAACAGGAGACAACAACAAGAAGAGTCTGAGTCACCGGTTTTACAATGCCATCATCGAGAACTGCATGCGGCATCGTGACGTGCAGTTCTATGCCTGTCTTTTCCACCTAACACCGAAATATTTCAGCAAGGTGATACAGCAGCAAACCGGTCACACTGCCGGCTATTGGATCCAGCACTACGTGGTGATTCGTGCCAAGCAGATACTCACTTACGAGCCTGACACCTCTGTGCAGACTATCGCCGACCGCTTCAACTTCCCCGACCAGGCCTCTTTCTGCCGCTATTTCAAACGCAGCACAGGACTTTCGCCCTCGCAGTATCGCGCAACGCTGTAATTCGAACGCATATCAGTTTTAGGATATGCCGTTCCCCTTTTGGCATACAACTATTTTACTGGGTCCTTCACACAGCGAACGGAAAACCCATGGCTTTTTTTACCACCGAAAGGATCTGGAGCAGCGGTAGCATAAGACAGCACTACGCGTATCGCGTAGTTACTATTTTCCTCTGTCGTGCTCCAAAAAACAGAACACAGCCCCATTGCGTCTTCGTTGCATGCGCCATAGTAGCCAGCAGGCATTGCGCTGAAATTAGTGGCGTTATTGTAATGAGGGCCATGGCCGATCGTACACCATCCATCATCCGTGCACCATCCTTCCATAGAGGCCAATGACTTCGCTATCCAATACATCGCATTCTCATCATCACCGCACCAATATTCGCTATGGTTTCTCAAATAGTCGAAGAGTTGGGACCATTCTGCCTGACTCGGCACATGCCAGCCTGAAGGACAAATGCCCTGAACATTGCTGGGATTTTCCTCGGAAGCGGCAGCTCCGTGCATTGCAGCGGGCCAGCTGTACAGATAACCATAGGCAGCAACATTGGCTGAATCGTTGCCCGGTTCATACCGGAACGGATCCGTATAGTTTTCGTAATTGGTGTGAGCACTGTGGAGGTTTTCACACAAAGGAATCTCTGTGCTGTCGGAGAAGTGTATGGTGCGCAAGCTCTCCTTCATCCAGCATTGATAGCCGATCTGCACCGTATTGTAGGTATTGCCATCCACATCGGTGAGCGTTGGGACACCCATGCACGGCTCGCCATCTTCAGCTGAAAAGCACAGTAAAAAGCACTGCGAATTACCTTGTGTCTGCGTAATATGCTGGCTTTCCTTCTCCAAACCATTGACAATGGCATATCCCACGTATTCCATCTGGTCGTCAAGATGGAACAGATTGTCGGTATTACCGCGGGTACCTGATTTTGGTTGTAGAGCCGGTGCATGCACCGGCTCTACAATACCGGTATATTCAATCCCATCGCCGTTGCCACCGCCATTGTTCACCATTTTGATGGACGACGTTTTGCCATTTTGGCGGGCGGTCATCACATACGTGCCGGCGGCCGACAGGGTGACACGGAATTGGTGGGTGCCCAATTGCGGACGCACGCGGTGCGTCCCTACAATTCGCCCGTTCGCATTTGCTATTTCCAACACCACCATCCCTGCATCAGCCACCGTCAACAATACGTCGGTGATTCCGCTGAACGGGTTGGGATTGTTCTGTGATAGATGCAGAGAGGCAAAATTTTGCGTCTCTACATCGTCAATGCCTGTGACATTCTGCATCGTCAGCGTGGTGTCGGGCCATGAAATGGTTTCCTGCCAGCCCTGCGTCAGATTAATGATGTCCACGCGATTCAACTGCACATAATCTCCCGCCGTGTTCCGCCCTGTAAAGGTAAGGGTGACAGTCTGTGCAAAACCGACAGACAAAGTCAGTGCAATAGCACTTAAAATCAAGGTAAATCTTTTCATCACTATTGGGGTTTGGGTAAATAATTGGGGTTCAATTTCAGCCACAAAAATACAACGATTATTTTAAAATTCATCCCCTCACAACAAAAATATGAACCCTCACATCAGACAAAACCCCTTCTTTAATTATAAAACACAATAAAACAATATGTTACACCAATAACAAAAGAATGGTTTTTTATCCCTTCACAACTAAAAAAGAATGAACATCAGCCATCCATTATCGCACCAGCACCTCGTCGCAGAAGATCCAGCAGGGCTGTCCAACGCCTCGGTGCCACTCGGGATTGGTGAGCAGCGATTTTGCCACCACCCGCACATAACGGCCCTTCACCGCCGGGAAATTGAGTCGGAACGGAACGATTTTACATTCAATCAGATTGGTGCCATTTTCGTAGTTCTCCTCCCCTACCTTCTTCCACACTTTACCATCATTGGAGACCTCCACACGCACCTGCACGGGCGCAAAAATCCAGGAGAGCGGATAGTAGAGGAAGTCGGCGTTGACGTTGCTGATGGTGGTGCGTTTTCCTAAATCGATTACCACATCCATATCATTCCCCCAAAATCCCAACCAATTGTAGTGATAATCCATCAGTCCCATCTTACCATCCGTCAAGGCTTTCGGACCGCCCACATCGTACAAATTGCTCCATTCGGTGGAGCAGGTCACGGGTTTGCCTGAAGCCAACGAACCGCCCGTGTTTTTCTCCCAATAATTCGTAATGTTGTCGTAGAACTGCTGTGGTGTATAGGTAGCCTCGTCCAAATAGTTAATCCCAAGAATATTGCAAAACTTCACAAAATTATCAAGCGTCAAATGATAAACATCAGACACTTGCTTGCGTTTCTTTTCATCTTCAGTAAAAAAGTTGATTTCTGGGAAATATTCGTGACTGGCGATGTCCAACACTGCGAAATCAAAAGAGAGTTGCAATAGTCTCAGACGATCGTCATACATCTTCTTTTGTAAGGAAGAACAACCTTCAAATGGCTCCTTATTCCATGCTTTCCACAACCAGGCTGAATACACAGCCAAGTGCTCCAGATTCAGATACCCTTCCACCGCATCCATGGGATAACCGTAGATGTTCAACTTCTGTCCGGAGGCCAACAGCGCCTCTTGCATCTCATCATAATATTGTGTGATGAAAGGCGTGCGATTCGGTCCGTAGTGGGCATCAAAAAAACGCTGGCGCAGACTGTCCACATTGAGGTCGGGGTTCCACATCAGATGGGCCAGCAGATAGGTACGCCACTCGTAACTCTCGGTAATATTTTGGTTGGAACCCTGCTCGAACACCATCGGGATATGATGGTCTCTGAAATTCTGCAAGTTAGGTTGAAGAACTTGGAAATTTGGGAACGGGTCAAAGTAGTTGCGGAACTGCACCACATAATCCCACAGGAAGATGTTGTCGGTGAGGGCGGTCCAAGCGTCCATGTCATGCTGGAACGAGTGTTCGCCAGTTTCGGAGGCGATGGGATATGTGCGCTGGCACTCGATGGAGCAGAGCATGATGTTCACATTCTTGTTGGGTCGAATGTTGGTGGGTGCATGGCGCGTTTGCTGGTAGGCCAGCGTGGAGATGGTCTTATCGGGAAAGCGCTCGGCCACCTGGTTCACGAACCAGATCATCGTGCCGGATGGTCCGCCATACAGCGAGTCGAGGTGTCGGCAATGCTCACAGGTACAGGAACTTTCGTTGTCGTTCTGCGACACCGACCAGATCTGCTTGTCGGGTTCGGCCTGCATCCGCTTTTCCAAATTGCGGCACAGTTCCTCCAATACCTCGGGGTTGCTGAGGCAGAGCTGTCCGTCGCGCACACGGCGGCCATACATCTCCGAAAACCATTCGGGATGCGTGTCGAAATAGGTATCCACGGGAATCAAGTCCTTGAAAGTGTGGACAAACAAGCCCCACTCGCGGTTGAAGTCGCGGCGGGTGTGCAGTTTGTGCCATTTCGCATAGCGGTCGTCGATGTTGGGAATGAGATGCAGCGTTTCCCGATAGCGGAAAGCGGGATTCTGAAGGTCGTGAAGGCACAGCGTCAACGTGTCGGGCAGCGCATCATAATGAATGCTGTTGGCGCAGGTATAGGTGCATCCGAAATGGTTTTCTAAAAGATGATAAATGCCGTAAAGACTAGCGATAGTATCATTTTGATAACCAATAATATACAAAATATCATTATCGGTATGCAATAGGAAGCCGTCCGGCTGGAGGGTGCCTCCATATTGCTGAAAGAGCGGTTTGGAGAGGCGGTTTTGTCCAATCGAAATCGCTGGGCCTCCCGTATAATCGCTGTCGGCACAAATCTCGAAGCGGGTATGGAAGGCGTTTTCGAGGAAGAACTGCAACTCGCTGGCGGCGTAGTTCCATTCGGGCTGCTGCGACGGGACGACGATACGGTAATCGTGGTGATGCTGGATAAAAGTGACAGGCTGCTGGGCCTTTCCGCCCACAAAGAGGGTCAGGGCCAGCAGGATCGTCAGAAGATAATGTCTTGCCATAGCAACTATTTGTTGCGGATGTACTCGTCGATGGCGGCGGCGGCTTTCTTGCCGGCGCCCATGGCGAGGATGACGGTAGCGGCACCGCTCACTGCGTCACCGCCGGCGAACACGCCCTCGCGGGTAGTGCGTCCCACCTCGTCGGCTTCGAGGCAGCCCTTGCGGTTGGCGGAAAGACCTTTTGTAGTGCTGCTAATCAGCGGATTGGGTGATGTGCCGAGGGCCATGATGACCATATCGACATCGAGGGTGAACTCGCTGCCGGGGATCACCTCGGGGCGACGGCGGCCGGAAGCGTCGGGCTCGCCGAGCTGCATGCGCACGCACTCCATAGCGTTCACCCAGCCCTCTTCGTTGCCATTGATGGCGGTGGGGTTGCACAGCAGGTTGAATACGATACCCTCTTCTTTGGCGTGATGCACCTCTTCGGCGCGGGCGGGCAGTTCGGCCTCGGAGCGGCGATACACGATATGTACGTCTGCGCCGAGACGCAGTGCGGTACGGGCGGCATCCATAGCCACGTTGCCGCCACCCACCACAGCCACTTTGCGTCCCACGAAGTTGGGCGTGTCGAAGCCCTCGCGGTAGGCGAACAGCAGGTTGTTGCGGGTCAGGAACTCGTTGGCGGAAACCACGCCGCACAGGTTCTCTCCCGGAATGCCCATGAAGTTGGGCAGACCGGCACCGCTGCCGATGAACACGGCCTCGAAGCCCTCTTTGTCCATGAGGTCGTCGATGGAGACGGTGCGGCCGATGACCACGTCGCGCTCGAACTTCGCACCCATCTTGCGCAGATTCTCCACCTCGTATTTCACCACCGTCTCTTTGGGCAGACGGAAGGAAGGAATGCCATATACCAGCACGCCGCCCAGCTCGTGGAGGGCCTCGAAAACGGTCACCTCATAGCCTTTGGCGAGCAGTTCTTTGGCGCAGGTAAGTCCTGAAGGACCGCTACCGATGACGGCCACCTTGTGACCGTTTTTGGGTGCGCATTCGGCCAACGCCAGCTGGTTGTTGCGGGCGAAGTCGCCCACAAAACGCTCCAGCTTGCCGATGGCGATAGGTTCGAACTTGTTGCCCATCACGCACTTGCCTTCGCACTGGCTCTCCTGCGGACACACGCGGCCGCACACGGCCGGCAGGGCAGAATCGCGACTGATGATACGGGCGGCCTCCTCGAAGTTGCCAGTGGCAACCTCATGGATAAAGCCCGGTATGTTGATGCTGACGGGGCAGCCCTGCACGCACTGCGGGTTCTTGCAGTTGAGGCAGCGGCGGGCTTCCAGCACGGCCTCCTCGGCATCGTAGCCGTAGCAAACCTCGTCGAAGTTGGTGGCGCGCACCTTCGGATCCTGCTCGCGCACCGGCACCCGGTGTTTTTTGTCGGGCACCTCCTCGGTGACGCCGCCCACATGGCACACGTGGTCCTCTGCACGCTCCTCAGCCTCCAGCTGCTTGCGGGTGGTGACATTGTTGTACATGGCCTGGCGCTTCATGGCCTGGTTGAAATCCACGAGGGCGGCATCGAACTCAGGACCGTCCACACAGGTGAACTTGGTCTGTCCGCCTACACTCACACGGCAGGCGCCGCACATACCGGTACCATCAACCATCAGCGCGTTGAGGCTGACGGTGCAGCGGATACCATATTCCTGAGCCACGGCGGCCACGAACTTCATCATGATCATGGGGCCGATGGCGATAATCTCATCGTACTGTTTGCCGCTGTCGAGCAGGGTGCGGAGCTGGTCGGTCACCAAACCCTTGGAGCCGTAGGAGGCATCGTCGGTGGTGACGTACAGGTTGCCGACGGAGCGGAGTTCTTCCTCGAAGATCAGCAGCGATTTGGTCTTCACGCCTACAATCACATCCACGTTGATGCCGTCGTTGTGGAGCCATTTCACCTGCGGGTAGATGGGGGCGATGCCCACGCCGCCGCCGATGAAGACGTAACGCTTGGCGGCGCGCTCCTCGTGGGTGAGGTGGACAAACTCGGAGGGCCGGCCGAGCGGGCCGGCCACATCCAGCAGCTGGTCGCCCACTTGCAGTTCGGCGAGGTCGCGGGTGGACTTGCCGATGGCCTTGAACACCATGGTGATGGTTCCCTTTTCCGCATCCGAGTCGCTGATGGTAAGCGGAATGCGTTCTGCGGTCGGCGATTTCTTCACAATGATGAACTGACCGGGCAGGGCGGCCTTGGCGATGCGGGGAGCTTCTACTTCAAGCAGATAGGTGTCTGCGGCAAAATCTTTACGAGAGACAATATTAAACATGATGCATTTATTTTTTTCAAGTTGCAAATATACGGCTTTTTCTTTTCAAAAAATGACCTAATTTTGCACTCGCATTTTTGAATATTAAATTATTATTATAATAAATTGAAAATCAACAAAATAAAAACAACAATCCTTGTCGCTTTTGCGCTTTTTTCACTCACAAAACTGACAGCCCAAGAGACGAACGACAGTGTGCGCCATCGTTTCACCCACCTCAAGTTGGAGATGAGAGCCGGTTTTGATGTGCAGCACAGTTTCAGCGATGGTGGCAGCGCATCGCTTTCCGACACCACCGACTACGGTTTCAATGGTCACTATTTCAACCTGTTGTTGGGTGGCGAGTTCGGCAAGGGTTTCTCCTACTTCTTCCGTCAGCGCATCATTGCCAACGCAGGTGCCAGCACCTTTTTCGACAATACTGACTTCCTTTATTTACAATATCAGATTAACGACCACTGGGCGATCCGTGCCGGCAAGGAGGCCATTGCCAATGGTGGTTTTGAGTACGATGCCGCCCCCATCAACGTGTATTATGCCGGCGACTATTGGAACAACTACTATTGTTTCCAATTGGCTGGTTCAGTGAAATTTACTGATAAATCACAACGTCATCATCTGACCTTGCAGGTGGCCAACTCGCCATACGTTCATTACATGGGAAAAGGAAACGAATGGAAGCAGGGACTGCTGGCATACAGTCTTTTATGGAGCGGCGATTTCGGTTTCTTCAAGACCTTGTACTCTGTCAATTTCTTCGAAAGAAAACGCGGTCAGTTTGTGGGATGTGTCACCTTAGGCAACCGCTTTGAGGTGGGGCGCTGGAGCTGGTATATCGACTACATGAACCGTGTCAGCCGCACCGATGCCATCTTCTCCAGTTTCTCCGTCATCTCGCGCATGGATGTAGCTATCAAGCACGTGAACCTCTTTGTCAAAGGCGGTTACGAGCAGAACATGGCCGACTCTCCGTGGGTTTCGCCGGCCAAGGACTGCTTTGTGGCAGCCGGACAGCGTTCGGCGTTCTATGGACTTGGCGTTGAATACCATCCGAGGGGCAGTGAAGCGGTTCGCTTGCACGCTCTGCTGTATCAGATCCACTATTTCCCGGTTTACGACGGAGTGGTGTCGGGGCGAAAGCTCACGGCGCAGATCGGGCTCACTTGGAATATTGATTTCCTCCGTTATTTTGGCAAAAGATTGAATTCAGATAATTTGTAATCATCAACATGAAGATCCGCAAAAAGAAAACCGTAGAATATGCCCGCTCCATTGAGGCGGCGTTCCAAAAGATTGAACGACTTTTCAAGCTGAAAAATCCCCTCTCTTTTACGAGCAAGCGCTCCGTTGAGGCCATCATCTTCCTGATTCTCTTTTTCGGCTTTTTCGGTCTGCTCGCCTGGCGGATGTCGTTGCCGAAAATGCTGAACACCTTCATGCAGACGGCCTATCACTTGCTTTTGGAGACCGTGTTCTACATCATGGCCATCTGCGTGCTGATGGGGGCCATCAGCCGTTTGTTGGCGGAGTTTGGTGTGGTGCGCCTGTTGGAGAACATTCTGCGTCCGCTGATGCGCCCGTTGTACAACCTGCCGGGTGTGGCCGCGCTGGGTGCGGTGATGACATTCCTGAGCGACAACCCCGCCATCATCTCGCTCTCCAAGGACAAAAATTTCAGCCAGTATTTCAAGAAGTACCAGCTGGTTTCGCTGACCAACTTTGGCACGGCCTTCGGTATGGGACTGGTGGTGGTGGCCTTCATGACCAGCCAGGGGTTCGGCAGCGGGGCTTTGGTTGGAGTGATCGGCGCAGTGGTCGGCAGCATCATTTCCACGCGGCTGATGCAGCGTTTCACCCTCAAGGCCGACCCGTCGTTGAACGCACCTGTTTCGGAAGAGACGGGCGATGAGCAGCAGATCTCCTTCAAGAGCGAGGGCAGCGTGTTCATGCGTTTCCTCAATTCGATTCTGGATGGTGGCAAAGATGGTGTGGGCATCGGTCTGGCCATCATTCCGGGCGTGCTGGTGATTTCCACCCTTGTGATGATGCTGACGTTCGGTCCTGCCGGGGCCAATGGAGAATATACGGGGGCGGCATACGAGGGCGTTCCCGTCATCTCGTGGGCGGCCGGCAAGATACAGGTGGTTTTCCACTGGCTCTTCGGCTTCGACTATCCCCAGCTCATCTCCTTCCCTATCACGGCATTAGGAGCAGTGGGGGCAGCGTTGGGTTTGATTCCGCGCTTTGTTTCTGAAGGCATCATCGACAACAACGCCATCGCAGTCTTCACGGCCATGGGTATGTGTTGGAGCGGTTACCTCAGCACCCATGCCGCCATGCTCGACTCGATGGGGCACCGTCCACTGATTTCCAAGGCCATTATCGCGCACACCATCGGCGGACTGTTAGCGGGCATTTCAGCGCACTGGCTCTTCGTGCTGTTCTCGTTCATCGTGACACTCTTCCATTAGGAGAATGAACAATGTACAATTAACAATGTACAATTTTCCATTTTCAGTTCTTAATTTTCAGTTTTCCATTCTCCATTTTCAATTTATTCGTATTTTTGCGGGGTAAAATTTCATATCGCCATGAACCGCATCATCATCTTCTTTTTTCTACTCTGTGCCGCTGCGAGTGTGCGGGGACAGATCAATATCGCCACGCAAGATTCTGCAAAGAAGATTTTTCAGATGAGCGAGATGTCACCTTACAAATTCACCCCCAAAAGTCGGGACGGGCAGGTCAAACTGATGAGTTTTCCCGTTCAAAGCGACCTTTTGAACAATTGGACAGGAGCAATGGACCCGATGTCCATATCTTTCAAAGGTGAGGTGGTATCGGTGAAGGAAGTACGGAACAACTTTCAGCTAATTCCCAATCCTCATTATGTAACAGAGACTCTTTTGGGAAGACACAACACCCTCCGCTGCTACGAATACCTTTGGGATGCTTTCCCCATCGAAGAGCGTACTTACTCCTTTGACTCGCTACACCGGGTTTCGCAAATCGATGTACGCAGTGTCATGATGAAACAATACCGCCGCATCAGCAATCGTTTCGCCCGCAAGCATCATGGCAGTCGCTACGTCCGCACCCCGCAACGCAACCTGCCGAAAGGGCCGTGGCAGTTTGCCTATGAAACGGAGCTAAACCGTTACCTTGTGGCTGACGGAAGAGTACAAGCATGGCAACGGCAGGCGAAAGAGGGGCATTGGTACTATATGGAAGGTCTGCAATACGACAGCTGCGGACAGGTCTGCACCGTCTTCCAATTCGAAAATGCCTATCTCAAAGAAATATACGCTTATACCTACCGCAATGGATCGATGGCAAGTGAGCGAAAGTATGACTTTAGAGGCAAAGGGCTTATGTACACCCTCCCTCGTTTCCCTCAAAATTATGAACGATATCTCCAGTACGAATCCGCGAATCTGATGGGCGGCGACACCCTGCCCGCCCCTCTTCCCTACCACTACGAGTACGATTCGGACGGAAAGCTACTGTCCATCTCCAGCGAGATGGGAATTACGCAAATCACGACCAACTACTATTACAAGGGCGAGTATTTTACAGGAGGCATCGCATACAAGGTCGTAAGTGTCCGCTTCGAATACGATGATGTGGGGAACAAGACTTGTATGGAGTTTTACGATATCAACAGCGACAGCACCCCTATCCATCCCATTTTGACATGGAAATACCAGTACGACGAGCATGGCAATTGGACAGCGTGCGAGGAGTTCATCGACGGGAAACTGTCGGCGCGAACGGTAAGGACGATAACGTACGGGGAGTAGGGTTATTTCAATGTACAATTTTCAGTTCTCAGTTTTCAATTTTCAATTTATTTTCATTTTGCTATACATTGTAATGAAATTTTATGTAATTTTGCATTTAAAATTTATTAATTGTAAAGCATTATGTCACAAACAACGATGTCCATACGAGTGGACAGCAATTTGAAACAACGATTTGATGTCCTTTGCGATGAGTTCGGCATCAGCAACACTTCAGCTTTGACGCTGTTCATCAAGGCGGTGGTTCGAGAGCGCAGAATTCCTTTTGAGATTCGCGCTGTATCCATTGAAGACAGCAGGAAGCAGGCGCTCCTCGCCTTTGATATTTTAAGAGCGGAAGCGGCAGAGTCAGGAGTGCAAGGCCTTTCTCTTGATGAAATCAACGCCATAATCAATGAAGTCAGAAATGGAAAAGAGTAGTATTTATGCCGTTATTGATACAAATGTTGTTGTATCGGCACTCCTTTCTATTGATTCGAACTCCAATCCAGCCATTGTGTTAAGGGCTGTTTTGCAAGGTAGAATAATACCCGTTTTTAACGAGGAAATTCTTGACGAATATATGAAAGTCCTGCTACGAGACAAATTTCATTTTAATAAAAGCTATATCGACATCATCATCAGTCACATCAAAAGAATCGGACTTAAAGCTGAGAGAGTCAAAATATTAGACGAAATCTTTCCTGATACAAAAGATATTGTGTTTTACGAAGTCGCTATGAGCAAAGATGACACCTACTTGGTGACTGGCAACACCAAGCATTTCCCCAAAAAGCCGTTTGTCGTTACCCCTGCGGAAATGGTGGAGATTCTTAATTCGTGACCTTCATCCCAATTTTTTCCTTTATCCCCTCTTTTCATCAAATCAATTGACAGTGATGGATTGACACATTTTACCCAAATGTATTTATAATCAACTAATTATCAACACATTACCCCCCCCTATTTCAATAAAAAATTTTCAATTTTCAATTCTCCATTTTCAAATTATTCGTATTTTTGCGGCATTGAATCAATGCCCAAAACAATGAAAAAGTTATTCTCCACCCTATGGATGATGTCGCTAATAATGCTTGCGGCAGCACAAGATCCCTATGAGCAATTTTATGATGACTTGCATAAAGGCGACACCACGGCCATGACTACTTCCATCCTGAAAATCAGGAATATGAACGAGCAGACAGCCGAGCGTTACGTCGCTGAATACAACTACTACTATAACCTGTCAAAGACCCAATCGGGCGTGGTATCCTCAGTTGAGCCGCCCAGCGAAGCTGACGGAGTACAAGGCGAAGTTTACACCCTCACCGACAGCACTGGCGCAGTGGCCGGCTACATGTATTATGCTCAACGATGGGACTTTGCACGAGTGGATAGCGCACTGGATGTCATCAGCCGCGGCATCGCCCTCTTTCCCGACCGGCTGGATATGTGGTACGGCAAAATCCATCTGTTGCAAGTATTATGCCGCTGGAACGTCTTTGCAGATGAGATTCACGCCCTACTCGACAGAACCACACAGAACAAACTCCATTGGCAATGGCCCAACAACAACGCTCCCATGGAGGAGGTCGTCACCGATGGAATTTTTGATTACGAGAAAGAGCTTTTCATGGCCGCAGTGAACGATGAAAATGCTGACAAAATGCAACAGAAAATCCTACTTCTTCGTGGCATCGCTGAGGATCTTTACCACCATTTTCCCAAATATGTACAAAATATCAATGTGATAGCTGCCACTTACCAGGTGCTGGAAGACCGCAGTGCGGCATTGACGTGGCTGCTCAAAGCCGAAAAGGTAGCGCCTCACGACGGCGTAGTACTCAGCAACATCGCCGATACTTACTATATGCTGGGCGACAGCAAGAACGAGCGCAAATACCTGAAGAAAGTCATCAAATACGGCACCCCAGAAGAGAAAGAGCGGGCAAAAAGTTTCCTGAAAGAATAACGGGGACATTGTTATTTCCAGCTATTCGTATTTTTTTATCAACCTACCATAAAATAAAGAAAAAGTTGTATTTTTGGATTCGTAAATTAATGTTGCAAAAATATGAGCAAGACAACTATGGGTACCAAGCTGCCCCGTTGCCTGACCGTTGGGGGCGACTTTTGCTGAACCGGCAGGAGCAAATCATTGCTGCCGAAGAGAACCGCCCCGTACGCCACGCTTTCCGCTCAAATTTCGTCCTAAAGGGCTTGTAACCGCAATCGTTGTCGCGGACACCAAGGCGACTTGTTTTTTGAATTAGGTGTGCCATTTGCAACTGCATTGTTGATATTTTGTTGAAAAATTATTTTATTGAAAAACAGATAGATAGATTGATAGATTGATTGATAGATAGATAGCGACAAAAATTTACACTACTTTTGCAAAATCATTCTTCAAATTAATCATCAAAACAAACTAAAAAACCGATGTGCCGATGGTATAAAACAGGTAAGTGAATCATGAAAAAATTAATGCTGCTTTTCGCTACTTTAGGGTGTTTTTCTTTTTCAGCAAATGCAGGGAATCCGCCAAAAGGCGATGACACAATCAAGTCAAACATAGAGTATTACACAGAAATTTCAGAAACACCTGATTGCGTATCAGGTTGGAAATTTGTTGGCACATTTCAAGCCGAGGAGTCTGCAGAGAATGCAAGAACAATGGAAGTACAACTCTATTACAATGTTTTGGGAGATAAATCATACAAGGTTGTCGTAAAAGTAGATGTCGGAATTATTTTCACAAACTATGAATATCACTGTTATAGCTGTACTATTGATGATGGAGTCGCCTATTTTAAGTACCAAGATTCTTCACTAGTGTCTCTTAATTATTGTTAAATTAATTTATAATATTCTTATGCATAGTGTTTTGAGCAACAAAACTTGTGTCCGACTTTTGAAATGCGTATATTATGGTCTGAATCGAAATCAGACCGGTTATGCATACAGGA